>JACJOC010000069.1 GCA_014695345.1 Cyanobacteria bacterium FACHB-471
CAGGCGACACAGATGTGATTTTGCTTGCCTCTCTTCTTTCCATTCTTACGGATGTGAGTGGAACCGCATTCAGGACATTGCATTGAAACTTCCCCTAATTCATACCTCCATTCTGCAACGCCTTATTTTTTGGCGAGTGTTAGGAGGGGCTGCGGTTGGCGCAGCTAGCGTAATTGCCCCAGCCTACATTGCAGAAGTATCGCCTGCTGCATGGCGCGGCAGAATGGGTTCTCTGCAACAGCTTGCCATCGTGGTTGGAATTTTTATTGCTCTGCTGTGTGACTACTTTATTGCAGTCGGAGCGGGGTCGGCTGAGTCACCTTTCTGGTTTGGCATTACGGCTTGGCGCTGGATGTTTTGGACAGAAATTCCCCCGGCAGTTCTCTATGGCATAGCGGCATTGCGAATTCCAGAGTCGCCTCGTTATCTGGTGGCTCAGCACAGAGAGTCAGAAGCCATTCAGGTTCTCTCCAAGATTGAGAAAGGAGACATCTTGCAGAAGGTGCGTGATATCCAGCAAACGGTGATGCGAGAGCGTAAATCTAAGTTCTCAGACTTGGTGAGTCGCAGCGGTGGACTGTTGCCCATTGTCTGGTTGGGAATGGGACTATCAATCTTTCAACAGTTTGTCGGAATTAACGTCATCTTTTACTACAGCAGCGTGCTGTGGCGATCGGTTGGCTTTACAGAGGCAGATTCACTTTGGATAACGGTGATTACGTCTGTCACTAATATTGTGACGACGCTAATTGCGATCGCCTTTGTCGATAAATTTGGTCGAAGACCGCTGCTGTTGATCGGTTCCATTGGCATGTTTCTCACCCTGGGAACACTCGCTGCTTTGTTTGGCAGTGCGCCTGTTGGTGCCGCAGGCAATCCGGCTCTGAGCGATACGTCAGGACTTATCGCCCTGGTTGCAGCTAATGCCTATGTGTTCTGCTTTGGGTTTTCCTGGGGTCCAATTGTTTGGGTCTTGCTGGGGGAAATGTTTAATAACAAAATACGGGCGATCGCTCTGTCTGTTTGTGCTGCCGTGCAGTGGATTGCCAACTTCCTCGTATCAACGACCTTCCCTCCCCTATTGGAGTCCTTTGGTTTGGGCACTGCCTATGGTTTGTATACCATCGCTGCTGCCATCTCATTTTTCTTTGTGCTCCTCCTGGTCAAAGAAACCAAGGGCAAAGAGCTAGAACAAATGTAGCGAAGGAAATTTCCGTGAAGGGTTTCCTCTCGTAGGGGCGGTTCGCGAACCGCCCCTATGCAAAACGTACCTTAGCGACGGATATTTGTTCCTCCCGTAGAGGTATTTTGCGAAACACCCTAAAAACTCCAAGCATCGAATTTGCGGTGTTCTCAACGCGATTAAAAATTGTATCTATAGCTACAGAATATTGCCTAAACGATAAACAAGCCTTACAATCCGTATAAGATAATACTATTTATAATGGTTATGAATTCTGGGGCAGATTTAGATTGGGAAGAAGCATTTGAATATAGACCGGGGCAAATCGTTGAATTAAAAGCCCAACCTGGCACCTTTGATACGATCGCCGATTACGAGGCAATGATGGTGCCGCCCATCTGGTTGGTGAATGATTCACATCCCCGCTATCCCCATGAGCTGCGCGTGATTGCTCAGCCACCGATGGAAGACAATCCTTTAAGACCTCAGTGTCCGTTAAACCTGGAAAAGGTTTATGCCTAACAACCGATGAATTTTTATCCATGCTCGTGCGAAATAGGGTAGTAAAGCTGCCCTCACTAAATACCACGAGCAGGAAAAATTCTTATGGTAAAGATTGGCTACCATGCTTCCCATGAACAGTTCAAGCCGAGTGAACTGCTGAAGTACGTGCAACTGGCAGAGCAAGTAGGCTTTACCCATGCTCTTTCCTCTGATCACTTTCATCCCTGGACTGAGCAGCAAGGACAAAGTGGTTTTGCCTGGTCGTGGCTAGGGGCAGCTATGCAGGCAACAAACCTTTCCTATCGAGTAGTTTGTGCGCCTGGGCAGCGATATCATCCTGCAATTATTGCTCAGGCCTCAGCAACTCTAGCTGAGATGTTTCCCGATCGCTTCTGGATCACGGTTGGTAGCGGACAAGCGCTCAACGAAACGATCACAGGTGATAAGTGGCCGATCAAAAGCGATCGCAATACTCGGCTCAAAGAATGTGTGGATATCATGCGATCGCTCTGGGCGGGCGAAACCGTAACTCACCGCGGACTAGTCTGTGTTGAAGAAGCCAAACTTTATTCCCGTCCTGATACTCCGCCGCTAATCATTGGGGCAGCCGTGACCGCTAAAACCGCGGAATGGCTGGGCAGTTGGGCTGATGGACTGATCACGATTTCGCGCCCACCTGACCAACTTAAGGAAGTGGTAGACGCTTTCCGTCGAGGTGGTGGAGCCGGAAAACCAATGTTGCTGAAAGTCCAACTTTCCTATGACCAAGATGAAACAGCCGCTCGCCAAAAAGCTCACGAACAGTGGCGCAGTAACATTTTTGAAAATGTATTGATGACAGAACTGCAATCCCCTCGTCAGTTTGAGGTTGCGGGTCAATTTGTGCAACCCCATGAGTTAGATGGATCCGTTCGCATTTCTGCCGACCCTCAGCAACATATTGATTGGCTGAGACAGGATATTGAGTTGGGATTCAGCGAACTGTTACTACATAACGTCAACCGTGAACAACAACAGTTTATTGAAGTCTTTGGTGAGAAAGTGCTTCCGGCACTTCAGCCTGTATCGGTTGGCTAGATACTCCCACAAACAGCATCTTCGATAAAACTGAACTTACTTCGACCTACAACTTCACAATCCTGCAAGAACTAGTCACTTTAGTTAAGCAGACAATTTAGTTCAAATGTACTAACCAACGTGATATTCTACTTCTAGCAACTCATGCTAGCCAGCAGCCCACCTCAGTAGCGGCTGCTTTTTATTGGCTGTGCGTCTGCGTGGTCTGTGCCCTATAATCCTTGCAAGCGTTAAATAGCAACCTATATGAACAAAGGTGAATTAGTGGATGCGATCGCCGATAAGGCAGGAGTAACCAAGAAAGAAGCGGATGCAGTGCTAACCGCAGTGCTGGAGTCCATCCAGGAATCTGTCGCCGCAGGCAACAAGGTAACTCTCGTCGGTTTTGGCACATTTGAAGCAAGAGAACGCCAATCCCGTGAAGGGCGCAACCCCAAGACAGGTGAAGTGATGACGATTCCGGCTACGACTGTCCCTGTGTTTTCGGCTGGAAAGCTATTTAAGGAGAAGGTTTCAGAATCTTGACGGTAGGGTGGCACCGTGAAAATTTTAAGGGGGGTTAGCCCCCAACCCCCCTGTAGGAAGCATTACGCTTCCTCAGTGTTTGACCCCAAACTGACGCAGAAGTTCCAGGCGTAGAATCTTTTTAGTCGGTTTTTCCAATCAATTTGTACAAAGGCGCAAGATTTCTCGCACACTAATGTGGCAGAGGTCTAAATCTGTGAGCAATTGATTCAAACGGGGAGGCAACTTTGATGACAGCACCATATGTATTTCTAGCCGGGGCCAGTCGCGGGGTAGGACGCGAGATTGCTAGTGGTTTAGTTGGGCGATCGCTTTCAGTCAAAGCGCTCTTACGCAGCGAGGCGGCACGAGCAGAGCTAGAGGCAATGGGAATTGCGATCGCTCTTGGAGATGCGCTGAACGTGGCTGAAGTCGAGCAAGCAATGCAGGGCGAACCGATTGGGGCAGTGATTAGCACGATCGGTGGTTTGCCTAAAGATGGTGAGCGAGCAGACTACCTGGGAAACAAGAATTTGATCGATGCTGCGGTCAAAGCAGGGGCACAAAAATTCATTTTGGTATCGTCGATTGGCAGCGGTGACAGTGTGGTAGCGCTGCCTCCTCAAGCCCTGCAAGCATTAGGTGAAGTTCTAGTCGAAAAAGAAAAGGCTGAACAGCATTTAATTGCTAGCGGATTGACGTACACCATCATCCGTCCAGGCGGGCTAAAATCGGAACCCGCAACGGGCAATGCAGTGTTAACTCCAGACCCAACCATTGCCGGGTCGATTCATCGGGCGGATGTAGCAGAGCTAGTTTGCCGCTGTTTGCAATCTGACCTAGCAAATAATCGCGTGCTTTCAGCGGTTGACCAGCAAATGCTTTATGGACAAAAGGAGTTTGAGAAACTAGAGGTGTAGAAGTGAAGGGAGGTGTAAAGGTGAAGGAAATCCCTTTTATGCGGCGTTCTAGCCCCTAGCCCCCAGTCCTTAGCCCCCAACCCCTACGTGTCGTCTTCCCCTGGAAAGATTAACCAGGTGGATGAAGTGCGATCGCCTAATTTTTACCTAAACTGCACTTAAATGGCTTCACAGGAAGTCATTTGCCAATTCTGGCGGTCAGCCAGTATTCTGCTTAAGGCTTCTCTTTTGCCGCTAAACATCTGGACTGAAAGATATACAACATGCGATTTTCTCTTTCTCTTCTTGCTGTAAGTGTTGGCACCATCATTGCTCTCAGTCCCCTGCACTCAGCTTCTGCTCAGTCTCCTGCACGTCTTGGTGGACTTGACGGCAAGGATGAGGTTGAGCACGAAAATTCGAGTGGGGCGATCGCAACGGCTTTGGACTCTGCTAAGACCGTCGAAGTTGCTCAAGCCGACGAAGCAGCTCAGCCTGAAAATGACTCAGAGTCAGAAGCCATTGTTGTAGAAACAGAGCCAGCCGCAGAAACAGAGCCAACCGCAGCAAGCGATCAATCTAACGCTGATGCTGATGCCGAGTCAGCGGAGCCGACGGAGCAACCTGGCAATGCAGAGGAACCTAGCAATGCATCTACCTCCCCGGATGATGCTTCTGCCGATGAGTCAGAAAGAGAGATAACGCCAGAAACATCGTCAGAAACGGCATCAGAAGAAGTATCAGAGCAACTATCCCAAGATCTACCAGCAGGAGATGAGACTGAGGAAACATCGCCTGCCCCATCTCTAGGCTCCTCTGACGAAGCTACCCCCCCAGAAGATGAAGCAGAGGTAGATGACGAGGCAGAAGCAGAAGCGGAAGCAGAGGCAGAAACAGCCGAAGAAAACTTGATTCAGGCGGCACCGGAATACCTTAATCCCAGCCCCAATCCACTTCAGTTTCCGACTCAACCTGAAGAGGTAGAAATTGTTGGAACTCAGCCCATTACCTTAGAACAAGCAATTGATCTGGCCGTTCGTAACAACCGTGAGCTTCAGGTGTCTAGGCTAGAACTAGAGCGGGCACAGGCAGCTTTGCGGGAGGTACAGGCAAACAATCTACCCACAGTAGACTTAAATTCAAATCTGACTTTCCAGGAAAACACGCAGCAGCAAGATTCAGGGGCATTACAGGATTTTCTGGATCAGCTTCAGGGAGGTCAAGGTGGCAGAGGTCAATCAGACGAGGATGATGTCAACGTCGTCCTGGGAGGTGCGGTAGAACTCAACTACACGCTGTTTACTGGAGGTCGGCGACCGGCTTTGATTGAGGCAGCTGAGGGACAGGTTCGTTTTCAGGAATTGCAGGTCGAAGCCCAGGAAGAGCAGCTTCGTCTAGATGTCATTAATAACTACTACGACTTGCAAGAAACAGATGAGCAAGTGCGAATTCAAGAGTCAGCACTAGAACAGGCGTTGCAGAGTTTGCGCGATGCCGAAGCACTGGAGCGAGCAGGGGTAGGAACGCGGTTTGACGTGCTGCAAGCCCAAGTGGACGTGGCAAATGCTAGACAGCAGCTTACCCAAGCCCTCAGCCAACGCCAGATTGCCCGTCGTCAAATCGTCCAAACGCTGAGCTTGGCTCAGTCGGTAGAGGTGGCAGCAGCCGATCCCGTGGAGGTGGCAGACCTGTGGGATCTGAGCCTCGAAGAAACAATCGTCTTAGCAATCAGAAATCGGGCTGAGTTAGAGCAACAGCTTGTGCAGCGCGAAGTTAGTGACGCTCAACGACGGGCTGCTTTGGCTCAGTTGAGACCTCAGATTGGTTTGTTTGCGAGCTATAACGTGCAGGACACCTTAAACGAGGATCAAACCGTACAAGACAATTATCAGTTTGGCGCTCAGTTCAATCTGAGTTTGTTTGATGGAGGCGCTGCTAGGGCGCAAGCAGCTCAGGAAGAGGCCAATATTGCGATCGCCGAAACCAATTTTGCAGCGCAGCGCAACCAGATTCGATTTGATGTAGAAAGCGCTTACTCTAATCTGCAAGCTAACTTCGAGAACATTCAAACTGCGTCCTTAGCCCTGGAACAGGCAAGGGAAGCCCTGCGACTGGCAAGACTGCGATTCCAAGCGGGTGTAGGGACTCAAACAGACGTATTAATCGCGCAATCTGACTTAACCGAAGCAGAATTTAACCGAGTACAAGCGATTTTAGGTTATAACCGCTCTTTGGCAGAGTTACAGCGTTCTGTGAGCAACTTCCCCTACGCAGGGGTGATTCCAGAACCTTCGCCGCAGGTGCAATAGGAGGAAGAAAGGATGAAAGAGGAAATGTCTTTCTTCTCGCCCTAATCCCTACCCCTAATCCCCTCCCTTCGGTATAATCTGCTACACCTGGCACTCAGCTACTGGTGGCAAGATTGTCGCATCGGTAGGAGCGTTACCCCTGCTGGCAACCCAATTTGCACCAGTCTTTTCGCCGCATTCTGCTTGGCACTGTCTTTTTTGTTATTACCATTGTTGTGGCGATCGCAGGTTACACGATCGCAGGTTGGGCATTGCTCGATGCCGTTTACATGGTGGTCATTACCATCTTCGGAGTTGGGTATGGCGAGGTTCGCCCAATTGAGTCCCCGGCACTCAAGATTTTTACCATTCTGGTGATCATTGCGGGAACGTCGTCAGCAGTTTACATGGTAGGAGGGTTTGTCCAGATGGTGACTGAGGGAGAAATCAACCGCGCTCTGGACGCTCGGCGGATAGCAAAAGGAATTGATACCTTACAACAGCATGTGATTATCTGTGGTTTTGGTCGGATTGGGCAGATCCTGGCAAAGAAGATGATGGAATCGGGTCAACCTTTTGTGATCATCGATAACAACAGCGATCGCCTTGCCAAAGCCGAAGCAATGGGTTATCTAGTTCGCATTGGCAATGCTACCGATGAAACCATTTTGCAGGCTGTCGGAATCTTGAGAGCCAAAGTATTAGCTACTGCGCTGCCAGATGATGCGTCTAATGTATTTATTACATTAACGGCACGAGAAATGAACCCTAACCTGGTAATCATTGCGCGGGGTGAATTTCCCACCACTGAAAAAAAGCTGCGATTGGCAGGAGCCGACCACGTAGTGTTGCCTGCTACAATCGGCGCTTTGCGAATGGCGCACATGATCACTCATCCAGCCTCAATCGACTTTCTCGATCAAAACGACGGTCGCAGTACATTAAGTGAACTGTTAGCAGAAATTGATGTCCAGCTTGATGAGTTGGTAGTTCCTAAAGGGTCACCTCTAGTCGGTGGCATGGTGAGTGACATTGAGGTGCGTGGCAGAGGCACTTTTATTGTGGTAGCGCTACGTCGAAGTGATGGCAGTACGTTTGTCCACCCCAACCACAGCACAGTAATCAAGGAAGGCGATACGGTGATTCTGATGGGACACCAGGGCGATATTCCCAAGTTTGCCGAACACTATGCGCTCAAGCGGCAACTGCGCTATCGAGGGACACTGCATTAAGCTCAGATGGATTCGCTCTCCCCAAAGTTTATTCCTAAGATAGACGCACGGTCTGACGATCGCCTTTACCTTTGTAGCATTGAGCTTTGGCTCAAGTAATTAACCTAGCGACCGCTAACCTCACCTCTTTATAAACTCATTTCTAAACTTTGGGAAAATCTTATGCAACTTCAAGTTGAATGTAATGATCGGGTTGGCAAGCAACAAGTTTGCCGAACATGCGATCGCGTTTTCAAAATGCAGGCAGCAAAAGTAATCATCTGCGACGACCAAGGAGAAAACTGTGGCGCTGTTTGCCCCACCTGCATTGGTAGAGGATATGGTTGGCTCAGTAGTCAGTTTGAACAATTGACAACCCCTCAAAAGAAATCGGTTACCGCAGTACTTACACCAGTCACGGGGATAGATAGGGCACTCACTCATACAAAGTCTGCCTAAACACCTAATCGATCGTGCATCACATCACGTACATCCTTGTTGGAGGAACATCTTTCAAGGCGATCGCTACCATTGCGATGCTGATCCTCACCCGATAACCAGGCTCAATAATCCAATATATCGAGTTGGAATTCTTACCGTGCAAGAGTTTCAACTCGATATATTAGATCTACTACAGTGAGCGATATTAGACGATTCCGAGGATTTGAAGATGGTTAGTCGATCGTCCTACTCCCAAATCAGTTCGGCTTATAATTACCTGCCACCGCTTGAAAGTGGCGATCGCCTGACTCGCCCTGAGAGCAGTTGCTTCGCAGTTCCCCGAAGGGGTAATCGACACAGGCAGCAAAAAGCAAGCCTATCGTCGCACTGGAGTATTGGGATATATCATCTGGGAAGCATTTGAGAATCAACTGGAGTGGTTCCAATCGGTAGATGGAGATTATCAGCAACTCATGCCTGATATAGATGGGATCATTCGCAGTCAAGTGTTTCCAGGTTTGTGGTTGGCAGTCGAGTCACTATTGAATAACCAGATGGCACGAGTGTTAGAAGTGATGCAAGTGGGGTTAAACTCACCGGAATATTCAGCGTTTGTAGAGCAGATGAAGCAAGGATAAATGACTGGAGTTCTAGGTTCTAGCTAAAGGAAGGGCATCGGGCGTTGCTGAATATGGGTTTGATTCACGGATCTCAATCTCCTCTGTAGGGGCATGGCAATGCCATGCCCCATGAAATTCGTACATCACATCGGCAATGTCGGGCATTTGTAACCAGGGCAGCATTTCTAATGTAGCGATACCGAAAGTGAGAATTATAGTTCTCATTAATTAAGTTGTGATTTGAAACAAGCATGACTTGGGTAGAACTCATAAAATGAAAACTGGGCAAATTAGCAGGACGCAGACATGAGGAAGCTGGGAATTTGGTTGGCTTTATTTTTCGTCACGCTAGTAGGAGTCATCACCGGGTGGAACTGGCACGGAATTCAACTCCGACCTCAGATTTTAGAAACCAGCTTTCAGCAAAGTCCCGTCCGTTCGCGATCGCCCCAATCACGTGCAGAAATGCCTGCTGCGATCGAGGCACCCACCATCAACCCAGACCGAGTGCTGGCAGATGTCGAGGCACTTGCCTTTAAGCGACACAGCGAAGCAGAGCGGGGCCGTACCCGCGACTACATTGCCTCGGCTTTACGGGAAGCAGATTGGCTGCCCCAGTTCCAAACCTTCGAGAATGGCATTAATGTCGTGGCAGAGCGCCCAGGAACCGATCCGTCGGCTGGGGCAATCTTGGTTGCAGCACACTACGACTCCATAGAGCAATCGCCCGGTGTAGACGACAACGCTACTGGGGTTGCGGCTGTTCTGGAAACGGCTCGCTTACTGGGGCAACTTCCCACTCCGCGAACACTCAAGCTTGCCCTATTTGACCTGGAAGAGGTCGGACTGCTGGGCAGTTTAGCCTACGCAGCAGATGATAGCCTGACCGAAAATTTAGAAGGCGCAATCGTGATGGATATGATTGGGTTCGCCTGTCACACCGAGGGTTGTCAGCAATATCCCGCTGGGCTGCCCATCAGCCCACCCACCAATCGGGGAGACTTTTTGGCGGTAATTGGCGATCGCGGTCACATGTCCCTGATCAACGCTTTCCATGAAACCAGTCAGTCAGATTTGCCTCAGGTCTTGAGCTTACCGATTCCGCTGTTGGGACCGCTTACCCCTGATTTGTTGCGAAGCGATCATGCCCCCTTCTGGCAAAAGGGGATTGGCGCAGTCATGGTGACAGACACCGCCAACTACCGCAATCCTAACTATCACCAACCCACAGACACACTCGACAAGATCGATCGCCCTTTCCTAACCGGAGCAACTCAATTAGTAATAAACGCCACAACCGCTTTATTGAGTACTCCAGGAAACCTGACCAATGATGCCGCTGCCCCTGCACCCAACCTGCTAGATGAAACGCCAACAACACCATTGTGAAAAGGGCGTTGCAGATTTAATGAATGATTTTCGTAGGGGCACGGCAATGCCGTGCCCCCAAAGCAGGCGATTCGCACGTCAGGAATTTCCGCGTCCTTCTCAATTTGTGCAACGCCCTGAAAAGTAAGGGAAAGTGGGATTGCCTCTTTGCTCTTGAGCAAAATTTAGGGTTGATTTAATTCATAGTTACTTAGCACAGCAGTATAGTATTTTGAGAGATAAGTAACAAAAGATAAATATCGGACTCATAAATATGCTCCTCTCTTCTCTTACTTCAACTTTGGCAAAACTTCTGCGTGGGTTGCTGCTAGCTGCTGTAGGACTGATTTTTGTTGCTCAAGTCAGCGCTGCACCTGCTTACGCTACAAGCGTTTACAGTATGCCGAGTCTAGCGACAGGTGATTCCACTTGGGTCGTTGACGAAGCAGAAATCTTAAGCCGTTTGAATGAAGGCAGAATCAGCGGTGAATTAGAAAAGCTCGCCCAATCGACAGGCAACGAAGTTCGATTTGTAACGGTGCATCGGCTCGATTATGGGGAAACGATCCAGAGCTTTACCGATCAGCTTTTTGAGCAGTGGTTCCCTACCCCTGAAGCGCAAGCCAATCAAACATTGCTGGTATTAGACAACGTCACTAATAATGTTGCGATTCGGACGGGCGATCGCGTCAAAGCAACCTTAAATGATGAAATTGCCCAAAGTGTAGCCCAGGAAACTGTCATGGTGCCGTTGCGCCAAGACAACAAGTACAACCAGGCATTTTTGGATGCAAGCGATCGCCTGGTTGCGGTTCTTTCTGGTCAGCCTGATCCCGGACCACCTGTCGTAGACAACACCGTTTTGGTTGAGGGCACCTTCGCCACCCCTGAAGACACCGAAAAAAGCAATGCAACTGTCTGGGTTGTGGGTTTCCTAGTTGCCGCAACGGTCATTCCAATGGCAACTTACTACCTGTATCAAATTCTTCAGGGCTAATTCTGTGAGGGAAATTTTTCGTTTGCTTAGCGAACAAAAAATTTCCCTTGTTTACTTTAGTCCTGTATATATTCCTCCCCACTGACTAAGGCTGTCTCTGCCCGCACCAATTCTCTTCCCAGATAGGCAGCGTGGTCGAGGTAGTTGACCAGGGGAGGTTTCATTTCTTCAAATAGTTTGATGCAAAGTTCTTTAGCGGTTCTGCCGCTAAATACAGCGTTAGCCGTTCGCTCGACTTTGCCCCGCACAGGAATGGGTTTGCCTGTCTCTGGATCAAGTGCTAATCCTTTTTCACTGATTACGTTGGTGAAATGCTTGACGCAAATTAACTCCTCCTCCCGATCTAAGTAGATGATGAAATAACCACCTGGATCGAGCTCAATGTAGCGTTGGGAATGTTTGCGATCGATTTCGGCTAGTCGTTGAGCAATCTGATTCATAACTCTGTCAAACGGGCTGTTGTATATACAAAAGTTTTACTGGACTTAGAATTTTTGGGTTTCAAATTTCAGCTTGGAACAGGCTAATACGATTTTGAAATGCATCGTCTCGCTCGCTCGGACACTCTCCTCTGGCTCAAGCATTCCAGGTGGAATCCTTATCGTTTGTACGATGCGTATGCTTTTAGGTTTAGGTTTGTCAATTTCTAGTTTAAGGTCTTAAGGCAAGGCAAATTCATTCAATCAGGTGAGCTGTTGGGTGGATTGTGGAAGGAGGCGATCGCTAATTCTAAACACCATGACTGATTCTTATTTGGGAAAGCTGTACGGCGTTGGCGTTGGTCCAGGTGATCCAGAGTTGATCACTTTGAAGGGGCTTCGCCTGCTGAAGTCCGTTCCTGTAGTTGCATTTCCGGCCGGGCTGCCTGGAAAATTGGGGATTGCAGAACGAATTGTACAGGAGTGGCTTCAGCCTGAGCAGGTACATTTGGCGCTAAATTTTCCTTACGTGCAAGAGGCCAAAACTTTAACCGAAGCATGGCAAGCAGCAGCCGAGCAGGTTTGGCAATACCTGATGCAGGGGCAGGACGTAGCATTTGTGTCCGAAGGAGATGTGAGCTTTTACAGCACCTTTACCTATCTGGCGCAAACGCTGCTGCATTCTCATCCTGAAGTTGAGGTGCAGACGATCCCTGGCATTTGTTCGCCGCTGGCAGCAACGGCAGCACTGGGACTTCCATTGACTCTCTGGAATCAGCGACTGATGGTTTTGCCTGCTCTTTACACCGTTGCAGATTTGGAAACTGCGATCGCCACTGCCGACGTAGTCGTTTTACTAAAGGTAAGTTCTGTCTATGAGCAGGTCTGGGCAGTGCTCAATCGGCACGGACTGCTTCAGCAAAGCTATGTGGTAGAACGAGCTACATTACCTGAGCAGGTAATCTATGCTGATCTAAGCGATCGCCCCCAGCTCAAACTCCCCTACTTTTCTTTACTGATCGTCCAGGTTCACCGGGCGGATTTAGGATAAGGATGAAGAAAAAACTACAAGGGATATCCAGATGTTCCCGCTCCTGGGCTGTCAGACAGGAACGTAAATCTAGTACGCTTGGTCAGTACGCTTGGTCGCTATCTACCCCATTCATCTGAAATTCCTTGCCCCCTAGCTTGAACAGAGTCCTCCACTTGCTATGTTCCGATCTTCCTTCGCTCGCTCTATTGGCCCAACCCTGAGTCAGGTTGTGCGTCAGCCTGGCTGGATTGCAACTGCCCTCTCGATAGGTGTTCATGGGCTGCTGTGGGGTGTTCTGCCAATTTTGCCGTCTTCGTTTTTGGCGGAAGAGGCAGATGATCAGCGCACCGTTGGGGTTGTAGAGCTATCGCCCGAGGAGCTAGCCCGCGTTCCAGATTTCTCCACGCCAAGTCTGGAACTGCCACCGCTTTCCGAGTCTGATTTATATTCGCTCACGCCGGTGCCCAATCAGGCTCCGCCGTCTCAGCTTTTTCCGCCGTTTCCACCCTTTTCGCCCGATCTTTATCCACCCTATGAACCGCCACCTGGTCCCCCAGCAACCAGACAGGCACCCTCTACCTCTATCTCTCCTTCACCGTCGCCATCGCTGTCTGCTTCTCCCTCACCGTCGCCTTCACCCGGAACCGTTGCACCGACCAACCCTGGCATTGCTCGAAATCCTGATTTAGATACTCTCACAGGCAGGGCGGGTACAGGTCCAAGTCCTTCGCCCGAAGGCCCATCTCCTCAAGACAACCGCACCGCAGAACAGCGACTACAGGATTCAATTGCTCAACGCCGAGCGGCGATCGCTCGTCTGGGCGCTGACTCTAGCGGGACGACCCAGGAGGAAGCCAGAACAACCTTCGTTGAATGGTTTGAAACTCAGGTCGAAGAGGGAGCCGATAGTGAATGGAAGTCGATGGAAATTGCTGCGGTCTATCCGGCAGAAGCTTGTCCACTAGAAGTTGAACCTGCGGCTGTGTATGGAGTCGTGGTAGACAATGAGAATAAGCTGGTTGGCGAACCCAAACTGGTTCAAAGCTCTGGCTATCAGTTATTTAATCAGAAAGCGTTGGAGACAGTTGCCACTTACGAGTTTGAGAACGAATCGGATGCCAATCAGGTTTACGTGGTCACGGTCAAATTTGACCACACCGCTGAATCTTGTCAGGCTCCTGCTCCACAAGCCGACGAACCACCTGCGGGTTAGGTCTACTCAAAGCTGATTATTCCAGCAGGTCAGATTCTTCGCGCACAATCTTGTCGTAGAGCGGCTGAAAGCAAAACCAGCCAGAATAGGGCGTACCGACCTGAGTTTGGGCAAGCTGAGCAATTTCTGGCTTGATCAGGATAGGCTTGCCTGCCGCTTCTGCCATCATCTGCACCTGGCAGGATCGCTCCATCGTGATAAACCACCAGGCAGCTTCATCAACGGAATGCCCGACAGTTAATAGTCCGTGATTTTGTAGGATGACAGCTTTGCGATCGCCCAGAGTTGCGGCAATGCGATCGCCCTCAGAAGTATCCAGCACCACACCCGTATAGTCTGAAAACACCGCATGGTCTTGATAAAACGAGCAGGCATCTTGGGTTAGGGGATCAAGCGTCCTGCCAAACGTAGACCACGCCTTGCCATAGGTCGAGTGAGAATGCGCCGCCGCTACAACATCAGGGCGATGAGCATGAATCGGTGCATGAATCGCAAAAGCTGCCTGGTTAACGGGCTGATTTCCCTTAATGACATCACCGTCACTGCTGACCAGAATCAGATCAGACACCCGAATTTGACCAAAATACATGCCAAAGGGATTGACCCAAAAGTGGTCAGGAAATTCGGGATCGCGTACTGTAATGTGTCCTGCGATGCCTTCATCAAAACCATAGCGAGCGAACAAACGAAATGCAGCTGCCAAGCGCTGCTTGCGGTGTAGTCGTTCGTCTTCAACGCGCTCAAATACGGGAGGTTGGGGAAGAGCAAATTCTGACATTGCAATCCTCAGTGGTTAAATTGCAGTAGGAACTACTCAGTATAGACCCCTCAATCCTAAAGCAATTTATTCAAAACTTAAGTCTGCTTGTACAGGTACAATTCATTGCGTCTCTGTCAGAGCATCTACCATCGCAACAAATTTTTAATCTCTATCAACCCGTCTTTTCAGAAAGCTAGCACTGCTAAAAATAATAAAAACAACACTTCCAGGAAGGGGATGAAACGCAAAGGGAAAAAACCAATCAACTTCTACTCCCTCTTTCCCTTAGCCTAAAAGCATTGCAGACCTAAAAGAGGTTCCAGGGCAAACCCCGAATAATCTTTTACGGAATGAATTTAGCAAAGAAATGCCAAACTCATCCGGAGGAATTATGAGTTGACGAGGAGATAATGAAGTTCGTCTGCTTCACGTGACTCCTGACGAATTTGCCCTTCCATTGCCGCCTGTTGGAGCTTGATAAAGGCATTCAGGTCTTCCCAGCCATACTTGGTCTGCTGGAGCAGTCTCCGCAGCTGATCTTCCGCCTCTAAAGGCAGGTAGCCAGTTTCCAGCGTTTGTCCGACGATTTCACGAATAGAAGTCATACCAGTACTCTTGAGAGTTAGAGCAGATTTAGATAGAGCTTTGGAGCTAGATTTTTGAGCGGCGATCGCTCTGTGATCTAGATCGGGCAGTGCTTCACATTTACATCAAGAAGTGTTTACAGTCCTTCAGGTTCCCGAATTGGTGAAATTACTGATAAAGCAGTGAATCGCACAGCCAGAGCGGCTTTGAGGTGAATAGAAAGCGCTTGCCAGCGTGAACTTGCTTAAGAAATGCTGTGCAAACTCGACTTTCTCATAGGCATACTGTAATGCATCCTTGTAGAAGCTAGCGTATCTCATATCACAATTTTGATGAGAATTTTCGCCAAAATTGAGATAAAACGCTCTAGCCTAAACTTTATTTCCTGTGCTATGTACGATGATAACCTAATAGATCTTGTCTAACTTCAGCAGCGTGTGCAATAGCACATTTGCACCCTGAACGCACTGTTGGGGAGAAGTGTATTCGGCTTCGGAGTGACTAACCCCCGATTGGCTAGGCACAAAAATCATGCCCATGTCGGTGATTCGACCAACTTCCAGGGCATCGTGTCCGGCACGGCTGGGCAGGTAGCAGTAGCTTAGCCCTAGTTCTCGGCAGACTAATTCGATCGTGTCTTGAATCTGGGGCATTGCGGGAGTGGGTTCAACATTAAGCAGCGGCGTGATTTGAATGGCGGTGTGGGTGGCGGCGGCGATCGCTTCCACAGCCTGCTTGAGCTGCATCCGCATTTGATTCAGGCAGTTTTTCGACAAGTCGCGCATGTCTACGGTTAGCTCGACCTGACCGGGCACAATATTTACCGCGTTTGGGGAAACTGTCAGGTAGCCAACGGTAGCAACGGGTCGGCTAGGCATCTGTCGGGCAATTTCCTGAACGGTTAGGACAATTTGGGCAGCAGCAACGAGGGCATCCTGGCGCGTATCCATTGGAGTCGTGCCTGCATGGTTTGCTTGACCTGTGATGGCGATCGCCTCACGCACCATCCCGACAACACCCTGGACAACTCCGATTTCAGCTTGAGTGTTTTCTAAGACTGCGCCTTGCTCGACGTGCAGTTCTACAAAGGCGGTCAGGTCTGCGCGAGTGCGTTTGGCGGTAGCCAGGTCATCCCAGTTGCCGCCCAGGTTTTCCAGGCACGCCTGGATTGATTCGCCTACTTTGGGTTTGTACTGTTCAGGAGCGTTAAGCAGAACGGTTCCAGCGATCGCCTGAGAACCGATCATGCTGCTCTCCTCATCGGTGAAAACAATGACTTGAATCGGATGCCTTGGGCGCAGATCATTGTCCCGCAAGGTTCGTACCACCTCAATCCCAGCCAGCACACCCAAAACGCCATCAAAGCGTCCCCCTGATGGAACCGTATCAATGTGAGAGCCAGTCGCCAGGGCAGGGATGTTCTCTTTGCCAGCGTAGGTGCCGATCAGGTTTCCGGCTGCGTCTGTTTTGACGCTCATGCCTGCCTCAACCATCCACTGCTGCACCAGATAGCGAGCCTGCAAGTCTTCTGGGGTAAAGGCCAGGCGACAAATGCTGCCACTGGGCTGTTTACCAATTCGGGCTAGACGATTGATGCTGTCGTTGAGGCGATCGCCATTAATAGAAAGGAGCGAAGTAGTAATCATCGGCTGCATCCTGAAAGTTATTGGGGAGCAAAGGCAGACAGCATTCCCATATAGGGTTTGGCGATCGGGTATGCCAGGTCGCCAACTTTACTGGTGGTCAATCCTAGGCTGACTAACATCTCCACAAATTTCACCGCCACACTCACACCATCAATTACTGGAATGCCAAGCTGGCTGCTGATCTCAGTCGCCAGGTCAGCCATGCCGCCACAGCCCAGGGCGATCGCCCCACAGCCATCTTCTTTTAGCGCAATTTGGCACTCCTTTAGAATCATCGTTTTAGCGAATAAATCTGCTTCCAAACTGAGAACGGGCAGGTCAATAGCTCGAATTTTGCGACAAAAGTGAGTCATGCCATAGCGCTCAACTAGGTGTTGGGCAATGATTTGAGTGCGGCTTAACGTCGTCACAATAGAAAATCCTGTTGCCACAAAGGTTGCGGCGTGCATAGCAGCTTCAGCAATTCCCAAAACCGGCCCTTTTGCCAATTCACGCGCTGCTAGCAGCCCTGGATCGCCAAAACAGGCAATCACATAACCATCAACACCCTCTCTTTCCCCTTTGCGAATTTCCTCCAAGATTCCTACCACACTGAGAGCTTCGTCGTAGTGTCCTTCGATCGAAGCTGGACCCGTGGTTGGATTGCAAGCAATAATCTCAGTGCCAGGACTAGCGACTCTGCAAGCAGCGATGCCAATCTTTTCAGTCATGCTGGCAGTCGTGTTGGGGTTGATGACTTTGATTTTCATGAATGACAATCACAGGGCAGCGCAAGGGGCAGGGTATCTAGATAGAGTAGTTGCTTTCCTTCAGCAATTTGGCATTTTTTCTCACTTTTATCCCACCTTTTGGGGCTAACAGGACTCTTTCGTTCAGCTTGTACCCATTCCAAAAATTAGGGCTACGGATGGAAGGGCACCCCACAGTGCGGGGTGCCCTTCCATCCGTAGCCTCTTTTTAGAGAAAGGTTATAGAAGTTTCGCTGGGTTGACGAAAGCGGCAGTTTGGTGCGGTTAGGGAGCTGAGTACAAACCTAGTTGGTAGTTCTGCTTTTCGCTTAGCCATTAGTTGCCCACAAATGGGAGAAAGCCTTGGAAAACCTTGTATTAGCTTATCAAAAAGCACTCAAAATCTTCCTCTACTCTAAAGCTTAGGACAGGAGCGTTGAAGTAACGATTTCGAGCAGCAAAGATACTGCTTGCGTGACCAAAGTCATTATCTGTACAGGAGTAGCTATTCAAAGAGCATAAGTATAGTTTCATACATTAGAGTATAATTCCGCACTCTAAGCAAACAAGCAGAATAAAGAGCTGTCATACCTTCTGCTGTTGAAACCACCATGTTCTAAATAGCAAAGATTCTCGCTTCAAGAGTCTTTGCAGCTTCTTTCTATAATAGACGGTCTACTAGCTATCTAATTTCTACTTAATTTGCTTGTTCGGAGTTTTAAAAAACAGGTTGACAACTATCTTAAGCAAGACTTGTCTTGCATTTTTCAGCATTTTGTCGTAATTAATACTTACACGTACTTCCATGACCTACTAATATCTCATGGGAAATTGAAGTTTGACCTTCGCCAGTACGGTCAAGTTTCAGAAAAATTTTCTCTGAAACGGAGAATTTGAGTTAATCAACGCCAACCCGAGGACACTAAAGTGCAAAAGCATCTACTAGGCTCAGTCAGCCCAGTTCTTTTAATACGCTGGGCTGTTGTTAGCTTCCACCTTCACTACCTTTCATAGTGACTGTTGAGCAAGGCTACTTGGAGCCGAATAGCTTTTTGAGTGCGGAATTGACTCACTTATCTGTGCAGCGCAGGACTACTTTCCCTGCTCAAATGGAGCAATAGTGTAGTTCCCTCGCAGATACGTGAATAGGCGTTTTTGTGAGTTATTAGTAGTCAATTTAAGAGCACTGAGACACGACCACAAGCTTCTTCATAGCAGACTAACAGCCCTTTGACAGACATTGGTTGATCCAATTTTCTTGGGTCTAGTTTGTAGCGAATTGCGACTAGTTCTAAGTGGCGATCGCTAGGTGAAAACTTGTGTCTAGTTATCTCGCGAGTTTATTAAGTTGATTGCCTGCTGCTCGCTGTTCCGTCCTGCATCATAGTGGAGTGCAAAATGAGATTAAGCAGTGCTTTTCGCCGTTATCATCGACAACTTGCCATAATCATGTGCTTGCCCCTAGCACTGACCATAATTTCAGGAATGGCTTACCCCATTTTTAGCGAATGGCTTTCCCTGAATAGCGTGGCGGGGTTTCTAGTTCAAGTTCATTCAGGTAGAATCTTTGGATTACAAGGGATTTACCCCCTCCTTAATGGATTGGGTCTAGCAGGATTATTAGTTACAGGAATGAGCATGACAAGCCTATCTCGTCAACGCTCTATGAAAGATACTTTGAGTGGCAGCCGTTCTGAAAAAGTGGCTCCAGACTATATCGAGAGATAGTTTGCAACCAAGCTGTTTCTCAAAATTTTATGGATCGCTCTGCTTTGAGTGACTCGTTGATCTTAGTCCTGTTGCTAGTACCTGCTAGCAGCAGATCTGGGCTGCGGCAACGCAGATACTAAGACTCTAAAAAATAGATGTTGCAAGCTGAAATAGCGATCCAAACCACACAGCATTATTGCCGGAGAGAATTTGTATGTTTGAAGGGCGTAGGCTTCGTCGAACGCTTCTGATGGCCTTGCTAGCCATCGCTGCGATGCTTGGAGTATTTTTCGCAGGCTTTTTGAGTGGTGGGCAACCTGCTAATGCAGAAACCAGACTTGCCGAAGAGATTGCAAAAGAAGTTATTGCTGCTTGTCCGTTAGCAGATCCTTCAGATTCGGCAGCTCGTGATGAATGCGGACAAAAGCTAGGTGATTCTAAGATTCTGTCCGACGCTACAGCCGTTCCTGTACTTTGGGGTACTCAATTACAAAGGAACAACTACAACATCAGGACTTTAAGGACGACAACTCGATTCCATCCCCTTGTCATGTGGCGAGTATATCTCTCAGTATTCATGTTTAAGGGTGACTATAGAATCGAACAGGTTGGGGATGCGAATGCAGGAACTCAGCAAACGATTATCTATTTCCCCTATGAATATCGTAATGATCTAGGTCTAGGCGAATATCCCTATCCATACTGGCACTCCAGAACAAAGTGGGAATCTTTCCAGTTTTCTCCTGAAGTACTTATGGTGATAGAGCAAGGGAAAATCAAAGCCGTGCTGCGTTCAGCAGAAAAAGATCGCTCTCGTGATTACAACTCCAGAACGTGGGATGGTCGCTGGACCTGGATTGGTGAGACCGGGCAACAAGAACCCCGTGTGACGCTGTTCTCCTACTTGCTCTCCGAGGATAATCCCTACACTGAGGAACTTGATCAGACTTACCGTGCATTAGATGCAGAGTCACGCAAGCACGATTGCCAAACTTGTCATAATCCTGGCAACCCCTCGTTTATTGCTCCACTCGGCATCATGAATTACCCAAACCAGGCGCTCTCAATTCGTCATACGATTGTACGAGTCATGGAGTCGAATCGTATGCCGCCAGCAGCCGTAGACAGTGACGGTGAGTTTATTCATGCCGGAATCATTGATGAGGCTGAACGGCGAAAATATCTTGAGCTTGCTAGAGCTTTTGCAGAAGCCGGAGACAAGGCTCTCAAATTTGAAGGACAACCTATTCAGTAAATGAGGTTGTCTCAGGTTAACGGATCATACTAAGAGTGAGGTTTGAGATTTATGGATCGTCGCGAGTTTATTAACTGGGTTGGTTTGTTTGGGATTTCTGCTTCCTTGCCTATCGCCATTGCAGCTTGTACGAGTTCTCCGGAGGAAGAGCAAGCCGCAGCGCCTGAAGCAGCACCTAGTGAGGGGACTGGCACGCTAGAGATGGCACCCCGTGACGATGGGTTTATTCCAGTGGGCAGCTTAACCGCACTACAGGCTTCTCAATCTGGGGCGATCGTTCCTCCTGAGGTGGCTGTTGTGATTGTGAGAAATGCTAATGACCCAACTGCTCCAACCGCAGTCAATCCAAAGTGTACTCACACTGGATGTCTTGTAGAATGGCACACCGCTGTCAATTCCTTTGTCTGTCCGTGCCACAATGCTGAGTTTGACCCAGCTGGAAATGTGACACAGGGTCCTGCCGAAGAACCCCTGCAGACCTATGATGTGAAAGTTGAGGGAGACTCAATCCTGGTGAAGCTCGCTTAAGGGGTCTCTTACTCCATAGCGCTAGTCATCTCAATTAGGACAAGAAAAATAGGACAAGAAAAAGGAGCAGGGCTAAGCCCTGCTCCTTTTTCTTGTCCTAACCTGTATAGCTGTAGCTATACAGGTTTTAATACCGTTTCTCTAAAAAGAGGCTATGGATGGAAGGGCACCCCGCGACGCGGGGTGCCCTTCCATCCATAGCCCTAATTTTTGGAATTGGTATAACTTGGACACACTCTAGAAAATTCGCTTCATGCTGTGTTCATGCTGTGCTTAAGTTGCTATTAAGCTCTCAGTATCTTATTTCAAATGCTGTTTAATGTCTGATCGCATTGAAGATTGATCACAGCACTAAAAGATTAGCCGTTATATTTAGCCCAGCCAAAATACCCCTCCGGGGAGTACTCCCACGTTCCTTAGCCGTTGCGGGTTTTCTAGCAATGCTATATGAACAATTAATGAAAATTGCTAGAAGAGCTTGCTGATGAGGAAAGAGGCGCAATACAATTCGAGTGGGTGTATGACATGTCTTGCATACTTTAAAATACCTAGAATGTGTGAGGCGTAGGTGCATCATCAGTCTCTAAAGATTTTGTAGAATTCAGTAGCGAACTTTTGTCTGTAGTTTTTTATACATCAAACGCGCCTGTTTTGATGATAGTTCAGGATCAGTCTGCCTCCTACAACGTTTTATGCAAGGCTATATATTTTGGATGCATCCTGTCCGCGCTTTAGTTCTTACAGCTTGACAAGACTCGTACAAACTTCAACAATTCACGCTGAAACTATAAGCAATTCACTCAATTAAATATGCCAACTTAATCTTTTAAAGCTTAAGTTGAAGCTTTGTAGCTATTAACCAATTAGGTTACAAAGCAACTTTTTGTTGTTCTTTTTTCCGCACAAATTTGTCGGCCGACTGTACAACTATTTTTACTAAAAAGCATCCTGATTATGGGTGATTTTTCAGTAGTTATGATGAGACGACTTGAGCAAAACTCGCGTAGCATAACCGTTCAGGCAGAGAATTACCACGTTAGAAAATCGAGCAATTCAATGTGATAGTAACTTGTCAGTTTATCTGTAAAGCCAAACATGAGAATTCACCTTCTCACCAATTTTTTGTTCATGGGTTCTCTAGACTGCCGCTGGTTTAACCCAAACCAAAGTAGGAACTGAGCAGCTTAACCATGCTGCTTTAGTTTTAAAGGAAATGGCGTAGCTCTATTCGCTTCAGAGCTTGACTGCCTCGATGCATCTATCCATATCCGATTAGTTGTTCCCACAAGAAATTTTGGAGTAAACAATGGCAACCCTTGGCAACCTAAAGCTCAAAACACGTATCTTTTTGGGATATTTTCCGTCTGTCCTGATCTTGCTCATCTTGAGCGGGGTGACATATTCGTATGTTTTAGACAGAGAAAAACTTAATGAGGAAATTGAAGTTGCCCAAAACACGGTTTTTCAAGCACAGCAGACCGCACTTGGAATTTCTCGAATGGTTAGAGCATTGAGAGGTCAGGTGATTGACCCGAGTGATCCTCATTATCAGGAAGGTTATGAGAAGGGACTTCAAGCATTCCAGCAAGCTTCTGCGGAGTTGATTCCACTGCTCGATGATCCTGCAACTATCGAACAAATGAATACCGTTTTGGTGCAGGCTGAGGAAGTTCAAGAAGTAGCTGGTCAAATTATCACCCTGTCAAAAGCGGGACAATTTGAAGAGTCTAAAGGGCTTGTCACTACAATCATTCTGGATGAAATGGATACGACGGTCAGGGGGATTTTAGATCAAGAAGTTGCCGCTTTAGAAGAGAAAAAGCTTGAGGGGGAAGCATCTAAGAAATTTCTCCTGAATGTAGTATTGGCCAGTTCTGCGATCGCCACTGCTATTACTGCACTTTTAGGTTTTCTGATTGCTTCTGGAATTAGCCGCAAAGTGCAGCAATCAGTTGGAGATATTACGACTTCTTCTAATGAGATTGCGACAACTGTTGAAGAGCAGGAACGGGTCGCTCACCAGCAAGCCGCTTCGGTGAATGAGACAACAACTACGATGGATGAGTTAGAGGCTTCTTTCCGTCAGTCAGCCGAGCAAGCCAAGGCAGCAGCAGCAGCAGCGAAACGGGCACTTGAGCTGACAGAGGGGGGCAACCTGGCAGTGGGAGAGAACCTGGAAGGCATGTTTATGCTGGAGAAGAAGGTCGGAACGATCGCCGAACAAATGTTGCAGTTGAGTGAGCAAGCCCAACAAATTGGCAGTATCTCTCAACTGGTATCTGATATTGCTAGCCAAACCAACATGCTGGCGCTTAACTCTTCGGTTGAGGCCGTTCGAGCGGGCGAACATGGTAAAGGGTTTACTGTCGTTGCTAACGAGATTCGTAAGTTGGCAGACCAAAGCCAAAGATCTGCCGACAAGATTAACGAACTGGTGTCTCAGATTCAGAATGCGATTAACTCAACCGTGATGGTGACTGAGGAAGGCACAAAAACGGTTTCTACAGGCGTAGATATTGCTAGAAGAACGGAGCAAGCCTTCACCGGAGCAGCAGATGCAGTTAACCAGGTGGTTCT
The DNA here is from genome assembly GCA_014695345.1 of Cyanobacteria bacterium FACHB-471. Classification (GTDB taxonomy): domain Bacteria; phylum Cyanobacteriota; class Cyanobacteriia; order Elainellales; family Elainellaceae; genus JAAUTN01. The sequence continues at coordinate 23,547 of JACJOC010000069.1, forward strand.
CAATAACCAACAGATCTCACTTAATCTGAAGCAACAGCTGGATGGCATCCAGCAGATTGTTCAGGCAATGGAAACGATCAATCAAGGGGCAAAAGAAACTGCTAGCGGTATCACGCAAGCCAAAGTAGGAACTCAGCAACTGAACGAAACTGCTTTGACGCTCAAGCGATTGGTCTAGAGAGGGTTTCTGGGCATGTTTATCCCTGAGCAAAAGATAGAGTTTAAACCAAGGCAGATACAGAACAACTCAACGATGCTGTTCTGGTTTTGAAAGAAGTGGCGCGGCTCTAGTACTTAATAGTTAGGCTCAACGACTCATTACAACTGATCAATCAATTCAATGCCGCAGGAATTTTTAGGGTAACGATGAAGAATCTCAATAGTCTGAAAGTTAGAACTCGCATCTTTTTGGGATACATGCCCCCTTTAATTCTGCTATTTATTTTGGGTGGAGCTACCTACGTGAATGCGTTGGATCGGGAAAAGCGAAACGAAGAGATAGAGGCTTCATACACCACAATTAATCAAGTCACTCAATTGGCACTTGGTCTAGGCAGAATGGCTAGGATCACGAGAGCAGCGATTGTTAATCCTGAGCAAATTGATTCTTATCAATCTGCTTATCAAGATGGATTTCAGCGCTATCAGCAAGCATCTATAGGAATCCTTGATGTGTTAGAAAACCCCGAGGATAAAGAGAAAATGCAGGCTGTATTAGCAGATGGTGAAAGCTTTGCAGCGGTTGGGGAAGACGTGCTCTCTCTGGTGAGAGCAGGTCAAGTTGAGCAAGCAACTCAGCTCGTAGAAAACTTGAGAGTGTCTACTTTAGACTCAACAACAGATGCAATTTTGCAAGAACAACTGACTCTTCTGAATGAGAAAAAGCGTCAAGCGGAAGCTGCTGGAAATGCTTTGCTCCTGATAGCGGTAGCTGGTACTCTCTCAGCTTCGGCGTTAACCATAGTTTCGGGTGGATTAATTACGGCAGGAATTAGTCGGGCACTTCAGAAATCTATTGGCTACATTACGACTTCTTCCAATGAGATTGCTACGACGGTTGAGGAGCAGGAGCAAATTGCTCACCAGCAAGCTGCTTCGGTGAATGAAACAACCACCACGATGGATGAGTTAGAGGCTTCTTTCCGACAGTCAGCCGAGCAAGCCAAGGCAGCAGCAGCAGCGGCACGACAGGCACTTGAGCTAACAGAGGGGGGCAACCAAGCCGTGGGAGAGAACCTAGAAGGCATGTTTATGCTGGAGAAGAAGGTTGGAACGATCGCCGAACAAATGTTGCAACTGAGTGAGCAAGCTCAACAAATTGGCAGTATCTCTCAACTGGTGTCTGATATTGCTAGCCAAACCAACATGCTGGCGCTTAACTCTTCGGTTGAGGCAGTTCGGGCAGGCGAACATGGCAAAGGGTTTACTGTCGTTGCTAACGAAATTCGTAAGTTGGCAGACCAAAGTCAAAGATCTGCCGACAAGATTAACGAACTGGTCTCTCAGATTCAGAATGCAATTAACTCAACTGTGATGGTGACTGAGGAAGGTACAAAAACGGTTTCCACGGGTGTAGAAATTGCGAGAAGAACTGAGCAAGCCTTTACTAAAGCAGCAGATGCAGTCAACCGAGTGGTTCTCAACAACCAACAGATCTCACTTAATCTGAAGCAACAGTTAGATGGCATCCAGCAGATTGTTCAAGCAATGGAAACCATCAACCAAGGGGCAAAAGAAACCGCCAGCGGTATCACGCAAGCCAAGGTAGGAACTCAGCAATTGAACGAAACTGCTTTGAATCTCAAGCAATTGGTATAGGAAATTTAGTCCCACAAGAGTAGCTGATTGAATCCGCTACTTTGAAGTTGAAGCAGGATTTCTGTTTTTCCAAAGATTTGATAGGGACAGATCTAAATCAGGGGGCATCGTACCTTCGATCGCCAATGGCATGAGCAATGATGAACTATGAAAATAGATGATGAAGAGCTTCGGGAACTGTACGAACTCTCCAGTCAGGAGCGGCTGCGGAGGCTAGAAGCGGGTTTTCTACGCTTGCAAGAACATCCAGATGATGAAGCTGTTTTAGAAGAGCTACGGCGAGATGCTCACAGCCTCAAAGGTGACTCAAGAAGTGTAGGCGTAGAAACGGTTGAAGCGATCATTCAACAGGTTGAAGCAATTCTAAAAACCGTCCAGACGAAACGAGTTGCTTTAACTGCAATGGTGAGCGATCGCCTTCAGCAAGGGCTCCATGCAGTCAATATGCTGGTTCACGAAGCGGTAACGGGGCAGCAGAGCGAAGTAGACATTCCCCACATCGTTGAACTGCTAATGGCAGCTCATCAAGAATTGGAAACCCTACAACCTTTTGGTCCTGCTATAGAAAATCCGGTTAACTCTACGGCTCTGTCGAGTTTTATTGACGATGAAGAGCTGCGAAATTTGTATGATTTTTCTAGTCAAGATCGATTACAGAAACTCCAAGCAGGACTGCTGTATCTTCAACAACACCCCAATGATGCTACGACCCTTGAAGAAATGCGTCGCGAAGCTCACGGGCTTAAAGGGGACTCTAGGAGTGTCGGTGTTGAAGATATTGAGGTATTGATCCAACAAATCGAAGGGATTCTCAAGAACGTTCAAGCCCATCGGTGCGCCCTCAACATTGAAGTGAGCGATCGCATTCGTCAAGGGCTAGAGGCGATCGGACAACTCGTCCACGAAGCTGTAACAGGACAACCCAACACTGCTGATGTCATTCAAATTTTGGATCAATTGGTGCAAGTCGTTGATTATCCAGAAGAGTTTTCACCGGACGCTCTTTCTCCTGTCCTATCAAGTTTCATAGAAGACGAAGAATTGCGTCACCTCTATGAAATTTCCAGCCAGCACCACCTCCAAAAGCTGGAGGAGGGATTGCGATACCTGGAACAGCACCCTACTGATCAGGCAACCCTCGAAGCACTACAGCAGGAAACCCATAGCCTTAAAGGAGACTCTAGAGGAGTTGGAGCGGATGCGGTAGAAACGCTAACCCACCACGTAGAAGAGATTCTCAAGGCTATCCAATTAGGAAGGATTGCCTTCCTTGATGTCAGCGATCGCCTAAATCAAGGACTAGAATCGATTCATAAACTAGTTCAAGAAACAGTCACAGGTCAACCCAGTGAAGTAGATGTGCTGCAAGGGGTTGAGCTTCTGTTATTAATCCTTGAGGAAGCATCAGCCTCATCAGAAGCAGAAGTCATATTAGAAACGGTCGAAGCAGAAACCACTGAAATCACGATTGAAACAGCAGATTTAACCACTCCACGCGCTGCAACCTTCATTGAGGATGATGAACTTCGAGAGATTTATAAGATTGCTTGCCGAGAGCGGTTACAGCGGATCGAGGCAGGCTTGCTGCGACTCGAAAAGCACCCCGAAGATGAAGCAACACTAGAGCAGTTATTGCGAGAAGCCCATAGCCTTAAGGGAGACTCTAGAAGCGTTGGGGTAGACCCTGTAGAAACCCTAATTCACCAAATTGAAGAAGTTTTAGGAGGATTCAAGCACAAACGCATTGCTCTAACAGTGGAAGTGAGCGATCGCCTTTATCAAGGGTTAGATGCGATCGGCAAACTAGTTCATGAAGCAGTAACCGGACAAATCAATCAAGTTGATACCGCTCAAGTCCTCAACAACCTGATCGAAACATCACCGACTCCAGATACTCAGGTACTCGCTCCAGAAACAGTTACCCTCACTCAAACTCCCACTCAAGCCCCTACTCCTGCCGAGCAAACCCTCCTTTCTCTTTCCTCTGAAATTAACGAGCTCTACCGCATCGACACTATTCGCGTTCCAACTCGTGATCTCGATGCTTTAATGACCCAAGCTGAAGAACTCACCGTTACTAAAACCAGCATAGGTCAAATCGCTGCGGTGATTGAGGAGATGTCTAACCTTTGGAGAGATTGGAGAAGCAGTAGCAGAAACCAGGGATTATCCTCTAAAGCCTCCTCTAAGTCCATTGCTTACCAGGAACAGCTAGAGAAAACCATTAACTCTCTCAGAATCTCCGCTCAAGAGAGCAGCACTCGACTCGACAAGATTTCTGGAGAACTCAGAGAAAAAATTCGCACCCTGCGACTGCTTCCTCTTTCTACGGTATTTCAAACCCTTCCTCGTACCATTAGAGATTTAGCCAAACAGCAATCTAAGGACGTAGAGTTAATCATTGAAGGGGGTGACACCACCGCTGATAAAAGTATTCTGGAAGAAATCAAAGACTCCTTGCTGCACCTGGTTCGCAACGCTATTGACCATGGCATTGAGACTCCCAGCGAGCGGCAAGCCCAGGGCAAACCCACTACTGCCAAGATCTGGTTAAAGGGTTATCAAACTGACAACAAAATCGTAATTGAGGTTGCAGATGATGGACGTGGATTAGATCTTGAGAAGATTAAACAAACTGCCCTTAAACGCGGATTGTATGACTCAGAAGAACTGGCAGCAATGTCCCAAAGCCAGATTCATTCACTCATCTTTGTACCTGGATTTTCAACTCGCAGCTTCATTACAGAAATCTCAGGCAGAGGCATTGGCTTAGACGTTGTCAGAAACAACATTGAGCGGTTGAAGGGAGAGATTCAAATTGAATCCAACCCCGGACAGGGATGCACTTTCCGAATTCAGCTCAACACGACTTTAACAACCATTGATACCGTTCTTCTAGACGTACAGGGGCTCATTCATGCATTGCCTATTGAATATCTTGAGACAACACTCTTAATCTCTGAAAGTCAGATCTCTACAACTGAAGACAAAGCCACTATTAGCTGGAATGGACAAGATATCCCGGTCGCAGATTTGAGCGAAATGCTGAAACTGTGGGAATCTCACGCTTACACTCCACCCATCACCACAAATCGACGAAAAAGTAATTTGCAGCAATGCGTTTTACTCAAAGTTGGGGAAGAGCGAGCCGGATTTTTCATTAATCGCCTGTTTGATGCCCAGGAAATTGTAATTAAGCCTCAAAGCCAAGTGCTGAAGCGGGTACGCCACGTCGCAGGAGCCACCATTCTGCCAACCGGGGAAGTTTGCACCATTTTGAATGCTCCTGACTTGATCAAATCGTTGAAGGAGCAAAACACTCCTGTTCTCGCACTCAAACCAAAAACCGTTCGACGAAAACCGACTATTTTGCTGGTAGAAGACTCCGTTCCAGTTCGCACGCAGGAAAAGCGGCTTCTGGAGAGAGCAGGATACGAAGTGGTCATTGCTGTTGATGGATTAGACGGCTACAATAAGCTGCAAACTCGTTCGTTTGATGCGGTGCTATCTGACGTAGAGATGCCCAACATGGATGGATTATCTCTCACTGCAAAAATTCGTCAACAGCAAGAATATAAGAACTTACCCATTATTCTAGTCACAACGCTGGATTCAGATGCAGACAAGAAAAGGGGCGCTGATGCGGGTGCTGATGCCTACGTTATCAAAGGGAAGTTTAATCAGGATGTGCTTCTAGAAATCTTAGAAAGATTGGTTAATTAAAATGCCCATTCGAGTTTTGCTGGTTGAAGATTCTCAGATTGCTCTCACTATCTTAAAGCGGATTTTAAGCTCATCTCCTGACATTGAGGTCGTAGGAGAAGCCAAATCTGGTCTAGAAGCTTTGGCGATGATTCCGGAGGTACAACCCGATGTGATTTGCACAGACCTCCATATGCCCCGTATGGATGGACTCACTTTTACATCCGAGGTGATGGCACTTTATCCTCGCCCTATATTGGTTATCAGTGCTTCTGTCCAAGACGAGGACACTCATCAAGTTTTTCAGCTTTTAGAGGCAGGAGCAGTTGATATTTTTCCTAAACCACTTGCTGGTTTAACGATTGATAATCAGGTATTTGGGAAAGAGCTGATCAACAAAATTCAGATCCTGTCTGGAGTTAGAGTACTCACTAGAAAACGAAAAATTAATAGTAAACCCCAAAAGCTAGAATCAGATAAAGTTTCTGTCTTTCAGCCAGATTTCTATCACAAAGCTAATCACAAACCTAAAATTGTGGTTATAGGAGCATCAACGGGGGGACCTCAAGCTCTTCACGATGTGTTTACTCAACTACCGTCTGATTTTCCACTTCCAATTATTTGTGTCCAACACATTTGTCTAGGTTTCTTGCAAGGCTTGATTGATTGGCTTGCCAACAGTTGCTCTCTACCCATTCAAATTGCTCAGCCAGGAGAGCTACCAAAGCCAGGAAAGATTTATTTTCCACCTGAGCAACGACATCTGGAACTGGACTCTAGAGGGCGATTTATCTGCTCTGACGCTTCCCCTTTAGGAGGGCATCGTCCTTCAGTAACGGTTACTTTCATCTCTACTGCCAAGGCTTATGGGAAATCAACGGTAGGAATTTTGTTGACAGGCATGGGTAGAGATGGCGCAGATGGGATGCAGGCGATCGCCGAAGCAGGCGGTTTTACGATCGCTCAAGATGAGGCGACTTCCGTTGTATTTGGAATGCCTAAAGAAGCAATTAGCCTGGGAGCCGCAAAACAGATTTTGCCGATTCAGGCGATCGCCCCGACATTATTATCCTTACTACACACTAATTCTTCTTATCTAGCTAGTCGTAGAGACTAACAATAGCAAATCACAAAATACTGTAAATCGATAAATGCCGTTGGATCAAGTTTGCAAGATTTTAATGAGGAGTGTTAGGAAACTAAACGTGTCACCAACAGAACCTTTGAGCGCAGAGCGAAGAGAAGCATTTGTTCGGCTCATTGCCAAGCACACTGGCATAGAAATTAGAGCAAGAGATCAGGCAAGTTTAAGCACAAAAATTTCTTCAAGGATGAAGGCGCTTAAATTAGATTCATCAACGGCATACTATCAGCTATTAGAATCTTCTAATGCCGATAGCCATCAGGAATGGCTAGATCTGGTTACACTATTGACCAATGGTGAAAGTTATTTTTTTCGTGACACAGAACAGTTTTCGCTTTTACGGAACCAAATTCTGCCTGAACTGATTCAGCAAAATCAAGACAGTAAAACGATTCGCATCTGTAGTGCGGGATGCTCTTCAGGAGAAGAACCTTACTCAATCGCCATCCTGTTAAAAGAGCTTATTCCTGACTTAGAGCAATGGAATTTACTGATTTTAGGTGTAGATATTAATCAACTCGCTCTAGAGAAAGCAAAAAAAGCAATTTACAGTCCGTGGTCGTTTAGAAATGTCGACCCCGACGTTAAGCAGCAATATTTTCAACTCATTCATGATCGCTATAAGCTTGATCAAAGCATCAAAGAGATGGTGAATTTTCAGATTCTAAATTTGATCAAAGACGAGTTTCCTCAACAGGATTCTGAATTGAGGGATATGGATTTAATTATTTGTCGTAATGTTTTTATTTATTTTGAAAGAGCGGCGATCGCCAAAGTTATAAGCAAGTTCCACCGAACTCTTAAACCTCTTGGATATTTGCTGACCGGGCACGCCGAACTCTCCAATCAAAATCTCAATCCATTCCAAATTAAAGTATTTACAGAATCACTTATTTATCAGCGTACAGCAAACGATTCAACGACTGCATCCCTTTCATCAACACTAGATGAACAGCAGAGCTATTATCCAGAAAATTTATCCTCTGATACCGACGATGACCTAGGTGACAATCCTTACGTCGGAAGAAGCATCAGAATGCAGCAAATTGCACTCAACTTGCTCAGACAGCTTCCGCCCGATACGACCATTCAAAAATTAGGAAACTTAACTGCTGCCGAACTGATTCTACAGCTAGAAACAGAACTCAAAAGTCTTGACCAGGAACTATCATGAGCCAACAGTCTTACTTTACCTTTAGCGTTAATCAACAGCGCTGCGGCATCGATACAATGTATGTCGAAGAAGTCTTTGCCCTACCCGACATCACTCCCACTCAAAAAGCTTCTCGCGATATTGTTGGTATCATCGATTTTCAAGGGGAGTCCGTGCCGGTCATGGATCTGAACCTGACGCTAGGTCATTCTCCACCCAACTATCGATTGACGGATAGCTTAGTAATCTTAAAGTGGGAAGACTTGCGTGTTGGCATCATTGTGAATCAAATTGACGACATCAGAACTATACCTGCTCAAGAAATCAACACTGAAATTTTTCATGATCAGGAATGGACAGACGTTGAGCGAAAAAAAATCATTGCTGGAATTATTAGTGACGAAAACATCATTATCTTGAGCAATCCAGGCAACTGGCTCTGGTACGCAGAAATTCAAGAACTGCTATCTACAAAAGATTTTCCAGCAGAATTTCAAACCAACTTGCACACAGATCAACCGCAAGTTAATGGATATGAGGCACCACTAGCACAACAAACAACCCTATTTCCCAATGCAACGCCCCAGGAAAGGGAAATTTTCCGAAAGCGAGCCAACAACTTAAAAGTTTCAGTTCAACCGCAAGACTCAAAAGACCTAAAGCCTCTTGTCGTGGTTGCTTTAGGTGATGACTTTTTTGGCATTGATGTAGAAGTCGTGCGTGAATTTGTAGATGTTCGCAAGGTAACGCCTGTTCCTTGTTGCCCAAGCTACATCGTTGGCAACATGAACTTGCGCGGTGAGATTCTAACTCTAATCGATTTGCATGAATTCTTAGACCCCACTAAGCGTTCAGTCAAAACAATTGAGGGTTCTAAAGCGATGGTGATCGAGGTCAGAAATGTGGTCGTTGGGGTAATGGTCAAAGAGATTGGCGATACGATGTTTCTCCTGGATCAACGGGAAGTCATGAAGGGTCCCAACGTGAGTGACTCCATCAACCTCAATAAGAAATACCTCCAGGGAATTGCTTCTTACCATGCGAAAGCCATGACTATTCTGGATATGGAAAAGATTTTCTTTAACAGCGGATTAATCATTGACGAAGCTATTTAATTGCCGAGTCATGAGATTGTGTCGTAGCAGTAATTAGTGATTATTGCTACGGCATACGTTGAAGAACCTTGTACCAATTTCTATAGCAATTTTCAAAGGCACGGCATACAGCAGTGGCGCGGTGCGCCACTGCTGTATGCCGTGTCTTTTTCACTCAAGCCTTTGCTGCTTCTAGCTTTGCTTCCATCCTCCGCTCTACTCATCTAAAGATACTTTCGTACAATTTGCAGTAGCTCTTCAGCCCGAGGAGGTTTAGTCAAAAATTCAGTTGCCCCGGCTAGCTGAGCACGAGTTCGATCAATCGAACCACTTTTAGCCGTTAGGATCACAATGGGTGTCTCCTTAAATGCAGGAGTATCTCGTAAAAACTTGCAGATACTGTAGCCATCTGCGTTGGGCAGCAGTAAATCTAGCAAAATCAGATCAGGCTTATGCTCAATGAGTTGAGAAAATCCTCGCATCGGTTCTGGAATACTTAATACCTGATAGCCTGCTGATGCGAGAATTTTCCTTAACGTATGAGTTAATACAGGACTGTCATCAATACAAGCGATTAACGGCTGTTTCTGGTTGAACTGAGCTAACTGTGCTGAGGATGGCTGTGCTGTTGAAGCCCGTTGTACAGAAACGCCAGCAAGGGGTTGAACAAACGCTGAGATGGGTAGGTCGGGTACTCTTTGAAATTGTAAAACTCCTTTCTCTACAAGAGAGATGAGGGAAAGGGTCACCTCAATCACCGATTTATCTACCAGAAAGGCAATGTCCCACAGGGTAAAGTTAGCGTTAAGGTATTTATCCGAAATTGGCAGCGCTTGAGGATCTATTTCCTGTTTTACGTTAGGAGCAGTCGCTTGCAGGTTAGATTCTTGCTTGAGGGTTGGGGCAAGGGTTGGGCTCAGATAACCTAATCCAGCCGTGTGCCATTTCTCCTGCATCTTTGCGACTTTGTTGAAGATCGTATACGTTTCGGGAGAAGACAGAGCAATGAGATTACAGAGCGGTGACACATCTCTTGAGCAAGTTTTCCAAGTCTCTTTAAAGTCTGCCTGATTGCTCAGTTCAAATAAACATTCCTGGATAATGCTGCGAACTATCAGCTTCGCTTGAATTAAGCTCAGTCGCTTATGGTTAATGCCTAAGTCAAGGAGTTGATATTCCCAATGCTGATGATCCATTAATTGAGCAAAATCGGCTCCCCAATTCCATTTAGGACAATGCTGTCTTAAGGCTCTATCCCACCGCCTTGCACGATGATATTCATTAGTTGCATAAAGCAATTTGCCGTGAAAGATATGAAGGCACCAGATATCTTTACGGCTGTTTAAAATCAGCTCTCCGTCACTCTCATCTCGACCTAATTTTTGTAATTCTTCTGTTAGCTGACTTGGGATCATTTGCAACTAAACCAAATGGTGTGTCTTTGAGGTTAGGGATGAGGACAATGCGATCGCCTTCAATAGGTTCGATATATAGACCAGTCACACTACAATGACAGACAAATATCCCTTTAAGTTCAAACTTAGAACCTTAGATTTTTCTATTAGTTGGCGACTGGTGTTACTTCATCAAGCAGCTGTGAAAACACCAAAACAAAAAGTGGATTTTAGTATTTTAAGATACATCTACTGTGACTCATTCAATGTAGCGATTTGTGGGCTTCCTTCTAATTTCATCAAGCAAACAGCGTTGGGTGAGCTGGCAGTTCAACAGGCGAGTGTACATCCTGTCATACGTGCAACACTTTTTTTTTCACTTTGATTTGTATCTCACCCGTAACTTTATTGAAGCTAAGTTCAAATCTTTATAAAATCTCTCAAGATGCGAATTTTCTGCTACCTGAGCAGAAAATTCATTCAGCCTGGAAAGCTTCTGGGCTAGTGGGTGGATACCATCGCCGCATCCAACAAAAACTTGACTTTGTTGATCAGTTCCAAGGTAGAAAAGCCTTTTGTCAGATAGTCCGTTGCTCCTAAACGTTTTGCTTCGGTGAACCATTCCTCCGACAATCGCGAAGAGATTACCAGAATAGGAGCTGTGACTTTTGCTTGTCGGCACCGATCAGTTAGCGTAAAACCATCCATATTTGGCATTTCAATGTCTGTGATGATCAGAGTAGGAGTATGTTTTTGCAGCCAGTTCCAGGCTTCCAGTCCATCCACACAAGTATGAGTGGAATAGCCATAGGCGTGCAGACTGATCTCCAGCCTTCGTCGAATCAGTGCGGCATCATCAACGATGAGAATGGTTGGCGTTGTCTCTTCTAAGTCTGGAACATCAGGTTCTGAAGGCGGAACTTCAGTGGGTTGGGGGAGCTTGGCTGGAGCCGTTAAAAGTTGTTCTAGTAAAGCAGTTGCTTCTAAAACAGGAATCAGGGTGCCATTGGTTTGCAAGCTGACTCCCATTAAACCGTCGGGTCCAACAAGAGGACTAGGAAGTGGATTGATCAGTAAGTCGGCTTGTTCTAAAAGCTCATCAGCAATCAGCCAGATGCCTTGCAAGCTGTCTTGAGGACGAATGTGGAGACAAACTGCCGTGTCAGGTAATGGGCGGGCGTGAGTCTGAGGTCGCCAGTATTCCAGTAGATCTAGTGCAGGAACTGCTTCAGTTTCGCTCTCAACCACGCGAGAGTAAACAGAATTTGTTTCTTTCAGAAAAGTGATGTTTAAGGAATCGAGTAGAGCAGTCGTCCTGATCGATTCTGTAGGAATTGCGAAAATGCGATCGCCCGCCTGAAGCAGGAGACAGGGAACCAACAGATGAGGCACCGGAAACTGAAGATGAAAGGTTGTGCCAACTCCTAGCGTAGTGTCAAGATTTAACTTTCCGCCAATTCGAGAAATCTGAGCCGAAACCACATCCATACCCACTCCACGCCCCGAAATATCATTCGGGTCAGCCTCGGAACTAAATCCTGGTTGACAAATCACGGATAGCAGTTCAGCCGAGGTTTGAGTCTGGGTTAGTGGCAAGCCCAATGCTTCAGCCTTGAGCCGGATTGCTTCTGCGTCAATACCTCGACCATCATCTTGAAAGGATAGTTGAAATGTGTTGCCACGTCGTTGAAGGGACAAAGAAATCGTACCTTGCTCAGGCTTACCTTGAATGAGGCGTTGATCGACAGGCTCTAATCCGTGAGCACAGGCATTGCGGATCAGGTGCAGCAGAGCTGGCTCCAAGTTTCGGGCAGTGCTGACATCCAGTTCAATCTGCTCTCCTTGTACGACCAGTTGCGCGGGTTTGCCGTAGCGAGTTGTCAGATCTCGAAGGACTGCTCTCGCCCGGAAGCTGAGATTTTCAAATGGAACGAGGCGACTATCTTCAACCGTATCTTGAAGCTTGAGCAGGTTACTATCTAAGTTCTGCAAACTCTCAGCCGTCTGACGAATCACCCGTTCTGTTTCTCTGCCTAATTCAGATAGCCTTAAGTTTGTTTCTAGCAGTCGGTTAATGGTTGTGTAACCCTGCCGATAGCGTTCGGGCGTCGGACCTTGCGTATTGCGTCTCAGGTTATCTAAAAGGGCATAGTCATCCTGAATTTGGCGAAGATAAGTGATATGTTGGGCACCTTCCTGAGCCAGAGCCACTAGCTGATTGATTTGAGTTTTTAGCGTTTGATAAAATCCACGGGCTGTACGAGCCGTAAGTAAGGTTTCTATTAAATATTGAGCTGATTGATCTAGTTTTTCTAGAGGAACAGGAATCTGAATTTTATCTGCAAGGTCGTTAGAGCGATCGGACGGAGCTTGAAAGATATGCCGGGGAGAAGCAGCAGACGGAGCTTGAGCACCTGAAAGGTTTTGCGCTTGTGCTGAATCTGGAGCAGTGGAGTCAGTAGATTGATTCGGCGACTCTGGTAAATCCTCCACTTGTATCAGGTCAACCGTGATGTCAACCTGCTCAAGCTGGTCAGAGGCTGCATCAGAGGGGCGATCGCTCCAGTCTGCTGCCCAGTCCAGGTCATCTGAGCCTGAATCAACCTTAAAATCTAACAGGTTAGATTCATCCCCAAACCTATCTAAGAATCCAACTTCTGCTGTTGTCGTTAGGTCGGGTTGGTCAGACGCAGGGCTGAGAAAATCGAGGGAATCTTCTTCGAGGACCAGCCCTTCGGCAAGATTCGCATCATCTAGGAAGAGGCTGGTATCAGTCAGGTCGTCGGATTCCTCTGGCTCATCCAGGAAGGAGAGGGGTTGACTGAAATCAAGCAATGCATCATCTGAAGAACTATCTAAAAGGTTTTCTGAAAAGACTTCTGATGTATTGTCTAACTCGCTGATCAACTCACTATCCAGTAAATTGAGTGAGTCAAACTGATGTTGTACAGGAGCATATTCTAAAGTTACATCTGAATTCACTTCTCTGTTTGCTGTCCAGTCTTCTTCAGGTACTTCTGTCCAGTTCAGCTCAAAAGCGATCGGAGCACCACTTTGCTTGGCACAAGTTTTTAGGACGTGAAAGAGACGCAGCCATTGCGATCGCCAAATTGAGTTTTCTGGACGCTCAAACAGTTGCTGAGCCTGATCAAGCAGTTGAAACCACCCCACCGCAAACTGCAAATCTTGCCCTACCTGCTGAAGTTGAGTCAGCGTTTGCTGCGCCAGAGTGCGCGTCATTTCCAGGACAGAACCTTGGGCTGGGGCTTGTTCCAGCGCAATCTCTAAGTCCAGCACGATCATGTCAAAGCCCTGATCGGCAAACTCCTGATGCAGTTGTTTTTGCTCATTCCAGGTGGGTAGATATCGCTCCCGCACCTCTCCATGCAGGAATTGAACCCGAGTTAGAATCGGCGCAATTTGAGCAACAGCAGACTCATCTGAAGTGGGTAAATCTAAGGCGCTGGCTAACAGTTCACCTGTTTCTAGTAATGTTTGCTGCAGGTAGCCGTCTGTCAGGGGAGGAGCCAGTTCGAGGTAGCGGAGGTCGGACAGCAAATCTTCAACCACAGTTGCGAGCTTTAGAATCGCTTCAGCCGTGACCGTGACCGCGCCACCTTTGATCGTGTGGATACACCGATAAAGTTCCCGAACGTCACTCGTCCAGGACTCGGTATGGAGCCGCTTAGTGATTTGGTTATAGCGTTGCAGACAGTCTTGAGTATCTACGACAAATAGGGTGAGTAGCTCTTGCTGCAACTGAGCTTCGGCGAGTGCTTCTGGATCTCTTGAAGGATCAACGTCTGAAATCGACATGATGACTAATTTGTGAGCGTCCTTGAACAAAATTCATGGGTTGAATCGAGGCAATACCAATCAGTTCATCAGTTGACCCACATCAGGCTGACTCACTGCAACATTCACAGTACTCGGATGGGGCTCCTCTAAAGCAGAGTGTCCGTTTTGGCGAGTTTGACTGTGAAAGGTAGGAAATGCAGGTTCGTGAGATGAATTGGGGATAGTACCAGGTCGCAACTTAAAGAAGTCAACCGTCTGGAGCAACATTTGAGCTAGTTGCTCTATTTCTTGAGTCTGTGCCTTTGTCAAACTTGCCTGCTCGGATGTTTCAACGGCAATCGCCGCAATAGTACGAATAGACTGCAAAGCAGTTTGCACGGCAGTGGCGATCGCCTGACTGGACTGCACCATCTGCTGCCACGTTTGATCGACTTGCTCACTCGCCGTTTGAATCGTGTCAAACACCTGCAAAGACTGGTCTACCCCAACGGTAAAGTCACTCACCTGCTGACTAATTTCTTGAACGTCATAGTCCAATCCAGATACCGTAGTTTGAATTTGGTCGGTTCTCTGTTGCAGCAAAATCAAACTTTGGTTGGTTTGAGATGCGAGGTCGTCTACCTGAGCCGCGACCGTTTCAAACTCACGGGTAATGCTGGCAAACTGTTGTGGATCTTGTTGCATTGCGGCCCGGTTTGCCAACATAGACGCATTTACCGCCAAAATCCGAGTCATGGAGGCAATTCGTTTTTGGTCCTTGGCAAATTGGGCCGCCAGTTCCACATAACTGGTGAGCATTTCGACCCGTTTGGTGATCTGGTTTGTGTTTTGCTGAAGGCTACTCATTCCTTCAGAAATAGTGGTGATTTCTTGCTGTCCTTGGAGCGTTGCGGATTGAGTTAACCGAACTGCTTCACTAGTAGCAGTTATTTGTTGTGCAGCCTCTTGAGATAAGTCATCCACCGTCTCGATCAGGTTTTGCACCTGGATGATGGACTCTGTTTGCTGTTCAGCGTTATTTGAAACCGAGACTGCCGATTTTTCTAACTGGTTTGCTCCTTGAGCAACGTATTCCGTAGTGCCCAAAACGATCGCAATGACGTGTCCTAACCGCTCGACCAGGCGATTTAAGGTATTCGCGATTGAGCCAGTCACTCCAGTGCTGCTGCGGGCTTCTACCGTCAAGTCACCTGATTCGAGCGCCGCAACCATTCTCAAAAGCTGCTCAACTTCGGTTTGCAGCTTTTGATTGGCTTGCTCGGCGATCGCCATCTGCTTTAATTGTTCTTCGGTTTGGACGCGATTAACCAGATCTTGCTGAATTTGTTCCTGGTCAAGTTTGAGTTGCTCTAGGGCTTTAAAGAAAGCAGTGGAGATTTGTTCTACTTCGTCTTGCTGCTCTAGGGCAGTCTTTTCTGCATCCGTACCGGCTATCCGATGACACTCAGCCAACATGGGCCGCAGGCGGTGATTGAGCGATCGCACCGACAGAGCCACCACCAGTGCTAAAGCCAACCCGACGGCAAGCGTTCCACCCACTGTGATGAGTGCAACCCGATCAAACACTGCTTCATAGGGCACAAAGGCAACGGCAATCCACTCTCTTTCAGGAATCTGTTCGTAGGCCCAGTACCCCTCCTCACCTTCTAAAATTCCAGCTTGACCGGTCATCTCTGACCAAACGGGTTCTAGCCCCGGAACTGATTGATAGGTGGCTACCGGGTCTGCCTCATTGGCAGCAGATGGATTGGCAATCACCTGCCCGGTTCTAGTCAGCAGTGCTGTATATCCGGCTCCTTGCGTTACGGGTGTCTCGATTACATCATTGAATGCAGTGGGGTCTAGTTCGACAAACACCGTTCCTAGCCAACCTGCACTATCATCCAGAATCTGAGCATAGTAGGTGGTCTTGTGTTGCTCCTCTAAGGCAGGGGATGACCAAACATCCTCTTGAGGGACAAAAAAGGTGCGGTAGCGATCGCTTTCAGGATAGAAGCTGTTGGCTTGAGTTCCGTCTACATAACGAACGTCATTGTAAGGCGGAGACAATAACGTTCCAGCCGCATCTGGCTCCCCCGAATCAAGATAGTAGTAGGCAGAAAACCACTGTTGCTGAGGCAAAATGCCATTTTGACTTTGACCAATACCTAAACCCCTAACAAAACTGGGGCGGTCTTTAAACAATTCAAATAGCAGTTGTCGATAGGTTTCGGCTGAATTGGTATTGCGAAGATGCAGCGCCAGGATGCTGGTTCTCAGGCTCTCTGCAAAGAGCTCGGCTTGTTCCAAACGACCATCTAAGAGCTGTACTTTATCACTCACAGCTTGTTGGATTTGTGCTTCTGCCTGGTATTTGACAATTTCACCAAACAGAAAAGTAATGCCACCCACTCCCACCAAAGCACCTCCCACAACTGAGATGAACAATTTGGTGCCAATCGAGTTGAGACGAAACCGTTGAATGAGTGGAAGCTGATTGATCGCTCTGAGAAAACTCATTCTACTAGCAGAGTTAGGGGTGGAAGGTCGGGGAGTGTGGGGTGTGAATGACATAAACGATCTGAATAAAGTTCAGGAATATGAAAGTTGCCGAATCGATACAAAACACTTCAAACCGCACACCCTGTCCTGTTTAGACCAACATGAAACCTGCTTGAAATTGTTTAGAGCGATCGCTTAGGAACAGTTTGAGCCGAGAGATGCGTTTCAACCCTGTCCGATGTGTTAGCAGAGATGTCCACGGTTGGAACTTTTGCCTGAGAGAGATCTACGGGTGTTTGAATTACCGTTTTGTCGCCTTTTAAGGTTGGCAACTGGAAGAATTCAATACTTTGCAGCAGTTGATTAGACAGCAGATTCATTTTCTCGGACTGAGTGCGGGTGCGTTGAGACAAGCCCGCCGTTTGGGTAGCAATTTCGGCAATGTCTCGAACCACTTGAGCCGCAGACTGAGCCGCATTTACGATTGCCTGACTGGATTGAGTTACTGCCTCACCTGCATTTACAGTTTCCTCTGTCACCACTTGGACACTGCTAAATACCTGACTGGATTGATCAACCCCTTCAGTGAAGCCTCTCACCAAGCCTCCCAGGTTCTGAATGTTGGCATCAATGATCGAAACTACACTATGAATTTGGGTACTGCGTTGCTCTAGTGTCACCAGTCCTTCATTGGTTTGCTGCGCCAATCGACCCACCTGATTGGCGATCGAATCAAACTCACGGGCAACAACGGCAAATTGTCTGGGGTCGCGTTGCTCAGAGGCGCGAGCGGCGACCAGCGAAGCGTTGAGTGCCAGTGTTTGAGTCAGGGAAGCAATCTGGCTTTGTTCCTGCACAAACTGGTCAGCAAGTCCGACGAATTCGCCTAGCGTTTTCATCTGTTGCACGATTCGGTTGGTACCTTCTTGCAAGACCTCAATTCCTTGCGTCAAAGTAGCGATCGCTCCCTGTCCTTGTTCCACAGTGAACCGCACACTTTCCAGCGAAGTGGTGGTTGCTCTGGCTTTCTCAGCCGAGCTTTGCGCCATTTGCTCAACTTGCTCGGTCAATTGCAAAACCTGAGTAACCGCCTGTGCCTGCTGTTCGGTGTTAGTCGCCACGACTTCAGCCATTGCCTTTTGTTGGTTGGCTCCTTCTGAAACCTGCTGAGCCGCCTCAACCACCTGAGTCACTACAGCTGTGAGTCGCTCAATCAAACGGTTAAAGGTATCTGCAACTAGTCCTGTGGTGCGATCGCTCACTCTTGCCTGAGTGGTCAAATCTCCTTCTTCTACTTCAGATACAACGTCTAGCAAATGACTCACTTCTTGCTGCAAAATCTCACTTTCTATCGCAATTGACACCAGGTTTGCGACTGAGGTGACGAATGTTTGTTCATCTGCCTGCCATGCCCGCTCAGCGTTGCGGTCACAGCGAATCACGCCAGCCGTTTGACCCCCAATCTGAATTGGAATGTTTAAGACCGACTGAATACCAGATGCAATTTTCTCATTTGCAAAGAGGTTATAAATTGCAGGGTTAGCAATAGCATTTGTGGTGGCAATCACCGTATCAATCGCCTGAAAATACTCCTTTGCATGAATCGCGGTCAAGATATCTGCATCTTTATGCTGTTTGGTGAAATGGTCATACTGATCCAGACAGGTAAGTCCAGTGCGATCGCTCGTATACACCCAAATGCTGACGCAATCCACCTGAATGGTTTGGGCGATCGTCTCAGTAAAGGCTTTAGCCACCTCTTGAGCATCTCCTTGAATCAGCGCTTCATTTTGAGCCAGACTTGCCAACATATCGTTTTGATGGCTTAACTGCTCCGAGTTTTGGCGCAAGGTTTGCAGCAGGTTTTGAATCTGGGCCGCCATCTGGTTGACGTTGGCACCCAAAATTGCAAACTCATCACTACCTCGCACTGGGATTCGGGCTTCTAACTCACCTTGTCCCAACTTTTCAACCGTTTTGGTGACTCGCTGAATCGGGTCAGTGGCCCGTTTTGCTAAGAACGCACCCAACGCAGCTGCGACGAGAGCAGTTAGGACTGTACCCAGGGCGATCGCTCGCAACAACTGCCCCTGAGGCACAAAAGCAACATTAGATTCAACTGAGGTGACAACGCTCCAATCCAGGTTTGCAGCCGTTCTGATGGGGGCATAGGCATTTAGCTGTTCACCCGTTGCGGACTCTGCTAACCAGGCTTGCTGCCGTTTTTCGGCACTCACTTCAGGGAAAAGGGGCACCGCCTCAGCGATCGCCCCACCTAGTGCATTACTGTCAGTATCAGGTAAGTCTTGGAACACATTGCCTGAACTATCCACCAGCCGGTAGGTTGTTCCCTCGCGCAAGCTCGCTGTTCTGAGAACTGCGTTTCCCACATACTCTACCGGAATCCTGGCTGCAACGACCGCGATTGTTCTTCCAGACTCATCTGCGACCGGAGCCGCTACATAAATGGAGAGCCTTTCCGTGCCATCTACACCCGTCGTTGTACTCGGTTCACTCACAACGGCTTGTTCTGTGCTGAGAACTTGCTGAAAGTAAGCCGCATCTTTCTGATTCAGTTCACGCGCAGAACCTTGAGATTGGGCAATCACCTCACCCTGGAGATCGTATAAAGCAATACTTGAGTAGGTTCGATAGTCTTGAACAAATGTAGTAAATTCCTCTGATGCAGCTTGCTCCAGCACGGCCCGCTGTGGAGAAGTGGCACTAAGATTACCCACTCCCTCATCTTCAATGAGGTGATGGGCGATCGTGGCGACCGTTTTGATGTTAGCCAATCGTTCTTCCAGGAAGCGACTCACCTGGTCAGAAAGCTGATTTGCCTCAAGCAACTTTTCTTCAGCAATCTGTTGAGTAATCGCACTGTCTCCAGAACGATAGGCATACCAACCCACCATCGATACAGGCAGCACACCAAACACAGTTGCCAAAATAGTCGCTTTAACACCAATGCTCAACCCCCTGCCTAGCAGGTAGTCTTTCGAGAGATTCAGACCCGATCTTCTAATCGATTGTTTTAACTTTGAGGTAGCGATATCCATCATTGCTGGACCTCCAGGAGAAGGCGAAGTTTGAGCAGATGGGGCTGAATTCGCTGTATTTTTAGGAGTATTCTGTTGGGAATCTGATACGTTCTGATGTTGAGCAGGCATAACGATAGGTTCCTACGTTATTTAAGTTGCATGAAAGCGAAAGATATCTAACTAGGAGATATAAACTCACCCAGACTCTGTTCGTTAATTCGATTCCATTGATAAATTCCCTGGCGGAATCCTTTCCAGTTGTCATAAATCCTACGAAAACCGCCATCCTGGCTAGCAAATCCTTCGTATAGCTCCAAGGCTGCGGCTTGTGCGCCATTGATAATTTCGCTAGAGTAAGGGGTCAACTCCGTTCCACTACTCACTAATCGCTGCAATGCCTCGCGATTGGCTGCATCATATTGAGAGAGCATCATAATCTGAGCCTCAGCAGCAGCAGCTTGCAGAGCTTGCTGATAGCCGGTAGGCAACTGATCCCAGGAGCCCCGATTCACAATCAGTTCATAAGTGGTTCCAGGCTCATGCCATCCTGGGTAGTAGTAGAATGGAGCAACTTTGTTTAGTCCTAATTTCTCATCTTCGTAAGGGCCAACCCACTCTGCCGCCTCAATATCATTTCGCTCAAGAGCAGGGGGAATTTCTTCAGGCGGGAGAGTTTGGGCGGCTGCCCCTAAACGCTTCATCACCTCTCCACCCAAACCCGGCATCCGAATTTTTAGCCCCTTCAAGTCAGCCAGGGTGTTTACTTTTCGCTTAAACCAACCTCCCATTTGGTTGCCTGTACTGCCTGCGGGAAAGTTGATTGCGTTGTAGTCGGCATACACTTCCCGCAGCAGGTCTAACCCACCTGCCCCATACATCCAGGCTAGATGTTGGTTAGGACTTAGCCCAAACGGCACACTGGTCGCAAAGGCAAAAGCTGGATTTTTGGAAGTGTAGTAATAGCCAGCCGTGTGACCACATTCGGCAGTGCCCGCCTGGATGGTATCCAAAATTTCCAAAGGAGGGGCAATTCCACCAGCAGGAAAGGCCGTGATCAGAAAATTTCCACCCGTTAACTCATTAACGCGATCGCAAATCAGTTTTGCTATCCCAAACACAATATCCAAGTTTTCGGGCCAACTGGTTGCCATTCGCCATTCAACTCGGGGCTGAGAACCTGATTGAACTTGAGAGCCAAAAAATTGGGGTTGATTGCTGCACGCAGCTAGAGTGCCTGCTGTAGCGGTGCCAATGGTGAGTTGACGAAGTAAATGTCTACGTTTCACAGTTCTTCTCGTTTAAGGGTGAATGAAGTTTCAAGCAAAACGGTCCAGTTCATATACCATCTTTTGCAGGGTAGGCAGTACTCATACCGATTTAATTTGAGGACGTTGCAGAGGCGTGTAGGGGCGCACCGCAGTGCGCCCTTACAGAAATTGATGTGTTGCGAAATCTATTCAAATCGGTATCACTAACTCTCACAGTTCACGTCCCTAGTCATTCAGGTCTTCGCCAAGCGTGAGTGGTACCCACCCCTACAGCAATACGATTGGTTCCTCGGGATTTAATGCCAGTATTGAGGTGTCCAAAGGCGATCGCTCAACAGTTCAGGACGAAAAAGCTGAATTGATCCCTGAACAGGCGGCGATACAGTTCCAGAAAGCTTAGATGCAGCAACACTCAACATGTCATCGGGAAGTTGCCCAGGCGAACGGTTATCCAAAATCTGATCAACTACAATCCCAATACCTGCCAGATGTTCAGTCTCCTGGCTTAGCTGTACCACATTCACGGTTTCTCGCATTAATCCGGATGTTTTCTTAAACAACCGCTGAATTTCAACCAGCGGCACAATCCGTCCATGATTATGAACCACTCCCAGAATGGCCGCATCGTAAAAGGGCAACGCTAAGATTTGCGATCGCTCAATCAACAAAATCTCAGCCACACACACTGACGGAAAAGCAAATTGTTGATCTCCAACTTGAGTGAGAATATAGCGATCTTGCAAAGATGGCGACGTTGTCAACTCCGTCTCTCCCTGCATAAGACCCTCTGCCGCAGCGTCTATCATATCTGGCCTCAAACTTTAGAACTTTTGTAAGGTTTGTTCGAGACGTTCGCGAGTCATGGGTTTCGGCAAATAGTCATTTGCCCCAGCTCGTTTAATTCCATAATTGATTTCCACAGCAGTCTTCTTGCTGGAATAAAAGATGACATGCTGCTTTGCCGTGTTCTGGTTAGAACGCAACTCCCGCAAAAACTTATAGCCATCCTGTTCAGGCATGACAATGTCCAGAAATACAGCGGTGTAATTGCCAGTCGCAATCTTATCAATCACCCCTGCCGTACTTTCGCAAGACTCAACCTGATGCCCCATTCCCTCAAGTAAGGATGTTAAGAAATGCCGATCTACAGCGCTATCATCAACAATTAGAAATCTCATGATTACTTCTCCTGGACTAAATGCGTCTCAACCTGATTTGAGGCTTGTAGCGGCGCTAATTCTCCTAACAATTCTCGAAGCTCAATCTGAAATCGTGGTACCTCCTGCATCACCACCGGTTTTGACAAGAACTTACAGCCACCCCACTGTGCTCGCCAGTTATTGGAAAGCGTTTTCTCAGCCGTTAACATCACTAAAGGAACCGAAGCCAACTTAGGCTGACGACGAATTTGCTTAACCAGATCAAAGCCCGTTATTTCCGGCATATTGATATCTAAAAAGATAATTGCCGGGTTGGAGTACAGGATTGTTTTAAGTGCAGTAGCAGGGTTTTGAGAGAGCTTCACCTGATAGCCCCAAGTCGTAACCAAACGCTTGAACTGATTCAAAATGATTGGAGAATCGTCAACAATGACAATCTCTGGAACAATAGCAGCGGTAGATGTGTCAAGCGTAACTAATCCTTCGTTGACCAGTTTGGCAAACCCTTTAGCAATTTCTAATGAATCTTGAGCTAGCGTTTCAGCAATCTCATTCAAGGTTTTGCCATGTAAAACCAGATTTTCCAAGCGTCGTTTTTGCTCAATTGACAAATTTGAGCGGGATACCGCCTCAGTGTTGAGAATCGGAACGCTCTCCATAGAAGAAATTTGAGCCTGGAGTTTGCGCCATAACGCCTGTCGCTTTTGAACATCAGAAAGCAAGCTTTCTAGTTCAAAACCGGGAATTGGAGATTCCACATGTAACTGAGGGGATGGCAAAAACTGAGCTTGTCCTGAACAGTCAAACAAACACAGGTCTAGGTCTGACAATATCTTCAGGCGCAATGCTTGGGTAATTTCTGACTGCTCGACCAGGCTCAGCTTACGCAGTTCGTTCAACAGCCTGGGAATAATAATGCGTTTTGCATTATGCTGCGTTGAAGTGAGTTTCCGCTCTAAAGTGAGAATCGTTTGCCTGACGCTGCTGTGGCGGAGACGAGGGATATAACGCTGCAGTGTTTCAAGCAAGCTCGGCCAGGAGAACTGTTGTTTCCCTGAGAAGACAACCCGTCCTTCTAGTAAAGCAATATATAACGGATTGACTTGACTGTTTTTAGGAGCAGCAGGAAATTCACAAAGCCAATAGCCCGTATGCGTGCCTTCAAGCAAATCTTGAGTTGCGTGGTTCAGTTTCTGGGGCAACTCTTGCGCTTGAAACGCAAAGTTATAAATTGCCGGTATGACCATGACGAATCAACAGGGAATGTATTGAGTAGACAGTCACTTTGTGCCATTGAGATAAGCAAAACAGCCCTTCGAGGGAAGGGTTGAACAATTAATGTAGAACTGACAGCAAGACAACCAATCAGCTAGGGAAACAACGTCAAACTAAGCAAGACGATTTTCCCAACAATATGGCTACGGGTAGAGGCACAATTAGCAGCGATAGAAGCACAATCAGCTAGGCGGATAGCAACACTAAGTGTTAACTGCATTAGGTTCGAACCTGGAAAGCTTACACCCTAAGCTGTGGCGATGACCTGAAATATTCTGGTGACTAGTACAGTTCTAGCCTGGTTCGTTACTAATTATAGTCAGAGCAGGTAGAAGCCAAAACAGACTGTTTGTTGCACAAAAGGTATTGACCTATATAGAAGTTAGATGCAATTCATGCTTTTGCGCAACTTTTGATGCAAATGCCGAGCATTACTCCCAACACAATATCCTCTCGCTGCCTCAAAGACTAGCGATTTGTATGAAGATTCTTTGAACCTTGAGCCCTAGATTAATGTAATCTCAACCGTATTTCCGCAAAGGTACGCTGGGCAACAAGAAAATCAATTGAACTGCCTAAACCATCTTGCAATACGGTTATGTTGAAACTTAAACAAAGTTTACACTAATAAGACTTTGGTACTTTTTCCCTAACGTGTAAATTCTACGAGTTAGGGCAATTCTACTGCAACACGTGCAACACGTGCAACACGTAACGGATGCAATTGATAGGAGAGTTATACCGTTTCTCTACAAAGAGGATACAGAGGGAAGGGCACCCCTCGGCGGGGTGCCCTTCCCTCTGTATCCCTAATTTTGGGAATTAGTAATTAGATGAAGTCATCCGGTACTGATGGTTCCGTGGCTTTCACTTGTAGGCGTGCCACAAAACGATCAACTTCTAATGTTGCAGCATAGTCTACGTCGGGGGCCGCATACTCATATTCATAGCTTGAGACACGACGGTAGTACTGCTCGAGTTGTTTTATTTTAAAGTCTGGAAAGTCTAGCCACGCTGCTGGGGCTTGTGATTGTTCCTCAACTCTCAACGCCATGCGACGGATTGCGATCAAGTTAGTGGCTGGCGTAAAGCCGAGGTCAAGGTCCATACAGCCTGCTGCTTCCTGGGACTCTATTCCGTTGATACTCCAATGTCCGTTCGAAGTAGGAGCGATCGCTAGCGCAACGTCTGATTGACCAACGAAACCCGAAACACTGGCAGCACAGGTCTGCCAACTGTTATTAACACTCACCTCATAAGCAAGGAGGCACGGCATCTGTTCGAACAGGAAGATCGCTGTACCGGATAATTGCCAGCCAGCAGTAGATTTCCAGAGTCGGCAGATGTCGTGTCCAGGCAGATCCAATCTCTGCCAAAGAATTGTGTGATCGAGAAAACTCATCAAAGTACTGATTAGACAAAGTTCAGATTACTTGCGATGATAGTTCACAGTCATGAACTGTTGCCACTGTCCATCGTCCTTCAAGAGGTGAGAAGTCATCACTCGGTGGTCATCGCCCTTAAACTCAATCACGTCCTTATACTCTGCCATCTTCCCTTCACCAGACATTGCGGGACCCTCGCTGTGGAACGACAACATCGTTTCAGTGGTATTCATCTCACCCTTGTATATCCACAGGTAGGTCATCATTGACCCAACCCAAGTACCTACATACTGTTGCTTTTGGGAGTCATAGCCAAGCGTCATCATGGTTGTTGCGGTATCACCATCGGGCATCTCACCGTATCCTTCTGCCACAACCCAAAGTTCGCCGAGCGATCGCACACTTTCGTTTCCCGTACATTTGACTGGCGGCTGGTCTGGACCCATTGATGCTTCAGTTTCATATGTCCATTCACCAACTAATCTCTGGAGCGAATGATGTTCTTTTTGAGGTTCAGAATGCACCATTGACTCCTGTTGAGCGGTATTAGTCTCCATTGTTTTATCTCCTTATTCTTTCAAAAAACTACAGTATTTCTTGATCTGGGCATCAGGCGGCTTAATCACAATTAATCATCCAGGGAATGCCAAATTGATCGACTAACATTCCAAAACAGTAAGCCCAAAACGTCTGTTGGAGCGGCATCCGGATCGCTCCATTTTCTGCCAATGCGTGAAAGATGCGCTCTGCTTCCGATGGATTGTCCAGCCCAATCGATACGGAGAACCCTTTTGGCTCTTCCGTGTATCTAGGGGGATTGTCAGAACCCATTAATTCCTGATCGTCTATCATCAGTGCAACATGCATGATCTGATCGCGCCACTCTGAGGGCATCTGCGCAATCATAGATGGGTCTGGAGACTGTGCATAGGTCATCATATCTGTGATTTTCCCGTTTAAGCACCGCTCGTAGAACTTAAACGCTGCTTCACACTGACCATTAAACATCAAGTAAGAATTCAACTTCATGGTACGCTCCTTTGGCTAAAGAATAATCAAGAATTGCGATCGCCTAGAGTGATAGAGCTATCCCACACATAATAGTTCAATTGTACTATTGTTTATCAAATTTACTCACTTCTGCAATTTATCTTTAGGAGAACCTAACTACAGGAAAAAATGCAGAACATACAGGAATCAGTTCACCCTTTGCTGTGAGATGAGAGCAAGCCAAGGCGATCGCTATCCTAAAATGGAGATTACTGTTCTCAGTAGCGAAGTTATTGCAGTTAATCTCAGTAAAACTTAAACATTCCTCGACTCATAAAGGGGCAACCATCAATGGACAATAGAACTATCGAAAATTTGGAAGAAAAATTGCAGCAAGCTATGCTCACTAGCAATGTTGCTGTACTAGATGAGCTGATTGCCGACGACCTAGTTTGGACAATGCACACTGGTTTTGTAAGTAACAAGCAATCCGATTTGGACGCACACCGCTCTGGAATCTTCCAGTTCACTAAGTTGGAGATTAGCGATCGCCAGTTTCATCCCTACAGTAACGATTGCGTCGTCGTCACCCTCAAAGCAGAAATTGATGGGGTCCTTAACGGTCAAGCTTTCTCAGAAACTTATCGCTTTACTCGTGTCTGGATGCAACGACAAAACCGCTGGCAAATCATAGCAGGTCACGTGAGTCAAATCATTCCTCAATAATGCCAACGAGACAGGTGAGTGTTTGGTGTAGATCAGCCGCATTGTCATGTAAATGATGAGAACAAAAAAGGGGATAGACCGAAGCCTTCCCCATTAAGAATCACGCTTGTGACTAACGCTTTTGCTGAAGTCGATATCCCAGTCCTAGCGCGCCAATGCTAAATAAACCTAACAGTGTTCCAGGCTCAGGGACAGGAGCGATCGCAATTTCCAAATCTTCAAAGGAATAGCGCACATTTCCCTGGCTATCGGTGCCAGAAAACCCAGTTGCCCCAGGAGATTTAGTCAGAGTTAGACCATAGGTTTGGTCAGACTCAAGACTCTGACCAAAGGCTTGAGTTTCGGTGCTGTTAAACAGGGCGATCGCCGTTTCCGTGAAGGCTCGTGGATCAGTCCAGGTACCTAGTTCATCATCGAAATAGCTGAAAATATTTCTTTCTAGTGGAACCTCACCGGATTGCTCGTTTGTAATCGGCGTTTTATTGCCAAAAGCAGCCTCGTTCGTCCGGGGATTGAACTGATCACCCTCATTCAGGTAAGTTTCTGTAACTCCACCGATTGTCCAATAACCATTTTTTTCGCCTACGTTGGCTTCGGATAGGTCAAAGATAGACACTCCTCCCTGCCCTAAAACCGAGAAATTGACTGCTTCGGTTCCCGCATCAGTTACGACCAGAGCGGTGTTCTCATCTACACCATAGGCTTTGTTAACACCCAAATCAGATGCTAAACGAATGATCCGTCCCTGCCGTCCACGTTCGCTAAAGTGGCTATCTAACAAGCCGTATTCAAAGAAGCCCAACCCTCCCAGCGGGTTATAGTACAGCGTGTTATCAAACGGTGGGCTGCCTACAAGACTGACTGGACCATCCCGTAATCCCTCGTAGCTTTCTCCGTTCGTCACCATTGGTTCGCTAGGCTGCACAGCCGTTCCAGCACTAGTGCCCGCAATCACTGCACCCTTATCGAACTGTTGTCGCAACGACTCAATCAACGCAGTATCAGTGCGAGTCTGAGTCGCTGCATCTTCATTGAAGAAGCAGTCAGTAATAAAAGACTGATCCCCACCCGTAAAAATAAAGGCGTTGCGATCGCTAATCTGACTCACAACTGAAGAATTGGGGTCATTCTTATAATCACTGCAAGTATCCCGCGTGATTGGGATATACTCTACATCCATAGAATCGCCGTACAAAATCTCAAAATCTTCAAGATAAAAGCCTGCCGAACGAGGCGGATTAGAACTGGCAGTAGAAATAATGCCAATTTTGGCATCAGCAGTTCCTCCTGCTAAATCAACAATTTTTTGGTAGATAGAAACCCCGTAGGTTTCCTCACTACCACCACTGCCAGGAAAAGCCCATTCTCCACCCACGAGTACCAAAGAGCCTGCTCTAGCAGGAGAAGCTTGGACTCCGAACGCAGCCAAAGTGAGAGCGATCGCAACTTTTGAAATCGGTACCAAACGAGTTACTTTTGTCATGGGTGAGTGCTGTTAAAAGACATCTGCTTTGAGGCAAATAGCTAGGTTCAATCAAGCGAACTCTCAATAGTTAAAAAACTTTTGCGAAATCAAACACCCAAATCTATCATTTCCCCTTATCTTTCTCCTGGGAAGAAACTCTAAAGAATAGATCTTCTACGCTACCATTCACGCCTCAAAAAGCGACTCATGCAGGAGGTCTAGTTAAAGAGAGCACTGAAATCATTTCAGTTGCAAGACTCCTGGATTAGCCCGTGCCCATGCCATCGCTTCTGCAACCAAAATCGGGTCACCAGAATCAAGAAATTGCTGCATTCGGGCGATATGTCGTTGTTCTGCCGCTTCCGCTTTAAGACGCTGATGTTGTGCTTGAGCCAGACAAGCAGTCTCCTGAAACGCTGCTTGAACCGCTTTAACGTTAGATAACGCTTGCTGGATATATTGCGCTCCCAAAAGTGAATTTGAGGTGGTGAGAGGAGCAAATTCCGCAGAAGCAGTGTTGTCAACATTGGTATCACCATTACTGTCGTCTAAAGGAGTACTAGAGACAACGCGATCGCCTAATCCCTGTCTAGGCTCACTATTACCGCCATCTATGGATAATAAGCTTGAAGGACTGAGCCAGTTAGATGCGTAACTAACGCTATCTAACTGGCTGTCCGTATTGAAGTTTTGGGGGTCTGGGGGGTTTTCCACAGGTGACTCATATGAAGACTCATTTTCTACAGGAGATCCATCCGAGTAATCAATATCAAAACAGCTAACATCAAAATAAGTAGGATGCCACAGGTCTCGGTGACGATAAAGAGATGCCCCACCTACACCGTATTGCAGCAAAGTTTGAAATCGAGCTGTCGCCTTTACAGGCAAACTATTTTTCTCAAGCAAGTCTGCGATCGCCCTTCTAATTCGATCTCTGGTTGCAGCAGACTGACGTTGATTCCAGGATGGAGATTGATCAACTGCACTCACCAGTTCTGGATCGTGCAAAGTAGTAGAAACCTTTTTACTCTGATCTCCAAAATGGAAGTAATGACTACTTTCAATACACCGTGCCCATTCCTCTGCCCGGTGTTCAATTTCATGCTGATGACGACACCATTCCTGATAGCCAGGTAAGGATCGAGCTATTTCAAAAATTTCACCCACAAGAGCTTCTCCTCTCAGTGGTTCTCCACCTGAGAGAACGTGATGAAAAATATAAGCTCTCATAGTGATACGTCCCAGCAATCGATTAGTTTGTCCATGTCCTGTCCAACCCAATTCGATTTCAGCATTTAGATCATTGATAAATTTCTCAGCTTTACCAGAGATGCCGAAATGTTTTCGCTTTGCCTGTTTAAGGATTTGTTTGAGTGTTTTTTCATCAATGTCGTTGTACTGCTGAGCAAATACCCATTGGTTTACAAAGGCTTGAGAATCAGTCCAAACGGGCTGCCATGCCTCATTTAATAAATAAGAACCGATTTGTAGCGGTAATCGGTGAGCGTTAAACAAACTTAGATTGCCATCTGCTGCATAGGGCTTTGGGTTTGGAAAAACTTCCAATTGTCCAGGTTGAAGCTTAAAGCCAGCATTTTCAAGCGAACAGGCAAGGGCAATCGCCAACTGCCAAGAGCTTTGAACCTGTTGAAACGGAAAGTAGAGATGCAAACCGCCACTATAGCTAGAGGTACAGGCAACAGACCTGACCAAACCAAGGGGCTCCAAGGCAGCCACAATTCGCGAAACTGCCAGCGGATCTCGTTTGGGATGATAGAGGCTACCCGCGTCAATGTCCAGTAGACAATAGTTAGTCTCAGCTCCAAAGCGAACACCATAAAGATAAGCACCCTGACGAATCAAACGATCTGATAAAGGGTGACGGCTCTCCGTTTTCCACTCGACAGGTGCATCTAGATCAGGATGTTTTGCCCAAATGTAGTCAAAGCGGTGAGGAAACAGCGATAGAAATGTGTCTTCCCACTCACATACGCTTTCAAAGCGGATTGTGCTGGTTTCTTTCATACCAAACTCTGAACTTTTAATTTGCACACAAATGTTGCTCTCACAATTTGGTGAAAGCTGCGAATGATTAGAGGTCTACAACCCTAAAGATTCTCTTGATAGGTATTGCGTCTGATTATTAAACAACCTGTTTTTGTCCACCATCAGTTGAGTCAACACCGTTTGCTCAAACTCCCCTTTAGACTTGGCAACAATAGCTGAAATGATTTAGCTGCCTTATTTCCAGGATCAGATTGTTAGTTGATTCTAGGCGCAAAAATTCAGCAACACTTTTTTTCGTAGTGTCATACTAGAGCAATGGCGATCGCCCTTTCATAGCTTTGTTTCGCCACTCTAGAAAGCCTGTCAACCTTGTCAACACATTTTGTTTCGCTAATCTAGACTCAACTGGCAATAATGTTTTGAGATACTAGGCAACCTGTCAACTTTGTCAACTTTGTCAACTTCGTTTCACCAAATGTTTGTTGCTTAATTCGAGAATTCTTTGTCAATTTGTCAATTCTTTACTGCTTATCTATCCCTAGTTGCTTGGGTTGAAACAAAGCCCTCTCTAGGTTCTTAGCTACGCTATATCTAGTGACGACTACTTTAAGCTAAAAATTTTGTTACTCAATCCTAGAATCTAGCGTCAATTTGTCAACTCTTCATCACTTAGATAAGTGACAGGTCGGATGAAGTGAATCCCTAAATCGCTAAAAATAAAGCGGGGAAGGAGTTTCATGCTGTTAAGTCTACCTAGATTCACGTGAGATAGACCTAACCAAACCAGACAACGTAACTGGATTCTAGAATTTGTGTCAATTTTGTCAATTGTTAAGCAATTTAAACTTCTCGCAGATTTTTATCGGAATGAATTGGAGAAATTAGCCTACAAACGATCCTGCTGATCGAACTATCTCCTACATAGCGCGGCATTTGATAAAAACATACGACTGCTAGTACGTTTGTTTGATGTTAATAGATCCTAGAGACAAAGTTGTATGATTCTAGTCTCGTGCGGCAATTAAGAAATAATGGGGCGATTGCTATACTCCTACGGGTGAGCGGGCTAACCAATTCAGACTGGACAACGTAGGCTTGAAGTAAGTTTCTCTATATTGTCAATTCCAACCACCGATTTTGATCTTCCGCGTTCAGGGTTATACTATGCCGATGTGAATCGGTTCTGTGTAGCACCCGTGAATCAGCCTGATAACCTTGTCCTAGCCTCTACTCCTGTCTTGGCAGAGCCTCTTTCTCCCAACCTCACGTCAGTTTCTCCAGATCAGACACAGGTACTAGATCTTGCTGCAAAATTAAAAGCAGACAAATCGTTTCTAAATCTAGTCCTGGTTAATGTTGCTACTGGAATCAATCAATTCAGACTGCATCTAGCAAACACACGGGGCAAAGATAGAGCAGATGCACGGAACCTCTACAGCGAGACAGAAAAGCTTGGCGTTCTGCAAAAACAAACACTCCTGAGAATTGAGCGCCGATTCCGCTCAGTGCTGAGAACGGATGAGTTTTGGAACCAAACAGCAAGCTGGATTTTAATCCGGCTTGACCAGTGGCAGCGAGAAGGGTTAATCCCATCTGACTGCTCAGTCGCAGGAATGTTATCACTAGAAGCTGGGGTTAACTTGACCGATAGTGATGAATGGCGTGAATCATTAGTCGTGAGTGCCTGTGCTTTTCACACAGCGAGTCAATGGTTACGTTATTTAGATCTATCAGGGCAAAATACAGTTGAAATTGATAAATTGCTGGGTGTTCAATCTGTTGATGCTGTTATACGTGAGCCTTTATTTCAAGATACAGAATTTGAACGCGTAGCAACGGGTTATCCTATTCTCACAGGTGCCCAGGCCCTGATTAATTCGCAATGGGAAGATGGAGAATATCCCTATTGGCAGAAGCTCGTTGGGGAAGGGTTTATTCAGCATCAGATTGTTCGTCAAAGCCCCTCTAGTCAACAAATTGAGCTAGTTCCAGGCAAAGCTGCATGGGAGATTATTCAGCAGTTTGGACCGGAAGCTGCCTATGTATTTCTCATTTTTTCCTCCTATGCGACCGATTCAGACGAGCCGTGGGCAGAGCAAATTCGCTTAAAGGGAACTGACCTGATCCGGCTCTTTGGTTGGGATAAGCGCACAGATATCACGATCGCCCAAAAACTCAAAAAGATTGGACATCTCGTAGAACTAGTCTGTAGCCTCTCCGTATTAGTCAAAAACATCAACATTGGCGCAAAACGATACAACGTTGAGCGGGGCGCAATGTGGATTTTAGAAGGGTTAGGCTATGCGGGTCAGTTAGCGCTGACAATGGATATTAACCAGCCAGATTCCCCAACCTACGAGGCAGGCGACCCCGATGAGTTATATATCAAGGTACGTCCTGGAGTTTGGACCGAAAAGTTTCTCAATGCCAGCGATGGTAGTGCCAAGGAAGCGCTCTTCCAATATGGCTATTTGGCAAAAAGTACGCTTCAAATTAATCCTTATCGCCAACGGTTAGCTTCAAAACTTGCCATTTTCCTGACAATCATGAGTCGGATTCGAGATGATGGCCGCTATGAAGTGCAGACTCTACTAGAACGGCTAGAGCCAAAAGAACTCTTGGAGAATGTTCAGAAAGACCGACTACGCCGCGTTAAGTTGATCGATCAGTGGGATAGTGCTTTACTCACTCTCAAAGAGTTAGGCTGGGAAATCGATTTTGATCCAGCAACCTATCCAGAAAGTATCCGACCTGCTTGGTCGTTGAGTGATGAGTCTGAGTCTGGGTCTGGGTCTGGGTATCGTCCCCGTAACTGGTTAGCAACCTGGTTGAAGGCGATCGTCATCATCAAACCTTCAGTAAAGATTCAGGAAAAGCTCGGTGCCCATGCCCCTATTTCGTTAAAGCCTGAACGGACTCGTGTTCAGTCGCCAATGCTAACAAGTGATGCAATTCAGGCAGCACTCGATGCAAAAGGTATGACTAAAGCACAACTGGCAGATGCTCTACAAGTAGATCGTTCTCTGGTTACTCGTTGGCTAAAAGGGCAGCGAACAATTCAGCCTAAACATCTTGAACAAATTAAGATGTTGCTTGGAGATTTTGAACAGGATGTGAACGCTATATCTCAGAAAACAATGCCGCTAATCACCTACCATCTCACTAACAGTTGAGTTATGTATCAGAAAAAAGGAGGAGGGCTTGACCCTCCTCCTTTTTTATTGAGTGACTGGCGCTATACAGCTATTAACTTACGGAAGAATCCCAACTGCTGAAGTTTGCAGTCAATTCGTTCCAGGTTATATTCAATGTTCCAGGCTTGGAGGAACCATTTTCATATCCACCACTGACTCCCCAGGGATTGAACAAGGTGAATTTTTGGGTGGATGAGTTGTAATCCGTTAATACATAAACATGATTGTAGACAACTGTAGAGGAAATTTGACCACTTGCTTTTGAATTGACACCGATCATCTTGCCGGCTGCAAAGGCGTTGACCAAAGTATCAAAGTTTAGCGAATTGCGGATAGAAGAACTCTTTGCTGTGATGTCACGAATCGCATCTCCAAACCAACCGTTGTTGATGCCCTGATAAGAGTTGGAGTGGTCATTATTCCAGCGATACGTCCAGCCTGAAGAGTTGACTTGAGCGTAAGCTTTTTCTGCTAGAGCAACCCACAATTCAGTGGAGGTGCGATTGTAGTATCCACCTTGGCTAGCGTATGTGAACTGTCCTGACGAAGCGACGGGCAAATATTGGTCTACCGTGACGTAGTCAGCAACACCTTGATTAAAGAAGCGAACGGTGTAAGTGTTATCGCCATTATCAATAAACATATCTTGAATCGAATTGGGAGATCGTATCGCTGTTGCAGCTAAACCTCCTAAGAAATAGCAGTTGCTAGCTTTGCCCTGTTTGATGTCCTGGTAGCTCACACCATTTTGAAATAGGGAACCGTTTGCATAGCGATAGGTGTTGGCGGCAGCGGGGCGATCGCTTCCTAAAAACCACTTATTCACCAGCTTCTCAAGATGAACATCACTGCTACCTGCAAACAAATTCCCCAGTGCTTTCCCCTGATACTGTGAGTTTGCCTCATTGCTATTCACAACTTTGCTAGATAGAACTCGGACATGATCGTCCATTGCGACATAAGATTTGTCGCTAGTTAGAGTGCGGAGATCATTGAGTTCAGTGGAGTCAATTGCTCCTCCATCTTTTGCATCACGAAAGATAGTGATCATGTCATTCCGATCGAGCTTGCTATCAAGGAAGCGAGATCGTGTAGCAAATCGCAGTCCAGCATCTCGAAGCGTATTACCAAACCAATCCTCTGTAGGGTCAGCTTCAGTTTTGTTATCAAAGAAATTGCTGGTTTTAGTGATATAGCCTGATTCGCTACCTAGTCCGCTACTGCCATAGCCGGAAAAGGGCGGATAGCTATCATTCCTTTCGCTGTCGTAGTAACTGTTAACCCGTAGCTTGTCTAAATTTTGAGTGGTACCTGTGTAGTTAACGGCTGAGGTGATTTGATAGGAGCCGGTATAACCTGAACTGTCTGAATTGCTGTGAGTAATTTGTTGTCCACTGCGGTAGCGATCGCTTGTGCTGTAGCCATAGCCTGTGTAGTAATCGCCATTGCCATAGCTGTATTTGAACGTGTAGCGCTGATAGCTTTTTACTGCAGAAGCAGACACACTCAATTGATATCCAACGTTGCCGCTACGGGGATAAACCCGAACGTAATAGGTCCCTGCATCTAATACTTGATTGATTGCTTCACCTTGATTACTGCTACGCGTCGATCGCCTTGTAGGTTGACTTCTAGACTTACTAATCAACGCCATATCAGCGTTAGCATTCAAACCTTTCAAGGCGAGTTTAACGCTGCTGCGCTTGCCTAATGTAAAGCTGTAGTAGTCGTTGGTATCAAGAGAGCCAACTCGATCTTTATAGGTTCTTGGTGTAGAAGTAAGGCTAATTTGTCTCGCTTGCTTGGGCGTATTGCCAGCGTAATCAGCAGCCATAATTGTGTTCTCTTATTGAGTCGCTTGGTCATAATTTGCCCAAAATTGACATCTAGAACACGGGAAAAATCATGTTTTTTGTCCGAATTTATACTGGAATTTTTCTACTAATACTTATGTTATTTCCAGGGTAAATACTGCAAGG
Source organism: Cyanobacteria bacterium FACHB-471 (assembly GCA_014695345.1). Taxonomy (GTDB): domain Bacteria; phylum Cyanobacteriota; class Cyanobacteriia; order Elainellales; family Elainellaceae; genus JAAUTN01. Next base: position 58,621 of record JACJOC010000069.1, read on the forward strand.
ACGTTACTTCCTAGCTGCAGTCAGACAATTTAGTGACTTATACTGAGGACGTTTATAAGGTATTCCTGTTCATGAACAGGAATTTGTTAAGTGGGCTTAGAGGTTTGGGAGGCGATCGCCATAAAGTATAATTTTTAACTTAGAGCCTAAGTAATAATATCAAAACGACCTTTTGCCATATCGGTATATTTCCTAAAGCAATTCTGTAGGTTTACTTAAACACAACTTTGTGAAACTCATGAATTCAATAAAACGCATACTCTCTCCAAGTAGAAATACGCTGTTATCGTGTTTCTACTTAAGAAGAAATACTTTTTGAATCAGCGATTGAATTGGAAACTAGTAATTCTGTGAGGTGAAAGTTACTGAGCTTGGCTATCAACCACATCTTGGGGTTGCTGTTACTGCTGCTACAAATCTGAGCCAGGCAGCCCACTTACTGCACTGGCACATCTCTCCAGTGAAGTAGGGCAAGAGCAAAGTAACATTAAATTAAGTGCCTACAGTAAAACTTTATCGGGGCACAAGAAAGCCTCTTAGCGTCTCCAAATCATGGCTTCTATTGCCCGCAAAAATTTGTTTGAAGACATCCCTCGCTTCCTGGTTGCCCAGGCGGGGATCGTTTTTGCAGTCAGCCTTGTGACAATTCAAACGGGCATTTTAGAAGGATTTACACGCTCTACCGTACAGCTAATCGAAAATTCAAACGCTGATATCTGGGTTGCAGCTGAGGAGATGGTTCACTTTGAGTTGACTCAACCGTTGACTCTAGGGCAAGTTGCACAGGCACAGCAGTTGGCAGGAGTTAATCGGGCAGAGGCGCTGATGATTCAAAGCGGCAGGTGGCGCAGCACTTCTGGCGAGATTGCTCCTGTCAGGCTGATTGGTTATGACCCAGATGGGCGGCTATTTAGGTTGTGGGACATAAAACAGGGCAATCAGAGCGACCTGAATGAACCCAACACGATCATGGTGGATGAGACAAATTTGCGATCGCTTCAGCTAGATCCGGAAAACGGACGCGGCTCAATCAACTCCATTCCAGCCCGTGTTGTAGGGCAAACTCAGGGAACGCAATCGATTGCCACGAGTGCCTTCATCTTCACGTCCCTAGAAAATACGATGAACTATGTCAGCGCAGGCTTGACTTCTAATGTTCTCTGCGACGTGCAGCCGGGCGGTGCGCTGGAGTGCAGCACGGTGTATGAACGCTCTGACTCCCCTGCTGACCCCGCTGCTTCGCAGCCTCGGACCCTAACTTCGACCGACCCAATTTCATATGTGTTGGTGCGGGCAGAAGCGGGGCAAAATATCGAGATTCTAAAGCAGCAACTAGAAGATGAGCTAGTGGGTACGCAGGCTTACACCCAGACAGAAATGGCGGACCACACTCGTAGCTATTGGGAAAAGCGGACGGGCATTGGTTTTGTCTTGAGACTGGGAGCAGCTGTAGGAGTCGTTGTTGGGATGGTTGTCGTCGGACAGATTCTATATGCGTCTGTCTCTGACCACATGAAGGAATTTGGCACCCTTAAAGCGATGGGAGCGTCTGATCGAGTCATTTACAGCATCATCATTGAGCAAGCCTTGTGGATGGCAGTTTTAGGCTATGTCCCTAGCATGGCTTTTTGCTTAGGGTTGGGAGCGTGGACTTTTGCAACTCAGGGGATCACGATTCTCATTACTCCGCTCTCTGCCATCGGCATTTTAGGAATCACGATCGCCATGTGCGGTGGCTCTGCTCTATTTGCTATCCAGAAGGTGACTCATGTTGATCCTGCAATCGTTTTCAAAGCTTAGTCCTTCAAGGCTGGGGTTGAGTGTAAAGAGTTTCTAATGAAAGCTTAATCAAGCTAGCTAGGGTGTCTAGGTACACTAAAAATAAAGTCGTATGTGGCTGAAACTTGAAAAAACAATCTACTTAATCTGGATTAGGGCGACTTCGATGCGGATCTAACATTCTGGCGATTCGATTGCGATTTGTCTCTACTACTTTAAAATTCACATCTCAACTACTGAAACGCATGGCAGCTTCTCAAATTAATTTCACCGAGTTAGGTACCCGGTTTCAAAGAGGTTCTACGGCTCCAAGGCTAATCAACGAGCCTGCGATCGCCGCAAAAGGCATAGAAATGGTATACCACGCGGGTACCCAAAGCTTTCATGCGCTTCAAGATATCAATTTAGAAATCGCTAAAGGAAATATTCAACTGCTGATGGGTCCATCCGGATCAGGAAAGACAACTTTGCTGTCAATCCTGGCAGGAATTCTAACCCCAACCAGTGGCAGCGTGTTCCTGCTGGGCGAAGAGATTACACGTATGTCTCGGCAGCAGCTTTCTCGGTTCCGGCTAAGGAACATTGGCTTTATTTTTCAGGGATTTAACCTGTTTCCGGCACTGACGGCAGTCGAGAATATCGAGGTCATCCTAAAACTAAAGGGCTACCGAGTAGGGGCGGCTCATAAAGAAGCCTTATTTCTGTTGGAGCAGGTCGGGTTGGGAAACAAGGCAAAGAATTTGCCGCAAGATTTGTCAGGTGGACAAAAGCAACGGGTGGCGATCGCCCGTGCCCTGGCTGGTGATCCCCAACTCATCATGGCAGATGAACCTACAGCTGCGCTTGATTCTCAAAGTGGTCATGCTGTGATTGCGCTGTTGCGAAACTTGGCAAAAGAAGGCGGACGCAGTGTGCTGATGGTGACTCACGACTCTCGCATCATTGATGTCGCTGATCGGGTTGCGTACTTAGAAGACGGGATTTTGAAGCGGTAATAGACATCTACCGCTTCAAAACTTCTCGGAGTGTTGCTTCGACCGAGCGAGGTTGCCAGCCCAGTTCTTGAACCGCTTTAGTTGCGTCTACCCGAACGCAGCGATCGTAGATGTAGTGAACCCTTTCTCGGCTCAGTGGAGGTTGCCAGGAAAGTAGCCGTCCTACCGGATCAAGCAAATTTCCTAAAACCCGGACGATCGCTTTTGGCGCTTCCCCAGGTGGCGCGATCCCAGTTTCTTGACTGAGGAATTGAAACATTTCACGAGTCGTCATTTCCCCAGCAGAAAGGATGTAGTGGGAACCTGGCTGGGCTTTATCGGCAGCCAGCAGCATTGCTTCTACCAGATCGTCTACGTGGACGATCCCGGTGATGCGATCGCTCCCCGCCCACAGCTTCAGCCGCCCTTTGAGAAACTGGTCGATTACTGGGCCAAAGTGGGGATCATCTGCCCCAAAAATGCCTGACGGCATGACGCTAACGACAGGCAGACCCTCAGCCGCAAACTGATCGACTAGCTGCTGAGCCTGATATTTAGTGCGATCGTAGCCTGACGAAAACCCCTTTTGGGTACGCTGGAACGTTTCGTCGATCACTCGCCCCTGAGTGTCACCGTAAATGCCAATCGTGCTGCAATAGACGACTTTAGACACGCCAGCTTGCTGGGCTGCCTGCATCACAGCACGAGTTCCTTCTACGTTGACCTGCTGCATTTTGGCTTCATCGACTACGCCCAGTTCTACATAGGCAGCCGTGTGAAATACAGCATCAACGCCCTGCATTGCGGCTTGCAGTGCTTGAGAGTCAGTCAGATCGCCATAAGCCAATTGCACTTTACAGTCGGACAGACGAGACAAATCGCTAGATTTGCGTACCCAGCCTATGACGGTATCTCCTCGCTGTTCCAATGCCTTCACCAAATGCGATCCGGTAAAGCCATTGGCTCCTGTGACCAATGCTTTCATTCTCTGCGTCCCCATTACTAACCCTGAGAATTAACCTGCTCCACAACCTGCTTAAAGAAGTTGGGTTACGCTTTGCTTCACCCAACCTACGGCTGTTTACACCAGTGTTTTCTCATAGATTCGGTAGGTTTTGTAGACTTTTGCTCCGGTCGCTTCAACGACTTTACGAGAAGGAGAATTATCTTCGTAGACGTATCCTAGTTCTGCTTGCTTGTAAGGTTTGCCTTTTTGCACGCCACTCTGCATTCCCAGATGGATCAAAGCTAGAGGCACCATTCTGCGGCGGTGTTCCGGTAGAGCGCAAATGACGATGACTCGTGCCTGGTTGATCTGACGGCGATACCAGAGCAGTTTGAGAATGCCTAGCCAGTTGAGCTTGCCGCCAACGTGCTTGAGCGCAATGTTGTAGTCAGGCAGCGCCATGAAGAAGCCGACCATTTCCCCTTCGTATTCAGCAATCCAAAAGATGTCGGGATCAACTACGGTTTTGAGGTCTTCTGCCTCTTCCCTGAATTCTTCTAATGTCCGGGGCGTGGAACTGTAGTTGTTGGCAAAGGCTTTGTTGAACAGATAATAAATTCCCTCGACATCCTGATCGAACGCTTCGCCTTTAAGATTGACCCGACGAAAGCTCACTCCTGACTTAGCAGCAATACGATAGCCTTTTTCATACTCAGTCGGAAGGGGGCGATCGAGGGGCAAGTGATAGGAATAGGCATCGATCGCTTTTTGCCAACCATCCTGCTCAATGAATTGGGGGTAGTAGGGCGGGTTGTAGGGCATCATGATCGTCGGCGGTGAGTCAAAGCCATTCACCAGCAGCAGGCAATTGTTGTGGGTGGAGAGGTCGATCGGTCCTCTCGCTTTGGTCATCCCTTGCTCTCGGAGCCACTGGCAGGCAGCTTGCAAAAGAGCCTGGGCAACTGCCGAATCTTCTACGCACTCAAAAAAGCCAAACAGTCCAACGTTCTTGCCTTCCCGCTCGATCAAACGCTGGTTCACAGATGCCACGATGCGGCCAACGACTTCCTCACCGGATTCGCCCTTCACCGCAATAAAAGCTTGCAGTTTGCCGTACTGAAGAAACGGATTGTCTGGGGCAAGCTGCTTGGCAACGCTACTGCGGAGGGGGGGCACCCAGTTTGTGTCGTCAGCATAGACTTTTGCAGGAACGTCTAAAAACTGCTCGATTTCTTCTGGGGTGGCGATCGCTCGAACTTGAACAGCCTTGGATGAAGTACTAGTTTGAGTCACGTCAGTTACCAATAGTTTCTATAGTGTTTTGAACATTCAGCAGGAGAGCTTCCAGTCTGGGTGAGGGGATGTAATAAAGATGCCTTAGTGTACGGGTAAAAGCGGTACAACGTAGAAATTTTTGTCGATTTAGTCTAGTTTTGACCCGAAACGACGGTCTGACGGTTAACCTAGATCAGGTGGTGATTGAATTATTGTGACCTAGCATGAGCAACACTGTCCTTTCGATCACAGATCCTGAGTTTGACGCAGAAGTTTTAAGCGCCACACAGCCTGTGTTGGTTTACTTCTGGGCTTCGTGGTGTGGCCCTTGCCGCTTGATGTCGCCAGTAGCAGATTGGGCGGCCCAAACCTATGGCGATCGCCTCAAGGTCGTCAAGATGGAAGTCGATCCCAACCCGGAAACTGTAGCAAAGTACCAGGTTCAGGGAGTTCCTTTTCTGGTTCTGCTAAAGCAGGGCGAAGTTCTTGCTTCGACAGAAGGGGCAATGAGTAAGCAAAAACTAGAAGCGTTTCTCACGCCTTACTTACCCACAGCGGCTTAAGTAATAAGCCAGTCCGTGTAGGTCCGGACTTGCCCATCCTCCTACGCTATCAATCTGGGCTACAACAAGACCATGCAATTTGCCAAACGTTTGGAGCCGCTGCAAGCCAATGTGTTTGCAGACATGGACCGGGCTAAAGCTAGAGCTAAGTCCGCAGGTCAAGATGTGATTGATCTGTCGTTGGGGTCTTCTGACTTGCCTGCATCAGAGCATGTATTGGAGGCGATCGCCACTTCCCTGCGCGATCCTGACACTCATGGCTATCTGTTGTTTCATGGGACTCGGTCGTTTCGGCAAGCTGCGGCACAGTGGTATACCCAGAGATTTGGCACCGCTGTAGATCCAGAAACCGAAGTTTTACCGCTGATTGGTTCGCAAGAAGGGACGGCGCACCTGCCGCTAGCGATCTTAAATCCAGGTGATTTTGCGCTGCTGCAAGATCCTGGCTATCCTTCCCATGCTGGAGGTGTATATTTGGCGAGCGGTCAGATATACACGATGCCGTTGTTGGCAGAAAACGGATTTTTACCAGTTTTAGAAGATATTCCTGAACCCGTGCTAAGCCAGGCGCGGATGATGGTATTGAGCTATCCGCATAATCCGACGACGGCGATCGCTCCCCTCTCATTTTTTCAAAAAGCGGTTGCCTTTTGTCAGCAACACAACCTGGTACTGGTTCACGACTTTCCTTATGTTGACCTGTATTTTGACGGCAGCGCTCCCCCTTCTGTTCTCCAGGCTGACCCGAATAAGACTTGCTCGATTGAATTCTTTACCATGTCAAAGTCCTATAACATGGGGGGCTTTCGAGTGGGCTATGCGATCGGTAATAAGGAATTAATTCTGGCGCTCCGGCAGGTAAAAGCGGCTGTGGATTTCAATCAGTATCGCGGCATTTTGAATGGGGCGATCGCTGCTCTCACTGGACCGCAAGCCGGGGTGAATGTCGCAGTTGAAACTTTCCGTCAGCGTCGGAATGCCTTCATCGCTGTCCTGCACCAAATTGGCTGGCAGGTGCCGTGTCCTGACGCGACGATGTACATCTGGGCAAGACTGCCAGAACCCTGGGTGCAAGACTCCATCCAATTCTGCACCCGTTTAGTGGAAGAAACAGGCGTTGCCGCTTCTCCTGGGGCAGGTTTTGGTAAGTCGGGTGAGGGGTATGTCCGATTTGCCCTGGTGCATGAACCAGCGATTTTAGAATCTGCCGTGGAGCGCATGGCAAGGTTCTTTAACCAATATAAATACCATCAACTGCTTAGCTAACTTGGAATTGCTGTTTTTGGGTTAAGTACATTGCAATTCCCTTCTCGTAATAGGCAGCTTCGTTAATGAAAATAGGGTAGACGGTTGTGCTGCCTTGATAGGCGATCGCATCCCCATCAAATGTTAAAAACATTGGGTCGCCAGGATTCAAAGCTTCATAATCTTTGAACTGAAGCTGAGGATGAATCATTGCTTGAATCTCACCGTTTTTGCCCTTAGGATAATCGACTGCATTGGCATGTTGGTAAACCGTTAATGATGTTTCTTCTAGTGAAACTGTGTTGCTGTTGTACTGTTCTAAGTAATCCAAAATTGCACAAACTAATACTTCAGTTTTTTGAAACAGTTCTGCGTGTAGTGTTCCGTGGGCAACGGGTCCGACTTCAATCCCGACTCCATATCTAGCAATTGATCGCAGTGAATCTTGACTGCGGCCCGAAGCAGCAGAACTGTAAACTTTGAGCTCAGGCTGTTTGCAGCTCAGGTAAGCTGCCAGCTTTAAAGTGAAGCAGTCAAGACTATCTAAAATCAGCATCAACCCTGCATTAGAGTCAGTGCCGTGCTGATCAATGGCAAAGTCCACAGGCATTTGTCCTGCTTGTCCAAACTGGCTCTTGATCTCTCTGGCTCGCTGAACTTCATAGTCAAGATCTGTTGCCTTCCCCTCTGGAATATCAAAACAGCGATTCAAATCTTTATCGATGTAGCGTACCCCTGCTTCTATAGCCCTAGGATTGCCTAATACAGTTAACGTCTCAAAGCTTGGTCTATGGATCAGTTCGGGACATCGCTCGTACTTTCTAACTGCATAAATCCCATTTAGCTCGTTGCCGTGCGTTCCACCTGCAATTAACACCCGTTTGATTTTGTTCATTTCTATCCTTACTGTCCTAGCAAGTGTGATGAAGAGTTTTGCTTAGCTAGACAACAGGATATGGGGAAACACACATGACGGAATAATCTGTAGAGCCTCAGTAGCGTCACTCCAGATCAAAGATTTAAGGGGGAAATGGTTTTACCATTTCCCCCTTAAATCTTTTGATTGGGTTTAATTAACTGCCTCAGCTTTTTCAGCGATTTGAGTGTTGGTAGATGCGCTCTAGCTCATCGTAAAAGGTTAGCCAGCCTGCACTTCTGATGCATGACCGTTGTTTGCGCTGACGTTAGCCATGCTGCTCATGCTTGCATCAGCCGTAGCAGCTAGCTTCTCCTTGTCTAGCCGCCGCTTGCGGGCGTAAAGCTGAATAATTGCCGCCATTGCCACGATCAGAGCCAGAACACCCCAAGCCGTCACATCCGTAGGCAAATTATTCTTAAATACCGCAAGCAGCACAATCACTACCAAAAACACTGTGGGAACTTCATTGAGCCATCGCATTTGCTGACTACCTAGAGCAAACTTGTCTGCGGCCATTTGTTTCATCAAACGAGCGCAGTAGTGGTGGTAGCCAATCAGCACAACGACAAGACCCATTTTGACATGGAGCCAGGTATCTCTGAGGAGTTCAGGGGCAGTGACTAGCATGGCGATCGCCATCACTACCGTTAACACCATACCTGGCGTAGTAATCAGCTTATAGAGCCGCTTCTCCATGATCTGGTATTGCTGTTGAAGAATGCTACGGGCTGGCTCTGGCTGCTCATTTGCTTCGACGTGATAGACAAACAGACGCACCAAATAGAATAAGCCAGCAAACCAAACCACAACGCCAACAATATGAAATGCTTTGAACCAGAGATAATTCATGGGTCAGATCCTCTATAGCTGCTACAGCCAAGACCTAATTGTATCGAGTCAATTGCAGTCTTTTAAGGGGCAGCGCCAATGCCTTAAATAAGCTTAACGAGAGAAGCACTCAGACAAGCATTCAGTCAGAATGCCTTAAGCTACGCCTCAGACAGCGTGCTTAAACAGCGTATCTAGATAAACTCTGGCAGCACGACGGTAGCTCCGAGACGACTCGACGCTGTCGCTATTGCCATTCTGTAACAGAAACAGTGAAAGAGCAGCAGAAAACACCCGGTCTTGATCCCAGTCGGGATGGGTTTCCAGGTAGCCTTGGAGCGATTCATGTAGCTCTTCAGGGATTTCTGCCAAGATGCTGACGGTTGCGTTCATGGAAACCTCTGGTAAATGGGCGAATGGACAAAAACACCTGCCTGTGGCGCGATCGCCGCCATAGTTGCAGCTAAAATCAGCGCCAACGCGACTCTAAGCTAAGTTTGAAACTTTCCCGCAAATAATCCACAGATAATCCACAGGCAGATCCAGATCGGCTCAAATCGGAGCGCTTTTTAGGTAGGTCGCATCATTGTGCGCTAGAGGGGGGTAGGCTTGTCAATGCTGCAAAATGTTGCGATCCTCTTCAGATAAAAATAAGGTTTACGAGAGAATCAGGGTTTCAGGGCATTTCTTGTTACATAACTTCATCATAAGACGGTGGTTTATGAGAAAGCTGCTTTTTAAGACTGAAATCCCCAACAATACGGCAAGTCCTTATGCTCTCGTTAAAGGCTGTGGAAAACCTCAGCTAATCTGTGGAAAAACCTCAACCCACTTGTGGAAACAGTGTGGAATGCGTGGGGAAAATCAAGCCAAAAGATAAGAATTGCAAAAAGTTGAAAAGTCAGAAGTTGCTGAATCTTGTCCGTGTTCCTTGCTTCTGCTAAAACCCAATCTGCAAGCGAGGAATGCTCCTAGAATAGATCAAGTGTTCTGTTGTGTCTATGCTGAAATAGAACACTTGATCTACAAGGATTGCGATTGGCAAAGGACATTTCTGAGAAAAATTCTGTCCGCGCAGAGGCGAGCGAGTGTTCGCTCCTTTCGGAGCTTTGCTAGCTGAAGCAATTTGCTAGCTTTTGTTGCTTGTGCTTTACCTTGCATTTCCTCAGAGAGAGGGATTATTGCTTTTCCACAGACACTTGAAGTTTTGCTTATGCTGCGATTAGGGGTGTGAGGGATGATCTGAAAGCAGCCGATTTTGATAATCTTCTAAAGGTGGGTTGTTCTTGAGGAAGCAAGGTTCGGCACTGCTTTCTTAAAAGTTTGCTTTTTAGGGTGAAAAGGTTGAATAGGGCAGATACCGTAACAAAATCACCCGAGTTGATTACTGAATGAGTGGTACTGAGATTTAGGTATGCAGACTTACTATTACGCTTTAGCCAGTCAAAAGTTTTTGTTGGAAGAACCCATTGATGAGGTGTTGCGGGAGCGGACACGCAACTATCAGGATCAGGGGAAAGAAATCGATTTTTGGCTGGTTCACCAGCCTGCCTTTTTGCAAGCACCTGAGATGGCAGCGATCGCTGCTAAGTGCCCAAAACCTGCTGCTGCAGTTGTTTCAACCAACCCGCAGTTGGTTACTTGGCTGAAGTTGCGACTGGAGTATGTAGCAACGGGTGAGTTTCAGGCTCCCTCTGCGACGATTCCTGATCCGCTGGCTTCTCTGGCTTCTGTGTCTTAAACCGCCATGGGCGACCCAATCATGCGCCAAACTCCAATAAAGTTGCCAATCGAGCTGTGTGTCTTCTCAGTGAAGGTGGCGCTTGCTGCTGTAGTTGCGGGGATCAATATCACGGGGATCATGGGGCAGAGAGCGATCGCCCAATCTGCTCCTGCCTGTGAGCCACCTGCGGCAGGAGAATATCTGCTTCTAGTGGTCAGCGAGTCTGGCCAAACACCAGAACAGCTTCGGCGTACCTTACCGCCTAATGCCTCCACAACGGTTTGCCGCTATTTGGACAACACGGTTACTCGCGTCGGCGGCTTTACTGATGCTGAAGTTGCCAACTCGTGGGCACAGTATTTGAGTGACCTTGGCGGAATGCAAGCATTTGTTGCCCGTCCATCTGAAGCGACTTCAACTCAGTCCCAAACTCCTAACACACAGCCCGCTCCATCCACCGAGACACTGTCTTACAATCCCCAACCTCTAGCCGCAGGCTATGCGGTGCTGGTTGACTACTTCAACCGTCCAGAAGTAGCAACTGATGTGCAGCAGGTATTAGGTAGTCAAGTAGGGCTAGTTTCCTATGGGCAGCGTCCTTACCTGTTAGCGTTGCATACCTCCGATGCGGCTGTAGCAAATTCTGTATTGCAGCGATTGAGCGATCGCAACTTCTTAGCATTAGTTGTTGATAGCCGTCGCGTCGTTTTGTTGACCCCAACGGTCGCCTCGGTGGATTAGCACTAGTCACCTCAGTTAGGGCACAGAAGAAGGCAGGGCTTAGCCCTGCCTTCTTCTGTGCCCTAATAGATTTTGAAGCGTGAAGGTTTAATAGAATCAAGCTGGGCCAGCTAACCAGGAGATCGTGATGCCTAACAAGCAGCCGACAATTACCTGAACGGGAGTATGCCCTAGCAGTTCCTTGAGGCGTTCTTCGGCAAATTCAGTGTCGCCCCGAAACAGTTCGTCCACGATCTGGTTAAGGATTCGTGCCTGTTTGCCAGCAGCCTGACGGACTCCGGTTGCATCGTACATGACGATGATGGCAAAGATTAGAGCGATCGCAAATTCGCTGCTCTCCCACCCCATTAATTGTCCTACCCCAGTTGCCAAGGACGACACCAGAGCAGAATGGGCGCTGGGCATTCCGCCAGTTTCAACAAGCGTGCGAAAGTTAACCTTGCCGTGTCGAGCAAACTCAAAGACTAACTTGAGCACCTGAGCGATTAAACAGGCGATGACTGCGACCAGCAGTACGTGATTATCCAAAATTGCACTAATGTCCTGCATGACGGCATCCCCCCCCTTAGTGAGTCCTTAATAAGTTCGGGCAGTAATGTAGTCGGCGATCGCCATCAAAGGCTGAGCGCTTTCTCCAAAAGGCTCTAGCTGCGCTTTAGCATGAGCGATTCGCTGTTCTGCCTGACGCTTTGACTCCTCAATGCCCCAAATGCTGGGATAGGTCACTTTTTGAGCCTGCAAATCTTTGCCCACTGATTTGCCCAATTCCTCTTGGGTTGCCGTAATATCCAGCACATCATCCACGATTTGAAAGGCTAGCCCAATGTCTTGAGCATAGCTGGAAAGCCTTTGAACGTTAGCTTCTGACCCACCTGCCAACACTGCCCCGCACACTACAGCGGCTTCGAGCAGCGCTCCTGTTTTGTGGCGATGAATAAAATCAAGCGTTTCCAACGCGACATCGACCTTGCCTTCAGACTCCAGGTCAACCACTTGACCCCCAACCAGTCCGGCTGCACCCACCGCTCGCCCTAGCCGTGAAATGACTTGCAGAACTTGCTCAGCAGGTACTCCCTGAGTTTGCAGCGCAATGAACTCAAATGCATAAGCTAACAAACCGTCTCCCGCTAAGATCGCAACGTCTTCCCCATAGACCTTGTGATTGGTCAGCTTGCCCCGGCGATAGTCATCGTTATCCATCGCAGGCAAATCGTCATGAATCAGAGACATCGTGTGGATCATTTCTAGGGCACAAGCCGTTGGCATTGCCATTGCAGCACTCCCGCCCAGCAGTTCACAGGTTGCCAGACAAAGAATTGGGCGCAGACGCTTGCCCCCTGCCATGAGAGAGTAGCGCATTGCTTCATAAATCTTTTCCGGATAGACGACTGCAATGGACTGGTCCAGGGCGGATTCTACACGAGCTTGTTGGGCGGATAGGTAAGTAGAAAGGTTAAACTCTGACTGAGATAAATTCATGGCGTTAGTCACGGCTAGCCCTTGATTCCTCACACTTCTGATTCAACTTAAAATTTCCGTTTGTGCTACGAAAGTTTTGCACAGTTTGCGCTCAAAATTATCAGAACTTACGCATTCACGAAGAATAGGGGCTTAAACTCCTAGTTAGCGTTTGGACTGCTCGAATCTGGAATTCTGTCTGCGTAAGTTCTGATGGTCGTAGCAGCCACTTAGGAAGATTTTACGATTGCAAGTGTCTGCAAGGATATAGCTAGAGATTAATCTCCGCTTAATCTCAGGGGTGTAACTTGCGGCGGTAGCTCCATACGGTGTTGTATAACAGCATGGCAACCGTCATTGGCCCAACTCCACCGGGAACGGGCGACAGCCACTTGGCTACCTTCTGGACGTTGTCAAAATCTACGTCACCTACCAATCGGGCTTTGCCAGTCTCGTCTACGATCCGATTGGTGCCCACGTCGATCACTGTTGCACTGGGCATAACCATGTCTGCTGTGACGAGATTGGGATGACCGGCGGCTGCAATGAGAATGTCTGCACCACGGGCGATCGCCTCCAGATTTTGGGTACGCGAGTGGGCAACTGTTACTGTTGCATTCGCATTCAGCATCATCAGTGCCAAAGGTTTGCCAACCAGCGTACTGCGTCCAACAATCACGGCGTGTTTGCCTGTCGGGTCGATTTCATACGCTGCCAGTAAACGCATAATCCCGGCTGGGGTACAGCTTCGCAAACCGACTTCAGCGCGTACCAGTCGTCCCAGGTTGAGCGGGTGCAGCCCATCGACATCTTTATCAGAATCAATCTGACTCAGCAGTGCAACAGCATCAAGATGATTGGGCAAGGGAAGCTGAATCAAAATGCCGTCTACCGTTTCATCTTGATTAAAGTCGTGGATAAGTTTTTCTAGCTCCAGTTGAGTCGTTTCTGCTGGCAGATGTTTGCCTACGGAGGCAATGCCAACTTTTTCACAAGCCCGCTCTTTGCCTCGCACGTAAGATAGGCTAGCAGGGTTATCTCCTACCATTAGCACTGCTAGCGCCGGGGGACGGCCCATCTGGGGCTGCAAGGTTTCGATCTGTTGAGTTAACTCAATGTGTAACTGTGCGGCAAGTGCTTTGCCATCTAATATGCCAGCTCTACCAGTCATGTCTTAGCTCAGTGTCATTGTGAATGGGAACAGTCGTGCAAGTTGATACAACTAGACGCTCAAGGTTTACAGCTTAAATCCTTCACCGTAGTAATTTTACGTTCGTAGATAGAAGCTGCTTAAAAAAACATGCCCTGGGTAGATAGAAGTTTCTCAGAAACCGTGTTTCAAATTGTTAGCTCTCATACCAATTTTCTTTAAGTCCGCATATTTTGGAACGTGTCCCGCATAGGTGGAGCCTGTTTCAAAATATGCGGTTTCATGTAGAAGCGGTATTCAGTTTATTTCTGGGTTTTTAGCAATGCAGGCATAATGTTTCTCAGATGCGGTTGCCGATAAGGAGAATTTCTAAGCAGGTGATACGGTTGGTTAGAGTACGAGTTTGGCAATCTAGCATTCTGTTGTGGTTAATTGGGCTGTCGGGTTGCGCGGGCTGGTCAGAGGCAGTTTGCTTGAATGGACTGCAGCCAGGACAAGTTAGACCGATCGAGCGGATTCAAACTTGCTCTGCAACTAACCAGCTTGTGCGGCTGCAGGGCACCGTGGGCGATCGCGCTCCTTTGCTAAACGGGCAAGTCTACCAGCTTCAAGACAGCACAGGAACAGTCTGGGTTTTGACTTCTGATACAACCCTGGAAACTGGGGATCAAGTTTTAATTCGAGGACGGGTCCGATATCAAAGTATTCCTCTCGCTGGGCGGGAGCAGGGAGAATTTTATGTTGAAGAATTAAGCCAACTCGAACGCAGCGCAGCGGGTTCTCGTAGCTTTGATCCTCACCCTTCAATCCTTACTGCTTTATGATGCAAGCTGAAAAAGATAGCCGTCCGGCTGTAGCGATCGCCATTCTCTATCAAGACCATCAGTTTCTCATGCAGCTTCGCGACAATATTCCAGAGATCATTTACCCTGGTCACTGGGCTTTTTTTGGTGGACACCTGGAGCCAGGAGAGTCACCTGAGGTGGCAATGCGGCGCGAATTGCTAGAAGAAATTGGCTACAGTCCCCCCAGTGTGGAAGAATTCAAGGATTATGCGGATGCTCATGCGATTCGGCATGTCTATCACGCGCCTCTCACGGTACCTGTCGAGACCCTGGAGCTAAATGAAGGGTGGGATTTGGGGTTGTTTACCGTAGAGGATATTGTGAGGGGCGATCGCTACTCAGAACGCGCTGGGCAAGTGCGCCCCTTAGGAAAACCGCATCAGCAAATTCTATTAGATTTCCTCAAACGTTAGCCTTGTTAAATTCTTAAAATTGTGGAACTTGCGTATAGTATCCGGGAAAGCGTTAGAGCCAAACACGTTTCGATCAAGATTTCCCTACGGGGTGAAGTAGAGATCGTTGTCCCAAAAGGATTTGACCAGCGACGTGTTCCTGAACTTCTTCAGCGGCGGCAAGACTGGATCGCTAAAACAACCGAACGAATTGCGACGGAACGGCAGGCTACTCCGGCTGAGCCAACTGGAGCATTGCCCGACCAAATTGAGTGGCGATCGCCCCCCCTGACCTGGACGGTTGCCTATCTCCCGTCTGACGCGCCCAACCTATCGCTCACGACTCAAAAAGCGTCCCATCAACTCATACTACGTGGGTCAACCCATCATCTAGAAGCCTGTAGGCAAGCCCTGAGACAATGGCTCACCCGTCAGTCCTACTTTCATCTGGCTCCCTGGTTAAAACGAACTAGCAAGGAGATTAGCCTGCCCTACAGCCGCGTTTCTGTGCGGGGACAAAAGACCCGCTGGGCAAGTTGCTCTAGCCAAAAGTCAATCAGCCTCAACCACAAACTGCTGTTTCTGCCGCCTGATCTGGTGCGGTACGTGTTCATCCATGAACTGTGCCACACGGTTCATCTCAACCATTCCGCCAAATTCTGGGCACTCGTAGAAAAAAAAGAGCCTAACTATAGAGCGCTGGATGCTGAACTAAATAAAGCTTGGCGCTACATTCCCGCCTGGGTCGAGCAATCTTTTGACTAAGGATGAAGAAGACCTACCAGTTCTTTTCGCAAATCTGTTATTATGATGTTTCGTCACCTGGAGAGGTGGCTGAGTGGTCGAAAGCGGCAGATTGCTAATCTGTTGTAGGAACAGTAATGCCCTACCGAGGGTTCGAATCCCTCCCTCTCCGTTTGAAATTGGGTACAGCGGCAACCATACAGGTTAAGCAAAAGGAATGGGGAAGGGCTTAGCCCTCCCCCATTCCTTTTGCTAGCTTGCCTTAGAATATTGCTTCCAGAATTCTAACGATGCCTGTGAGGGGCGAGAGTAAGAAGCCTGCGGTATCGGAGAAAGAGGCTAAGCTAGAACGCTCCACAATTACCGTGTCATTGCTGCGAAGGGGCGGATTTGCTTCCGGGTCAGCCGCCTGAGCCAGGTCAACTTCGATCGTTTCACGGGCAACGGTGCCGTTGGGGTTTAGCCGAACCAGCTCAACGTCGCCTTCACTGGCGCGATTGTTGAATCCGCCTGCTGCTAAAATCGCCTGGTTTAGCGGTGTGTTAGGCGGAACGGCGATCGCCCCCGGCTCAGCCACTTCGCCAACCACATTCACCGTAATCGTGTCAGGCGAAAAGCTAGCAGAGGAAATTTCTGTGGCTTCAGCAGGGCTGAGAGCAGTTGCCGTGGGAATGACAATAGTGTCACCGTCTCGCACGACTAAATCTTGGCTGATGTCGCCTGTTCGTAGCAGTTCCCACAGATCAACCTCTAGTTCCTGGCTAGAACCGCCCAAACGAGGGGCAGGACGACGCACCAGCACTTCACGCACATTGGCATCTTGGGTAATGCCGCCCGCAAGCTTGATCACCTGCGTCACGGTTGGAATGCCTGCAATCTCTTCCTCAGAAACGACGTAGGTGCCAGGACGCTGCACCTGTCCGGCGATCGCAATATTGATTGCCCCCGCTTCCAGCAACGTGATCGTCACAAAGGGACGGCGCACATAGACTGCATAGCGATTTGAAATTTCAGCAGAAGCCTGGTCGATGGTCAATCCACGCACGGGCACAACGCCAATTCGAGGCAGACTCAACGTCCCGTCTGACAAAACCTGATATTCACCGCTGTATTCAGGTACTTCAAAAAGGTCTAGCCGGACGCGATCGCCAGAACCCAGCGTGTAGTCTTGCAGTGGTTGAGCTGGATCAGCCGGAGCAGGCGCACCTAATTCCTGTGGGACAGCGGCAGGAGGGGTTGGGTTAGGAGCAATCCCGCTGTTTGAAGGGATTTGGGCGCTCGCCGAGGGAACCTGGCTCAACACAACTAAACTGCTCAGGGCTATGCCCATAAATTGCGTTGTTCGCTCCAAACTCCTAACCATCTAACCCTCCGAAATGTTACTGAGTCACTTCAGCTAAGCCGACTGCACGAGACGATAACTCAATTCGGCGTGCGGCATTAGCCCAGTCTGTCCAAATTTCACCAATCAGATTCAACTCTTCGCGAGTGATTTTTTCAGCGGCTTTTACAGCCTTTTGAGGTTCGACGCCTGCCTTGATTAATTGTTCCTTGTAGGATTGCTTTAGGGTGTCAATCATAGGTTCGTCATTCAACTCCGTGGATGGATTTGTGTGGGCTCGATGCCATAGCCGTTACCTCTTTAGAGGTAGTAATGAAGCAGACTATAGCAGTGGAAAATGTTAAGAGATGTAATGTATCTAACAGGGAGCACAAGAGCTTAGCGTTTCAAGAGAGAAACTGCATTAAATCTGTCTTTGGACATAGAGCAACAGATTGTCTTGGGAGGCTCAACAGAACCGCTATTTCTACTAATCGCTTTAGTAGGCGTTACGGCTGTTAAAAAAGACGAAAGCAGTTCTAAAGATGATGCTCAAATCTAGCCCTAAAGACCAATTCTTTAGATATTGCAAGTCGTATTCAACTCGCTGTTTCATCTTATCGAGCGTATCTGTCTCTCCTCGAAAGCCGTTGATCTGTGCCAATCCGGTAATACCAGGTTTGACTTTATGGCGCAGCATGTAGCCATTAATCAACTTGCGATACTGCTCGTTGTGATAAATCGCATGAGGACGCGGTCCAACGATGCTCATTCTCCCTTGCAGGACATTGATGAACTGGGGCAGTTCATCTAGTGAGGTGCGGCGCAAAAATCCTCCAAACTTTGTGATTCTGGGATCATTCTGCTTTGCTTGAACGACGTTTTCGCCATTCTCCATGACCGTCATTGAGCGGAATTTGTAGACGGTAATTTCTTGTCCATTTAAGCCATAGCGCCACTGCTTAAACAACACGGGTCCCGGTGAAGAAAGCTTTACGCCAATCGCAATGGTCAGCATTAAGGGTGACAGAAGGGCGATCGCCAAACTTGCAACAATAATGTCGATCGCCCGCTTCAAAACAGACTGTACTCCTGAAAAAGGAATTGTCCAGGCTGCGATTAAAGGAATGCCATTAATCTCGTGCGTTCTGTCTCGCATCAAACTAAATTTGAGAACATTTGGCACAAAATAAACGCAGGCAGTTGTGTCCTGTAGTTCGCGCATCAAGGTGTTAAGCATTTCCTCATTCTTCATCGACGTGGCGATGTAAACTACGTCAATGTGATGCTTGCGAACGTACTCTGGCAGTTCCTCTAGAGTGCCAATTAGCTTACTGTTCGTAAGTTTTGGCTGAGAGGATATGACCTGGTCAAAGAAGCCATGCAAGTTGATCCCCAGTTTGGGGGAGTTGCGAATTTGTGCCGCTAAATCTAGCCCTGATTCGCTAATGCCCGCGATTACCGCTGTTCGTGTGTTGCAACCCAAGGTTGGAAGCTGATGTAAAAGTGCCTCCAAGTTTAGGTGAAAGACATACAACCCAATTGGAACAGATAATGCCCAGGCTAGCAACAGTTCGCGAGAAAAGTAATTTGAGCTATGGGTTAGATAACCTAACAGAAATAGCAACGCTAAAATGATTCCCCAACCCAGCAAAATCCGGGAAGATTTAGCGATTAGCTCATCTTTTTGATCGGCGCGATAGAGTCCTGTTGCTTTGAAAATGGAAGGTGCTAGCAGAAATGTCAAAGCCGCTAGCAGAATGTAAGGCGTGGTGAATGGTACACCATACAACTGATTCCAAATGGACAGTAAAGCGATCGCTACAATCGGGTCACATACTCGCTGTAAGGGCAGTAATGTAGAGCTATAGTCTCCTAGCAACTTCAAATTATTGGCTTGCATTTAGCAACTCCTACACTACGCAGAATCGTGATAGCTAATCGGTCTTTACCGATGGATTTTTTGCTTGATTCAGGTAGATGTCCTGTGACTAACAGCATCTCATTAAAGATGCTTGCTCTAGATTTGATAGCAGATGAAAAAGATAGGAGGTTGAAAAGTCGCTTACTTGAATTGACGGGTTTGTTTTCCCTTAAGTTCCAAATTCACACCCAGCGCATCAATTCATGCTGTTCTAACTTTTCACAATTTATGGGTTTCCTAGTCCTTGCTATTACCTATGAAGTATAACGACTGAAATCGAACTCTATCCTGTGTCCAAACTCACACTTCATGAAAACTTAAAGAATTACTTCATGAAAACTTGACAGTAGGTTCT
The DNA here is from genome assembly GCA_014695345.1 of Cyanobacteria bacterium FACHB-471. Lineage (GTDB taxonomy): Bacteria > Cyanobacteriota > Cyanobacteriia > Elainellales > Elainellaceae > JAAUTN01. The sequence goes on from JACJOC010000069.1 coordinate 77,803, forward strand.
GGTTTTATGACCCTAATTTTCAGAACCTTTTCAAAAGTCACCCCAAAGCATATTAGAAACAGTTAAAACCTATACCAAATCTGGCTTTTTAGAAGGTTTTTAGCTGCTTAACTATTCATCCTTCCAAGAATGCTAGCGATCCGGATCGGATGAGATTAAAGATGACATTGGTAAACTAGAAGAAGGCAAAATTGATTTACCCAATCAAGCTGCTAGGCAAGTGGTCATCACTGAACGAAGTTGTAGGGTGTGTTAGGCGAGTCTACAACGCACCCGTCCTTCAGGGCTACGGAAAGATGCGCTACGCTACTGCTAACGCATCCTATGATAAATCAAGGCCACCTGTTTAGGGTTTCAGCTTTAACCCGTTAATCCTATTTACTCCTAATCCGTTCATGGTTCTATCTTTTAGTGTTATGCCACTTTTGCCCTCAGCCCTTGCTGCGCTCTGGTCTTTGCCGTTAGATAGCCTGATGTCCACTCAAGGCATCATGGTGATGCTGCTGGTTGCCTATGCTGGGGCGATGTGGATGTTTTTAACCAGTGCGCCCAAGGTTCATACGGTGATGGTGTCCGACTTGGAACTGGCAAAGCAATTTTATGAAGGACTGCTTGACCTGGCGGTTGCTGATGTACCGCTGCACTACTACTACAACTACGAGCAAACCTTAGGAACGGCTGGAATTGACCCTTTTTACATGTCTGCCGGGGCGATGGGTCAGCCTGCAACGCAGCAGGCAAACAGCCCAGATGGCTTGTGGTATCAGCTCAAGAAAAATACGCAGCTACACATCATTAGCGGAGCCAGCTTAGGGCAAAAGGACCGTCAGCGTCACGTTTGCTTTGACCACGATTGTCTGGAGCAGGTGTTGCTGCGGGTGCAGTCACGGGGCGTGAGGTACAAAATTCGGCGAGAAAAGCCGCTTAACTTTTTGGTTAAAGATATAGATGGCCGCGTGATCGAGATGGCAGAAATCTCCAACTAAATTAGACGCCGTTACGCTAATACCGTTTCTACAGAAACAAGCTACAGATGGAAGGGCATCCCGCGAAGCGGGATGCCCTTCCATCTGTAGCTCTAATTTTTGGAAGTAGGATAACTGCCGTTGGGGAGGGTGACGGTGAAAGTGGTGCCCTGGCTAGGTTTGCTTTCGACCTGGATTTGTCCCTGGTGATTTTCTACGATGACTTTGGCGATCGCCAATCCCAGCCCGGAACCCGTCGTTTTTGCAACTTGATACCCAACCGAGGGTTTAGCGTGGGTTCGCGCTGGGTCAACTCGATAGAAGCGATCGAACAAATGGGGTAGCGCTTCCTCAGGAATGCCAACGCCTGTATCTGTGACTTGAATTTGAAGTTGATTTAGTCCGTGGTGCTTTGCGTGCTGAAGCCTAACCTGGACTTCGCCGCCTGATGGGGTGTACTGAACGGCATTGCTGACCAGGTTGGTAAATAGCCGAGTAAACTGATCGCGATCGCCCTGAGTTTTGTATCCTGAAGTTCCTTCGTCAGCAATCTGGAATGAGAGCGCAATCGCTTTTTCACTGGCGATCGCCCCCTGTTCTTCCAAAACTTCTTCGATTAGCTCGTCCAAAGCGATGGGATCAGTGCGTTGAGTCATTCCCCCATCTTGTCGAGCCAGAAACAGCAGGTCATCTACGAGCCGTCCCAGGCGGCGAGTCAACCGTTCAACCACTCGTAACTGACTTTGGAGCAGATGCGGGTCGGGGTCGGGATCGGTCAAGGCAACCTGCACGTTGGTTTGAATCACCGCGATCGGATTCCGTAATTCATGGGATGCATCAGCGGTAAACTGCTTAAGCCGCTGGTAGGAGTCGCGCACGGGAGCGATCGCCAACCCTGATAGCAACCAGCCAATTGCTGCCACTGCCCCCACCATCAGCGCTGTTCCCAGGCTTAAATCGATGATGAGTTGCCGACTTGGTTTTGTGACTTCAAACCAGGGATGGCTGACCCGCAGATAGCCCAACACCTGCCGCCCGATTTGCACTCGCTGAGTCAACTGACGCAACAGATGGTCAGCCGTCAGGTGGATCGTTTCGCCATCGCTAGGATGCAGTGGAATGTCAAGCGGGCTGGAGAGGGTAGACCAGAGTAGTTCTCCAGTTGGGCTAAACCATTCCAGATCAATGTGGTCGTCCTCAACCGTCGCTGCATTGTCGCGAAAGCTGGCTTCGATGTTGATTCGTAAGGGTGCTTCAAGGGTTGTCCCGTTCCAGGGCGATCGCTCAATCACCAGCGATCGCTGTACTACCTCCACGACGTGGTTGAGCGTATCGTCTACCCGTTCTACCAGCGTACTGCGGACATAGAGATAAAATCCGCTGGCAAACAGCAGCAGTAGTACAGCTGTAACTGCGGTATACCAGAGCGCAAGACGACGACGAGTGGCTTGAAACATGTTATGGTTTGTGAATTCTATCTCGCTGCTTTTATACTCCGATATTTCACCTCGCTCTAGCTATTGAGGGAAACAAAGAAGGGTAAAGGTAGCTTTTCAGCTTAAAGATCAAGCTCTTGGTCAGCGGACAGTCTTAGAGAACAGCAAACTGACTGCTCAAATCTACGGATGCTGCTCATTAAAATTGCTCACACGGCCTGTCAATTAAAGGACACAGAGCTTTACATATCTATATAGTTATGCCTGCATCCGGCTTGATCCTGTGCTAGAGTTACATCGAGCATTAAGTTCGGTTGATAAGGCTCGTTTTCATATCTCCGAATCTCAATCTCTACACACTCGATTTGGAGATTTTCCATGTCTATTTACGTTGGCAACCTTTCTTACGAAGTAACTTCTGAGGATGTAAGTGCGGTTTTTGCCGAATACGGAACTGTTAAGCGCGTTCAGCTGCCCACTGACCGTGAAACCGGTCGCATGCGTGGTTTTGGCTTTGTCGAAATGTCTTCTGATGCAGAAGAGGCAGCTGCAATCGAGGCTCTAGATGGTGCTGAGTGGATGGGGCGTGACCTGAAAGTCAACAAAGCTAAGCCTCGTGAAGAAAGAAGCCCCGCAGGTGGCAACCGTAGAAACAACAACCGGGATGGGTTTTCTCGTCGCTACTAAGTTCTAAGTCCTTTCGACTAATGCTATTCGCCTTTTAAGGCGCTAGCTCTAAGCTGTTTGAGCAAGCGGGGTAGGCTTCTTGTTCTACCCCGCTTTAAATTTTTAAGCCTTTGCGAGATCCTATCTGTTTTCCATTGAGATGGACTTTAGGTGAGCCAGGCGACTAACCCATACGCAGAAGGAGACGGCATGACTCAAGTTATTGTTGGTGAAAATGAAGGGATCGAGTCTGCTCTACGTCGATTTAAGCGGCAAGTTTCTAAGGCAGGAATTTTTTCAGATATCAGAAGATTGCGCCATTTTGAAACTCCCATCGAGAAACGCAAGCGCAAGGCGATCGCCAGAAGACGCAAACGCCGGTTTACTCGTTAACCATTTTTGCTTGTGATGAAACTCCAAATCAGGTGCGAAAGGCGTATCTCTTCAGAGGATGCGCCTTTCGCATTTTTTAGTGTTTTGGCTGTATAGCTGTAGCCATATTGGTTAGGACAGAAGGAAGGGCACCCCGCGAAGCAGATCGGAA
>JACJOC010000007.1 GCA_014695345.1 Cyanobacteria bacterium FACHB-471
CTCTGGCGCGTATTTCAACACCCATCGGTTGATTGTGGAATGATCCACTTCCACCCCTCGCTCGTCCATCATCTCCTCTAAATCTCGGTAGCTCAAGCTGTAGCGACAGTACCAGCGGACATTGAGCAGGATGATTTGGGGCAAAAAGTGCCGCCACTTGAACAAGGAAGCTGTAGACATTGGAGGGAGAGAAGGCAGAATTGAGCTTGTCTACCTTACCATTAACCGTTTTTTGCGACACAACCACATTGTTCCGGTGCATTGCCGTTGTTATACAGTGTGGCAACTACCACTCCATGTCTCCTTGATACTGTGGAAGCCCATCTGAAATTTCGTACCACGGTTGCTTGGATTTGACGTAAAGATGAAACTCAGGTTTCAACCAACTTGCATCGTCAAGGCTACAGGCTTTGATGCAAATATAAACTGGCTCGACTTCAAACTCGGTCAGGATTGGACATCCACATATGCGACAAAACTTCCGCGTTACGGCTTTTCCTGAATCGCCTATTACATCGTAGCTAACCAGATCTCCGTTGACTGTCATAGACTCCACCTTCACATATATCTCTGTTGCGAATGGTCCCCCTGTTTCCTTTTGGCAGTCAGTACAATGACAGTAAAATGTGTGGAGCGGAGCCTCACGACCCTCGAACTGAATTGCACCACATAAGCAACCACCTCGAAACAAGCTCATTCAAATCCCCCTTTGTATAACGCTGCCCATCACCCGCCGTAGACTACCTTAAACACTAACAGATGAACTTTCGATGTCGGTGTGCAAGGGCGTTATGGGGAGACTGCGGCGTTTACTGATCGACCCAAAAATTGCTCATATCCTTGCTTGAACTTCTCTTTTCCATTCTGTTCAATGATACTTCCATGAGCCATAACGACTCGTTCAAAGTCCCAGTTCAAAACCTGCTCAACCGATTTTCTCACGCCCTCTTTGTCTATTGTTGCAATCCGCTCTAGCACTGATGGGCTCAGGCGTTTGTATCCTCCAAGCAATCTAGCCGCAAATTGTGTGAGCATTGGAAAGCTTTCATCAAAGTGAAAAGCAGTATCCGTCAAGATCAAAGTACGGCTTGCTGAATGAAAGAATACACATTCATTAAGTAAATCAAAACCGCTTAAACCAAGAACTCTGAACCCATCAAAGAATATAAATTCCAGTCCATTCCACAACTTATCTTCATCACTCTTGATAGTTTGGTCGACCGACAACTCTGGTTTTTTAACTTCTAAACCAGGTGCAGCCCAAAACGTCGCCTGTGGGTAAAGTGATTTGAAATTGGCTGTAAATAAGTAGTGATAAAGATTGGGAGCAATAATATGCTTGACGGTTCCAAGTTGACTGAGTTGACTCACAATTGCATCACTGGCTTGAATTGGCGAAATAACAACTAATTCGCGATTTGCTAGCCGAACGACTGTCATTCTTGTCCCAACACTAAGTCCGAGATACCGTAAAGGCTGTTCGACAACCCAAATCTCTTCATCAATTTCTCTAAGCATCGCACAACTTCAAACGCTGAATTCAATTAGATTAACTCACTTTGTTGCTTACCCTTCACAGACTATTTCCAAACTGCTTCCCCACCGATCTCCTAAGCCGCATAACGGTGCCCATCACCCGCCGTAGGTAGCTTTTGAACTCCAGTAGATAGCTTCTCAGTGGTCGGTGTGCGTGGGCTTTGTTGTGCGGAGATCGCGATCGCAGCTTATTTTCCTCCCGACATAAAGGTTTCTTTTAACTTCGCAATGGTAGTACAGTCTTTACCTGTCAAATTGATCCTACACAGGTTGATTAGCCGGAACTGCCAACATTCGAGGAATTAACATATGATCAGGCTGCTCGAGAACAAACCGAACACAACGAGCAATGTCTTCTGGGTGCAGAGCGCCACCCGAATTTATGTAGTTTTTATCTTCCAGGCTCCAGTGATCATATAAACTTGTAGCCACAGTACCAGGGGCAATCGCTGACACTTTGATACCTGTTCCTGCCAGTTCCATCCGCAAGGCATCGGTAAACGCCTCAATCGCGTATTTTGTGCCATTATATGCACCGTACTGAGGTGCAGTCTTCAGTCCAGCAATGCTAGACGTATTGATTAGAAATCCACTGCCCGCTTTTTTGAAGTGACGCAACGCAATGTATGCCAGTCGATAAACCGATTCCACATTGAGGCGCACCATTTGGCAAATCGCTTCAATATCCACTTCTTCAACCGAACCAACAGTCATCGCTCCGGCATTGTTGATGACTACATCCAGTTGCCCAAAGGCGGCGATCGCAAAATCCACCAGTTTTTGTGGAACATCAGGATCAGTAATTGCTGCTGCAAGCACTTGGGCGTTTTTGAGCGATGCAGCCAGTTGATTAAGCTTATCTTGCGACCGCGCCGTCAACACCAAATTCATTCCAGCAGCATCTAACTCCTGAGCGATCGCTTTACCGATGCCACTACTTGCTCCAGTGATAATTGCAGTTTTTCCGATAAGTTCCATACTTGAGTTCTCCAACGTAAATGTATTAGCTCAGATCAAAATCTTTAGAGGGATGATGTGTGAATCATCTCCAGCAGCGACAATCTATGACAAATCAACCCAAACCGTTTTAGTTTGCAAGTAAAACTCCAGCGCTTCCTGTCCATTCTCACGCCCATAGCCGCTCATCTTATAACCACCAAAAGGGCTAGATGGATCGAAACGTCCCCAAGTATTGACCCAAACCGTACCTGCCTTCAGAGAAGCCGCTGCCCGATGTGCTTTTTTGATGTCACGAGTATGCACTCCAGCAACGAGCCCATATTGGTTGCTGTTAGCAATGCGGATAGCATCTTCAAAATTGTCGAAGGGAATGACTGAAAGAATGGGACCAAACGTTTCTTCACGAGCGATCGTCATGTCGCTGTTGACATCTGCAAACACAGTCGGTTCCACAAAGTAGCCTCTACCTGTACCAATGTCTACGGCTTTGCCACCTGAAACCAATCGTGCCCCATCTTGTTTGCCGACTTCCATGTAGCGCAGCACGTTTTCGTACTCGCTTTTGTTAGCGATCGGTCCCATCTGGCTTCTAGGATCAAGCGGATCGCCTACTTTAGTTTGCTTTGCCCACTTTACTACACGCTCCAGCACTTCGTCATACACCGATCGCTCAATCAACATCCGCGATCCGGCATAGCAAATTTCACCTTTGTTGTAGAACATCCCATAGTAAGCAGTCTCTGCCGCCGCATCCAAATCAGCATCTGCAAAAATGATGTTGGCAGATTTACCGCCCAATTCCATTGTCAGATGCTTTAAGGTATCGGCTGAATCTTTAATCACCCGAATTCCACTTGCGGTTGAACCTGTGATAGCAACTTTATGAACATCAGGATGAGTTGAGAGCGTGTGCCCAACTGTGCTTCCCGGACCCGGAACCACATTAAATACTCCATCAGGAACACCTGCTTCTTGCATAATTTCGGCGTTGCTGGATGAGGGTATGAATCAAGCGAGCACAGGGACATCCCCGAATTTGAGATAGTGAAGTAGCAATCGAACCGAGTGCTTGAGCATCTCTACGGACTTGGAGTAGC
>JACJOC010000070.1 GCA_014695345.1 Cyanobacteria bacterium FACHB-471
TCAAGGGGACAGTGTCTCTCAAGCCAAGTTTATCGAAGAAATCTTTGGAATCGCAGGTTAAAGGGGTGATAAGGATAAGAATCGTTTGTCCTTACGTGGAATTTGCGACACAACCGTGGTTCCAGTCCCCTCTAACAGATCTTCCCAAAAGCAGTGATCGAATGGTGGCAAAGAAGCTTCGTACTCAATTTGGGTGAGGAATGGAATATCAGCAGTGGTTGCTTTGCGAGTGCTGAGGGCGGCTAACATAAAACCCCTTGGAGGAAATCCCTCACATAAAGATACAATCTGTATGTATCTCAAAGTAGCGAGAGAGCCTTCCTCTTGTCAAGATACATACTGTCTGAATGTTAAAGCCAAGCGATTCACCATGCCTGCCAAGTTGACCAAAGCGGAACAAACTCGTCGCACTCGTCGCGCCATTCTGGATCGAGCGCGTCACTTATTTGCCACAAAGGGGTATGCCGCTACGGGAACCGAGGAAATCATCAGCGAATTAGGGATTACGCGGGGAGCCTTGTATCACCAATTCAACGATAAGTTGGGCGTGTTTAAGGCGGTCATCGTTGAAGCCTACAGTGAGATCACAGACTACATCCAAGCTAAAATTCAGCCCCTAGACACCAATTGGCAGCAGCTAATCGTCGGCTGCCAGGCATTTCTAGAAGTAGCACATCAGGAAGAACTACGGCGTTTGGTTTTCGTTGAAGCTCCAGCCGTTTTGGCAGCAGATGACCTGGCTGAAATAGATCAGTATGGCTTTGCTTTGCTCCGGGAATCCATCCAGATTGCAGTCATTGAAGGTGAGCTAAACACGATCGATGCAGAGGGATTTGCTCACTTAGTCAATGGTTCGCTCAATGATTTAGCTGCCTGGGTTGCACAGTCGAATGATACCAATCGACTGAAAATAGCACAATCTTTAGTGGCGACATTACTAGAGCGACATCGCAGTTAAACCGACTGATCGAGTTTTAGGTACTTGCTTTGGCGATCGCAGCCATCTCATTAACAGGCTGCTTCTTGATAGAGATAGATGGAAGCTAGCTCAGAACCCTATCAACAAGCTTAAGCTACCTAACGTTCCGGATGAGCGGCTGCTAGAAACCTTTACATTCTCATCAAAATCTCCTTTTAGTCCGCTCCAACTGGGTTATGGGGCTGGCTACTTCTGTACGGCTGTAAATCCACCATCGACGACTAAGTTATGACCAGTTACAAACGCAGCCCCCTTAGAACAAAGCCAAACTACTGCCTCAGCAATATCTTCTGGCATCCCAATACGTTGTAATGGGATCCCGGCAGCAACTTGATCAAGCATCTCAGGGGGTGCTTCTGCCCACAAATCGGTTTTCACAGCACCAGGGCTAACGGTATTGATCCGAATTCGGTCAGCCGAGTATTCAGCCGCTGCTGCACGAGAAAGAGCAATAACTCCGGCTTTTGCAGCTCCGTAAGCTCCATAGTTTGCAACACCAAGGAGTGCGCCTTGAGAAGACGTGTTCACGATCGCGCCACCTCCTGATTGCTGCATCATAGGAATTTCGTACTTCATAGATAGCCAAACTGACTTGAGATTCGCATTAATCTCAAAATCCCAATCTGCTTCTGACAAGTCAGCAATTTTGCCAGAAGTTCCAGAACCCGCGTTGTTAAAAGCGTAGTCGAGGCGACCATAGGTTTCAACCGTCTTTTGAACCATTGCTTCAATATCAGGTGCTTTCGTGACATCTGCTTGAACAAATACCGCTTCGCCACCTGCTTCTTTGACAAGATAAACGCTTTCTTCTCCCTTATCTGAACGACGAGCCACGACCACAACACTTGCTCCAGCCTTACCAAATGCAATCGCAGTTGCACGACCAATACCAGAACTTGCTCCCGTCACAATTGCGACTTTACCAGCCATTGAACTCATGCTTTGACTCCTGGTTACAGCATTTTGGAATTACTCTGCTAATCCTAGCGGTTGTGTTGCAAAAACTTATTAAGGACGAACGATCGGTGTCGTTTGCATTCCCTTAAGCAGCAATTTCAAAGATCGCTTCGATAAATTTCACTCCAGGCATACTGACCCCTTGTTTGACTCCTTTTACTTGTCCTTTGCGAATCATATTCATCACTTCGATTCCGCTCAACGTTCTTCTTGCCGTATTGAACGTCTTAAATCCCATCATCGGTTTCACGATGCGCTTGATATTCCGATGGTCTTGCTCAATCACATTGTTCAAATATTTGCTTTGCCTTAATTCGCTCTCTTCTCCAATTGTCTCCTCTGTCTTAAGCGTCTCTATTGCCACTGGGTAAGCGGCATTCTTGTCTACTGTGATCACCCGTGGAGGCTGAGTGTGCTGACCCTTGAGCACTTTGCGAAAGAATCTTGTCGCTGCCTTGCCATCCCGCTTGGCGCTCAGCATAAAGTCGAGGGTATTGCCCTCCGAATCGACAGCACGATACAGATACTTCCACACGCCCTTGATTTTGATGTAAGTTTCGTCCACCCTCCAGGAATCATTCGTGGGTTTGAGATGCGCTCGAATGCGTTTGTCCAGTTCTGGGGCGTACCGTAAAACCCAGCGATTGATAGTTGAGTGGTCCACTCTCATTCCTCGCTCCTGCATCATCTCCTCTAGATCTCGGTAGCTGAGGGAATAGCGACAATACCAGCGCACGTTCAGCAGGATGATTTCGGGCAAAAAGTGCCGCCACTTGAACAGAGCAGGAGTAGACATCGCCTAGGAAGCAGTTGTGTTTGGGATGACCTACCTTACCACTAACCAGTTTTTGCGACACAACCCTCAAATTCAGGGTGATGCCAGGTAGCTTTGGGCTAATCGCTCAGTTTGAGGTGTTATGCTGCAATTGTGCCTACCGGTTTCCATGAGAAATCTTGGGCGGAAGCCTTCAGCCTAATAATAGTTGAACCGCCGAAAGGACTGGGAACTCTAGATTATGCATACTTCTGCATCACTAGCAAAGGCTGTATGACGAAGCAGAGTTTAGGACAAAAGTTATCTAGCCTTAAAGTTGGACAAAAGATTGGCTTAGGATATGCCCTTGCTTTAAGCATTGCTGTATCCGGCACTATTGCTGGTTTTGGCTTTGGAAATCATTATCAACAATAGGCTGAAGAGCGAGAAGAGCATGTACGCAACGAAGTAGAACTTTTGCAACGTCTGCAATCTCGTGTTCTTCAAACCCGGACTCACCAGCAGCAATTAATCCCTCTAGCGCAATACCCAGACAAACTTCAGGACGAATATGCTCACCTGTTAGAGCATAAAGCTGAAGTCCAAGCAATTTGGGTTGAACTCAGGGCATTTGTAGCAAAGCATTCAGCTATGCATGACCGTGTACATCAAGCAGCGATTTCGAACTTCTTGCAAACCTATGATTTTGTGCCACAAGACTACTCCCAGGAAGTAGAACGCCGGGTCGAACAAATTCGTCAGCTGAATCTCGCCTCACCTAGCGATGTTAGGAGGGCTCAAGCGCTGATGTTGGAATTTACCAATAGCGATTTAGCACTTGAATTCGATAGCATCTCAGA
>JACJOC010000071.1 GCA_014695345.1 Cyanobacteria bacterium FACHB-471
TGTCATGATTCTTGGCTGTTGTGTGGTAACTCTAGCCTCTCATGTCTCTCTACCCGTCCCTCCAAATTTCCACGTATTTATTGGCTTTTACCTACTTCTGTCAGGCAGCCAGGTCTCTAAGATTACTGAAGCAGGCTTAGAACCTACTCGACTAGTGTTTGAACTTACTTCGCGAGTGTTTTGAACTATTTGACTAGTATTTGAGGGTGCTCGACTAGTATTTGAGACTGTTCAACGAGTATTTTGAACTACTCGACTAGTACTTAAGACTGTTCAATGAGTGTTTGAACTTACTCCGTGAATGCTTTGGGCTACTTAAGTAGTACTTAAGAGTGTTCGGCGAATGTCTAAGAGTGCTCAGCATTTAGAGAAATAAGTTTCAACAAATACTTTGAGCTAGGGTTCAACGAGTGCTTGATCAATTGCCTGCATTCCGGAATCTTTTTCTGCTGCTGCCTGCCGAAAAGCTTTAACCAGAAAGTCAACTTGAGGAGTTCCCTGATTGTTGAGTGGCTTCTGTAACTCCTGAAGCCCAGATCCTTTAAAGAAATGTTCTAAAAATTTAGGAATAAAGTCCGGTTCACAACGAAAGAAAAGCTGCCGATGTTGTTCCTGTGCTGCTTCTGTAGCAGCTTTCAGCGCTTTATCTAAATCACTCGAATTAAGTTTGCTGCTAATGCCAGTGAGTGCTGTCTCCGAAACCTTAAGCGTTGCCCACTCTCCTAACCATGCCCCAATCATCAATGACACTGGCTCCATACTTCAACCATTGACGCGCTTTGGACAGTAGTATGGCTTAATTTATTGCGGACAGTAGAAAACTTTAAGGTTTAGAAGAGGATAGTTGAATAGTCCAGGCTGTAGTCTAGCAACCCGTAGGGGCGTAGCGTTCGGCAGGTAGACCCTGGAATAGACCAAGGAATTTTGCCCGAATGCTACGCCTTTGCAGAGGATGTTTATAAATTAGGAGAACAGCAAGATGTTGATCGAGTGAAGTTTTAGCTCGATTGGCTCAAATTTATGGAGTTGATTTGAGTTTTTGGAAGATGGCGAATATCTTTAGGGCGTAGCATTCGGGCGGGAGTTTTCTGTTTATTTTCGAGGGTGTCTGCCGAATGCTACGCCCCTACGGGTTGCTGGATTATGGGTTATTTAAGCATCCTCTCACTATTCTTCTGGTTCGGCTGGCATGGGGGGATGTTGCGCCAAGACTTGTTTGAGATATTGACCTGTGTAAGAGCGATCGCACTCCGCCACAGCTTCGGGAGTTCCCACTGCAACAATTTCACCGCCGCGATCGCCCCCTTCTGGACCTAGATCAATTACCCAATCGGAGCAGCGAATTACATCTAAGTTGTGTTCGATTACCAGGACAGAGTTGCCTTTGTCTACTAGGCGTTGCAACACGTCTAGCAGTTTGTGGACATCGTAGAAAGAGAGTCCGGTGGTCGGTTCGTCAATCAGGTAAAGGGTTTTTCCGGTGGCGCGGCGAGAGAGTTCGGTTGCCAGTTTGAGGCGCTGTGCCTCACCGCCTGAGAGGGTGGGAGCAGTTTGCCCAAGGCGAACGTAGCCCAGACCGACATCCACCATTGTTTGCAGACGGGCAGCCGCTTTGGGGATGTTTTGGAAAAAGTCGAGGGCTTCGTCGGCAGTCATATTCAACGCATCGGAGATGGACTTGCCTTTGTACTTCACCTGGAGTGTTTCCCGGTTATAGCGTGCGCCTTTGCAGACTTCACATTGGACATACACATCAGGTAAGAAATTCATCTCGATCACGTTGACACCCTGACCACCGCAGGCTTCACAGCGACCACCTTTGACGTTAAAGGAGAATTGCCCCGGTTTGTAACCTCTGGCTTTTGCCTCAATCGTTTCGGCATACAGATCGCGAATTACATCAAACACACCTGTGTAAGTGGCAGGGTTAGAACGAGGAGTGCGACCAATGGGGGACTGGTCAATCACGATCGCCTTATCCAAAGAACTCAACCCCGTTAGTTCTTTCATCTCCTTGGGCTGGGGAATTTTGCGCCCAAAGTGATGCTGAATTGCAGGATAGAGTAACTCATTTATCAGTGTTGATTTGCCGGAGCCAGATACACCCGTGACGCAAACTAGCTTACCTAACGGAATTTCAACACTGACAGTCTTCAGGTTGTTGCGGTGAGCATTTCTGATTTTGAGCGATCGCCCATTTCCCTTCCGTCGTTCGGCTGGTGTTTGGATGAGGCTGCGTCCCGACAGATAAGCACCCGTGAGGGAATCTGGCGCTTTCAGCAAATCTTCTAGCGATCCCTCAGAGACAATGCTGCCACCATGCACACCTGCACCGGGGCCAATGTCTACCAGGTAATCGGCAGCACGAATCGTTTCCTCGTCGTGTTCGACCACAATCAGCGTGTTACCCAGGTCGCGCAGACGGGTGAGGGTGCGGAGCAAGCGACCATTATCGCGCTGGTGCAGTCCAATGCTGGGTTCATCAAGGACATAGAGGACTCCCGTTAGACCGGAGCCGATTTGGGTTGCCAGTCGAATTCGCTGCGCTTCTCCGCCAGAGAGGGTCATGGCGGTGCGGTCGAGGGTAAGGTAATCAAGTCCGACATCCAGCAAGAACTGCAGACGGGCTTTGATCTCGCGCAGCACCAGATCGCCGATTTGGGCTTGGCGATCGCTCAATTCCAGTCCATTAATTCGACTCAGGGAATCGCGAATAGCAACGCTAGTCAGATCTTTGATGCGGCATTGCCCCAACCGCACCGACAGCGCTTCAGGTTTCAGGCGATCGCCCTTACAGACTTCGCAGGGTTGCTCAACCAGATATTGCTCTAGCTTTTGCTTGTAAACCTCTGAGGTGGATTCGCGATACTGCCGTTCTAGCATCGGCAACACGCCCTCATAGCGGCGCTGATAGCCTTTGCCTTCCTGGTAGCGGGAATCGGACTCAATATGAATCTTCTCCTCAGAACCATGCAAGATTACGTGCTGCTGGTCGGGCGTAAGCTGATTCCACGGGGATTGGATCTCGAAGCCAAAGGCTTTACCGACACTAAAGAGCAGCGAAAAGTAATAGGTATTGTCTTTGTCAGACCAGGGGGCGATCGCAGCATATACAGGCAAAGCAGGATCGGGCACCACCAGTTCGGCAGAAAAGGTGCGAAGCGTGCCTAAGCCATGACAGTTGGGGCAAGCGCCGTAGGGCGAGTTAAAGGAGAATAGGCGGGGCGACAGTTCCTCCATCACCGCTCCGTGTTCTGGGCAGGCAAAGTTTTCGGAAAAGACTAGCTCAGCAGGTTGGTTGTCCTCGTCTGAGTCGTCAGTTTCCGGTTGAGGTGCGGGTCGGTCACCGTATTTGCCGCCTAGCTCAGCGGCGATCGCCAACTGTCCCGGTGCGATCGGGATCACGTTCGAGCCTTCGCCCGACTTGGCTGTAGATTTATCCGAGCGATCGCCCTTTGATTCCTTCAGTAGGTCAATAATGGCGATGCCACCGGAGCGGCGCAGACAGGTGCCCAGCGAATCAACCAGGCGTTCCTGAATGTTGTCTCGCTTGACCAGGCGATCGACCACAATTTCGATATTGTGAAACTGGTTTTTGTCCAGCTCGATTGAGTCGCTCAGTTCTCGCACCTCACCATCCACTCGAACTCGCACAAATCCTTCTGAAGCGAGGCTTGAAAGCAGCTTTTTGTGCGTTCCCTTTTTACCGCGTACGACAGGCGCAAGAATTTGGAATCGAGTCCGGTCAGGCAATGCCAGAACGCGATCGCTCATCTGATCGATCGTTTGCGGCACAATGGAGCGATCGCAATGGGGACAGTGCGGTTCCCCGGCTCGCCCATACAGCAGCCGCAGATAGTCGTAGATTTCCGTTACCGTGCCCACAGTCGAGCGGGGGTTGTGGGAGGTAGACTTCTGGTCGATCGAGATTGCTGGACTTAAACCCTCGATCGCATCGACATCCGGCTTATCGACCTGTCCTAGAAACTGTCTGGCGTAGGCGCTGAGCGATTCGACATAGCGACGCTGCCCTTCAGCAAAAATTGTGTCAAAGGCTAAGGAGGACTTGCCTGAACCCGAAACACCTGTGAAGACGATGAGGCGATCGCGGGGCAGTTCCAGGTCAATGTTTTTCAGGTTGTGCTGTCGCGCTCCCCGAATCCGAATCGTGTTTTGCGGGTTATGCAAATTGACTGGAGGGTTAGGGCGATCGCCATCCACAGGATGTCCATTCTGTTCTTTAATCTGGGACCTTGAAGCCTTGGCACGAGTAGGCATAGAGGCAAACTTCTTGCGCTTCCACCGAAAATATGGAAATAGTTCTTAATAATCTTACCGCTAACTCTTGGGGAGTCGCAGGAAAGACCCACGCAAGGCATAGGATTATTAGCCTCCTATATTACCTCGACTTGCCACATTAGTACATGCGTTTTAGATGCCAGTAGATCTTTGGGCGCAGAAGCAGGCAAAGCACAAAAAGCAGAAGCTTAAGCCGATAAAACCGCTTCTGCTCTCTGCCCTGTGCCTTTCACCTCTTGCCTTCGGCAGAAGGCAAATTATTCAACCCACTGCTCTAAACTGTTCGTTTTGCCTAAACATAGGAAAAATAGCGACCGTTTGCGCTGAGGTTGCTAACTCCTTGAATCACACCAATTATTTCATCTCGTTCGCCGCCAGGTTTGTTGAAGTAAATTACTGTGCTTCCGGGCAAGGAGCCAGAAGAAGATGAAGGACGCAAGAAGTAGTTGGAGGCTGACCCCTTCAGTTGAATTTTATCTCCGGCAGTATTGAAGTCTTTAATCAGGGCATAGTCTCCAGATCCGGTGCTGTTGCTTCTGTCGTCATAAAAGACCTTCTGGGTAGTGCCTAAAATGAAACGGTCGATGTCTACGCCACCTGTGAGACTGTCAATTTCACCAGCGCCAGGTCGAGCCGCAAATTCATCGGCTCCCACCAGGATATCTCTGCCGGAGTTACCAAGTAATTGATCGCCGCCGCTGCCACCGTAGAGGCGGTCGTTGCCGCTGCCACCGTCTAGCCTGTCCCTACCAGTGCTGCCGTAGAGGTAGTCGTTGCCGTTGCCGCCAACCAGTGCGTCTTCGTCGGCATAGCCATAAAGACGGTCGTTACCCTCCTCGCCATAGAGCAGGTCTTCATCAGCTCCACCAAATAGCTGGTCTTGACCGTTATCGCCTTCTAAGAAGTTTTCGCCTTCTTCACCATAAAGACGGTCGTCGTTCTCACCACCGCTGAGGTAATCTTTGCCATCACTGCCATAGAGGGTGTCGTTGCCGTCCCCACCGTAAAGGTCGTCGTCACCGTCATTCCCAACCAGGCGATCGCTATCATCCTCGCCATAGAGCCGGTCGTTGCCAGTGCCGCCGCTCAGATAATCCCTGTCTCTGCCGCCATAGAGCAGATCATCTCCTCTGTCACCATAGAGGCGATCGTTGCCGTTGTCTCCTTCTAGATAGTCGTTGCCGTTTTCGCCATAGAGTCTATCTTCGTCGTCACCACCATCGAGCCGGTCTGCTCCGCTATAGCCAAACAAAATGTCTTCATCATCACCGCCATAAATTCGATCGTTGCCGCTATTTCCGTCTAGACGATCGTCACCATCGTAGCCGTAAATCAAGTCATTCGATAAGGTGCCGATATAGTCATTATCTCTGGAGTTTCCGTAGTAGGTTGCCATAGGTTTACGCTTTTGTTTTTTGAGTCTCTGTTGACCAGATTAGGCTGGGTGCAAGTGTTGACACCTCATCCAGACGACTAGCCCAACCAGGTGATTTTGAACTAGCTACAAAGACGAAGAAGAGGGTTAGTAAGTTTCTCTCTAACCCAATAAAAATAGGAAGTTAAAAGACCTCTATGGGGACGATCGCTACCCTCACAAATTATTTCAAAAATGGCTTTCTTTGGCGCAAAAAAGCTTTAATTAAAGTAGCTTTATTTTGCAAAGGAACTTCTTAGAAGAAGCTGCGTCACCGATCGATCAATCCATCTCTAAAAGTACAAACTTCACCCAGCTGGGTGACCCAGTTGTAGGAAGCGATCCGGTTGCCAAAAAAACAGGCTAGTGTCAAAAGGAATATCAGATCATACTTGACTTGGTTTTGCTCCTGCTTAAGGTATAAGGCGTTATGAAACTCCCCATTGCTGCGCTGGTTTTACTTACAGCTACTAGCTTTGCCGCACCCGCTAAAGCTGTCTCTGTTTTGCCTCTTGCCTCACCTGATGCAGAAACTCAACAGAGTGAAATTGAAATTCAAACTGCGATCGCTTCGCAGGATTGCTTGATCTGCGACTCAGCCCAGTCAACAGAAGCAAACACGAAACAGTCCCGCCCCGGTCAGGACGCCCAACGACAACGTCGCCAAGAAATTCGTCAACAGCAAGAACAGCAGCGGCAGCGGCCGGTTGAAGCCCGCCGACAGCAGGAGCAACGACGGCAAGCGCAAGAACAAGATCGACAACGGCAGGAAGAAGCCCGCCAACAGCAAGAACAAGAGTGGCAGGAGGAAGAGTGGGAAGAGGAAGCCGAGCGGGAATGGCAGGAGGATCGCGATCGCGATCGCCAAGAAGAAGCCCGTGAAGAGTGGCGGGATGATCGCGACCGCGACTCTGACCGGGACGACTACTTTGATCGTGATGATTATTACGATAACGATGATTATTACGATAACGATGACCACGATGATGACTACGACTATGGTGATGACGACTGGCAGAGCGATCGCTACGAACGCCGTAACCAGCACGATTGGTACCAGAATGCTGACGATGATTGGGATGTGAGAGAGCGAGAAGAACGGGAACGGTAGGACGAAGCTGCTTACAGAAACCAGGAACATCAAGCTGCTGTTTGGCGAGATTGGGAAGAACAGCAGAATGTGCTTCGCTGGCACTGGGATACCTGGCAGCGCACCTATCGACCTGCTCTAGTTGAGGCAACTATCCTTGAGCTCACGTCTCTCGATAACAACTGGACAACCGTTTGGATTGAAGGGATTAATACCGCTCAAGAAGTCTCCTTCACTGGCAACGGAGTGCAAACGGTTTATCTGTCACCAGGAGCCTATAGGGTTCGATTTAGCCCTATTCTCAACGATGATTCCTGGCAGTCGGGCTACCTCGTGGTTGGTAGAACAAACCGCTTGAGAATCACGTTTGACCAGAATAATGAGTCCGTTCAGGTCTTCGACGATCCCACCGCATGGACACCGGGCGATCGCCTTCCTGGCTATCCAGATGGCCGCTAGTGGATAATACAGAACAGATGGGAAGGGGCATTCGCGACGCGGGTGCCCCTTCCCATCTGTAACCCTTTTTTGCCCCATCCGTAGATGAGGAACATCACAGAGTCCAAACCAGTCTTCTAGCGCACACGATAAACTGGAATTGTGTATCAGATTTGTCAGTTTGGTCAGTCCGTGTTTCCCTAGCGATGTGGGTCAGACTACATTGCACCTGTGATGAGGAGTTTTATTGATGTCTAAGTTTGTCCTCCCGTCCTTAAAGTGGACGGGCTTCCTGGCTTTGTTAGCGACCTTAGGAGTTGCACCTGTGTTAGCCCAAAGCGCTAACTTCGACTCCCTGACGCTGTCCCCCGGCTTCTCATCTGCCGATGGAACCGTGCAGGGATATACCCAAGGTTCGTTTTCCCTTTCGTCAATTGCTAACCGCGATCGCTCCGAAAACCTTTGTGTTGGGTTCGCTGACACCACGCCCGACCATATTCTGGTGCTTCAGCAAGACTTTTCTCAACTCACGCTTCAAGTTAATAGTGGCGGCGGCGATACCACCTTACTGGTACAAGGTCCAAGCGATAGTACTGTTCGTTGCGGCGATGATACCGGACGCACCAACACCGATGCCAGCATTCAAGATTCTAGCTGGCAAGCTGGAACCTACAAGGTTTGGGTCGGTGCCTTTGAGTCGGGGAGTCGACATGAATACACGCTAACTGTGCGTGAATAGTGCCTAAACCGGTAACTAACCCGTTTGTTTGCGTCAGTTTCAGCGATGAAATAAGTCCGCTGGGAGAACGTCCCTCTCTTCGACCCGATGTGACGCTACGATAGAGAGTGGTTTGTCTTACCTAACGGGGTAACTACTCGTGCTAACCACTCTGATTGCTGATTTCCGCATCATTTTTGAGCGTGACCCTGCGGCTCGTAACTGGCTAGAGGTGCTGTTTTGCTACCCCGGTTTACAAGCCCTAATTCTGCATCGCTTTGCTCACAGACTTTACAAGCTCAAGCTTCCGTTTGTGCCTCGGCTGATTTCCCACATTGCCCGATTCCTCACCGGAATTGAGATTCACCCTGGTGCTGCGATCGGTTGTGGCGTTTTCATCGACCACGGCATGGGCGTTGTGATTGGCGAAACAGCAATCATTGGCAACTATGCGCTGATCTATCAGGGAGTTACCCTCGGTGGTACAGGTAAAGAGAGCGGCAAGCGCCACCCTACTCTGGGTGAAAATGTTGTTGTCGGTGCTGGAGCAAAAGTATTAGGCAATCTGGAAATTGGCAACAATGTGCGAATCGGCGCTGGCTCTGTAGTGCTGCGGGATGTGCCCTCAGACTGCACGGTAGTAGGTGTGCCGGGTCGAATTGTCTATCGTTCGGGTGAGCGGGTCGAGCCGTTAGAACATGGACGCCTGCCTGACTCCGAAGCGCAAGTGATTCGAGCACTGGTTGATCGCCTAGAATCCCTGGAGCAACAGTTGCAAAGCCTCCAGCAAAACTCACTTCCAGCAGGTCAGTCACGCGAACTAGTTTTAGCACTAGATACAGTTGACTTAAATAGAAATAGAAACAGCTTGAATGGAAGCCTGCCCAAAAATGGTATGTCTAAAAATGGTAGTCAGCCCGAAGCGCAAGCTAGCTGCCGGATTCGAGACAAAGTCATTGAAGAATTTCTAGACGGCGCAGGGATCTAGAGTTGGTAAATAGATAGTCCCAAATCCTTCGTGGAATAGCGGTATCTGTAGGGGCAAAGCATTCGGTAGAGAGATTGTGGTTGGATTGCAGAGTTTGCGACCTAATGCTTTGCCCCTACACAGCAGCCTACGGATTCACCGATTGGCTTGACCATTCCTGGTTCTCATCGCGCAGATACAGGTAGCGATTCTGGGGATCGCCTCGCAACTCCAGATGGTCTACCTGTTCAGGATTTAGCAGAAGCAGGCAAAAATTAGGCAAGGGAAACGCCAGATCAGGGGACGGCGGTGAGAAAGCATCGTCCTCTAATCGAGATTTCCCAGGATGCGCCCAGGCAAATTGCAGACGGGCAACATCAGAGAGTTCTTGCCAAATTGTCTGACGGGCTTTTGTGAGTGTGTCGTCGTTAAAGTCTTGTCCTACCAAAGTTAATTCACCCGCTAGCCGAAACTGTTCGCGGGTACTGGGAAAGTACCAGCAGATTTCTCCCCAGGTCTGATGCTGAATTTGGTCTGCCTTTTCGCTACGAGAATCGGTGACAAATTTAAGCTGATTGCTATCGTCCAAAAAACCGCGAAACACTAGAGTGCGATTGGCAGGACGACCATCCGCCCGAACGGTCGCCAGTTGAAGGTAACGGGCATAGACCAGGGAGCGGTTGCGGTGCAGGGCACGGGAAAGGGGCGATCGCCACGGAGCTAAAGGCATAGGAAGGGGCTAGGGGTTGGGGGCTAGGGCATTGTTCCGAGCCTTTTTAGGAGTGGGCATCTTGCCCGTCCGGATCAAGCAGGCAAGGAAACTTTGCATTCAATTTTCGCCTATTTCAGCCAAAGTGTTTATTTGGATAGATCTTGATAGATCTTTCTGGGTTTTAGCGTATATAGTGTTCATTTTAAGGGTAAGACACTACATCTACGGGGTACATCGCCTCAACCCTACCTGTAACACTAACGAGATTTGACCTATGGTTCAAGACATCGAACGTACCCGTCAAAGTAGCCAGTTTCCTGAAGCCGCTCCGGCTGCGAATCCGGTGTTTTATCGGACATACAGCCGTCGGGGAGAAAAGGCAGAAAACCTGCGCGAAACCTGGGATGAAGTGTGCGAGCGTACGCTCAGCGGCATCATTCGGCTAGGCAAGCTCACCTCTACCGAAGCCAATCTGCTCGGTCGAATGCAGCGACAGCTTAAAAGCCTGCCCTCTGGTCGTTGGCTGTGGGTTGGTGGCACAGAGTGGGTAGAGAGATCTGAAAACTTTTCGGGAGCCTATAACTGCACCAGCACCAATGTCATAGACTGGCGGTCGTTTGGGCTGATGATGGATTTAGCCATGATGGGATGCGGCACAGGAGCTGTGCTAGAGCCAAAGTATATTAACCAACTGCCCGCAATCCGCAATCGATTGGTGGTGACCATGCAGGGGGCGATCGGGTCTACTCCGGTCCAGCAGCGGCGAGATGAAACAACAATCGAAATCTCTGGGGACCAGGTGCAGATTTGCGTTGGCGATAGCCGCCAGGGTTGGGTTAAGTCTTACCAATCGCTGCTAGAGCTTTCCACCGATGAGCAGTTTTCGGGTGTCGTGCAGGTGGCGATCGACCTCAGCAATGTTCGTCCTGCTGGGGAAAGGCTAAAGGGATTTGGTGGTGTTGCAAACCCAATTCGTTTACCAGGACTGTATGAGCGCTGTGCTGCAATTCTAAATAAAGCGCTAGGACGGCAGCTTAGCTCGATCGAATGCTGCTTGCTGATCGATGAAGCCGCTGCCTGTGTGGTAGCGGGTAATATTCGCAGATCGGCTGGAATGCGTCAGTTTGACAGCGAAGATCAGTCTGCCGCAACGGCAAAAGAAAATCTCTGGATGCAGGACGAAGCAGGCAACTGGCGAATTGACCCTGAACGCGACGTGCTACGCATGGCAAATCACACGCGGGTGTTTCATCGCAAACCCACTTTAGAGGAATGCACGGAAGCCGTTCGTAAACAGTACTATTCCGGCGAGGGTGCGATTCAGTGGGCTGGGGAAGCCGAGAGACGAGCTGAAGGTGAAGGCCGCTATGGTCTGAATCCCTGCGGCGAGATTCTGGGGCAGAACTTTCACTGCAATCTGGCTGAAGTCCACCTCAATCAGCTTGATCCCGAAAATTTTGCCGAACAGGAGGAAGCGTTTACTGCTGGGGCACTATCGGTAGCGGCATTACTTCAGCATCGGTTTATGGAGCCGCGCTATCAGGAGTCGCGTGCTGATGACCCGATTGTCGGAGTTTCCTTTACTGGGCTGTTTGACTTCTTTGTGCGGGCGTTTGGTGTGGAGTGGCTGCGCTGGTGGGAAGCGGGTCGTCCCGACACCATGAAAGGACTGGAGTTTAAGCAGCGAGAGCAGGAATATCTGAGCCGCTGGAAAGAGATTGTGCATCGGGTTGTGTGGGAATATTGCGATCGCCACCAAATCAAGCGCCCGAATCGCTGCACCACCGTTCAGCCTGCGGGAACCAAATCATTGCTCACAGGTGCAAGTCCCGGATGGCACCCACCCAAAGCACAGCGCTTCATCCGGCGGATTACCTTCCGCAAAAACGATCCGGTTGCGCTAGCTTGCCTAGAGTATGGCTATAGGATTGTGCCGTCTCAGTCCGATAAGGATGAAAACGGTCAGCTTTTGGATGATCCGTTTGATCCCCGCTGCACGGAATGGCTGGTGGAAATTCCAGTTGAGGTGCCCTGGGCAAATCTGCCGGGAGCCGATGAAATTGAGATTGAGAAATTCTCAGCGCTGGCTCAATTTGACTTCTACATGCAGGTGCAGCAGCACTACACGGCTCACAACACCAGTGCCACGATTGAGCTGCGGGAAGACGAAATTGAGCTATTGGCAGAACGGATTTATGGGGCGATCGCCCAGGACGAGGGCTACATCAGTGCGGCACTGCTGGCTCGATTTGACGCGCCATTCCCCCGTTTGCCGTTTGAGAAAATCGATCGCGCTACCTACGTCCAGCTTCAGCGTGAGGTGCAATCGCGCCAGAGAACCGATGATTTCTATGCGGCTCTCACACGCTATGATTCCGGTGAACTCAGCGTCGAAGGCCCCGCAGGCTGCGACAGCGACAAATGTATGATGCCAGAGCAGAAAGGTTGAGTCTCCGAATTTCGCGTTACGATCGGGTCAGCATTACCGTTATAAAGTCGGGGAAGTCCCCCTTGGAGCGATCTCTGGCTTTATAAGCGTTTGTTTACTTAGCACGATCAAAAGTTCTAGCGAGAAGTCCTGCCATGTTTATTGATGAACTCACCCCCTTGTTCAGAGAATTGACAGCCCAACCTTTAGCGTTTGCGGGCGGTTTCTTTTCAGGGCTGTTTCGGCTAAACCTGGCTGAAGATCCGGTTAAAACCTGGCTTGATCAGCAATCGGGTACCTCGTCTTACTCCACGACTAATAGCAGCAATGGCAGTAGCAACGGCGGGCCACAGTCGATATCTATTGACTAGCGCAATTGACTAACGTACTGCTTGGTTTTGCAAGTTGGTTTGAACAGTCGCGAATATCCCGGTAGGGCGTGGCATTCGGGCAGAAACTTCTGGTTCATTCTAGAGTTTATCTGCCGAATGCTGCGCCCCTACCGTTAATGCGTGGTTGGTCGAGTTTGTTCAATTAACCGTGATTCTCGTAGGGGTGGGCGGCATTGGTGAATGCGGCTACGATTCATGGATCTCAATCTCCTTTGTAGGGGCATGGCAATGCCATGCCCCTACGAAATTCATGCGTCTAAATCAGCAATGCTGGGGTAGGTTTTGCCATTGAATCTCGGCTCTGACAGGGCTTTGTCTACGAAATCGCCCCGTACCGAGTTGTGGTTATCTGTAGCGTTCAACGCTGGTCAGCCAAGCTCGAACTGACCCACCTAGTGTGTCGGTCTCACTTGTGTCTCTCAGGAACATCTATGCAACCCCGTTTCCCCTTATTCTGAAGTTAAGTGCATCAGTCCGATTCTTCGAGGATCAGCTTCAGATTTCTGGGAGATTGGCAGTGTATTAAACAGAAATGGCTTTGTTCGTTACGTTGGCGAAAGTCCAATAATTTGAAGTTCTTTAACAAATCCGCTTTAATCAGAGCCAGAGTGGGTTTGTGTGGTGTGAGGTTCGACTGAATGAAAAATCTAGTGCTGTCGCTTTTGCCCGTCTTTGCGAGACAGGCGAAGGCAGGTTTTGTGCGTAAAACTAAACGGACTGCTCAGGTGCAGGAGCAATTTTTGCGATCGCTCCTACGGGCACATCAAAATACAGAGGTTGGGCGCAAGTACAGACTGAGGGACATTAAAACGGTTGACCAGTTTCGTCAACGGATGCCGATTTTGCCCTACAGCGCCTATGAGCCTTACATTGAGCGGATTGCTCAGGGTGAGCAAAATATTTTGACCCCCGATCCGGTCGTTTACCTCAATTTGACTAGCGGTTCTACAGGGAAACAGAAGATGATCCCGGTGACGCGGCGATCGCAACGAGTTTCTCAGCGGATCAACCAGGTCAGCATCGGCTTTGCGGTCGAGGAAGCCAAGAAATATGGCGTATCGATTGGCAAAATGCTGTTGACCAGCTCAGTTCAAGGGATTGGGCAGACCACAGGCGGCATTGACTACGGCCCGGTCAGCGCGAGTACTGTGCGTCAAAGCAACCCACTCTATCGTCAACTGTTTGCTCAGCCCTACGATGCGCTGCAAATCGTAGACAGTTTGGCGCGCCACTATATGTGTCTGCTGTTTTCGCTGCAAGACCCGCAGCTTAGCGTGATTGCGGCAACATTTCCAATTCTGGCGCTGCGGCTATGTGACTATCTGGAATCCTACGCTGAAGATTTAATTCGAGATTTGGAGACAGGGGCGATCGCCCCGTGGCTCAACCTCGAACCTGAATTACGAGCCAAGTTAGAACAGCTCTTTTCAGCTACTCCAGAACGAGCCGCTGAGCTGCGACAAATCCTTAAAACCGAAGGTCGCCTGACTCCAGAATTGGTCTGGCCAAATCTCTCGTTTATCATCACGGCACGGGGCGGCACATCAAACTTCTACTTTGAGCGGTTCCCCAGTTACTTTGGGGATACTCCTGTCTTTGGCGGCATCTATGCCTCCTCAGAAAGCGCGTTTGGCACCTATTACGAATTCAACAACGACAATGCAATTTTGGCGATCGAAAATGCCTTCTACGAATTCATTCCTGAGGACCAGTGGCATGTAGACCAGCCCAAAACACTCTTAGCCGAAGACGTCAAGCCACATGAGCGCTACCGCGTTTTGGTGACCAACTACAACGGGCTATATCGGTACGACATCGGCGATGTGGTTGAGGTTTTAGGCTTCCACGAAAAAGCACCTCTGATTGCCTTTCGGCATCGGTTAGGCGGGTTACTTTCCTCAACAACAGAAAAAACGACAGAATTTCATGCCATTCAGGTCATGCAGCGGCTTCAGCAAGATTTCAAACTGTCGCTCGAAGACTTTTGCATCACGCTATCAGAGGATGAAATTCCAGCTCATTACCTGGTGAACATCGAACTCACGCCGAATTATATCCTCAGCAACCCGCAAGCGTTTCTAGAGCGATTTGATTTCAGGCTAAAGGAGATTCACCTTTCCTACGCCAACAAGCGTCCTGACCAGGTCCCTGCTCCCCGACTGCGGATTTTAGCTCCGGGCAGCTTTGCTACGCTGCGACAACGCCTGATGCAACGGGGGATTACAGACTCGCAACTGAAACTGCCTCACATTACTGAAGACCGTCAATTTCTTGCTGGACTCACGGTTGAGCAAGAGGTGCGATTGCCAGAAGAAACGGAGTTAGAACTGGCACAAATTGCGGTCAAGTGAGGGGAAGGGCAAAACTTTAAGAGAAAGAGATGAAAACTGGTTTTCATCTCTTTCCCTTTCTCAAGAAGTATTGACTCTAACCCAACTCACACGGAATCTGTCTCGTGAAAAAGCACTATTGGGTGTACGGGCGAAGCATTCGGCAAAAGAATTGTGCTTCAGTTGCAAGGATTCTGACCGAATGCTTTGCCCCTCGATACTGCTATTCCACAGATGGGTTTAGTATCAAGTTTCAACTTGGATAAAAAGTTGCCTTGCTGTTTAATTAAGCACTCATTGACATGAGTTTTCATCATTCGATCTAAGGTTAAACTTGCTGCCTTGCAGATGCAGTGGCGATCGCCATCTGAGTGAGTCTAAACCCTCTAACCAGTATTATTGAGTAATATCAGAACTGCGACTTCTTTGAGAAGCCGCAGTTCTCTAGTGTGAGCTTAGAAACTCACGTTACTGGATGTCTGCGATCGCCACGTAGCGCAGCAAGATCCGCAAGACCTCGCCAGGGTTGAGCGTCAGCCTGAGTTCTGAGTCGGAGGGGGAAATTTCTGGACTCCACAAACCGACCTCCGCGTAGCGCATGTGGTGTAACTGGTGAATCGTGTTTTGTACGAGCGTGGGTGAGCCGATCAGCAAATGGCGAATCGGTTCCCGGTTGGGATAGCGCAGGGGCAAGGGCTGGAGCTGTGGCGTGGAAACGGGCACAGGAGTCTGTTGCAGCAGGGTGGGTGTGCGGCACGGGTAATTAACAGGACTTACGCAGATGTACTAAATGTGGTGGTCAGCTTAGCCCAACTTCATAGCAAGAGTGGGTGATTTGAGTTGCCCAATCAAATAGTGGGATAACAGTCTGCTCTTGAGTTGATAGATGCTGGTTGCCGTA
>JACJOC010000072.1 GCA_014695345.1 Cyanobacteria bacterium FACHB-471
TCAATAAACTGACGACCACAGGCAACACAAATGTGATTTTGTTTACCTCTTTTCTTTCCATTCCTACGGATGTGAGAGGAGCCGCATTCAGGACATTGCATGGAAACTTTCCCCTAATTCATACCTCCATTCTGCAACGCCTAATTTCTGCCACTTTGAGAGCAGATAGCGGCGTAGACGAGGCAGGCTTGTGGACTATTGTATTGCCTGCGGCGAGGGCAGGAGCAAATTTGTGGATGGAGAGAATTAAGGGGAAGTTGAATGGTGTAATGGCAGCGATGACTCCCAAAGGCTCCCTCAGCGTGTAGGTATGCAATCCTTTAGTGGTTTGTTTGACTGATCCTTCAATTTTGCTTGCCCAGCCTGCGAAGTAGTGAAACACATTCGACAGATGGGGAATATCGATTGCCATACTGTCGGTAAATAACCGCCCCATTTCTTTTGCTTGCAAAAATGCCAGTTCTTCACCGTATTTCAGAAACAAGTCTCCGACTCGCCAGAGGATTTCACCCCGCTCATGACCGTTCATCTGCCCCCACCCCCCCTGTTCAAAAGCACGATGAGCGGAGGCGATCGCGGCTTCAGCATCCGCTTGTGTCCCTTCTGCAACTTGGGCTACAACCGCTTCGGTAGTTGGGTCAATCACATCAAAGGTCTTGCCATTTGCAGCATCGCACCACGCACCGTTAATGTAAAGCCGAGTCAAAGAAATTGGAAAATTAGGAAATTGGGATGTTGCCATCATGCTATTGGATAGAGAAGTCGTACTGGGTAAAGGATTAGCTGGATCGATCCAGGTTTGCATGTAAATCTCCGGTAAGCTTTTCTAAAGGTGGCGAAAGTTACTTCAAAAGGTCATATCACAGGCGTTCAATTGTTACCAAACGGTCTCTAATGAGTTATGAATCCCTCAAAGAAAAAGTATGGTTGTCCTGTGGAAGTCACAGTAGACGCGATCGGCGGTCGATGGAAGTCTGCAATCTTGTGGTGGTTACGGCAAAGTGCTAAACGCCCAAATGAGCTGATGCTATTGATTCCAGGAATCACTCAAAAAGTTCTGACCAATCAACTACGCGAGTTGGAGGCGGATGGGTTGATCCATCGACAAGCCTATCGAGAAACCCCACCGAGAGTGGAATATTCTCTAACACCTGAAGGCGAAACTCTGCGACCACTCATTGAGATGATGGCGAATTGGGGTAAGGAGAAGTTACCTGAGTTTCAGTTTGGCATTGTCAGCTTAAAAGACATACAGCTTTTACTAGTAGCAGATGAACCATATGCCCAGCGGTTGCGGATACAGCTTGGAATCATCTATGAAGCGACCGTGACCATCGCACCCGAGACACCCCTAGAGCAAATCAGACAATTTCAACCAGATGTTGTTCTAGTTGACCTGGATGCAGGTAGCGAGGACTTTGCTGTGCTAAATCGTCACATTCAACAACTGGAAGCAGAGTTAGCCAGGACAATATTCACGATCGCATTGGCAAATTCAGATCAACGAAAACAAGCGTTTTCTCAGGGGTTTCAAGTTGTTTTAATCAAACCTGTCGAGATGATAGAACTAGTAGCTGCGATCGCCAGCTTTGCTGGACGGCTGGGATAAGGGCATTTTGCAATTTCTTGTCTCCCTTCTGCCGCCTGCTCTCATAGTCGATGTAAAGCTGGGTCAGGGTAATTGGAAAATCGGGACGAGTCGATTTCTGCAATTCATTAAGTTGAGCAACCATGTTTTTTCCCTCAATTGAAAGTCATGAACTAAATCAATCCGTCACTTTAGCCATGAGCTAACAATAGAAGGTTCTACTGGTGTAGGGTGAAGAAATAAGTGTCCTTGACGAAGAATTAAATGTCAAAGCGAGAGGTTTTGACTCTTCCCAACTTCCAATAAAAAGGATACATTGGTGCATCTAAAGGTTTGCTCCTACTGCTCGTCTCAGCTACAGAGCTTTTAGGAGAAGTTTCAAACCCTTGCAAAGAATGAATTTAAGGTATCAGATGAGCTTGACAAATAATTTTTCGTTCTTGTCACTTATTTCTTCGCTCTACAACTGTTGAAGAAGCCACTTCTGATTGGTTAACTCATGTTTTACAGCAACAGGGTTATCTAGATAGTGGTGCAGTTTCAGATGTGAGCGTGGATGCCGAGAAAAGTTCTAACGCCAGTACTGCTCGTCTAGCTCTGACCTACTCTAGAGAAGCTACGGGAGTTTTGCCAACCAATTTATTCTTGAAGCTATGTAATAGACTTCCTGCATGAATCAAGAGGCACGTGACAATTCATAGTTGAGTAAGCCAGCAATTAGGTTCAAGCGCAAGCCAAACCGTTTTCTGCGGTTGCGATAACGCCCCGAAAAGATGCGAAAAATCTTGAAGCGACGAATCACATGCTCAACTCTCACCCGTAGCCGTGCTAATGCCCGATTATGTTGCTTCTCTGCTTTTGGCAACGGTTGCTTGCGGGGTTTCTTGGTTGGAGTACAAGCTGCCGCATGACGTTTAGCAAATCCCTGATAGCCTCGGTCGGCTAAACACAACTGCGAAGAGACAAACGGTAAACGACTGCGCTTGAGCAACTTGAAGTCATGCATCTTACCTTTGTCTACGGCAGTGCAAATTACTTGTCCGGTTTCATACTCCACCAACAGTTGGGCTTTCATCGTGTGGCATTTTTGCTTGCCACTGTAGTAGCGCTTCTGTTTTTTTGGGGACGTTCGATTTCCATTTCTCCTACATCCACCACCATCACTTTCCATTCTCACCCCAGTTGATACAACTGACGTTGGCTTGGAAGTCGGAACTTGCCACACTTGACTAGCAAGTCTTCGACTTTTCTAACAATTCGACCAACTGTGGTTTCGTGGACTCCCCAACTGACCCCGATGTGAAATTGGCTGCGATACTCCCTCCAGTACTCCAATGCCACCAGTAATTGGTCTTCGACGCTCAGTTTGGCTTGTCCACCCCGTTGTCCTTGACGATCAAGCTGGGGGCGCAACACCTCCACCATTTCGCCAAACGTCTCACGGCTGACCCCACACAAGCGCTTAAAGTGGGGCTTCGATAGATGCTCCAACTCGTTATATCGCATATCTGCTTCTGACCTTAGCTTCTATTCAGAAGCTATCTTGCTTCGCTGCGATCCTCAACTGGCACACTCACTTTATATTCGTGCAGGAAGTCTACTGTACAAGTGTGGAAGTATCTGTATCGCGCGGTCGATTCAGAGGGCAATACGCTGGACTTCATGCTGAGCGCCAAGCGAGATGGGAAGGCAGCAGTCCGCTTCTTTCGTAAAGTGCTCAAGGCACAGCATACTCAGACTCCCCGAGTGATTAACGTGGATAAGAATGCCGCTTACCCAGGGGCAATGGAAACACTGAAAGGAGATGAGACGATCATAGAAGAAACCGAGTTACGGCAGAGCAAGTATTTGAATAACGTCATTGAGCAAGACCATCGAAACATCAAGCGCATTGTGAAACCGATGATGGGGGTCAAATCATTCAATAGTGCCAGAAGAACTTTGAACGGAATTGAGGCAATGAATAGGCTCCCTAAAGGGCAAGTCAAAGAAGTCAAACAAGGGGACCGTGTGTCTCAAGTGAAATTTATCGAATCGATCTTTGGAATTGCTGCCTAGAGCAACGCGAACGATACAGATTGTGCGTCACTTAGAAATCTTTGCGACACAACCTAGAATATTACCGGTACGTTCAATGTCTGCAAACTACCGCCAATTGCCAATCAATACATAGTTCGCCCAGATGTGAGGAGTTTGTCCATTGATTCTAATCAAGTTGAGTTGAGCTTGGCGAACTGCCTCCGCCTTGATCATTCCGGGTTGAGACAGGGCAGCATAGAAATGATCCATGAACTCGGTGGTGGGGGTATCTTGGGCAATCCAAAGCGTTGATAAAACGCTACGTGTTCCGGTTCTGGCTGCGAGTCCTGCTAGCCCTAGTACAGCGCGATTGTCGCCATGGGCAGTTTCACAGGCGCTTAGCACTAACAGCTCTAGCGGACGAGCACCGTTGCGGGTGCCAACCTGAAGTAACTCGTTGAGTGTGTTGGTAGTGATGCGTTCTTGATATGCCACTACATAGGTTTCTGTCGGGTCGGAACTGAACGTTCCGTGAGTTTTCCAGTGAATAGCAGTGAAGTCGCTGCCTTGTAGCTGTTGGCGAATGTTTTCAGTGGTAAAGGCTTCGTTCATTAAAGGAGTGCCAATTTCAACCGATCGCCCAATTCGATCAAACTCCTCTTGCAGCTTCACAATAGGTGGAAAATGAGTTCCATTAATGGTTTGTGGAATACCAATTCCGCCGATACTTACTCTCAAACTATCTGAGGATGTATTGGGTGTGAAGACTTGCAGACGAGGGGCGATCGTCACTCCGTATCCCTTCTCAATTAAATACTGTTCTCCGTCATAGAGAACCGACATTGGTACGTTTCGCAAAGCGCCATCCAGCACAAACACAAGTGTATCTGCTGAAGTCTGCTCTAATTCTGGCTCCAGTGGTTTAATTATCCAGTCATACAAGGTTTTAGCGCCTTCTAAAACCTCTGGAGTTCGACTTGGAATCTCTAAATCTGCTCGTAATGCTTGAATAGTGCGTTCAGCAGTTCCTTTGGGAATTGAGATTTCACGATAAACCAATTGGTTTGGCTGCTCAGGAAATTGGGCAATGAGCATAATACGTTCTGTATTGTCTTGTTGCGGTTTCTGTTGCAGCGTTTTTTGTAACAGGATGGGATAGAGAATTGCCGCTTTTGAATCCTGAAGTTCATTAACTCGTCTGACATTTGCAAGGATGCAGCCGAGGTAGTTTTCTAATTCTGCCAATTGCAGTGCATCAACAAATTGAACAGCTTGCTGTAGCTGTGATTGGCTGGGCAGCTGTCCAGATTCCGAGATTAACAGTAGCTCGATAAATTGGCGATAGACTGGCTCAACGTTATCTCGGAATGAGAACTGAACATCAGAATTGACGCTTAACAGATCGCTGCGGATAGATTGCAGAGTTGAGATCGCTGCTTGGTAGGAGGCGATCGCTTCCTGATGTTTATTCTGAAACTGCGCCAGTCGTCCTAACTGCCATTCCCAACGGTAGCGAATTTCAGGAGCCTGAATCGGTTCTATTTTCAGCAAGGCTTGCTCTGTTAGCATTTTGGCATCTGCCCACTGTCCAGTTTGTTCATAGAGGCTGCCAAGTTGTCCTAGCGCATAGGATTCTGCTCGTTCGTCGTGCAGCATTTGCGCCTGCTGAATAGCGGTAGAGAGAAGTTGAGCAACTGCGGAAGTATCTGACTGTATGGGCGCGGTATTTGCTAATTGCATCCAGCTTTCTGCTAGATGGATTGCCGCATAAACGGCTGTTCGACCTGCAGGAAGTTGCTCAATCGCTTGTTGCAGAACAGGTAGTTGAGCAGCGGCAATGGTGAACTGTTGGGTCTTAACTAGAAGATTGATGTGATTGAGCTGTGCTGACAAGGAACTATCGAGATCAATGGCTTGCTGGTAGTACTGCAAAGCAGCTTGAAAGTGCATCTCGACAGGTCTGCCAATAGCGGAGAGGCGATCGCCCATAGCTCGTTCTGTATTGCCCAACTCCAGGAGCATTAAACTAGTCTGCGTTGGATTACTGGTGAGCGTTAAGCCTTCTTGCAGACGGTCACGGGAAGCGTCAAGATTGCCAACCTGACGTAAAATGCTACCTAAGTTGCGGAGTAGAGCAACTCTTAGTTGGGTGGGCTGTTGCTGAATCTGTTGATCAACCTGTTGCAAAATTGCTTCGGCTTGCCCACTAAAACCGAGTGCCTGTAGCGCTCTTGCTTGGTTAATCTGGGCGATCGCCATACCTTCAGAATTTCCGGCTTGAGCATACGCCATCGCTGCACTCTGCCAAGCAGTAATAGCTGCCTCTAACTGATTTTGCAGCCAGTGCAGCTTGCCTTGCGTGTTTAAAGCTTTCGCATAAATTTCAGCCCACTCTAAAGTGGAATTCTCTTCAAGCTGCAAGATCTGCAAGCTTTCATTGATACTTTGTTGCGCCAGTTCTAGTTGTCCTAACTGTTGATAGGCGAGTGATAAATTACTGAGGGTGAGAGCCTGCCCCAATTCATTTTCTTCACGAACAAAACCTTGATTTGCCTGCTGCCAGAACTGTACAGCTTCAGAAAACTGTTCGCTTTCATAGTGAGTAATTCCTTGTTGGAGCAACGACTGAGCAGACGCTTGAGTGGTCGATGATACAACAGTCGCGGTTGCAGGAGAAAAACTGACGACCTGAGGAGTGATAATCGTGAGGGTTAAACTAATCAGGAACATGAGGAGCGATCGCCACATAAAACTTGTCCTCCGAAGTGCTTAACGTTCACACGGTCTTTGCTGCGTTGATGCTACAAGTTCAACTTCACCGCGATTGTTGGTCTGCCAACCTTGAGCCTCCACAAGTTGAGTGCTAGGTTCAGCGGCGGTTCCCCAGGATGCAGGCGGCTGTAAATCTTCTAAAATGTCGCTGCTGCCCAATACATCGGTGGGTAAAGGCGCGATGCCACGGCGTCCAGTTCGGTAGAATTCGCCCTGATTGGCTTGAGCTGTGGCAGTGGGAGAACAGCCGATCGCAATTAAGGTTGAGGCATCGGTAACGTCTGCTGGTAGTTCGGTTAAGCCTCGGCTGAGGTCAACAATCGGAGTGTTGAGCAGAATAGTTCCAGCGCTGCCAAACTCAGAACTAGCGTTGATTTCACTCAGGGGCGATCGCGCTTCACTCTTCTGAAATCCAATAATCTGCTGAGCAGTGATATCAATTCGTCCACCGTTGCCTTGCTCGGCGATCGCAATGATGTCACTGTTTTCTTGGGGAACGGCAATAACAAATCCATCTTCGGCATCAATGCTGATATTGCCACCGTCGGTGCTACCGCTAGCACGAGCAGAGATGCGACTATTGTTGCGTAGGAGCAGGAGATCGATTTCTCGAAGCAGAATTTCAGCTTGAGCAATGTTTGCTGCACGACCCGTGCCACCTGCTTCCGCAATCAGTTCTGCGCCATTCAGTAGCCGAATTTGATCCGCTTGGATTGAAAGCGTACCTGCCTGCCCTTGTGGGTTGCTCACTGTTACGCGCGAATTGTTAAGGGTGAGATCGTCCGTTGTGATATTCAAATCTCCAGCGCTTCCGGTTTGTTGCGCTGAGACGGCTAATTGGCTGTTATCACCCAGTTGCACTGAGCTAGCGTTAATCGTGAGTGAACCACCTGTGCCCGTGCGAGTCGAAGCGGAAATTTGGCTATTATTCTGTAGCTGCAAGGTGTCTTGAACGTTGAACAGAATGTTGCCGCCGTCACTCGATTGCGTTGCTGCGGTGATAGTGGTGCGACCGCTCAGCAGAGCATTGCCAGCAGTAATACTCAAATTTCCGGCGGCACCAGTCCTGCTACTGCTAGCTAAGATTTGTCCACCATTGAGGGTAAGGTTAGAAGTGGCGATCGCCAAATCTCCAGCTCTAGTATTGCCACTTGTAGCAACGGAAAGCTGACTGTTGGAAAGCAACAGATGCTCTGGCGCAAGAATGGTTAAGCTGCCGCCTTGCCCTTCGCCTATAGTCGCAGCCAATATTTGAGCCTGATTAAGAACCATCAGTTCAGGCGCTCGCAGCCAAATGTCGCCTGCTTCTCCCGTGCCGGAGGAACTGACGCTTAACGTAGCACCATTCGTCACAGTCAAGGAATCAGCCGCAATCAAGGTAATATCCCCCCCCTCACCAATCCCCGTGGAATTTACGGTGCTGAGGGCACCACTACTAAATCTGCTACTGCGGTCTGTACCATCGAAGAAGATATCGTCACGGGCATCAACGAGGATATTGCCTGCATCGCCTTGTCCAAAAGTACTGGCAACTAATCGGGCACCATTTGTCATTGAGAGAGACCCAGTGACGATGGCAATATCTCCCCCCCGTCCTGTGCTACTCACATCTACAGCACTGAAAGCACCACTGGAAAAGCTACTATCTGGACTTGTGCCATCGAAGGAAACCCTATCACGTGCATCAATGAAGATATTCCCTGCATCACCCTGTCCGCGAGTATCAACAATCAATTGAGCACCATTCATAATTGAGAGAGATCCGGTAGTGATGTGAATATTGCCTCCCTCTCCTATACCACCCGTTCCTATAACACTGAAGGCACCACTGGAAAAGCTACTATCTGGACTTGTGCCATCGAAGGAAACCCTATCACGTGCATCAATGAAGATATTCCCTGCATCACCCTGTCCGCGAGTGTCGGCACTCAACTGAGCACCATTCATAATTGAGAAAGACCCAGCGGTGATGTGAATATCTCCCCCCCGTCCTATGCCACCGGTTTCTACAAAACTGTACGCAGCAGCGGCAAAGCGACCATCGGAAGTCGTGCCATTGAAGGAAACTGCATCCTGTGCATTGATAAGAATATTTCCTGCATTGCCTCGTCCAAGAGTAACAGTAGCTAACTGAGAACCATTGATTAGTGAGACAGCTCTGGCAGCGATGCGAATATTGCCTCCCTGTCCTATGCTATTCATTCCTACAACACTAAATGCATCTGAGACGTTGAAAGAAACTGCATCCTGTGCATTGATAAGAATATTTCCTGCATTGCCTCGTCCAAAGGTACTGGTATTCAACAAACCAAAATTCATCAATGAGAGAGATCTAGTAGTAATGTAGATATTTCCTCCCTTGCCTACAGATTCAGCACTCACATTGTTGAAAATTCTACTACCTACGATTGAGATCGTCCCCATTGCGTTGATCTCAACGTCCCCAGCTTGACTGTCAACGGTTCCAAAACTTGCCTCAATTCCAGCATTAATAAGACTGTCATCAAGGACGTTTAAGTTTTGGGTGGTGATAGCGATGCTACCGCCATCGTCTGCCGCAACATTGATCAGAGAACCATTCACAAGTGACACATCTGCTCGTGAGGCGTTGACTGGAAACGTCAAGCTGGGGCTATTACTATCTATTGCCAATCCGATTACCCCCGGTTCTGATACCCCCCCCAGTTCAATCCGTCCGCCTAAAGCTGTTAATCGCCCTGCTTCAAGTCGAATATCACCACCCACTAATGCAAGCCTCTGACCGGGTGATGCAGTTAGTCCTGTTGTATCCGCAATTGATCGGTTGATAATTGGTTGAGGATTAAGTTGATTAAATAGCAGAGCATTGGGATTGACAGTCAGTAGCTCGTTGGGTGGTGTGGGATTGGTGGCACTGAATATCTCGCCGTTTGGAAAGGCGATCGCCTCTGCCGTCGTTGTCAAAAATGCACCTCCCACATCCAAACGGGCATTCGGACCAAAAATCACGCCGTTGGGGTTGATGAGAAACAGATTGGCAGTACCGTTCGATCGCAGCAATCCATCAATGTTAGAAACCGAGTTTCCTGTTACCCGGGTGAGAATGTTTTCGATTTGAGACGCATTGTTAAAGAATGCTTCTCCATTGGTGGGGACGGAAAACTCTCGAAAGCTGTGAAACAAATTGTTGCCTTGCCGAGTGCCCCCATTGATTGTGCAATTGATGCATCTGGCTTCGACAATTGAGGCATTGGGAAGGGTATTATCTGGAATGATTTGCGCTGTGACAGCATTGACAGCAATCAAGGAACTGCAAGTCAAACCGCCAATAAACCAAGTGAGTGAAGTTGATTTCATACGAGAGGGGCGCTCGTTAG
The DNA here is from genome assembly GCA_014695345.1 of Cyanobacteria bacterium FACHB-471. GTDB lineage: Bacteria > Cyanobacteriota > Cyanobacteriia > Elainellales > Elainellaceae > JAAUTN01. The sequence continues at coordinate 9,736 of JACJOC010000072.1, forward strand.
CTAGGAATTACCAGGGGTCCCGATTGAGCGGATGGAAGTTCCTAGAGTGCTATCCACTGCGTAAATCTAAGTCAAGCTGTTGCACCTAGACCTGTCTGCCGCAGGAGAAGGCTTTTGACCTGACTCTACTCCCCTTAGAGATAAGGATTAGGGATGAGGAAAAATCAGAATCAGCAAGAGGTAGAGTGACTTGTGCGCAAAGGATAGCAGAATGGAGGGTTGGGTGCTTTAGGGGCTTTAAAGCACCCTCAGGCTTGAAGGAAGGAGTGCTATCTCAGAGCGCTGCAACCTTGAAGTTAAAACTAGTTTGGCTCGACAGCTCAATCTAAACCACCTAAGTTTAAGCTTTTAAGCAAGAACTTAAGATACGTTTACCGCAAATGGATTAGATGATGATGAACTGGCGATCGCACATCTCAGTACCAGTAAAAACACAAAATATTGTTCTGATTTAACTCCGAAAATTTTGCTTATCTCCGGAAAAGCGTAAGATAGGAAGTTTCTATTTAAGCTACCAGGTTATAAATAGACTTTTCAAGCTCTCCTTAATCTATGAGAGGCGCACCTCTTATAGGTACGCCTCTCATAATCTACTCGCAACTGATTTGGGGTGAACGGCACTTACTAAATAAGTGAAATTGATTTCATACAAGGGAACGCTCGATAACTAGAGATTGTCAGAGATTCTAATTACTCCTGGTCTTTTAGAAGCTAATCTTCAACTGAAAAGGGAGCAAATAGTCAGAACTGTTATTGGGCAGCAGTTTTTGCGCGTAAAAGCGCCACACCTACTACTACCAGCACGATGCCAATTAGTTTCAGAAAAGAGTATCCTTCTTCTTTGAGCAAGAGAATACTAAACAAAACTGCAAGCACCGCTTCAAGACCAAGAATTAAAATGTAAGTGATTCCCATACTGTTAGCGACACGGACTGCAATCGTGTGTAGCGTAGCTCCTGCAATGAAACAGAGGTAAATAAGTAAACTAGGAGCGAATTTAGTTAACCCTTCTGAATTTTGCATAAACACTCCGCCAAGCGTATAGCAGAATGCTGCCGCCGCAGATAAGAGTAAGTCCATGGGTGTCTCCAAATAGGTGAAAGAATGATTTAGATGCAGTAAACCGGTAAGGGAGGAAACCCATTAAAGCCAACTGATGAGTAGGTGTGGGTATATGCTCCTGTACTAAGAATCTCAATTCTGTCGCCAATCTTCAGGTCAAGCGGTAACTCATAGCCTGCTTTGTCATAAAGGATGTCAGCGCTGTCGCAGGTTGGACCTGCCAGGATTACAGGACCCGCTGCACTGCCATCGTGAGGTGTGCGGAGGCGATATCGAATACATTCATCTAAGGTTTCAATCAAACCGCCAAATTTACCAATATCCAGGAAAATCCAACGATGGCGATCGCCATACGACTTCTTAGCGATTAAAACCACTTCTGTTTGAATGGTTCCAGCATCTGCTACGAGCGATCGCCCCGGTTCTAGCATGACGATCGGGTGTGTAGTGAAATGACGATTCATTGCATCTTGGATTGTGGTTGCATACGCTTGTGTATTCAAGATGGGTACTTTGTAGTGAGCCGGAAATCCACCGCCCAGATTCAAGACGCTCAGATTGATGCCTCGTTCTGCTAGCCTGGAAAACAACGAAGAGGCTTGACGAATAGGTTCATCCCATTGGTTAGGGTCAGTTTGCTGAGAACCAACATGAAAGGATATGCCGCAAGGGTTAAGTCCTAAACTGCGGCTCAACAACAGTAGATCGTATGCCATGCGCGATTCACAGCCAAATTTGCGCGATAATGACCATTCGGCTCCGCTGGTTTCAACTAGAATGCGGCAACAGACCTGACTTCCTGGTGCATGAGTCGCTAACTTCTCCAACTCTGAAAAGCTGTCAAAGTTAAATAGCCGAACGCCGAGTTTATAAGCTTGTGCAATATCCTGCGCTTTTTTAATTGGATTGCCATAGGAAATTTGTTGGGCGGAAGCGCCTACTCTCAAGCATTGTTCAATCTCAAATAAACTAGCCGCATCAAAATTTGCTCCCAATTTGACTAATAGTTTCAAGATCTCTGGTTCAGGATTTGCTTTGACAGCATAGTAGATTTGGGCATCAGGAAAGAGTTGACGTAAGGCTTGAAATCGTTCTTTGATGATATCCAAATCAATCACCAGAAAAGGAGTTGCAGGCGGCAATCGCTGCATTAAAAACTCCTGTATTTTTTGACTCAATGTGTTTGCTAGCATAGCTTCTAGAGCGGCTAAGTCAATAAACAACGAATAACGATTAAAGCATCCATAATTGCAGTGATTAGAAACGCCAGAATAATTTGGAGAGTATACTTTTGGGTAGAAAAAAGATAAGCACCGAAGTTTGCCAAACCAAACATCGTCCAAGACACTATACTCACTCCAGTTGTTTGACCTTGTAGAACTGAAATCAGTTGAAACAGTGTTGCACTGGGAAAGATAATTGCAGGAAGCCAGCCCGACCAAGATTGTAGATACTCTATTCTCTTTGCTGTTGCTTTTTGCTTACTTGCTTGTGTCATGAGAAATCTCCAATTGTGCAGAATTTCGACCTACAACAAATGTTTCGGTGGGGTTGTTCTCAATCATTACTGAATGCATTTCAGCTGCAGATAGAGTATTCACAAGCTTCTGAAGTACTAAAGTTGCGCCCTCTGGCTCAATACACCCATCTTTAAACGTTCCTCTGACAAAACGATCGCCTTGATAGAAACCAGTTGCAATCGAAAACACAAAATATCCACCGGGTTTTAACACTCGCTTTAGCTCTGCGATCGCAGCTGGTACATCAACACAGGAACAATTGACTACTCGCAAAGCAATGTAGCGATCGACAGAAGCACTTGCGATCGGGAGCGCTTCTGCGATCGCCACATGAAACTCGTGCTGAGGAAAGCTGGATTGAGCCAGTCTCAGCGCTTCTCGGCATGGATCAATGCCAACTACCCGACAGTGGCGAAAATGTTCAACTTCCATGCCATCATTAACACCCACCACCAATACACGGTTGCCCTGTTCATCCACGGAAAATTCTTGGCAAATTTCTAAGAATGTTGCTGCCCAATTCGACTTTTCACGCTCCTGTCGATGCATTGCAAAATACTCAGGCACTCCGTATTTCTGAGCACAAGCGGCAGAAATCGCATCAACACGAGAGTATCCTTGCTGTTCAAACGCCATCAGTAATGCAGCAGTGCTAGAACCAAACCAAGAAGCTGGAACATTCGCAGCGACAGGCTTTGAAATTCGGTTTTGACGAGTCGATTGCATCATGCAGGATCTCACAACTTAGATAGCTTTAATTTGTTTAGATAGACTTGTTACAACTTTAAGAAGTGCAGTCTTCCGTTATTCTTCCAAGGAGATTCGGGAGATGCAGAGCGAAATTCTGCAAAGATATTAGTAATGAATTATTTCGTTACAAATTCGTTTCGAAGGAAGAAGAACTGTTTGAGAGCGCTTTAATCTTGAAATTGAGGTCAGTTTGGCGCAACAACTCAACTTAAACCACCTAAGTTTAGGCTTTTAAGCAGGCGCTTAAGGTACGTTTAACGTCAATAGCTGAAGCGAGGATAGGTAAAAGATCGATCGCAATTTCAATGCAATTGCTGCAATGCTATTGCGATGCTCACCATAGCATTGCATTAACTGACAATGCTATTGTACTGACTGACAACGCCATTGTATTGGCTGAGAATGCTATTGTATTAACTGACAACACTATTGTATCGACTGACAATGCCATTGCGGACAGATACATTGCCTCAACTGCACCACCTAGTTTTGTTTGCTATTGAGGCGGTATAGAGAGACGGTCAACCCGTTGTCTTCAAATTGATAGGTTAGTTCCTGTTCAAGATTTTGTTGTTTCACCGTTGCCTGTAAGCGATCGCTTGGATTATAAACAAACACATCACCAAATTCTTTGGGGATATTAATCGTATTTGGATTGGCTGTCAGCAACATTCTAGTATCTGAATCTAACCGATGGCTAAGCGGCATAATCATCCCCAATGGCATATCAGAAATAACCAGTGGATTAGGAGATTGATTGATAATTTGAGCTATCTCCACATCAAACTCTGACCATCCCCACCATGTATTAGCTTGAGATGCGATCGCAGATGTTAAAACACTACTGAGGATTAGCAATACCATAATGATTTGCCATACTTTCTGCTTAAAAGTGACTGAGTGAGCTATGGAATAGGCGATCGCAATCGTGAGTCCTAAATAGCTAGGGAAGAAATATCGCAGGTTAGCCGATCGTTTACCTGCCCAAAGCAAATCAGGTAAAACCAGAGCAAGAGCTGTTACACCGATTAACGTCAAAATAAATAGCCAGACTCGCTCGAATGTACAATGACAAAGAAGATAGAGGGCGGCGATCGCTAGAACTAGGATCGGAATGGCTAAGTAACCCAGCTCATCATCATACCGAAAATGCCAAGCCACGAACATCTGACTAAAATGAACCCCCCAGTATTGAATTAACGTGGGCAGTGGTAAGGGTTGTTTCATCCAGTCGGTTGTTTGTGCTACAGCAGTCCTGTTGATCCAGACGATCTGAATCCAGGGAATGAATTCTGCAATTCCAATGAGTGACGCAACCAAATAGCTGGGAAAGATGCGATTTAACCGCAATCGTTCGAGCGCTATCACATAAATTCCGTGTCCTAAAAACACAAAACTAGATAGCAAATGACAATATAGCCCCGCTATGACTGTGAATGAATAAATGCTCCAATTAAATGCTGATTGCTGTCGAACTGCTCGCACTAGTGCTGCACTAGATAGCAAAATGAGTACAATCCACAGACTGTAGGGTCGTGCTTCCTGGGCATACCGAATGTAAATTGGAGAGACTGCCAGCAGAGCGACCGCCAGCCAGCCTATTATAGGTGAAGCAAACAATTCCCAACATAACCAGTACATGGCCGGGAACGCAAATAGGCTGATCAGAGCAGACAAGCTTCGCATTGAAGCGATAGAGCCACCAAACCATTCTGTCCAAAATCGCGCCATGAGAAAATACAGCGGCGGATGCTCAGGAACTTCCTCTGCTAACCGTTGAATGGTAGCAATCGCCCCTCTTTCAGGTGAAAGCTGCTGATACTTCAACACAGTCTCTATATCAACTACGCGATCGCTATAGAGATCCTGAACTGCTTCTGCCGTGCGATAACCAGACACTCGTAATGACGTGTAAATTTCATCTTGCCAGTATGGTTTCTGATCCAGATTCACAAATCGAAAGAAGATACCTAATGCCAACACAACAACAAGCGAAACTTTCAGCCAACAGTTTGGCTGCTTATATAAAAACATTCCACCCTCCTTTACTTAGGCTCTAAATATCAGAGTTCTGTCTCTTCAATCAGCTCCAGGCAAGTAAGACAATGCAGATAATGGGACGCAACATACCCTCCTGAGGAAATTCGCAAACAGCAGAACAGGATTCTGCAAGGATACAAATATTGAATTGTTTCATTACAAATATCTTTCAACGTCCGCAGTGTTGTTGCTTGGCATATCTGCCACTAGGACAACTTCACCCCGATCGCTCTCCTCAATCGATCAAACGTTCTAATTAACTGTACCCTTCTTTTTCTCCTTGCTAAGATGATCAAAGATACTTTTAACCTCCTCAAAACTAAGCTGCTCTTCTTGAACGATTTGTTGAACAATAAAAGCTTTAATTTTCTGATAGATATATTCCTGATAACGATAGGTATGATGCTGCTTCCAATCCACGAATTCTAGGCGCTCCATTCGATAGCGCTGACACTTAGAACAATAGAACTGACGATGGGGAATCTTTAAGTAAACTCTTTTACCAAATGCAGGCAAATCCCTAATCAAAATGGGACGAGCTTGCCGAAGTCCATCGGTATAGTTGCTACAAGCTGGACAAGAGATACCAGAATTCAGAAATTTGAGTTGGAGGTAAATACAATCTTCAACTTGAGAACAGATTTCCACAGTCACATTTGGTAAATTTAGTAAAGTATCAAGGTATAAATCCATCACTCATGGCACCACAGGCTATAGTGCAACACAGGTTTAATTCACATACATAATCAGCTAAATAGGATCGTATCAACTAACCCTTTAAGGCGATCGCCTTCTGTTTTAGAAGTCAGTCTTGATCAAGTATCCACCTGTAGACTCCTAAACAATCAACACATAAAAAGATAGAAGCCGAATAAAAAATCATGGTTCGGTCATTGCTTAGGAGGCTGGCTAAAAGCATTTGACTAGAACTGAGAGCAAGAAAGATAAACCCGTAGCCACTTAAAGTAACTTTTGCAGCTAATAAAATGCCTCCTGTCACAGCAAAGATACTGCTAGACCACTTCAAGCGTTTAGCTAGAACCAACTTTCTTTTGATTCTCAAATTGCTTATCATTGCTCTTGCCATTGCTTAGGACAGATAGGAAAATAAAACTGTATTAATTAATCTTCGAATGCATCGCAGCTCGTGTTTAGTAGGAGAGTTTGTCAAACGAAAAAGCGTGGAAGTTGTGCCGTAAAAGTATTTGTGGCACAACCTAACTCCATGCTGAGTAAATGGAACCACAGCCAAATGCGGCGATCATTGTACCTGCAATTCGATTAATCCAATGTAGGCGACGAAGCAGAATTCTTCGTGAAAACAAGTTAGCAACAACACTTATTAACCCAAACCAAAATATGCTGCTGATAAATACACCTAAAACAAATATTCCTGCCCAAACAGGATTGGATTGATTGAAGGCAGAGTACATTTGAGTAAAGAACGCGAGAAATGGAAGAATGGTGAGTGGATTGATACTAGTTAGCAACAAAGCTGCACTATAATCTCTTAGAAGTATGTTCCGGTTGCTCAGGGCTCCTTCACAAGCAGCCCTTCTAGTATTGTTGATACTAAAATGACTTAAGAATATTTTGATTCCCAAGTAGCAAAGAAATATGCCACTGATGATGTTGAACAAACCTTTGTGGTCAGCTAAGCTAGATGCTACTAAGTTCAAGCTAAATGCACCAACACTAGCCTGAATTGCATTGGCTGTGGCGGCTCCTGTGCTAGAAACAAGCCCTGAGACAATGCCCTTTGTAAGTGCTTTTTGCATACAGAAAATACTGGTAGGGCCAACCGGAGCAGAGACTGCTAAACCAATGATTAATCCTTGTGTTAGAAAGCTAAAATACGGCGCGCTCATATGCGATCTATCCGCACGATAGAGATAAAATGAACAGTCTTGAAAATTTGAGGCTCTCGAAGTTTTTGAAGCGGTTGTTACGAGGTCGAGATTCAACAGATGATTTAGTACGATCGCCCTCTGTTTCGACGAAAACAGTTTACGGAACGAGAAAGCGTAAGATATTGCATCACGGCAGCATAGATGCTCAACCACTGTTTTGCTTCACCAATGCTGGGAATGTGTTCTGCTAGAATCCACCGGAGCGGCCGTGTCGGCTGATTTGATCGCTCAAATCAACAGTGGCGATCGCATATAGTTTTGGCATGGGCATTTTTATAGATAGAGTTGCCCAAAGATTCAAGCGATCGCCATACATTTAACACGATCAAAATTCAATCAAATTCTGCTGCTTAGTAGATTTCTCAAGGTACGACATTAGACGCTCTTTAACTGAGTCCAGTAGCGATCGTAAATTTCGATCGCTTCATCAACGGGTGCAATTCCCTCACATTTTGCCAACAGTTCAGAGGTGGGGAAAAGTTCGGTGTTTTGGGTCAGCTCGCTGGGTAGGAGATCGACTACAGCTTGATTGGGCGTAGCAAACTTCAATCTCTCAACTGCAAAGGCTGAATTTTCTGGCTCTAACATAAAATTGATCCAAGCATACGCCGCTTCAACATTTGGCGCAGAGGTAGGAATCACCATCGTATCTGTCCAGACGGAAGTGCCACTGCTGGGAATGACATAATCTAAGTCGGGATTATCCGCAACTAAGGCATTGCCCAAAATTGAATAAGTCATCGACAAAGTGATATCGCCTGCAATTAATGGATCTTCCCATCCAAACGATTGAAACGACTGGATCGCAGGCTTCAATTCTCTCAGTTTGTTGTAGGCAGCTTCGATTTCTTGCGGATTAGTGGAGTTGTACGAATAACCCAGCGATTTCAGCGCGGCTCCCATCACTTCGCGCACATCATCAAGCAGCGTTATTTGACCCGCCAGAGCCTCACGCTGCTCCCACAAGCTGTTCCAATCTGTCGGTGGAGTTGTGAGTACTTTTTTGTTATAAATAAATCCCGTTGTACCCCAGCTTATTGGAACGCTATGTGCGTTGTTTGGGTCATACGGTGGACTTTTCCACTTATCAAGCAACTGATCCATGCCTGTGAGTCGAGTTTGGTCAATTTCTGAGAGCAGCTTCAACTCAATCATCTGCTTGACCATGTAGTCAGACGGATAGAGAATACTGTACTGGTTGCCGCCCCCTGCTTGTAGTTTGGCAAGCATTGTTTCATTGGCATCGTAGACATCAGCGATCACCTCAATGCCCGTGTTATCAGTGAAGCGCTTGTAGACCTCATCGTCAGAATAGTCTGCCCAAGTATAAATATGCAGTGGTTCGGAATTGGCAGGTGGAGAAACCGACTGAGTTTCGGTTGATTGCGCTGGGTCTTGCGATTGGTTTTGCTGACAGTTTGACAACAAGACTGTAGAAGCAAGCGCAGCAGAAAACTGTAGAAACTGTCGCCGACCAGCACGAGTAACCGCCAGACGTTGTGAACCGGATGAAAATTGCTTTGGATATATCATTACGTTTCTCCTGAAAGTAATTTGACTAGAAACACTGAAAAATAGCTTTGCGAACAAAGAAGCCCAAGATAGTCAGCTCTGATCTGAATCTTTTCAAATCAAACTTGTTTCGATCACTTCATTCGTATTTGCTTAGACCCAGAGCGATCGCCTGTAAAGATGAATAGATCGATGTACCAAAAGATAAATGCACCAAAGCACTGTGAGAGCATCAGCGATGCCCACAATGCAAGATTGAGGCGATTGAGCCAATACAAAACGGGCATCATCACGATTGCTGAAACCTGCCAACGCAGGTGATAAATCAGATATCGATACTGCTTCATCTTTTCACTACTTATCGCAACATATTGTGTGAGTGTTGACATTGGTTTGTCTCGCTGTGTATGTAGGGAGTTGATAGTGAATCAATTGCTAGCTTTCAAGCCTGTGAGCCTGATAACGCAATAACAACGCCTAACCCGATATAAACACTGCTTTCAACGTAACGGTGTCTTCTCATAAACCATCTGTTATCTCTTAAAAGATGTCCAACTGATCCTGCCAACATTGCATAAAGTAAGTCGATGACAATTGCTAATCCAATAAACAGGAGACCCAGTGTTAGCATTTGTAAAGCAACACGTCCTTTAATAGGAGTTACAAACTGTGGCAGAAAAGCAAAGAAGAAAAGCATTGTTTTTGGATTAAACAATTCAACCATTACTCCTTGCCAGAAGATTTGCTTTAGGCTTTCGTGCTGATCTATTCGTTCGTGCTGCATCTTCTCAAACGGTAACAGTTTACAAATACCTAAATAAATCAAATAAGCTGTGCCCAAGAATTTCAAAAGATTGAACACTGTGATAGAGGACGACAACAGAGCTGAAATACCAAATGCTGCTGCCAAAACATGGAAGAATGTTCCAAATTCTAGACCTAGCACGGCTATAATACCGGTCATACGTCCTTGCTTGATACTCTGAACTATCACATAAAGTACAGCAGGACCAGGCATTAGCAGGATGACTAAAGAGGCCACAGAGAATAAGTACAGTTGAGGTAGATTTGGCATAGACTTACCCTTTAGTTCTCACTGCTCAGGCAATTACTGCAGCATCGCTCTAAAACAATGTTTCTTAAGCAATCTAGTTAAGCTCCTAATGCCCGTTAAAGTGGGAGAAAACCTTTGACCTTAAGCTAAGCTGTTCGATTAATTATGTCTGCAAGAAAAAGTCTGAAAAAGTTAGCTTGTTCAAACAAACTTGATATCCGTACTCAAAGAGAAGTTTTGTGAGTTTTCTAAAATGCCGATCAAGTCATTGTTGCTGGCTAAGCGAATAGTTACGTCAGAACCATTAACCTGCTGTAATTTGTAATCGGAAGCTCGGCCCTTGAGAATTACCTTGTCACCCTCGCTTCTATTAAAGTCTCGAATCGTAGCAAAACTATTAGAACCACGGTAGAAGATGTTGAATTGGGTACTCAACACGAACTGATCGGCTCCATCCCCGCCCACGAGCCGATCCTTCTCTCCGCTGATACTGCCTCCTCTCGTACCTTGCAACCAATCATTTCCTGGACCTCCACTCAGAAAGTCGTTGTTATTTTCTCCAAATAGAGTGTCATTCCCAGAACCGCCTGACAAAACATCGTCGTCATCCAGCCCAATCAGAATGTCATTTCCACCTCTGCCAAGTATGGTATCTTGCGCGAGTGTGCCTCTAAGAGAATCGTTTGCTTCTGTGCCTCTGATGAATGCCATGTTGCTCACCTTTCAATTTCAAAATCTGTACCTCAGTATTTTTTTGAAAGATACAGCCAAACCTCTCGTACGTGCTTCCGAGGAGATTCGGAAAAAGCAAAGTGAGATTCTGCAACAGTAGGTTTATTGAATTATTTCGTTACAATCACAGGTTAAGCTATTAGTTAGAGGAAGCCGCCTCCAAGGGAATGACTGGTCCGAGTAAAGGCTCTTGAGCCAGGTCTTCAGCCTCAATGGTTTGCAGGAGCGATCGCCATTCCTCAAGCAATGCTGCATCCTGGGGTGATGCCTGTAGCTGAGCCGCAACTTGTGATAGAGCATCATACCAAATTTCAGGTGTTGCATCCCGAATTTGACGTTCTCGTTCTGGCGTTAGGGCAACTCGCTGCACCATGCCATTCACGGTTAAATCAGGCTGTCTACCTGTGCCACCTTGACAATAAAGCTGGAAATACCAGCGATAATGGTCTCCTTCCTGCAAGGTGTATTCCGGTTGAGGTGGTAGCGTAACGCTAACAATTCCCGGTGTTGCAGGCAGCGCAAAGCGAACCTGGTAAAGCCGCTGCTGTTCACCTGGCCAGGATAGAAGTGAGAATTCACCAAACTGAATTTGCTCCGCTCCAAATGGAATGTAGAACAAAAAGGTAGGAGAGCCAGTGGTTGTTAAAACTGGATTTTCAACCGGAATGAGTGCTCGTACCGAATTGTTGAGTGAATTGCACGACAAGGGGTCTTGAGGGTTTAGTCCCCCACCGGGTCGAGAATCATTTGGTGGTGGATCGGGTGGCGGCTCAGGTGGACGCTGACCCACCGTCAGGTAAGGAACTTGATCGCGCAGCGCTCGCGGAACGGTATTGCTCACCGTTTGAGTTGATGCTGGCTGAATGGTGAAACCGATCGCCAACACGATTGCCACCATCCCACATTTACCAATGAAACTAGAATCTTTCATGAGTGCCTAATTAATCAGTAAAGTGATTTTTGCGTCTTAGTGATGGTTTATTGAAAGTCGCAATCGTCCCCTTTAAGAATCTAAAAAATCTTGACGCTCGACTTGCTAGGCTTTAGTTTGCAGATACTTCGTTGAGTTCTCGTTTACACATCGTTGCATCACGGCTAATAATAAGCAGGACTGACATCAGAAAGCGAACAATTTCTTGCCATTTAGAACATAATCTTGCTGTATTTGATAGGACTATTTAGACATTGCTGAAAGACCACTCCGTAAAAAATATGGATACTTAAAAAGGTTAATTATATTTGCGGAACTCTTTGGGTGAAACTCCCGTATGTAGACGAAAATACTTCGCGAAATGGCTTTGATTGGCAAATCCGCACTCTAGAGCTACAGGAGTAATTGCTAAGTCTGACTGTTTCAATAATCGTTTAGCGTATTCTACTCGCTGCTGAATCAGGTATTGATGAGGAGTCATCCCTGTTGATAGCTTGAACAAACGACAAAAATAATATTGACTCATATTCAATTCAGCAGAAAGTTCCGCCAATAACAATTTTTTATTTAGATGCTCGTTAATGTATTCAACAGCACGATCTAACGTAGACCTAGATAACCCATTTTCGTGCTTCAGAAAAGTGTGTTTGCGCGTGGAGTAGTGCTGTATTAAGTGAGCCGCTAGTGCAGTCGCCATTGAGTCTGCGTAAAAGCCGTTTCCCGTACCATCGCGATCGAGGTCTGCTTTGAGTGCTTGACAAATTTGATGAATTAGAGGGTCAGATTTCTTTGGCTCAAACAAAAGCTCAACTCGATCCGGATCGATTGACTCATGAGCAACATGAGAAACGAATTCAGGTTCAAGATAAAAATGTAAAAATTCAACTTCTTTATCCCATGAAATTTTGTAGGATAGATTTGCAGGATAGACCTCAACACATGCGTTTACATAATCATCTTTGGAGAGTGTTATTCTTTGTCTGTTTTCTTCAGTAACAAACTCTACATTTGCTATCTGTTGCAAAATTGGAATCGTAATGACATGCTGGTGAGAGCAGAATTTAGGCAATTCCCATGCAGGTTGGTGAAAATAGGCTAAGTGAACGTTATTCCACCCTGAGTCGAGACTAGCCACAAGAGGTAGGTTTGGCAGCAAGTGTGAAGTTGCATTCTTCTCACGATTGTCAATGATTAAAGTTAGCTCTTCTTGCATTGATCTTGTTTGCGGTAAGACGTTCTTGGATGGTTGCTTGGTACATTACGCGATCGCTAACACACCCTACGATTTTTATAACTTATCTTCCGTTCAACGAATCGTTTCGTACTAAAGCTACACTCATTGCGGTCAGAAATACAGCGAACAGGGATGGAATCAACGGAAGCCATCTACCCTGACTTAAACCGATCAGACAGCTTTGATAAAGCCCAATCACTAAAATTGCAATTGCCGCACCAAGCCACAGCCGACGCGATCGCAGTCGTCTAACAATCGCACCTGTCAGCAGCGAGATCCCTAAAATTGTGATCCCATCCCCCCACTGAACAGTTCCCCACTGAGGTAGTCCCCCAATGAGCGATCGTCTGTCTAGCACCGCACTGAGTATCTGACTGACCATATGAGCGTGAATCCAAACGCCTGCCATCTCCCCATAGGGCGTGTTAAAACTGTCTCTAGCAACGGGAGCCGTGTAGCCAATCAAGACAATGCGGTCACGAAGTGGAGCGTCCCCGCTCGTGCGCACCATCTCTGCCGCAATCTGTCCACTCAACACCTGCTGTAGCGTAACTGTTTGTCCAGGAGGAGCGGCGCGATAGTTCAGCATAATTTGATTCGTGCCATCGAGCGTTCGATAGCCGCTAAATCGAGTGGGTAGCGGGTGAAAGACGACTGAGCCAAACTGCCACTGTTGCTGAGCGTTTACTTGTAGAGGTGCAATGTTGGTATTACTCAAGAATCGATAGGCTAACTGAAAGCTGAGACTATAAGGCGTTGCACAAGTTGATCGAGATGGAGCCAGATCAGGGTCATAAGACAGCAGATGGCGACGAACAATTTCTCCTTTAGATAGCGACGCTTCGCTCTGAATGTCACTACGGGATGAAGAGTGCAATTGACCAAAACGATCGGTGACGAAGTTGCTAAACCCCACTTGTTCCATTTGCTGGTTAGCTGAGAACTCTGGTGGAGCAGCGTAGTTTTGATCAGCTTGATTGAAAGCACAGACGGTCAATAGTTTGGAATTCTGCTGAAATTGTTTGATTAACTCCTGTCGTCCTTCTCCTCGCGGCTGAAACCGGTGCATATCAAAAGCGATCGCCACAGGATCTAGCGGTTGAAGTGCGGCAATGGTTTTCACCAAAGTTGCGTCTGTGAGCGGATACCCGCCTTGCTGATTCACATCCTCTTGTGTCACTTCGACAACTAAAATTCGGGAGTCAATTATCTCGGCTGGACGCGATCGCATTAGGTGGTCATAGGTGGCTAACTCAATCGGTTGCAGCACTCCAGTTGAGCGAATCAGCAATACAGCGAGACAGACAATGAGACAGACCCACAGTACTGGCAACCGTTGTCCACGACGCTGCTGTCTGGGGAGAACTGGTGTTTGTGCAATAGTAGATGTTGATGGTTGTCCGCGCAAAATTAGCCAGTTGGGAGGTGTTACGAGCGGATTCTGAAAGATGATCGGAAGCCAACTCGCACAGGGGAACTCATGTTCTAACCCCTGTAATCGCTCTCTCGCCTGACGTTCTGCAAGATAGAGCGGCTCCCCTGAAGCAAACGCTTCTAAGAAATATTGTAAGAAAACGGCTGCTACTCGATCGTTGACCGGCTCTCGCATCACAATCATTTGAGGAATGCGAAGCTGATGCAGTTCTTGCACTAAACCCAAACCATCACAAGAGTTGAAAATAGCTAGCTGCAAACCGTGATCAATCGCTTGGCGTAACCCATATTTCAGTTCTACAAGGGTGAGACTATCGGTCTGATTAATGTAGATGCGTCCCGCTTCGCCCTCCGTTCTACTATGTCCCGCAAAGAACAAGATATCCCACGATTCTTTCCAAAGGCGATCGCTCAACTGTTGACGGTTTGGCTCGACTAAAAACTCAATTTCAGCATCTGGTAGCTGCTCTAGAATCTGGCGATCACCTTCCAGATCAATTCCCTCGCTGCTTCCCAGAATCGCAAGAACTTTAACTGTCCTCTTGCCAAGAACTGTTTTGCCACTGTAAGTCTTGCTGCTATGGATTGCTTCGTATTCGGGCGCACTTAGGGCAACTTCAGCTTTTGGATAGCGCTCAAAAAAATCCCATTCGTGCCAGGGAAGTTTTTGTAAGTTTAGATCATCGGTGCGAATGAGGAATCGAATCGTGTCGCTGCGGCTAAACTCTTCCCGCAGACGGCGATCGATTGATTGAAATGATGCTGCATTTAACCAGTGTTGGAAGCGATCGCACAGCACTGCTGCTGATTCTCGACACTCCGCAATGCGGCGATTAAGCGAACCTTTATGAATAATTTTTTGTCCTTTGATTCGCAGTGCCAACCCCAACGAGCGGTAAGCGTGCTGCCAGTGCTGCTGTATCTGCGCTTCAACCTCTGGAGCTGGTGGCAAATAGCCCTTTACCTTCAAAGTTTGCAGTTCCGCTCGAATCTCAAGCGTGGCGCGAAAGCCCGCTGTCCTCAAATCTCCCTCTAATTCCAAAACAACGAGTTTGTCTATAGTCATTGGTTATTGGTCATTGGTCATTAGTCGTTGGTCATCGGCTGTTTGCAAAGGACTAATGACAATTGACAATCTCATTTAATGTTTGATTCTAACTGGACTTCCACAATCCGTACTCACCCTTAATCATGAAAATGGGTGTTCCCTCTGCCTTCCGTCACCTTCAACTAAATCTCAAACGTTTCGATAATGTGATGCTCCTGTAAGCTAACCTCTACACTAAATCTTTCTCCAAGCTCACCTGTAAACTGAAACTCTAGTCCTTCACTGTTGTTGCCTTCTGCTTGAAGAATCGTTTTCCCAGCTTCGTCAATTATCGAGACATGCAGCGATCGCGGCAGATAAATCTCCTTCCCAACCGGATACAGCTCCATCTTGATTTGATACTCCGCAGCAGTTTTAGGCAGAATTTCCATCAGAAACAAAACTTGTGCTTCGGGTGCATCTCCCAGCGATAGGAACTTTCCATACCTGGCACCCACTGTTGAGCAATCGAAGGGCTGAGTGGCAGGAGTACGAAAGCTCAAAACGGGCTGTTCTTGTAACTCCGCCAGCATTTCAAGCGCCTGCCAGCTTGATTCAACGATGTTTTGGAGCCACTGACTTAACACTGTAGAAGCAGCTTGAGAAACAGGCTGAACGGCAGCCAAGCGGCTTAGATACTCTGGCAATTGATCAATGGGCTGCAATTCCTCCAATGGCAAATCCTCTACTTCCACAGCAGATGTAAATCCGAGTAGAGTCGCTTCTGTCAGGTCAGCGTTGAACTGTACAGCAACATAGCCGATCCGTTCACTCCACACTTGAGGGGGGACAACACAAACATCAGCGTTTGGCAGAACGGCGCGGCACTCTAAATGACCTAAATTATGCACCCACAAATCTGCCGTATCGACTAGTATCTGTAAGGTAGGATTCCAGCTATGGCTTTGCTCCAGGTCGGTTTTGATTCCCAAACAGGTCAAATAAAAATTAACGGCTTGAACACTCAATGTATTTAAATAAATCTGCCTAGCTTTTTCAGGATTAGAATGCTGCTGATAAAATCTCTTTGCAGCTTGGTGATTGGCTGCAGTAAGCGGTATGGTGAAAGAGAACATATCTGTTTGAGGGTTAAGCATAGTTGAGTGGCTCAAACTCATTCGCTAAGTTGAATTAACACGATAGGTATGCTTTGAATTTAGGAGCAAATTTAGCTAGACAGCGCAGATAAAAAGAACTCAGTGTAACAACCTTCACATCTAATTCTGCTGAAATTTCTTTCCAGGAGTATCCTTCTAGGAAACGTAGAGCAATATATTGGAAATTTGCTGCTGGTTTCTGTTCAACATGAGTAGCTTTAAACAGTCCATCACAATCTTCTTGAATACACTGAATCACTTCTTCCGAAAGAGAATCGCTAGTGCGCGATCGCAATTCAATCGGGTTTTGCGTTTCCAATACCTCTAATGTGATTCGTCTGATTTGTGAGCGATCGGCTCCTTTTGGCGTAGCAGGCATCAAATCACGGCTTGCCTCGACAAAAAATCGCCGCTTCATTAGAAAGTTTGCCCACTGCATTACTTCTGACTCTGGATTATATTGATCAATCTTTTCACACAGATGTAAAAATAACCGTTGCTGAGCTTCTGCATAAATTTCCTCATACACTCCAGAGAATTGTCCTTGGTGGAAACGAACTAATTTTTTTGACTGATAAATTAAACTCACAAGTCGAGCAAGCGATCGCTGTCGTTGTAAACTGTTAGGAGGGTGCTGCTGAGCCTCCACCGCAAGTTGCTTGAGCTGTTCGTCCAAGTTCATAAGTTAGATTAAACGATGTCAAGAACCCTACTAATAATTCTCTAAAAGCTATTCGCCTATCAGAGTGCTGGATTCTGCAAGTCTCCCCAAACTTTACAAAAATATACTTGCTCCAGACTTGAACACCCTGACTCGGTGGACTTAGGCTGTAGCGATTGAATTCAAACCCTAAGTAAGGACTTGATTCCATTAAACCAGGTGGGTTTCCAACGTTCGACTAAACTCTCACGTGAATAGTAAAGTCTGATGCGAGAGTTGTATCAGTTCCTGCGGGAGCAGTAGCACCGGGTAGACATACAATACACGTCTACATTGATTCTAATTCTCAGGTTCCGAGAGATTTTATTGATTCCAATAACTATACTTTCAATGGAGTAGGCATAAAACTTCTGGCAATCTTTAGCTAACGAGTACCCCTCTCGCATGAAAGTAACCTCACCCGTTTGGGTTATTGGCAGTTTGGCTCTCAGTTATTTGATTGCCACTAATTCGGTTGGGGCGCAAATTGTTCCAGATCACACGTTGCCCAATGCCTCAAGAGTAGAAGCCGGATGCGCCAACTGCACAATCAACGGAGGTACGATACAAGGCAATAATTTATTCCATAGTTTTCGAGAGTTTTCTGTTCCTACAGGTGGGTCGGCATGGTTCAACAATGCACCTCAAATCGAAAATATCCTCACACGGGTGACAGGTAACTCGGTTTCTAACATTGATGGCTTGCTGCGATCGAATGAAACTGCCAATCTGTTTTTGCTCAATCCTAATGGCATTGTTTTTGGTCCCAACGCCCGGTTAGAGATCAATGGCTCCTTCGTTGCCAGTGCGGGCGATCGCTTTACCTTTCCGGATGGCAGTGAGTTCAGCGCCACCAACCCCCAGGCTCCTCCACTGCTGACCGTAAATGTGCCAATTGGCTTGCAGATTGGGAGACAGACAGGAGCACTCATAAATCGAGGCAACTTGACTGTAGGACAGGACTTGACGCTAAGCGGAGCTACACTGAATCTGGAAGGGCAACTCCAAGCAGGACGTGGCCTGACTTTGCAGGCTCAAGGCACCATTCGAGTGCGAGATACTCCCGCCGCTGCATTTGCGGCAGAGGCAGGACGTGACCTGACCCTTCAGGGAGGCGCAATCGATATTCTGGCAGTGCAGCATCCAGGACAGACCCCGTTTATCAGTGGAGGCAATCTCAGCCTGATCAGCGACGGAGTGATTTCGGGGGATGCTCATTTTGCGAGTGGTGGCAATTTCCAAATTCGCAGTTTGTCGGGAGGTCCTGCCCAGTTCACCAGTTTGTATGACCCGATTATCAGTAGTGCAAACAACGTCGATATTGCTGGAAACTACAGTGGAGCCTCATTGCTGATTGAGTCACAAGGCAATGTGCGAATTGGGGAAACGGTAACAATTACGGCTCCAGATACGGTGTCTACTTTTGTAGGCGAGGATGCGATATTAGGAACCCTACCTGGACTAATCATTCGCTCTGGGCAGACTAACTTAGTGTATGGCGGCATTGATCAGACAAATCCACCCACTTATACAGGTGAAACCATTCCAGAGGGAATTACGCTAGGAGGAGCCGTGCGGGTAGAACCGAATCAGCAGGGCGGGCTGGTCAACCTGACGGCTGCTAGCGGCGATATTACAGTTGCCAGCATTGATACGTCTAGCCGAGTAGGTGGAACTGGAGGTGCAATTACGCTGACGGCTGTGGATGGCGATATTACAACGACAAGCAGTTTTTTAGCTCCCTCTTTTTCCTTAGATGATGATGGAGTTGCTTTAGGCTCATTTTCCTTCTCGGAGTTAAGCGGTACAGGCAACGGCGGGGCGATCGCGCTCTCGGCAGGGGGCGATATTGCGACAGGCAGCTTGGTCTCGTTCTCGACCTCGGGGTCAGGTGATGCGGGCAATGGCGGGGCGATCGCGCTCTCGGCAGGGGGCGATATTGCGACAGGCAGCTTGGTCTCGTTCTCGCTCTCATACTCGGAATCGTACTCGGACTCTCCGAACCTAAGCGATGCGGGCAATGGAGGCGCGATCGCGCTCTCAGCAGGCGGCAGTATTACAATAGATTTATTGCAATCGTCCTCGGAATCGGTCTCGAACTCCTTGGGCCCAAGCGATGCGGGCAATGGGGGGGCAGTGTCCCTTTCCGCAGGCGGCAGTATCACAACATCTGATTTGAACTCGTCCTCATTCTCGGATTCAGGCAATGCGGGCAATGGGGGCGCAATTGCGCTCTCAGCGGGCGGCAATATTACAACAGATTTATTAGATTCGTACTCGGATTCACCTGGCAATGCGGGCAATGGGGGCGCGGTTACCCTCTCCGCAGGCGGCAATATTACAGTAGGTGTTGTGCAATCGTCCTCATCCACGTACTCAGACCCAGGCAATACGGGCAATGGGGGTGCGATCGCGCTCTCAGCGGGTGGCAATATTACAGTAGATTACTTACGCTCATACTCGTTCTCATCCACGTACTCAGACCCAGGCAATACGGGCAATGGGGGTGCGATCGCGCTTTCAGCGGGTGGCAATATTACAGCACTATATGATTTGAGCTCGTACTCGTCCTCGGTGTCGTACTCAGACTCAGGCGATGCGGGGGAAGCGGGCAACGGAGGTGCGATCGCGCTCCTAGCGGGCAACACGATTACAGTAGGTGACTTGAGCTCGTACTCGTCCTCGGTGTCGTACCTAGACTCAGGCGATGCGGGGGAAGCGGGCAACGGAGGTGCGATCGCATTATTTTCTAGTTCAGGTGATATTGAAACTAGATCGATTGATTGGGGATCTTCAACATTAGGGCGGAGTAATGGTGCATTGAGGGTCAACACTCCCGGTACGATTCGATTCGGAGGGAGTTTGCGTCCGAATGGAGCGGACACGTGGATTGGCAATCAGATTGCCCCTCGTGCAGTGCAATTGCCCAATGCCATCGTTACCCGTGGCGGAGACTTTAATCTCTTCATCGCTGGGGGTTACCGTCTGCAAAACACTGACTTGACCACTAGTTCGCGCAATGGCAGCTCGGGTCAAATCCTGATCCAAACTCCAGGCACGCTTACCCTGGATCAAAGCCGATTATTTACCTCCATTGAACCGGGAAGAATCGGCACTGGGGGAGACATCACCTTGAATGTGGGAAATTTGGCACTCAACAATTTCTCAGTGATTGATACGGCAACTTTCGGGAACGGTGATGCTGGGAATCTTACCATTACAGCAGCGAACGCCATTACCCTAGACCAGAGCGACCTTGTCAGCATCACGGCAGGCAACGGCAACGCGGGTGGCATCAACATCACTGCTGGTGGTGCGGTCACACTGCAAAATCTCAGCAGTATTAGTACTGCCGCTCGTGCAGGGGCAGTGGGGCGGGGAGGCGAGATTATGCTCCATGCTGGAACACTAACACTCAGCGGGGGGGCGCAACTGCAAGCGTTTACCCAGGGCGGCAATACGGGTGGCAATATTACGGTTGAGGCATCCGACATCACCGTATCGGGATTTGCCACCAATGGGTTGCGGAGTGGCATCTTTACCGCATCCGATAGCCGCATCAGTGGCAATAGTGGCAGTATCACGATTACGACTCCTGGCACCCTACGAGTTGCAGAGGGCGGAGTGCTCAGCGCCGAAACTCGTAGCAGTGCCAGAGGCGGAAATATTACCGTTGCGGCAGATACAGTGCAACTGGTGAATGGTGGACAGTTGCTCACCAGCACAGTTGGCGCTGGGCAAGCAGGCGACATCAGCCTCAACGTTGCTCGTCAGGTGGTGATATCAGGAAGGAACCCAGAATTGCAGGAAGCCAACCTACCTCAATTTATGTGCACCGTTAATGGTGTAACCTGTAGCACGGTCGATAACCCTGACGTAGGGTTTCCTACACGCATTCCCTACGTCACCCTGAATGAAGCACGAGAAACTGGAACTGATGAATACACGATTACCATTACGACTCCTGGCACCCGTGCTGTGTTCGATGTTGATAACGGAGGAGCTGTTGGCTCTAACCCATCTGATCAGGAAGTTGATGGCATTGATACCGTTCTGTCTATAGTTGATGCTCAGGGTGATGTGCTGGCAACCAACGACAATGCTGATGTTTCCCTTGGAGAAGGTGGAAGTGAGGCAGATTATGACGACACCTCTGCTCAATTTTTATCTACTGGGCAAGATGCCTATCTTCGTTACATCTTCAGCGAATCAGGAACCTACACGATTCGAGTTGATAAAGAAGCTGGATACCTTAGCCCTTTTGAGCCGACTTACTCACTACATGTTTCTCTAGAAGAGCCAGCCGTTGCGGGACGGACAATCGCAACTAATCCTGCCAGCGGCTTATTCGCAACCACCACTGGCAGCGGTGATGCAGGTAATATTCAGGTGCGATCGCCCGAATTAATGGTTCGCGATCAAGGGCAAATACAAGCTTCAACCATAGGGGAAGGACAAGGCGGCAGTTTAACCATTAATGCGCCCGAGCGCATCTTACTCTCCAACGCACAGCTTTCCGTTGCGGCCAGCGGCGATGCGAGGGCTGGAAATTTGTCGATCGCCACCGATAACCTCACCCTCAACAACTCGAGCGTAACGGTGAGCAACCCACAAGGGCAGGCAGGAACGCTTTCAATCCAAGCCAATCAAATTCGGTTACTGGATAATGCTCGACTAATTGCGGAAGCAGGTGGAACGGGTCGTGCAACAAATATTGCTCAGGCTGAAATTCAGCTTCGAGAAGTTGATCTCCTGCTGCTACGCAATCACAGTCTCATCTCAGCTCGTGCTAACGGCAGCACCGACGGTGGCAACATCAGCATTGATGCCGAAGATGGATTTGTTATTGCCGTTCCCCAAGAAAACAGTGACATCATTGCGATCGCCGAGCAGGGCAACGGTGGACGAATTGATATCGCCGCTCAGCAGATTATCGGATTTCAGGAAAGTGAGGAGCGATCGCCCCTGAGTGAAATCAACGCTAGTTCTGAGTTTGGCAGCGCTGGAACTATTCTGCTCAACACTCCGATTGTTGACCTCAGCCGAGGCTTAACCGAACTACCAGCAGACGTTACCGATGCCTCAACCTTAATTGCGACCGGCTGTTCTCCCACTGCCACAGCTCAAGCTAATCAGGGTGAATTCTACCGAACTGGACGGGGTGGCATCGCACCTTCACCCACCGATGTATTGGGCAGCAGCGATGTTTTAGAAGATTTACAGCCGCCTGCATCTTGGGCAACATCCACTGAGCCAAGCTCTCAAGTTCCTCAAGTTGTAGAGGCTCAAGGTTGGCAGACGAACGATCGCGGCGAAGTTGAACTGGTAGCATCAACGCAGCAAAGACCGTGTGAACGTTAAGCACTTGGAGGACAAGTTTTATGTGGCGATCGCTCCTCATGTTCCTAATTAGTCTCACCCTGAGGATTGTTGCTCCTCAAGTCGAATGCCCCTAGGTTTATCACCTGCATTACCTCGGACAGACCCAAACTTGTTCCGTTTCATAAAACTCCCCCGCTGCTCCAGTGTGTATCCTCCCAGCAGCAAAGCCAACCACAATTGCACGATTGGCATTCCCATCAACCGCTGCAGCCTAATCAGAGAAATTGTTGAAACTTGCCGTTCCTGTAAGCACTGATTGATCGCTCCCACCCAAGTTGAAACATCTTCATCATGAGCAATTTCTATGGCACGGTTAAACGCCTCCGCTTCAGTTAATCCTGGATGTTGATTCATCTGCTCATCCAGTGCTTGCAGCAGTGCAACTTGGTCTATCTCACCCATTACTGATCCTTGCTGGTCAGATGACAAAGGGCGCTCCGCAGTTTTCCTGGGCAAACTTGCTAGAGGTTCAATGAACCCCTCAAAATCAACTTCCATCGTTTGCCTGACATAGCGCTCGAACGCATCAGTTGGCATCACCGGACCCTCCTCACTATTGGTTGCCTCCAGTTCCTCAAACGCTAAGGCGGAGCGCTCCTGAAACACCTCCACAATTTGACCGATTGCCTCAGCTGCAACCCCTAGCTGTCCTACCGTATTCAACCTAGATAGAGATACATCCAGAACCTCTAACAATTTCGGCAAATCTGCTTCGTCAGGCGCGACCGCTGCTTCCTTCAACATTTCCCATAACGGTAATTCCAGTTGCTCTACCTGCCTCATCTCCCACCTCACTCATGCAAAGGACAAGGGCGCAATTCACACAAATCGGGATCAAGCCGCGTCTGACCCACAAACTTCTTGATGCCGTAGCGTGTTTCCAACACGTCCAGCATCTTACCGACATAGGTATGAACTTGACTTGGAACCATTCCAATACAATGAACCGGAGGCACGATCGCCACCTTCTCCTGTCCCTGCCAAATTTGGGCAGCGATCGCATGGACAGGGGTATCAGTTCCAGCTTTGCGGTACACCACTAGTACTCCAAAAACCAGTTGGCTCAACGGTTCGAACTGGACGGGAATTTGCTCTAGCTCGCTCTCTTTGCGTTTACGACTGCGAGTCTGGCTGACGCGAGCGCGATTACGAGCATAGGATCTACGACTGTAACAAACAGCAGGATTCCAGCAACCATCTCCCTCTGCTCCGTGCAACACTTGTGCTTGCTCGGCTGAGAGCATTGCACACTTGCGACATTTATCTGATAAACCTCTTTTAGCCATCACGCCTTAGTTCTCAACGGCATGAGCAAAGCATCCACCCAAGCTTGCTCCTCCTCACTCAACGCTGGTTTCAGTGGAGGTTCGCGGTAATCAATCGACAGGTTGTAGAACGCCTCATGGTAGATGTCGCGTAACGCTGACGCTAAATCTAACGGCACGTCGGCATCGGGCGATCGCAAGGGAACAGGAATAACCGGCAATAGGTCTGATAGCGCGATCGACCACACCTCAATTTCCTGCGCTTGAGCACGAGTCAGCGTTACCAAGTAAGGAACCGACGGTAAGCGGGGATGGACAAAAGGACGAGTGCCACGCCGCAGCAAATCAATCTCGATCAGATGCACATTCGCCCTGTAAAGCCGCTGCCGCTTCTGTCGATACGGCGTAATTCCCGGCTCTCGCTTATTGACGGGAGAAAGGATTTCAATACTTGTCACCAGCGTATTACTTGCTGTATCGCGGATTTCAACCGTCGTAATTCGCACCTCAATCGGTGGCATCAGCGGCAGGATCAGGGGAGCTGGAGTGAGCAGAACCCACCATGCTCGATCGGCAGCGACGAACTTTTTGCAGTTAGAGGAGCTGACTTCTGACGCAGAACTTCGACATCGGGATAGAGAATACCAATCTCACTTTCAGGAGCAGTGTCTTGTACCAGGTAGACCTCTAGCCGTACCGTATAGCCCGGTTGGATTTTGGGAGCAAGCTGCTGTCGAATCTTATTGGCTAAGGCATTGTGAACATCAGCCCACAAGTAACCTTCAAGATAGGGATCCATTCCTGGAAACGGCGATGGCATCACAAGCCCCTCAAACAGTAAGCCTGAGAGCATTATAATCCTTAGCTCTTGATTAAATTTCTAAACTTGTCTTAGTGTTGTCTTATCCCAGATATTAGTCTCATATCTGGGATAAAGTTTTATAGAGTAAGTAGAAATGCTTACTTCAGATCGGTTGAAATGAAGTATCTTCGTTCTGCTTGACTCACGCTTTAATCGAAAGAATGGGAATGCT
>JACJOC010000073.1 GCA_014695345.1 Cyanobacteria bacterium FACHB-471
GACAGCCAGTTGTCAGAAACACAGACTAATAACCACGCTGCACCTGGCACGTCCTGATATAGTTGGCTGAGTTGCAAAGGTTATCTGCGTCCGGTGATTGCGACCGTTAGCCTGCAAGCTACACCGAAGCTAGGGTTGATTTCTATCAATTTAATTGCGGTTTATAAGAGAGGGAGATTTTTATGGCGTTGCAAGGGGATCCGTGCTCTAATCATTCTTACACCTCTGGGACATCTAATACTAATTCGACAGAGATTGTAACTCTACGCCCTGATACTGAAACTCTGACCCGCCAACGCTTGCCATATTTTGTGGGTATTTCTAATGCCACAACCGGTGCAAAGGCAATTTCTATGAATTTGGTGATTATTCCTCCAGGTGGGTCTGCCGAGCCCCATTTTCACCATGACTATGAAACTGCAATTTATTTAATTAAGGGTCGTGTAGAAACTCGCTATGGTCAAGGACTCAAGCAATCAGTTGTTAACGAAGCGGGTGATTTCATTTTTATTCCTCCAGGCGTTCCACACCAACCCTATAATCTCAGTGAAACTGAACCAGCTCACGCACTAGTTGCACGCAACGATGCAAACGAGCAGGAGAATGTCGTTCTCTACAATCCAACTTTGGAGAGTTAGATAGGCTTCAGAGACGACTGAGCCAGCAAATGTCTGTGTTCTTACCGAGTCAGCTAACACTGCGTTGGTGCGGACGGAGCAGAGGTTATCGGTGGGAATCCAATCTTGTCTGCCGCCGCACAACTTCAACGTTAGCTTTCGAATAAGAACAAACGATCCACCCCCCCAACAATGAACACCATGGAAGACAAGATCTCTCGCCATCGCCTCAAGGTTTATTTCGAAGACACGGACGCTGGTGGTGTCGTCTACTACGCAAACTACCTGCGCTATATGGAGCGCGGCCGCAGCGAGTGGCTGAGCGAGCTGGGCTTTGAGCAACGGCGGCTCTCTGAAGAGCAGCAGGTCGGCTTTATCGTCCGGCACGTGGAGATCTCCTACAAGGCGCCAGCGCGCCTAGACGATCAACTCGTTGTCTGCACCAGTCCGCTCTCGCTTGGTCGGGCTGGGCTGGTTCTGCTTCAAGAGGTTCAGTTCCACGAATCGGGTGCTACCGCAGTCTCCGCAAAGATCGAGATGGCGTGCATCAGCACCCAGACCATGCGCCCCACCAGGATCCCTCCTGCGCTGCTTGAGAAGCTGCGTGCGTGTCCTCCGGAAGCAGAGGTGGTGTCCTGATGTACGTTTTCACGACAGATGTCTGGGCTTTCAAATTCGTGGCGTATCTCTCCTATGTTCTTTCTCGTCAGGGCTGACGGCAACGTGATGCGATTACTCCACAAACGAAACAGCCTTGCATCACGCTCCGCCCATTTCCTCCATAAGCATCCGTTGTTACAACGAACAGTCCTGGTGAATTTGAGCAGTTGTATAGAACTTTTGCACCATGAATTTGATCATGAGACCTGATCAGTGCTGAGGTAACAAAAATCATACAATCATTGCATGACCAGGATTGTACGCTTTACGGTGCCACGCCACGAATTTGAAGGACACGCCATTTCTTATGAAAACGTACAACAGTATCCGCTGCTAACATCAAGCCCATAGGAAGTATTTGGGAACTGAAGCGAACTTTTTCCGAATAATGTTCGACCGCTTATCCGATGAAATCACGAACTCGCTCAGAAGTTGGAATCGATACAGTTAAGAATAATTGTTTATCGGAGCCTCACTATGCCGGAAGCAACCCTAGCCTCAACTTCAGAGCAAGTATTGAACAGCCCTAAATGTGTGGAAACACTCCCGAAATTTCAAATTGAAATACTAGCAAATGGGTTGGATAGTCCTCGTAAGCTGAGTTTTGGTCCAGATGGCGCACTTTACGTTGCCGAAGCAGGACGAGGAGAAACCGGTGCGAGTATTCCGTCTCCGAGTCAACCCGGTGCATTGTTGTCTTATGGTGCAACCGGCGCGATTACCGGAATTCAAAACGGGGTTGCAGAACGAGTTGTTACGGGACTGCCATCGCTGGCATTACCTGGTGGAGGAGATGCAGCAGGTGTCAGTGGCATTGAGTTTGATAAGGATGGCAATGCTTATGCGATCGTCGGTCTTGTCAGCAATCCAGCCAATCGAGACAGTCTTCAAGTCCCTGATTTTAGCCAGTTGATTGCGATCGATTGTTTTGACGGAGGTTCTTCCTGGACAAAACTCCGAGATTTTGGTGCTTATGAAAAAAATAACAACCCTGACAAGCAAGATGTTAATACTAATCTCTATGACTTGCTGATCAAGGACAATACTGCCTATGTCTTAGATGCGGGCGCGAATGATCTGCTCAGTCAGCGAGCCTTTGGTGGCGACCTGAATTTAGAAGCTGTCTTTCCAGCTCGGACGACGAACCCACTCACAGGTGAATCTGTCGTACGGCAGTCTGTTCCCACCTCCATTACCGAGGGCCCAGATGGCGCATTCTATGTTGGAGAATTAACTGGATTTCCGTTTCAAACCGGAACGGCACAAGTGTACCGGCTCAATGCGGAAGGCGAACCGGAAGTCTATGCAGGTGGGTTTACGAATATCGCAGATCTCGCTTTTGATCAGTCTGGTGGTTTGTATGTCCTCGAATATGATGCAGATGGCATTTTGAACGGAAGCGATGCAGGGGCGCTGATCTATGCCTCTCCTGATGGGAAAACTCGTACTACGATCGCAACTGATGAACTCATCAATCCCACAGGTCTAGCACTCGATTCTAATGGCGATATTTACATTTCTAACAAAGGCTTTATTGCTGGACAAGGGGAGGTGTTGCGGTTAAAGCGGGAAACCCCCTTTAGCCCTGATCCGATTTATGACCAAGTGAAGCGTTACACGACTACGATTACTGCTGATGGTGATCCGGCGGATATTTACTACCCAGTTTTGCCAAACTCAACTCCCGATCAATTGCCGATCGCACTGATGCTGCAAGAAGCTTTCACCGATAAAGCAGACTACTCTAACTATGCAAAAGAAGTTGCACGCTATGGGTTTGTTGTGGTTGTTCCAAACAATGAACGAACCCTAACCTTAATGGATGGACAACCTCTTTCCGGGCTTTTGGCAGAGGAACAGCAAGTAAATGACGTGCTGGATCAAATAAAACTGGAAGATGCTGATACTGCTTCACCGATCTTTGAAATTGCTGATACTACAAATTTAGGACTTTTGGGAGACGGGTTTGGTGGCTTTGTGGGATTAGCCGCCATTCAAAATATTATTCGGTCTGCCTCGACCAGTGACTATACTCGACCGCCTGAACTCAAAGCAGGCATTTTCTACAGCACCAGCTTCCAGACAGCAGCCAATAGTGGTACATTTCCAACGATCGATAATCAAGATATTCCCACCGGACTGATTGCAGGAACGCTCGACAGCATCAATGATTTTGGTGAAGTGGTATCCACTTATGTCAAGATTCAAGATACGCCGAAAGCGCTAATTGCAATTGAAGGGGCAAATCACTATAGCATTGCCAATGCGGACAATCCGGTGCTTGAACCGAACCGTCCCACGCTTGATCAAGCAACGGCAAACGGCACGATCGGGCGTTGGAGTGGGTTGTTCTTGCGAGCGCATCTGCTGGGCGATCAAGATGCTTTCGATTATGTCTACAAAACAGGCGGCGATCTTGATCCAAACGTAAGTGTCATTAGTCAAAATTCTCCTGCTCAAATTTGATTGAATTTCATATCCAGTTGATCTTCAATCACATGATCATGCCCTAAAGAAGTGTGGGATAAGCAACTAAATCGACCTAAGACCAAGGACTATCTGCTAATCCAGTCCGTTGCACGGCTGTTGTTTTCAACTGGGAATGCTGCCAAATCCAATTGAAGTAGCTGACAACCAATCGCACGGTTAACCCCCGTCTGTTGCCACAGTTTGCCAAACTTGTTCTGCTGTCGATGCCAGCGTCCTGTCTATTGCCGCAGGATTCCATTCGTGCGCTCGTTGCGTGAGTGTTTTACCAATGTAGTGGTCAACCTCTGCACCCAAGACTCGTTCATATCCCCCCCATCCATCAGTGTCACACTCACAACAAGCTGTTTTACCCTCGCTACTGACAACCAATCTCTCAACGAACTTGTATCTGGTATGACCGGTTATTCATCAATCGCCATAAGTTTGATCGTTTGATCATTTCCACAGGTCTAGAACACTACCGGTTAAGTGAGTGCGTTTGGAATGCGATGATGCAGGAATTTTGCAGGGAACTTGATCGCGGGCTGAATGATTTGAGGTTACTCCACTGCCTGTTCTAAATGCTTCACGCCTTTGGATAACAAGGCAGTCGCCGCTCGCTCGCATCCCTCTATTCGAGATGTAGAGATAAGCGTGAGGGCAAGATGATCACCCAAGGTCGCGACACCAACGGTTAACCCTCCCGCACCGGGCATGGCAACCGGGGCATGGAGCGCTGTAATCCGAATGTTGCCGTACTGTTGAGCCATATCAACGCGACCCAGATTGGTGGCTGTTAGATGAGAGGGATATTGCGATTGCAGGTCTGCAATATAGGCAGCGGCATTGGTAAGATGCGCTACTATAGGCTGTCGAAGTTGGCGTTCCTCAATCAGTTGCTGGGCAATGTTAATTTGAGAAAGTTGAGACTTAACTGATCGCGCAATATCCCAAAACTCAGAACCTGCCTGAAGAGAATGAGAGGTCACACAAAAGCAGAAGTAAACCCCAACGCCATCAGGCATCGGTAAAGATAGCTGCGATCGCACATTCACTGGATGGAGACATCGGATTGGATTCGCAAATTGCGGAGCGAGTGCAAACAAAAATGCAGCGCTGGTTGCACCATGTACCGTTGTCGGCGTTGCTGATTTAATGTATGAATTCCGTAAGGGCATGGCATTGCCATGCCCCTACAGAGGGGATTGAAATCCGTGAATCATACCCGCATTCAGCAACGCCATCTCAGGCGTTGCTGAATGGAGGTATGAATTAGGGGAAGTTTCAATGCAATGTCCTGAATGCGGTTCCACTCACATCCGTAAGAATGGAAAGAAGAGAGGCAAGCAAAATCACATCTGTGTCGCCTG
>JACJOC010000074.1 GCA_014695345.1 Cyanobacteria bacterium FACHB-471
TGTCATGATTCTTGGCTGTTGTGTGGTAACTCTAGCCTCTCATGTCTCTCTACCCGTCCCTCCAAATTTCCACGTATTTATTGGCTTTTACCTACTTCTGTCAGGCAGCCAGGAGCAAGACTGGTAATCTGATGAAGATTTCGTTGTTTAGGTAAATACATTCCGGGATGCTCCGGCAGAGGCAGTTTACCCAACTGGTACTTAACAATTGCTTCCCAAACTGAAACTGCACTCAAATAGACTTCGTTGTCCGGTGTACGAATGGTATCCCGAATATCGGTTGACAATCGGGTATCACCGATAATGAACCAGAGGAAAATATGCGTGTCTAACAGAACTTTCATTTACCCTCGAATGCACTTAAAATCTCCTCTGGTAAGGGCGAATCAAAATCATCGGGAACTATAAATTTTCCGGCACACAGTCCAAACGGTCGTAGTTGCTTATTGTTGGATACAGCAGGTCTAGCTTCAGCGTCTAACTTATCAGAGTGGTAGTTAGATGCTACTTCAACTATTACCTTACTGTTCTGTTCAAGTTCTTCGGACGTATTAATATACTCCTCAACTCTCAGTACAATAAGGCTACTATAAGCTCTAAGTTGAGTAACTAAAATCGACAATTCTAAGCCATTCTCAAAGTATTCTTCTACGTCACGGATAGAGATAGAAATTGCATTCTTGGCACCGTTTTGAATTTGTTTGAGGTCTGAGATTGAGAAGAAATTTGTAAAAACATCAACAATTTGAGAGAGCAGCAGGAAACCTGAAACGATTCTCTCAAGATCCGCTTCATATTCACCAGTTCTACCTTCGTTTATACGGGAGAGACTAAGAAATAAACAGGAATATGCTATAGAATGATTGGTTAAATGATTGAGTAATTTGATCAGATTGATTGCCTCAGGGATGTGCTTGTAGTGATTCCACACACCGAACCAAGAGTTAGTTAATTGGTCAAAGGCATCATACTTTTCCTGATATGTTTTGGAGTTACTCTTGGTTTGTTGTAGAAAAAACTCTGTTTCTTCAATAAGATTTTTGATCAGGGTTTGATCTGAACTTACAAGAATATCGTCGAGGTGTTGCTTTAGGTACTGAATATCCTCTAAAACAACTTGACTGAGAGTACTATCAACTCCTTCCATTTGAATATTATTCATAGCAGACACTTCCTAAGCATCAAAAGAGCTGATGAACTATTCCTGCATTGTAGTTGTTGTGCTAAGACACTACAGATCCTGGTGGGTGAAAGGTTTTGCGTTTGCACCAGAATAGGTCGCCACGATATGCCCGTCACCTTTGATTTGATATTTGTAGGTGACAAGTCCTTCTAGCCCAACGGGACCACGCGGCGGCATTTTTTGGGTGCTGATGCCTACTTCTGCCCCAAAGCCGTAGCGAAAGCCATCAGCAAAGCGAGTTGAGCAATTTTGAAATACGCCTGCTGCATCGACTTGGGCAACGAAGGTTGCGGCGGTTGTGTCGTCTTCGGTGACGATCGCCTCTGTATGACGAGAGCTGTAGGTATTGATATGGGCGATCGCCTCATCCAACGAATCTACAACTTTAATCGACAAAATCAAATCGCTGTACTCAGTTGACCAATCTGCCTCGGTTGCGGCTGCAATGTCTATAACTTTGCGACTAGATTCGTCACCTCGTAGCTCTACCTGTTTGGCTTGCAGCGCTTGAGCAACTTCTGGGAGAAAATCTGGAGCGATCGCCTGATGAACCAAAAGCGTTTCGATCGCATTGCAGGCTGAGGGATAGCCGACTTTCGCATCAATGGCGATCGCCACTGCCTTTTGAATATCAGCGGCTTTGTCTACATACAAATGACAAATGCCGTCCGCGTGTCCTAGCACTGGAATTCGAGTATTTTCCTGGACAAAGCGCACAAACGAGTTTGAGCCTCTGGGAATGATCAGGTCAACGTATTGGTCAAGCCGTAATAGTTCCAGAGTTTCTTCGCGGGTCGTGAGCAACCGAACGACCGCCGGATCAACTCCTGCCTCAGTTAGCCCATTGTGAATCGCTTTGGTTAGTGCAGTGCAAGACCGCACTGCTTCTTTACCGCCTTTGAGAATTACCCCATTTCCAGACTTGATTGCCAGCGTCGCAATTTGCACCAGCGCATCAGGGCGCGACTCAAAGATTACGCCTAACACACCTAACGGACAGGCGACTCGCTGCATCACCAGTCCGTCATCCAATTCTCGGTGAATCGTAATTTTGCCAACGGGGTCAGGCAATTTGCCTACATCGCGCACTCCGGCGATCGCCCCCTGAAGCTTACTCGCATCCAGCTTCAGCCGTCCATATAGCGGTTTTGCCAACCCTTCTGCCAAAGCCGCTTCACAGTCTGCCTGGTTTGCTGCCAAAATTTCTGGAGCAGATGCTTCGAGGGCTTGGGCGATCGCCTCGATTGCCCGATCGCGAGCATCAGTTGGCAAAACTGCCAGCTTGCGTGCCGCCTCACGGGTTTGCTGGGCCAGGGCAGTTAGGGAAAGGGAAGCTACTTGGGAAGCTGTCATAGTTTAAAGGGCGAGATATTTTAAGCTGCGACTGTTTCTATCCTAAACTTTTGCGGATTCGCTGCTGAAGGAGTTGGATCTAAAGTTACGTTCAACCTGAAGCTCTCCAACAGCCACAGCGAACGAACTCTCCTCCTCAACAAGTTTTGACAATCGTTTGGGAACCCCTCCATAGAGGTAAGCATTGCTTGCCTCTTTTTTATGGGCACTTCCTGTTTACACAGGACTTACGCAGCGGCACTAGGGATAGGGGGTGGTTAAGTTGAGCTATGCTCGCTACAGTTCCAGTATGAGTGCATCAAACAGCGATTGCGATGACATTTACTAAGCTGG
>JACJOC010000075.1 GCA_014695345.1 Cyanobacteria bacterium FACHB-471
TTTGAGCAATTCATCCAGTAATTCAGGTCGAAAAGTCATAGTCCAAGTGTCTCAGGTTCAGTAGTTCATTAGATCTCATTTCTGACCTTTGACACAAACATTTATACAATCCCACGAAGTCCGTTTGGCGAGTTACCCGAATGTCATCATAGACTGCACGAACGATATCGTTAGGGTCTTCGTATCCAATCAAACGACTCATGATTTCAATGACGCTGCTTGACTGGAATTAATCAACACAGTTAGTTTCTCCCCCGTGCGCGTTTGTGTCAGTCGGCATAGCGATAGCGACGCTCCAAATAACGCTGCACAATGTCCAGTAGAGTGGTCAATGCCCAATAGATCAAAGCTGCCTCTAGTAAAATCGGTAAGACCACTGCTGAAGCAGAGCTGATTTGGTCGGCAATACTGGTCAATTCTTCAACAGTAACGACGGAGGCAAGGGAAGAGGCTTTTACCACGTCAATCAAAGAATTCCAAATGCTGGGAATAGCTCGTCGCCAAGCTTGCGGCAGAATCACATGCACGAATGTGTCAGACTGCTTTAAACCTAGTGAGGCTGAGGCTTCCCATTGTCCTTTAGAAATTGAGAGGATTGCCCCTCTAAATGACTCAGAGATATAGGCTCCGAAATGCAAGGTTAAGCCGATGACGATTGATTGAAACGGCGTAAACCGAATGACGTTAGCAAATCCAAAATAAATGATAAACAGTTGTACAAGTAGAGGCGTGCCGCGAAAGAACGAGACATAGAGACTTGAGAGCCATTCCAGCACTCGGACTTTAGACAAGGCTAGGATCGCAACGAGCAACCCCAGAAGCAACGCGAACACAACCCCAAGAACACTAATCCAGACGGTCATCAGTGCGCCTTTGAGCAGCAGAGGCAGAGAGTCAATTAGAAGATCAACGACTGACATCTTCTCCAAACCATTTGTTTGAAATATTTGCCAGTGTACCGTCTTGTTTAATTTCGTCTAGTGCCTGGTTTACCTGATCACGCAGTTCAGTGTTGTCTTTACGGAACGCAAACGCCGTTGTTTCTCGAGTAAAGGGTTCACCCACCGATTTCACCCGATAATTCGCTTCTTTCAGTTCACTCAAGACGTAGAGGCGATCGTTGAGCGCTGCATCCACTCGATTTTGCTGAAGATCGGTTAACACCTGGGCAATGCCCTGATAATATTTCACCTCAGCCCCCGCTTCCTGTGCTGCTTCAGCAAAGTTGCTACCCTGGGTTGTGCCAACGACTTTACCTTTGAGGTCATTGGCGCTTTGAATATTTTTGGGGTTGTCTTGACTGACTAGGATAACCGCACCTGACACAGTGTAAGGCTGCGAAAAGGCATATTGCTGTTCGCGCTCAGGTGTAACCGAGACTTGATTCGCAACAAAATCGAATCGTCTTGCATCCAGAGACGCCAGCATACTTTTCCACTGCGTCGGTACCAACTCAATCGGTCGTCCCAGTCGCTTTGCTACTTCTGTAGCAATGTCGATGTCATAGCCCGTCAGTTCATTACTTTGAAGATCTCTGAAACTGAAGGGTGGATAGGTTCCTTCTGTTCCCACCGTCAGCGGTTGACCCGTACTAGCGGTTGGTGAATCACTAGATGTATCAGACGAATTAGATCCGCAGGCTGCCAGCACTACTGCACTGCCGCTTGCCAGCATCAGTAGACGAATAAACTGCGATCGCGTTAGTTTCCCAATTATTAAATTAGGCTTAACCATGACACTGTCCCTAATAAAAGTAACTAGCCTTTAAGTTATAAAACAAAAGAGAATGACTTCCACTCTTTATAATACGGTAAGTCGATGAGTTCACCGTGCTTTATTCAGGAATTGTATCTGTGACTTCTCCTATTCGATCCAGGAATACTAGGTGGTTGTGTCGCAAAAACCAACGAATGGTAAGGTAAGCGGTTGTGTCGCAAAGATTTCTAAGTGACGCACAATCTGTATCGTTCGCGTTGCTCTAGGCAGCAATTCCAAGGATCGATTCGATAAATTTCACTTGAGACACACGGTCCCCTTGTTTGACTTCTTTGACTTGCCCTTTACGGAGCCTATTCATTGCCTCAATTCCGTTCAAAGTTCTTCTGGCACTATTGAACGATTTGACCCCCATCATCGGTTTCACAATGCGCTTGATGTTTCGATGGTCTTGCTCAATGACGTTATTCAAATACTTGCTCTGCCGTAACTCGGTTTCTTCTATGATCGTCTCATCTCCTTTCAGTGTTTCCATTGCCCCTGGGTAAGCGGCATTCTTATCCACGTTAATCACTCGGGGAGTCTGAGTATGCTGTGCCTTGAGCACTTTACGAAAGAAGCGGACTGCTGCCTTCCCATCTCGCTTGGCGCTCAGCATGAAGTCCAGCGTATTGCCCTCTGAATCGACCGCGCGATACAGATACTTCCACACTCCTTTGATCTCGATATACGTCTCGTCCACGCGCCCCGAATCATTCGTCGGCTTCAAATGCGGTCGAATCCGTTTGTCCAATTCCGGGGCGTACTTCAGCACCCAACGATTGATCGTCGAGTGGTCTACCTCCACCCCTCGTTCCTGCATCATCTCCTCCAAATCCCGGTAGCTCAAGGCGTAGCGACAATACCAACGGACATTCAGCAGGATGATTTCTGGCAGAAAGTGCCGCCACTTAAACAGAACAGGAGTAGACATCGGAGGGCAAGGAGAAGAGTGTCGTCCTGCCTACCTTACCATTCGCTAGTTTTTGCAACACAACCACTTCGCCAGCTTATCAACTGGTAACTATCCCTCTGTATAAACTTACTAAATCAACTCCTTGATATAGGGCGAGAGAACTATAGCGAGAAATATCTTGTCTAGTTTCTGGAAGATATAAACTTAAACCACATAACTCCTCTGAATTAGCGTTGCTATGGGGAAGACCGCCATAAAGTTCTCCTCCTGTTTTGTAAGATGCAATAACTGATGAACTTAGGAAATCAGCAAACTCAGCAAACTCATTTTGCTCCTGATTACTGACCCTTGAGAGATAACTAAGTAGAACAAGCGCATCACAATGTTGCTCACCAAAATAGTGATAGGTTGGGAGGTCTGATTGGCTAATTGCTGGTAAACGGTTGTTAAGAATCGGCTGAAGCAATCTTGAGAGCTTTTCTGGAATGCGCTCAACCGCTTGATTGTCCACCAAAGTTAGTGTGCGAAACATATCAGCCCTTTCAGAACCCATGATAGCTATGGCTGCTTCACGCCCATCAACCGACGATGCAAGGTGATTTAGAAAGCCTTCGTAGTAGTAATTAGGAGCACCAAGAGTAAGCTGGGAGGCAAGAGTGTACTTAGCGCAGTTCCTAGCTTCGTACACAACTTCTAGCGTGGCTTTGTTGCAGTTCTGAAAGAAGAGCAGTTCGACTCGTTCATTAACAGATTGGTTGAAGGTGCTAACTGCATCTGCAAACTGGTCAACTCTCATCCATGTGCGGGTTTGACGATTTATTCTGTGATCATCGGGACTAACTTCATTAATCTTTCCTCCGTGACCCACAACAATTACTGCCCAATGCTCTGCTTCAAAAGTCTGATTTGCCCAATCAAGATACGCTGCAAAAGCAGATGCATCGCTACTATCTTCTCCTAACACATCAACTTCAGTGATAGTGCCATTAATAAGCTGGCGACGGCGCATTTGGGGATCACTCCAGTAGTCTGATTGAACAACTACAGCTATTTCAGAGTTTTGTGTACCATTAGTTAACATTTCAACGATTGGCTCGCCAAAACGCACAAGGTCATTGTCATACGGCATCCAGTACAAAACGATCCATTTATGGCGTGACTTGACTTGAGAAGGCGCAGAACTCATAGCAAAGGTCAAATCTCTGCCCACAATCCCAGCAAAACACGCTGACCCCATTGCAACATACTGGCAGAAACTTCTTCGCTTCATAATGATGAGTTTGAGCTTTGTGGTTATTTGAAACTAAATTAGCATCAGACACCAATAGGTAACGTTTCGGTACTGCCTCAATTCCTCTTGACCTCCAGGACAATCGCTACCAAGGATTAAGCGGCACAACGGCTCGCTTGAGCGGCTGTCGAAGACCTTGAACTCATTACCAGCAGATTCTTTCAGTCTACTCCGAGCGAATTGTTATACAGCGTGTGCTCTCCTCATCTATGAAAGGTTAGATGGTTGCCGTCCACCTAATCGTTGCTCTGATGCAGGAGGCAAAATATTAACAGAAATAGTAGCATAAGGATTTTGTAACTGACCACCGATCATGAATCGGATAAAATCTCCTAATCCTTCAACTAAACGAGCACGACGTAACTCTCCACAGTCAACCGAAGCAAATCCAATATCCTTGGCTAGTTGCATGACCGTTTTACGAGCTTCAGCATCGTCAGCACAAACAAAGACAGAGACTTGATAATCTTTGAGCGGGCTAGGTGCAAGTTCAAAAATTTCCTGAGCCATTGTATTGAAGGCTTTTACAACCCTTGCATTTGGAACTTCTGACGCTAATTTTTCGGCAAGTGACTGCACAATCGGCGAAAACTCGAACCCCTCCGGAATCTCAAAGTTATTGCAGTCAATTAAGATTTTGCCAGATAGCACTTCAACTGAATTAAGCACCTCAGCAGGATTTACACCTCGCGCTGTATATAGCAGGACATCACCAAAAATTGCTGCTTCATCGTTTGTGCCACCCTGCGTTCCACGCTCAACAAATGCAGCTACTGACTGCCCCTTCTCTTTCGTCCGAGCACCAAAGAAAACTTCGTGACCTTGTGCCGCCCAAAGCAGTCCTAGAGAACGTCCCATGTTCCCACTGCCAATAATTCCAATCTTCATCGTTTAAGCAACTCCCTTTCTTTTCAGGATCACTATATCAGGTGCAATTAGAACCACTCCTTACCTAACTGGAGATTACTTGACTCTCAACACTAACAAGCTTGATCCAACGGCTGCCCTAACTAATACCTGAAGCTGTATAACGGCTAGCGTCACCGGCGGCAGATCACGTTTAAACGAAGCCAGCACCTTTCCGCAATCCGCTCCACCGCTGTGTGTACGCCCAGCATGGGTGTGAACTAATGGGGTGAAAGTCCCCTGGAGGAGAACCAACATCCAAATGGTCAAGTTACAGATCCGAGGGATGACAACTCCTAGCTTAAAGCAAGGGCGCTCCTGCGAAGGAGGGTCTGAAGGAAGGTGGCGGCAAATCTGCGAACCGACGAACAGAAACGGCATAGAAGGCTGAGATTCCTGGGGCGAGTTAGCACAACATAACAAGGCCCAATGGTTCAGGGAACACGAGTATTTGACGCGGTTGTGCAGAGACAGTTCACATTCTTATCTGGGGAGGTCTGTTTGATGGCGATTGGGAGTGTTATGGGAGTCGGACTGAGGGCTATCTGGAAACGGATAGAACAGCCGTCGAACCCTACGGCAACCCAAACAGCGCATGGAGTAGCAATACTCAGTGATAAGTCAAACAGAAGTCAGCAGAGTCCATAGTAGTTCCATTTGGAACGAAGGGACGAACATGAACGAGTTAAGGAGGAGCGATGAACAACTCAAACTCATCAATGAACCCGGATGGGGGAGATGGCGTTTGGCGTGCGGGCATTAAGCCAGCCTTGGACAACTTGATAACGCGAATTCTAGAGCGCAGCAATGTACAACAAGCATGGAGTCGAGTGAAGTCAAACCGAGGCGCACCCAGCAGTGACGGGATGAGCCTGGAAGACTTTCCAGACTATGCACGGGAGCATTGGAGTGAGATTCGCCAATCTCTGATGGATGGTAGCTATCACCCTCGTCCAGTGCGACGAGTGACCATTCCCAAACTACACGGTAAGGGAGAGCGAAAATTGGGTGTGCCTTGTGTCATCGACCGGGTTATCTAACAAGCCATCCTACAAGTGCTAACTCCCATCTTCAACCCCGGGTTTTCCCAGTCCAGTTTTGGGAGCTGACCAAAACGCTCTGCTCACGGAGCAATCCGCCAGGTGAAAACGTTCGTCAAAGCGGGATACCGATATGTGGTTGATCTGGATTTAGAGAAATTCTTTGACCGGGTCAACCATGATGTTTTGATGTCTCGCATTGCTCGAAAAGTCACCAATAAGGGACTTCTGGCATTGATTGGACGTTACCTGCGAGCAGGAGTAATGGTAGGGGACACGATTGAGCCAACGGCGAAAGGGACACCACAAGGTTCGCCCCTTTCGCCGTTATTGTCTAACATCCTTCTAGATGACCTCGATAAGGAGTTAGAAGCTAGAGGACATCGCTTTGTCAGATATATCGATGACCTAGTAATCCTGGTCAGAAGTGGACGGGCAGGGCGACGAGTGATGTTAAACATTAGCCACTATCTGCCTCAAAAGCTGAAGCTCAAGGTCAATCAACAGAAAAGTCAAGTGGTCAAGATCGAGAAACTAGAGTACTTGGGATTTACATTCCGAGGTATCCGGATTTTCGTCACAAACCAGGCTTTGAAGGACTTCAAACATCGATTGCGAGGATTAACCTCCCGCAGTTGGGGAGTCTCAATGGCAGAACGAATCAAACGATTGAACTGCTACTTACGAGGATAGATGAACTACTTTGGCATCTCCCAACATTACACTCCTATTGAAGAGTTGGATGGGTGGTTGAGGCGACGGATTCGGATGTGCTACTGGAAACAGTGGCGCAGACCCAGAACGCGCATCACTAACCTGCTCAAACTTGGAACAAGGAAGCGGCAAGCAATTTTGACAGGTATTAGTCGTAAAGGCTATTGGCGCTTGTCAAAAACGTTAGCAACGCATACGGGGATGACCAACCAGTGGCTTGAGCAACAGGGATTGCTATCGGTTCGTAACCTGTGGCTGAAAGTCCAGGGATACACCTAATTCATCAAGCTTGTTTGCGCGTCTTCATGAACCGCCCATTGCGGACCCGCACGATGGGTGGTGTGGGAGGGGCAGGAGAAATACCTGCCTCGACCCGATTAGGCATCACTTTTCTCGCCGGGTATGTCAATAGATTTGTGTCAAAGATCTAAATTCAGAGAGGAAAGCGATCTTCATAAGCGATCGCAAACTGATTTAGAGCAGGTCTCCAATCTCGAATCGGCATCGTCCA
>JACJOC010000076.1 GCA_014695345.1 Cyanobacteria bacterium FACHB-471
CACAGAAATATCAAGCGAATTACTAGACCGATGATGGGGTTTAAGTCGTTCAATAGTGCGAGAAGAACTTTGAGGGGAATCGAAGCGATGAGTATGATTCGCAAAGGACAAGTCAAAGGAGTCAAACCAGGGGACAGTGTGTCTGGAGTGAAATTTGTCGAAGCGAGCTTTGGAATTGCTACTTAAGGGAATGCAAACGATACCGATCGTTTGTCCTTAAAAACTTTTTGCGACACAACCGGAGAACCAGCGTTCTGCCAAGCTTAGTCATTTTCGGCAATGACGTTAACGGCAAAGCTCAGCCGCGCCGCAGACCGAAGGAAGAACCAGAGAACGCGGTGGTTCGGCGTCGGTTGCAGCGCAGCGTTAGGCTGCGGAGGGTGCTATGCCTCGACTGCCGTCCATCTGTAGACGTCGGTGTGGCTGCCGTCCTCATTAGTTCGACGTTCCGTCCACTGTAGTCCTACCTTGAGCAGGACCTTGTGCGATGCCAGATGCTCCGGTGCAACTGTCGCGATGATCTGCTTCAGCCCATGTACACACGCACCGTAATCCACCAAAGCGTTTGCGGCTTCCGTGGCGTATCCCTGACCCCACGCCTGGCGTTTGAAGGCGTACTTCAGCTCGGCGTCCGGTTGACCATCCGGGTGAACCAATCCGCAGAAGCCGATCACCTCTTCCGAGGCACGTTCCACAATGGCAAACATGCCGTAACCTCGGACGCAATAGTTGTACGCCGTAATCTCGAGCCACCGCTGGCACTGCTCCTCATCCAAGGGTTGCCGATCCCCGACCCAGCGCATGGCAGGAACATCGCCATAGACGGCGAGTAGGTCTTGGAGATCACGGGGTTCCAGCCTCCGACCAATTAAGCGCGGAGTTTCGAAGATTACATGTGCCGCAGACAAAGTATACTTACGCCTCCCAGAGGATTCTGTCTCAGCCCAACGGCCACGCTGCTATACAAAGGCGAGAGTGTCGATAGGACGATTTCAGCTTCTAGCAGTAAAGTTAAGCCATCTACTTCCAAATGGGCAATAAGCTTATATGACTGCGAGTTCCCACACCATTGACTTCACCCAAGAAGACCATCTCTCCTTGCCCTGCTTACCCCTTGTTTCTAGTTGCCGAGTTGGTTGGAATAAAGGCTCTCTATCACCAGCCGTCTTACTGCATTCCTGAACACTACTCTCCCCATCATGTAATTTGCATCAACGCTGGTACTCCCGTTACGCTTCAACAAACCGTAGATGGCCAATCACAGACTATTGAGTCAGTCCCAGGCGATATTGGCATTTATCCAGCCAATCGTTGGCAAACATTCTATTGGCATCAAGAGGCTGAATTTCTACAACTCTATTTGGAGCCGATGCTGCTCAACCAGTTAGGAGCAGAGCTATATGGGAAAGACAGCATTGAATTAATTCCACAACTGACATCGTGTTTTGACCCATTAATTTATCAGATTGCGGTCGCACTCAAAACAACCTTAGAAACTGACGGAATCGGTAGTAAACTTTATTCTGATTCAATGGCAAATACTTTAGCCGTCCATCTTCTATATCGATATTCAACACACAAATCCAGTATTCAGCCCTACTCAGGAAGATTGTCTCATCAACAGCTAAGACAGGTCATTAATTACATTGATGAGCATTTGGATCAGGATTTGAGCTTGGCTGAATTAGCAACCTTAACCCAACTGAGTCTCTATCACTTTGCTCGACTATTCAAGCAAACTACAGGTATCGCACCCCACCAGTATCACATTCGATGTCGTGTTGAACGTGCTAAGCAATTACTTTTAGCAAGGCAGTTGAGTATTGCAGAAGTTGCTCAAGTAGTTGGTTTCAGCAGCCAAGGACATCTCAACTATCATTTTAAGCGTGTCATCGGGGTAACTCCTAAAGCCTTTTTGCGCCAGTAGCAAGAACTTTGAAAAACAGCGCAAAAACTTTGAATACGGCCATTCGCTTCATTTTCGATACTGAGTGCAGCATGATAAATCATCTAAACTGAGGTTAATGGCTATGCTTATCGAGCAAAATCGAGCGATTGCCCTTCGTTTTGCCCAAGAGGGATGGGGAACAAATCTGGGTTGGGAGGAAATCTGAGATGAGTTGATGTCCGCTGATGTCATTCATCACTTCAACAGCCAAGCAGAGCCAATTGTGGGTTTGGAAGCCAACAGAGCATTCAACGCAGGTTTATTTAGAGGCTTCCCCGATATTACGCACAGGATAGAAGATGTCATTGCTGAAGGTGAGAAAGTAGTGTATCGCACAACACTAGAAGGAACTCATACAGGGGAATTTTTGGGAATTCCCCCTACAGGGAAATTAGCTAGGATCAATGATTTCACGCTACTTTGGATTGCCAACAGCAAAATTGTGGAATGGTGGTATGAGTGTAATTTATTAGAAGTCATGAAACAGCTTGGCTTAATGCCTGAATAGAAGCATTAAGTTGTAGATAATTGCGGTGGCAGAACCACCCTGCTGGAGCGGACTAGCAAGAGATCTAGATTGTGTTACCAAGGGACTTGCAGCCGCTCAGCAGGAACGTTAGCGAACACGACAAATCTATCGAAAAAATTGGGTAAACCACTCTACGTTCAAGTGGGTTTTGACGGGGTATGGGAGACTGCACTGTACCTGCCTATGTTCACCCCATTGCAGGCTGAGAATAAGGCTGCTTTACACGCCTACCAAGGAACTGATGTGTCCTTTGAAGTGTTTTTCGAACACCCCTATGGCGAAGCCTTCGTAGGGATTCGACCTCGAATCAAGGCTTACGAACCTTTACCTGTGGAGCAACTTGTAATAGCTCTTACCCACCATCCACAACTTGACCTGTCAGTGTTCGCCCAACTGTTTAGTGAGTGTTTAGGTATTGCACAACCGCTCTTTGTCGGTCTACCTGCACATATTGAGATGGGATTGGTCAATCTATGGAATTCCTTTGGGCAAGTTGTACTATGGCACGGAAAAGCCGATGCCTATTCCATTGATCACCTAGCTGGCAATGACGCAAATCGTTACTTACAACCGCAGGAAAAGCCGATTGGACTCGAGTTTGCTTTCGCCAATCCGCACCATTGGTTAGCTGTGCCCGTCTCAAAGCAGACTCAGGATGGGCTACACCAGCTTGATTTAGAACGCTTGTCGCAAACTTTCGTAGCCCTTGTAGAGCGATCCTAAATAAGTTGTTCAGGATCTGCAAGAGGCATAGGATTCATCAAGTACCTAGAGGCGATCGTTTAGGGTACTAGTGAGAGACGATTAGTGGGTTATAAGAGGTCGAGTTGGTGGAGCGATTGGTAGCGAGATCCAGCTAACACGTCAGTTCAGCGGATTGACGGGTGATGTTACTGCGTTTTGAGTCCTCTACAACCGCTGACCTTCGCCGTTATACAGCTTAAGCTATCGGTCGAGTATAGCTGAAGTTCCATCTGTTTGTGGTCAAGATTCTGTATAGAGCAGTCCGAGAATGGATTAGCCTAAATCGCCCAATAGTAGGAAGCTAAAAAAACACCAACCCATTCAGGATAGCTGCATTGCATGTGACGCAGCTCAAATAGGAGTAATTCTTATGTCACTCTCAAACATAGCTTTGTTCTTTACCACTGCGGTTGTAATGATCTGTACACCAGGTCCAGACATCATTTATGTCAGTACTCGT
This sequence comes from Cyanobacteria bacterium FACHB-471, assembly GCA_014695345.1. Taxonomy (GTDB): domain Bacteria; phylum Cyanobacteriota; class Cyanobacteriia; order Elainellales; family Elainellaceae; genus JAAUTN01. The sequence goes on from JACJOC010000076.1 coordinate 3,682, forward strand.
GGTATTGCTCAGGGGCGAGGAGTCGCACTTCTATCAACATTTGGGGTTTGTATTGGCTATATCGTTCATACAGCCTTGGCAGTGCTTGGGTTATCAGCCATCCTTCAAGCATCTGCAACAGCATTTGAAGTTATCCGATATGCAGGTGCAGCCTATCTGCTTTATTTAGGAGTTCGTACTCTGTTGAGCAGAGAGTCTCTAATACCTGTAGGTAATGAGGCTAGACCGACTAGACGAGGCAGTATTATTTGGCAAGGGATGGCTACTAGCATTCTCAATCCCAAAGGCATTCTATTCTTCATAGCATTTCTGCCTCAATTTGTAGATGCTCAGGTGGGGTATGTAGCTTTACAAATGCTAATTTATGGGCTGTCTTTTACGGCTCTGTGCTTACTGATTTATGGAATGATTGGTCATTTTGCGGGTGGTTTGGGTGATCGCTTGACACGACAACCACAAATTGCTGGCTTCATGAAGTGGTTTTCAGGAAGTGTTTTGATTGGGCTAGGATTACGGATGGCTATACCGGAACGCAAATAGTCACCGTATAACAATTGAGATGGAGCGGACAGATCAGCTCTAATTTTGAGTTCAATGCTACTACTGCCGCTCATCTCATCCGTTGTGCTGCTTCGTTTCTGAGGGTAGTTGTCGTTTAGATTTTGTCTGTTGGCGATCAGGGGTAGTCAATACAGATTTGCTCACAGGGTAGTCATTGCTGTCAACCTCTCCTTCTGTGCGGCTATAAATTCAACAAATGCTCGAATTCGAGGGGCAACAAAACGTCGATTCAAATAGCAAATCCATACCGGAATTTCTGGGGGACGATAGGGGCTGAGGACTTCTACCAAATTGCCACTAAAAATTGCTTCAGATGCTAAGTACGCAGGCATTTGGCTCATGCCCAATCCAACGATCGCGGAACGAACAATCGCGTCTGCATTATCAAACACAACGGAGCCGCTCACTGCATATTGTTCAGTTTTGCCCTCAACAGCAAAAGACCATAAATAAAAGCGCCCCGTTGAGCGATTGCGAAAATTCAAACAGGTATGTTGCTGAAGTTGACGGGGATGCTGGGGAGTCCCGTGTTGTTCAAGATACGAGGGCGAACTACAAACCACCAACGGGTAAGTAACCAGTTGGCGGGCAATCAGGCTTGCACTGTCATTCAAGTTGCCTATCCGAATCACAACATCAACCCCCTGTTCAGCGGGATCTATAAGGCGATCGTCCATTGAAATATCTAGCGTGATGTCTGGAAATGCTTGGGTGAATCCCTTAAGCATGGGCACTAAGCAAACTCGCCCAAATGCAGGTGAAACGCTGACAGTCAAGCGTCCTCTGGGTGCCACACGATTTCCCTGAATTTCAGCTTCAAGCGCCTCTAATTCTCCCAACACCTGTTGGCAGCCTTCATAGAAGCGCACGCCGTCTGTGGTCAGGCTGATACTGCGAGTTGTCCGATGAAACAGCTTAACGCCCAAGTCCGCTTCTAAACGGGCAACAGCTTTGCTGACAGCAGAGGTTGATAATCCCAACACATTCGATGCTTGAGCAAAGCTCTGCACTTCTGCCACCCGCACGAACGCGAGCATATTAGACAAACTTTTCATGGGCAACCATTGAAAAAAGGTGGATAAAGAAGTGAAGTTCAGCCTCTTCTCAAAAGATTGTAGACAAAATATCTTGAATATCAAGGAGCGCAACCTAATGGAGCCTCCAGACAGTTTTGAGGTAATGCCAATGACTACCCAATATCCATTTGTTCGGGAACTCTACAATGCCTTTCAACTCAGTGAATTCGATCGCTGGGATGTTCTGGTGGCAGAAGATGTTTTGGTCAATTCAACAATGGGTCGCGATATTCACGGACGACAAGCCCTGAAAGAATGGGCGGCTCAATTTGTTAGTGCTTTGCAATCGCGGGTTGATTTGGTGGACGAATTTGAGGCGATCGATGCGGCTGGTAATGGTCGTGCTTTCTTCACCATCTGTCTTGATTGGAAGCACGCTGAAGTGTTTATGGGGATGCAACCGACTGGACGAGAAGGAACCTCGATTGAGACGATGCTGCTAACCATCAAAGACGGCAAGGTTGTGCGTTGGGATGTTGCTGATAACACCGTTGAAATCAATATCTATTTCTGGGAAAGAGGTTGGGCAATTCCTCACAATGTTCATCCAGAAGTTTTAGTAAAGGGAATTGAACGTCGCCCTAGTCAAGTTTGATGCTTGTCAATTCAATGGAGACTGTAGGGATGAGATTAGCTATTCTAGGAGCGGGAAGTGTTGGCAGTACGCTGGGTCGGGCTTGGGCACAGCAAGGACATACAGTAATTTTTGGTGTGCGTGATGTCAATGCTCCAAAAGTGCAAGCCTTGCTTACAGAAACTGGAGCGAATGCTCAAGCTACAACGTTGACGGATGCAGCAACCCAAGCAGATGTCATTGTTCTGACCGTAACGTGGGAAGCAATGCCCGAAGTGGTTGAAGCTCTCGGCACTGTGGATGGCAAAGTGTTACTCGATTGCACTAATCCCCTCGTGGGCAATCAGCTTGATGCAGCCGTGAACTCAACTCAATCCGGTGGTGAGCAAGTTGCAGCATGGTTTCCCGGCGCAAAGGTTGTGAAAATCTTTAACCAGATTGGTTGGGAAACGATGGCAAACCCACAATACGGCACGGAAGCAGCCACGATGTTTTATGCCAGCGATGACGCAGATGCTAAGCAAATTGCAGCTCAATTAGGCAGCGAACTTGGATTTGAACCCATTGATGCCGGTGCTTTACAAGCATCCAAATTTTTAGAAACCCTGGCTGTCTTTTGGGGGCAACTAGCGTATGGACAAGGACTGGGACGCCATATTGCTTGGCGATTGCTCAAACGATAAGAATTTTTGAGCTAGTTCTAATGAATAGGAGGTTGTCATGAATATTGGCATTATTGGTTCAGGTAATGTCGGCAGCACGTTAGGTGAGCTTTGGGCAAAAGCCGGACAACAAGTGATGTTTAGCTTTTCGCGCCATCCAGAACGGCTACAAACCCTGGCAGACCAAATTGGTTTCAATGCTACTAGTGGAACGCCTGCAGAAGCCGCTAACTTTGCCGACGTGGTGTTGTTTGCGCCTAATTTCTGGCTGGCGCAGGAGGCGATCGCTCAAGCTGGCTCACTGGCTGGCAAGATTGTCATTGACGCAACGAACCCTTATCGCTGGGGTGAGAATGGTGACATTGTACGTATGGTGAGCGAGGCGACTTCTGGTGCGGAAACGATCCAAAAATGGATGCCAGGAGCGAGTTTGGTGAAAGCATACAGTAGTTTTCAGCCCAAGTCTTTACAGCAATCTGTAGAACGCCCTTTGGAGCAACGATTAGCGATCGCGATCGCCTCTAATGATGAAGCTGCCAAAGCGATCGTAGTGCAACTGGCGAAAGACAGCGGTGGTCGCCCATTCGACCTTGGGACGCTACAAAATGCCAGACTGATGGAAATTTCCGGTGTCTTTTCCTCGGGTGATACCCTCACCTTAGATGCTGCCCTCAAACAAAGGCAGTACGTCCTGGGCTACTAACATCAGCGGCACAACGGTTCGCTTCACCCGCCGCTAGCAGCTTCTCGGACTCAATCAAGAGACTTGATGCGGTCGGTGTGCAAGAGGACCGTTATGCCGCCGCTACAAACGTAATGCATAGTGATAAAACTCCTTATCCTTGGCGTATCCGCGCAATTCATAAAGTGATTGTGCTGCAACGTTAGAAATCTGCGTCGCCAAAATAATTCGGACAGCTCCTGTTTCTCGTGCAAAATTTTCTGCGGCACTCATTAGCAACTTTGCACAGCCATTTCCTCGATAGGTTTCTTCTACAAACAAATCACTCAAGATCCAAACACGCTTTATTGTCGCTGAGGAAAAACTTAGACACTTAGTATTAGGCTGTCCCATAAAAGGTCAGTCACAGTTTAGGTTTGAGTTTGTTGACAAAACCAGCTCGGTGTTAAGCTCCTCTTGCCGTTTCATTGTTTGAAAGTAGCTTATGAACGCCCATTCGGAAAAACCTAAAATTTGGCAGCCGATTCCTTTGCAGGTCACACTTTGGCGTGGATGTGATTCAGGCGGTGTATTGCCTCGTCATGCCCATGAGGAATTCCAAATTGTCTTAAGTGATGTTCCTTGCGAATTCAGCTATCGATGCAGCAACACAGTTCTTTCTCCTCGCCATCTTGGTCTTATTCAAAGTGGAGAGCCTCACGCATCCCGCTCAGATGACTCCACTGGACATACGCTAAGGCTAATGTTTTTTTCGCCAGAAATCTTACTATCTACTGCTGAAACGTTGGATGAGTTTTCTGAACTACCTATTTTGCCAAATCTAATCGTTTCTGATGCTTTACTCATTGAGCAATTTCTACACATGCACACCACATTGGAAGAGACTCCTTCTCAACTAGAGTGTGAAACGCTCATTTTCGAGTTTTTGACCCAGTTGATTTTGCGGTGTGCTGAAAATCCACCAAGCTTGCAGGTATCGCAGGAATCCGCGATCGTTAAACAGGTGCGGGAGTATCTACAAGACAACTACGCCGAGAATGTTTCGCTAACCCAACTGGCTCAAACTGTCGATCGCACTCCAGCGCACTTGGTACGAGTCTTCTCGAAAGAGGTGGGATTGCCTCCCCATGTCTATCAAACTCAAGTCAGAATTGCCCGTGCAAAGACATTGCTGATGCAAGGACACCTAGTCGCCACTGTAGCTCAAGCAACCGGATTTGCTGACCATGCTCACTTTTCCCGGCAATTTAAGCGGCTAAATGGGATTACGCCAAAACAATATCGGCAAAATATCAAAAACGTTCAAGACTTGCTCGACTGATTTTGATAACTTCAAGTGTGCATTTAAGCCACCTCAGAGTTTAAGAAATTTGCGAGGATGATTTGTCATGGTCAAATATCTGGCGCTGCTCAGAAAGAAGCCCGACTGGACGGATGCAGCATTCCGTGAACACTGGAAGCAAGTACACGGACCTTTGGTTGCTCAACTTCCCGGTTTAGTTAACTATGTCCAATACCATGTTCATTCGCAGATTGCTTCTAATGCTGAGCAAGTAGACGAGCCGATTCAAGGCATTGCTGAGATGTGGTTTGAATCTGAAGAGGCACTCAAGCAAGCAATGGCATCACCAGTGGGTCAACAGATTGCTAAGGATGTAACCGAGTTTCTGGGAGAGAACAACCACTTCAATCATCTTGTCACCGTCGAGGAAACGCTGAAGTTTGTCTAGGTGAGAAAACTAGGGAGAAACAAAATGCCGCAGACAATTATTTCCGATGAAGGCACAGGTGCAGTTTTCGTTCAACTTTGGACAACGCCAACGCCTGAAGATCAAGATAAGCTGCTTGCTGTGATGAAAGAGAAGATGGATATGTTCAAGCCCATGCCTGGATTCATTTCCATGACGTTACATCCTAGTTTGGATGGCAAGCGCCTAGCAGTCTACGCCCAGTGGGAGAGCCAAGCGGCGTTCGAGTCCGCCGTGAGCAACAACCCCCAGGCAATGGAAGCTCGCCAATCGTTCACACAGTACGGTGAGTATCAGGGGGCACTGTGCCGGGTGGATACTGTGATCCAGGCTCAAGCGGCTCCTGCAACAATGGATGATGAATTCAACCGTGTGTTCAGTCATCACACCGCAGCAGTTAATGGCGTTAATATTCACTATGTCATGGGTGGGCAAGGTGAGCCTGTGCTGCTTGTGCATGGTCATCCTGAGAGCTGGTATGCGTGGCGCAAAATCATGCCTGCACTGGCACAACATTACACCCTGATTGTGCCGGACATGCGCGGTTACGGCGACTCGTCTAAACCTGAAACAGGGTATGAAAAACACATTGTTGCTGAAGATTTGCATCAGTTGTTGCAAAGTCTAAATGTGCAACGCTATTATTTGGCGGCTTACGATATGGGTGTTCCAGTTGCTTATGCACTGGCGGCAGCTCACCCTGAGCAGGTGATTCGCTTTGTATCAATGGAAAGCGGTGGACCACCAGGATTCGGTTTGGAAGAATTGTTTGCGGTTGCGTGGCATTTTGGTTTCTTTATGTCACCAGAGCTTCCTGAAATGCTCACGGCGGGTCGAGAGCGCGAGTTCCTGACTACTTTTGCTTTCAGAGGCAGATGGGTTTACCAAGAAGACGCGCTCAGCAACGCAGATGTAGCGGAATATGTTCGTTGTAACGGCACTCCCAGCGGAATGCGGGCAGCATTTGCTTACTATCGTGCTTTTCCTACTGATGCCCAATATAACCGCGAAACCTTTAAAGGAAAACTGAAAATGCCAGTTCTCGCCTTAGCTGGTGCTCACGGTTTGGGTGATGTTCAGCTTAAAGGGATGCAGGCTGTCGCAGAAAACGTTCGCGGAGCAGTCATTCCAGAGTGCGGGCACTTTATTCCCGAAGAGCAACCCGAAGTATTGACTCAACACATTCTTGACTTCTTCCGAGAAGAACAGCAATAGCGTATTCAGTAGAACAGGCACATCACTGAAAAACACAGGCAGAAAAGAACATGGGGAATGATTCAACGATTTTATTAGACCAATCAGACAACATTGCCGTTGTGACGTTGACCCGTCCATACAGTTTGAATATTGCGGGAAAGCACGAATTGCGGAACATCCTGCATCAGCTAGCCGAGGAGGATCTGCGTACTTTGATTGTCGCCTCTGGTCATCCTGAAGCCTTTTTGGTTGATGTAGCAGAACTGGCAAACATGAATCCAACAGAAGCCAGAGCATTTAGTGAAGCTGGTCAACAAGTTGCATCTATTTTGTCTGAATTACCGTTTCCCACGATCGCCGCCTTGGATGGACAAGCGTTAGGCGGAGGCTGTGAACTGGTCATGAGCTGCGATTTAGCTTACGCTAGCAGTCGTTCCCATCTCGGTCAGATTGAAGTGCTCGGTGGGATTATTCCTGGTTTTGGTGGAACCTGGCGATTAGCGCACCGGGTTGGATTGCAGCGAGCGTGTGAACTAATTTTCTCGGCAGCAGTGATTGATGCCAATCGCGCTAGGGAGTTGGGATTAGTGCTTGATGTCATTCCAGAGGAGCAGTTACTCTCACACTGCCGCGAAGTCGCCGCCAATATCGCTAAGAACGGTAAATTAGCCGTGGCGCAAGCGAAGAAAGTCTTACTGGCAGGAGCAGGACTGCCACTATCTGCGGCGCTAGCGATCGAACAAGCTGCTTTTGCGTCGCTATTTGGGACAGACGATCAAAGAGGCAGAATGAACGCCTACGTGAAACAGCATGGCGCACAAAAGCAGTAGAGGCATCACAATGACAACAAATCAGCCAGCAAAAACAATGCAAGCCGCATGGTATGAGCAACAAGGTGCTGCACGAGATGTAATTCACACGGGCGAAATGCAGATTCTAGAGCCTGCTGCTAACGAAGTGCGCGTCAAGGTTTATGCTTCAGGTGTCAATCCATCCGATACAAAAAGTCGTAGCGGTTGGGGTGGAATTACGCTTGCCTATCCTCGCGTGATTCCCCACCAGGATGGCTCAGGCATTGTTGAAAGTGTGGGTGCAGGTGTTTCGAGCGATCGCATCGGAGAACGAGTCTGGATCTACGAAGCACAGCTCGGACGACCTTTTGGAACAGCCGCAGAATTTGTTGTTGTACCCAGCGATCATGCCATTCCTCTTCCTGAAAATACCCAGTTTGTTGAGGGTGCCTGTCTAGGGGTTCCAGCCATGACCGCTCATCGCTGTTTGTTTGCAGACGGCTCGATCAACGGGCAAACAATCCTAGTGACTGGTGGTGCAGGCGCGGTTGGTTATTACGCGGTGCAACTGGCAAAGTGGGGTGGGGCAATGGTCATTACAACCGTAAGCCGTCCTGAGCAGGCAGACCTTGTTCGAGCAGTCGGTGTGGATCATGTAATTAACTACAAAACCGAAAATGTGATTGATCGCATTCAAACGATTACAGGACAAGAGCGAGGGATTGATCGGATCGTGGATGTGGATTTAAGTGCAAACCTTGATGTTGCCGCCTCCGTTCTCAAACCCAATAGTTCAGTCAATACCTACAATATTGGCTCACCTGACAATCGCCCTGCAATTCCTGCACAAACGTTTTTGGTTAATGGCACAGTGATTCGATTTGTCTTGGTGTACGTCATGCCTGAGATAGCAAAACAAGATGCGATTCGAGATATTACGGCTGCAATTGAGACAAAAGCGTTGCAGCATAACATTGCTAAACGATTTTCGCTAAGTGAGGTTGCTGCTGCTCATGAAGCTCAAGATAGCGGCAAGCTTGTAGGCAAGGCGATCGTCGAGATCAATTAACTGTTTTCGGAGAAATAATAGTGAAGAAATGGATTTACTGGATCATTGCTCTGTTCACTCTAGTAATCACCTTCGCCACAGCAGCAGTTGTTGTCGAAGCGCAACAGCCACAAACGGTTGACATGAGTCGATCCATAGCAGCCAATGAGGAAAACTTCAATGCCAGATTCACTCATCATATGACTGAAGTTAATGGCATTCGTCTGCACTATGTTACTGGAGGTCAGGAAAACAGAAATGAAACAGTTGTGCTACTTCACGGTTATCCACAAACTTGGTATGGCTGGCGAAAGGTCATGCCTACGCTTGCTGAGCGTTACACCGTCATTGTGCCAGATATGCGCGGCTTGGGCGAGAGCAGTCGTCCTGACGATAGTGACTACACAAAAAAGGTAGTTGCTGACGATATTTACAAGCTGCTGCAAAGTTTAGAGGTCGATCGCATTTATGTTACGGGTCAAGATATGGGTGCACCTGTTACCTATAGCCTTGCTGCTCAACACCCTGACATGGTTGCGGCTGTTGCTCTAATTGACTCGGGCATTCCTGGTTTTAGATTGGAGGCAGCAATGGATTCTGCCGACGGTGGCACCTGGCACTTTGGCTTCTTCGCAGCTCCAAAGTTTCCAGAGATGCTGACTGAGGGACGAGAGAAGGAGTTTTTGACAAAGTTCGCTTTCAGATCGCCCTATGTTTATCGACAAGAGACGGTCACAGATGCTGATATTGATAAATACCTCCGCTCCTACATTACACCAGGCGATATGAGTGCAGGCTTTGGCTACTACCGCGCTTTTGCTCAAGATGCAAAAGACAACGCCATAAATGAAACACTTCTGTCGATGCCTTTTCTTGCCATTGCGGGTGAAAAAGGGACTGGCAACTTCACGCTTACCAACATCGCTCAAGCTGCTTCGAATGTACGTGGGGTCATCCTCCAAAATTGTGGTCACTTTGTTTATGATGAATGCCCTTCCGAGTTGAGTCAGCAGCTTCTGTCCTTTTTTGATGCAGAACGCTTTGACGTTCGCTAAAACCAGCGGTATAACAAGTCGCTGAACTGGAACGGAACACAATTATCTGTTGAGATGAACAGGTTGTCTCCGTCCGGTTAGCTCAATCATTCAGTATTTCGTGGTAAAACAGACGGCTGAATAATAAAGTTAAAATAAGAGGGTTTCATCATAGCTGAGAAATGCGCGATAACCACGAAGGAATGCCCGAAATTCTTGACGCTTTTCAAGATGGTGAGCAATACTTCGGCGTAATCGCAATTGAACTTGACGATGTTTCAAAAAAGTTTCGCTTTGGTGTTTCGCGTAGAGGCTATTCAACGCTTAAAAAGATTCTACAGCTTCGTCCTTTCGACGCGATGCCCGGACTCAAGCACAGATATTTTATCGCTGGCGTTACTGGTCGCATCGTTGACCGAAAGAAACCAGATTTTGCCGATTTTGAAATTGGCGTTCGTGTTGAGCAAGATAAAAACGGAGGCACTGTTTCAGTCGAATCACCGAAGGATTTGGCGCAAAATCTACTTTGGTTTTACGAATTGAAAGATTTTAACAAAGCGGAACATTTGCCGGAGGTTGAATAATTGCTTTTATGCAAAGACACGCCGAACAAGTCATTGCACCGAAGCCGCAAACAGCTACCTTGTTATCAACGTTGTTCGTTAAACTTTAGCTTGCGTAGTTGCCGTTTGCGGCTCGGTGAACTCCGACGTTAACAGTTAACATCACTGTCGAAAATGACCCTAGATAGGCAGTGTTTGATTTTCAAAGTGCGATTGGCTGGGCTTTCAACCGTACTACAAACACTAGCTTGATGGTTCTTTTCGGCAATGTTTCTGCACGGTGGTATCAGAACGGAGATTGGTCACACCACAACTGAGCTTTCCGGCTGATCCGCTGGGACGGTATTGTCAACTTAAGTCTAAGCAAGAGATAAAATATAAAATCTGCCTTGCCTGTCTATTCTGCCTATGTATCCGCGTCACCGTTTTCCCGTCGAAATCATTAGTTACTGTGTCTGGCTCTACTACAGCTTTCCCCTGAGCTACCGAGACATTGAGAAGATGATGCTGTATCGCGGGATTGAGGTAACCTACGAGTCCATTCGGGAATGGTGTCACAAGTTTGGGCAGCAATACGCCAATCAGGTGCGCCGTAAGCGACCGTATCTCACGGATAGATGGCATCTTGATGAAGTTGTCATCGCGATTAAAGGACAGCAATATTACCTGTGGCGTGCGCTAGACTCGCAAGGCAACGTGCTTGACATCTTGATGCAGCGTCATCGAGATACCGAGGCAGCCAAGCGTGCCTGTTCAGGGTTCATGTCCCCGTCTAGGACCCTGAGTTGGGCAGGGATGCCCAAGCCTTTGCTGTTGCTTTCAACTACCATTTTTCTTAATCTCGTAAAGTTAATCAGTTGTTAATCTGAGAGGGTTGGCGTTTAGTATCCCACTGTTATGAACTTTCAGGAAGGCGACCAGGTTTATTACAAAGGCGAAGACCCAAAACTTCTCCGGGATTACGGCAAGCGGCGGCTGACTGTTGCTGCTGTTGACCCAATTACAACTGCTGTAGCTTGTAGCGCAGATGACGGTCGTTTCGTAGTCGGAATTTACCCAGTTGATTTAGAGCCAGCACAATCAGCCTCCAAAGACCCTTCATAGCCGAATCGTTCAAACACGCAATTCTCCTATTTCCCAGTGGAGGCTTGTGCGTTTGAGCAGAACGATAAAGCACACCTTGGCAGTGAAACCAGAGCTTTGAAAAACGGCGCTCGCCCCAACCATCTACCCTGATGCCTTCCGTTGAAGTGATATGAGGACGATGACTAAACTGCTTCCACTTCAGGATCTACTTGACATTGAGTTCGAGGGTGAATGGCGAGCGGACTTAGCGACGATCACCGGACTGCGATCAAACCAACAGATCTCCATGCTCATCGAGCGTTTAGTCTGGGAGGAGCTTGGACAGGAAATTCGGGGTGCTCTTTTTGCCGAGAAGAGCGTCGGGGCCGTATTTGGGCTTGAGCTATCATCGGGCGAGTGGGTTGTCCTCAAGCTCTTTTGCCCATCCCAATTACTGACGCAACTTGTAGCCGTGCATCGGTGCTTAAACGTAGTAGTGCAGTCTGGTTTCCCAGCACCGCCGCCCCGCTCCCGACTATTCCAAACCGAAGATGGAATAACAGGCATTTTCTACACCTTCATGGCTGGGACAGTACGGAACGCACATGAGCCGATTGTGCGGCAAGAACTAGCCCGATTACTGGCAGAACTCACTAGCATTCTGGGGCACGAAAATCCTACCGGACTTCCGCTTGCACCGACGCGAGGAAATGAACTTTGGTCCGCTTCCCACCGCTCCTTCTTAAAGCTAGATGAAGACCCAGAGGCGCAGTGGATCGATGAAATCGCGCGTCGTACCCAAGCTGTCATACGAGCTAAAGCGCTGCCGCTCATGCCTGCCCATCTAGATTGGGGGGTAAAGAACTGCCGATTTCATCAGGACCGGGTATGTGTAGTGTATGACTGGGACTCGTTATTTGCAGCGTCCGAAGCAGAGATGGTGGGGCGCGCAGCAGCTCAGTTCACGGCACAGTGGGATTTTCCTGCTCCGCTAACCCCGAGCCCAGCTGAGGCATCTGCATTTATTGTTGAGTACGAAACTACTCGCAGACGACCATTTTCCGATGATGAGCGGGTTGTTCTGGCAGCATCGGCAGACTATGCGATCGCTCAAAACGCGCGTCTTGAGTTTGCCTCAGGGATCCCTCCCAACAATGGATTCTTGGCGCTGTTGCAGAGTTGGAGCAGTGATAGCTTGTTAGAGGCATTTACCGATTGACAACCAACCTATATGAAGGGAGCTAGTCCACTGTAGGACAGGGCAGTCACAACAATGCTGTTGCAATGGACTGCCAAGAGGTACTAGTGTGGTTGCAAACTTTTTCAGCCGTTGAACAGCAAGGTTAGACTTACAGTCCTAAAGATAACTGTCCTTTAGCCGCAGTTGTCCTCTTGCTCTCCGGGTCCAATCACTCTAGGGTTACAGGAAATATTAGTTCTTCCTCCACTCGAAGATTTAGCCATGACCATACCAGCAGAACCTACCGTTGTCGCTGATAGTACAATCGCTGCTTATCTTAGCAAGGGATTCTTCCAACTGGCCTACGTCACCAACAACTTTGAAGCAGCGCAAGTTTACTTCAAAGAAAAGATGGGCGTGAACAAGTTTATGATTTTGAAGGATATTGCATTTGACAACCAGCTTTACATGGGTAAGCCTAGTGATGCCCGTATTAACGTTGCCCTTGCTGGCGTGGGCAACATTCACATCGAGCTTATTCAACCCATTTCTGGTGCAAACCCATACAGCTCGTTTTTAGATAAAGAATTCACGCTGAAATTGCATCATGTTGGTCTTAAAGTTGATGACTGGCAGGAAGTAGAGAGAGACCTAAAATCAGCTAATCGTGAGTTTGCTTATAGCGGAAACTTGGGGGAAGCATTCATTTTTGGCTATCTAAATATGGTAGAAGAATTGGGACACTTCATTGAGTTTATATGGGCTGGACCTGAAGGACAGAAGGTTCTAGATCAAGTTACAAGCGGTAATTATTGAAGAAGCCGTCGTGTGTTTGGTCTAACAGGTGCATTGCAGCGGAATGAAGCAAACCTTTGTGATTAATTCAATGTCATTTGCATCCGCAGAACACAGAGGTTAGGCAGTTCTGCTGAGCACAAGTGTCATACAGTAAGTATTAATGTCCCCACCTCATTAATAAACCCATGATCCAACCCGATCAATCTGCATTGAAAGCTCGAAACAGATTAATCGCGATGTTTCTGCTGCTCTGCATTCTAGATGTTGCCTTAGTGGTTGCGGCGCAAGATCGCTGGGCGATTGGTCGGATCTTACTAACTGTTGTCGTGATGTACTTTGTTATCCAGGGAAGGAAATGGGCAAAATGGCTTTTGGTAGGCATCTGTAGTTTACTAGTTGCCAGTCTCATCACAATCGTTCTTGCACTAAGTTCAAAGCTTTCCGTTGCCTTGACTGTTGGAAGTTTGGTCATGGCTGTTCTCAGTGCTGCTATTGCAGTTTATATGGTCAGTAGTAAAGACTTAAATCGTTATTTCTCCTGTAAAAGAAAAGCTAGTTTCCAATAACTTCGATGTATAGATTCATCTCTGCAAAATCGCTGCCTAACGATGCTCATGTACACGGACCATCAAGGTTTATCTATTGGGTTCGAGAAGATATCTACAGTGGGTGATGAGCATTGTTAGCGACCAACTATTCCACTCACAATGATCGTCCGCTTCTAGAACTACCTGGGCTTTGAAGCCTTTTCTCTCAGTCCTCGCCCCAAGCTCCATTAGAGGTTTTGATGAACACGACAAATCTATCGAAAAAATTGGGTAAACCACTTTACGTCCAAGTGGGTTTTGACGGGGTATGGGAGACTGCACTGCATCTGCCTATGTTCACCCCACTGCAGGCTGAGGATAAGGCTGCTTTATACGCCTACCAAGGAACCGATGTAGCATTTGAAGTGTTTTTTGAACACCCCTATGGGGAAGCCTTCGTAGGGATTCGACCTCAAATCAAGGCTTACGAACCTTTACCTGTGGAGCAGCTTGTGATAGCTCTTACCCATCATCCACAACTCGACCTGTCAGTGGCTGCCAAGCTGTTTAGTGAATACTTAGGTATTGAACAACCACTTTTTGTCGGTCTACCTGCACATATTGAAATGGGATTGGTCAATCTATGGAATTCCTTCGGGCAAGTTATACTATGGCATGGAAAAGCCGATGCCTATCCCATTGAGCACCTAGCTAGCAATGACGCAAATCGCTACTTACAACTGCAGGAAAAGCCGATTGGAATCGAGTTTGCTTTCGCCAACCCGCACCATTGGTTAGCTGTGCCCGTCTCAAAACAGACTCAGGACGGACTACACCAGCTTGATTTAGAACGCTTGTCGCAAATTTTCATAGCCCTTGCAGAGCATTCCTAAACAAGTGCGATCGCAGATCTTGTAGGGTGTGTTCCCCCATTACAACCATCAATTACTCCGCTGACAAATTCCTGGGGACGCACCAAGTTTATGGACTTGAGAAGCGATCGCAGCCTAACGCCCATGCACACCGACCGTTGAGAAGTTATCTATTGGAATTCAAAGGGTATCTGGGGCGGGTGATGGGCATCATTAAACCGCGACTTGGGTAAGCTCTAAGAATCCGAGAATCGAATATTTTCATGTGCTTAAGTTGATGCCTTAGGCAATAGAGCAGCCATTTGCTTTTCAACTGCTTTTGGATCGCTCACTAGCTGGGCAGCTGTGGCGGTCGCTTGTTCACCTGGATACACGTCCTCAATTTCATCCGCGATCGCCTGTAAGGTAGCTTGCGCGACTTCCATGGGAGAAACTTTAGGACCTGCATAGTCTTTGCTCATATCTGTATCAATGGTTCCAGGCATGACAGCCACAACAAATGTGCCTTGTGCTGCAAGTTCTGCTCGAATTCCTTTGGTCAACGCTAAGGCTGCTGCTTTTGAGGCAGAGTAAGTCCCAATGACCGGAGACGTTGCTTGAGCCAAGATGGATAAAACATTAACGATCGCCCCGCCCCCGTTTTGCTTGAGAACCGGAGCTAAAGCTTGAACTATCGTCAGTGTGCCAAAGTAATTGACTTCCATCTCAGTTCTGGCACTTTCGAGATTGGGATAGGTGATGAAGCCACCATAGTTAAGAGCAACCCCCGCATTATTGATTAGTACCGTAACATCTTGATGACTTGAAACAAAATCCTGGATCGGTCGAGCATCGGTAATGTCAAGCTGGATGGGAATCACTCGTTTTGGATCAAGAGCGACAATTCCAGTTAGTGATTCTAGCTTGCGGGCAGCGGCATAGATTCGAGCCGCTCCTGCTGCTAATAATGCTTCAACATAAGCTTTACCCAAACCGCCATTAGCACCTGTAATCAGCGCAACTGAATCTGCGAGTCTCATCTCTATTACTCCTAACTGAAGAGAGAATTTTGGGAGGTCTAAGCCTGACTTGGTTTGTCAACCTCCTGCGCTCTTTCACATTAGTTCTTTCAAATGTTGAGAAAAAGTAGCTATTATGCAAATGACCTTTTCAGAATTTGCAATAATTGCTCTTCTTCTGGGTTATGGATCAACTCACTAGCCTGGTCTTCTTCGCGCGGGTGACTCAACATGGCAGCTTCTCCGAAGCCGCCCGTCAATTAGGCTCCTCTCCAGCCTCGGTCAGTCGGGCTGTGCAACAACTAGAAGCACGGTTGGGGTCTCGCTTGCTCAACCGCACAACCCGCAGCCTTTCTTTAACTGAAGATGGAAAAGTGTTTTACGAGTATTGCCAACAAATTCTGAATCAGTTAGAAGAAGCGGAACTTGCTCTGAGCCGGGCACGCTCCGCTCCGACTGGAACCTTACGTCTGGACTTGAGCGTGGCATTTGGGCGGCTTCATATTGCACCCGCTTTGCCGCAATTGGGTGAACGCTATCCCGACCTCAAGTTTGAGATTACGTTCAACGATCGCTATATAGATTTGATTGAAGCAAGCTTAGATGCAGCTGTGCGCTTAGGGAGTAGTCCCGATAGTCAACTCATGATGCATCCGTTAGGTATGGCTCGATTAATGGTGTGTGCGGCTCCAGCTTACCTCAGTCGTTATGGAGAGCCTCAAACTCTCGACGACTTGCAATCTCATCAATGCCTAAATTTTGTCATGCCCCAAACCG
>JACJOC010000077.1 GCA_014695345.1 Cyanobacteria bacterium FACHB-471
TACGGCAACCAGCATCTATCAACTCAAGAGCAGACTGTTATCCCACTATTTGATTGGGCAACTCAAATCACCCACTCTTGCTATGAAGTTGGGCTAAGCTGACCACCACATTTAGTACATCTGCGTAAGTCCTGACACATTCAAGACTAATGCCGAGAACGCAGCATTAACTCTAAACCCTCATGCCCCAGCTCATACATCCCT
Organism: Cyanobacteria bacterium FACHB-471; assembly: GCA_014695345.1. Classification (GTDB taxonomy): domain Bacteria; phylum Cyanobacteriota; class Cyanobacteriia; order Elainellales; family Elainellaceae; genus JAAUTN01. The sequence goes on from JACJOC010000077.1 coordinate 205, forward strand.
GCCTTACGCCAAGTTTTGGGTTCTCGTTTCATGAGGTTGCAACTCGTACTCATAATGAGTATGATTTAGAAAGAAGAGAGCAGAAGCTAAAGTAAGATGGCAAAAGTTCAAGAAATTCCCATCAACCAAATCCGCCGACCTCTATTTCGGCAAAATGACCAGGCAAAAGTTGCCGCTCTGATGGAGTCTATTCAAGAAATTGGTTTACAAGAGCCAATCGATGTTTTAGAGGTCGAAGGGCAATACTACGGCTTCTCTGGCTGTCACCGATATGAGGCTTGCAGCCGCTTAGGGCACGAAACAATTTTGTGTAATGTCCGCCGTGCTCCTAAATCTGTTTTGCGGATGCATCTGGCTTAGGTCAATTTGAATTATTTCAACCCAGAATCACTCTTCAAGAGGCTGTGCGAATTGCATTTTGCAGCTAAAACAGTCATTAACCCCACTTCTTGCTGAATCAGGAGAAACATATGCAAGCTCAAGAACGTACCGTTCCCGTTGATATCGGCATTAACGAAACAGACAGACATGCGATCGCTGACGGGTTATCTCGCCTGCTAGCAGATACCTACACGCTCTACCTGAAAACCCACAACTTCCATTGGAACGTGACAGGTCCAATGTTCCAAACGCTGCACATCATGTTTGAGACGCAATACACCGAGCTGGCAGTAGCAGTAGATGATGTCGCTGAGCGAATCAGATCCTTGGGCTTCCCCGCCCCCGCGACCTACAGCGAGTTTGCTAAACTCACCTCCATTCCTGAAACTACTGGCGTACCTAAAGCAGAAGACATGATCGCGCTATTGGTAGAGGGCAATGAAGCCGTCGTTAAAACTGCTCGTAGCACATTTCCCGCAGCAGAACGGGCTGGCGATGAATCCACTGCTGACCTGCTAACGGAGCGGATGCGTCTGCATGAGAAAACTGCCTGGATGCTCAGAAGCTTGTTGCAGTAAGAGTCATTAGGCGTTGGTCTTTTGCCTATCGGCTCGTGACCCAACCTCAGCTTGGATAATGCCAGATTAGACGCTCTAGCTTTCCTAAAGATTGAAGGAATCTAGAGCCGCTTAGAGGAAAGTTCCCATCTCCAGTTTGGGAACCAGAGAACGAAGGAAGAGCGGGGATCGTAACACTATTACGATCCCCGCTCTTCTATTTGGGTTTTAATGATCATGTTCTTGAGAACAAGAGTAGGGCGATTTCCATCTAACTCTTGGTTACGAAGCTCTGCCTCTTGCATCTCCGTTTAGAAAACCATCAGGCTATGAATCAGACCGCCAGTTCAAATCACAGCGGCTTGCTGCGATCGCTCATGCAACCGCTCAACATTCCTAGCTTCAAAGCCCTCAGCCGCACTGCTGGTGTTTCTGAATGGCAGGTCAAACAATTGCGCCAAGGTCGCGCCGCGCAAATGCAAGCAGAGCCACTCTTTAAACTAAGCCAAACCCTTCAAATTTCGCTTAATGAACTGCTAACGAAATTTTCCGACTTGCCGCTTCCGTCACCACAACCTGACTCAACCCAGAGCTTAAATCCTCTCCAGCAGGAATATCGCCGCTTAGAGTCCCAGCTTGCCGAACAACAGCAAACCCTCCAGCAAGAATTTCAGCGCTCCAGCTTACAAATACTAGAATCTCTCTTGCTGCAACTGCCCACAGCCGCCTATGCTGCCGAAAACAATCCTCAAATTCCGGCTGCTCGGCTATTGCCTTTGCTGCGTCCGATCGAACAATTGCTCAAAAGTTGGGGAGTGGAAGCGATCGCCCCCGTTGGCAGCGAAGTCGCTTATGATCCTCAAGTGCATCAGTTGATGGAAGGTAGAGCGGAGGTGGGCGATCGCGTCAAAATCCGCTACACAGGTTACACTCAAGGCGGTAAACTCCTCCACCGCGCTAAGGTTAGCCCCGTCTCTGATCCCTAATCTCCTTCTGGCTGCTGAATCTGAATCCTTCCCTGCTCATCCACAGAAACATTGCCACCTAACGCTTCAATTTGGCTAATGGCATAACGCTGAGTCTCTTCATCAAACGCATTGCCTAAAACCATTACCCAAGCTGCAATTTGGGCTGATTTACTTTGAGGATTGTCAGCCAAGAACTTAGCCGTTTGCTGTGAAACTTGTGCAGCAGCCTGGCTCTCTGGATCAGAATAAAGACTTGCCCACTCTGCTGCCGTTTCAAAAGACTGTTGAGCAGCCTGACTGTCTCCCAAAAACAGCAGTTCATCGGTGCCCTTATATCGCCAAACAATATATGCCCTATCTGGCAATCTGGGCGACAGTTGGGACACATGTTCATTCATGATTTCTGTTGTGCGATCGGGTCTACCCGCGTAGAGCGTCGTGCTTCCTGATAAGAAGAAGTAAGCATCACGGAAGTAAGGATCACTATCTAGAATCACCTCAAAAAAGTTAGGACTGAGATCGTAGCCAATTTGGTTTCTGGCAGATGTATCTCCGAAGTACTGCAAAAAACTCAAGAACGTCCAGTCAGCAATTAAATTTTCAAAGCCAAACTTAGGAGCTTTATGAAGTAAATTAAGCTGAACCTGCTCTGACTCTACCTGCCTATTTAACTCTGCCTCAGATAGTGTTTCACTTCTATTGTTTAAGTGGTTGAGCTGAGGTAGTTGAAGTACGCTAATTCCTACAATACTGACTAGAGCAACAGTAAAAAGTCCTAAGAACTGCCCTCGATTAGAATTGGATCGATTTAGAATAGATTGCATTGTCTTTAGAAAACTTGCTTTCTTCTCGGCTATTACACCCAACTAATGGCTCAATTCTTGACTTCGGATCTGCTCAAATAGATCTATGTCTTGCTGGCTAAAAGCACAGATATCAAGGTAGTATACAACCGCTCTGCCACTCTTTTTATGATTGGATCTCAAATAAGCATTTAAGTCATAGAAGCGATCACCATCCATGGCTGTCAAACTTAATAGGTAGTTACCGAAATTGTCGTAAATAATAAACTTCTCATAGCCTATCTCCGTTAGTGCTTGAAGGGTTAACAAGCTCTCTCTTTCCCCATTAGGAGTAACAAATATATCGTATTCAAAAAAGAGAATGGGTTGATGGGTTTTGAGAATTTCGAGAGAGGACTGGATAATTTGAAAGTCATATCCGTCCGTATCTATTTTTAGAAGTTTGGAGGTTCGAAACTGAGAATAGCTTTGAAAGAGCGTAGCCAGACTTTGCATCGGGATTGAATGTTTAGCGCCCGATTTGACTGCCTCTAAAACAGAAGTCGTACCGCCATGACTGCTAATTTTTTCTGCATCTACTTCTTTGTTATCGTTGCCGATGAAGCATTTAGCAATTTTAACATTACCAATCTGTTGAGCATTTGTTTCTAAGTAGAATAAGAATTCTGGGTTGCCTTCAACACAAAGCAGAGGAACATTTTTGTTGTAAGTGCGAATTAGAGCTGCTGTGTCACCAACATTTGCACCAATGTCAATTGCAGTGCTATTGGGATACTTTTTGAAGGTAATCTGCGAAATATAACCAAGGGCTTTGTCGTATCGCTTCCAAGTTGCCTGGTAGGCATCCAAATTGTGGTCGCTGGGTAGCATCAAAGCAAATGTACCAACCTGGTGCTTTTTTGAAACAGCTATTTTGTAAGCTTCACTGTGTTTATAGGCAATCAGTTCTTCGAGCAATTCAATTAACTCTTCTACTGCTTTACGCTGAGTAAACTGAGTCATTGCTTTCTGTTGTCCTTGCTGAGCGATCGCTTCCCATTCTTCAGGGTTAGATACTAGATAAGACAATGCTTCTGCCAATGCAAAAGGATTTTCAGACTCAAATTTTAGCCCATTAACTCCATGCTCTACAATCTCTGCCGCGCCTCCTGTACCGCTGGTAATTAGGGCTAATCCAGCAGCCATTGCTTCAATTTGGCTAATGCCAAACGGTTCTTGAAAGCGTGAAGGAAAAACTAGTACATTATGGGTTTTATATAATTCCTTAAGTTCTTGACGAGATAAAGGCCCAGCAAAGGTTACTCGGTCAAGAAACCCTTCGCTTTCAATAAAGCGCTTCAATTCTTCGACAAACTGAGGTTCTAAGGTGTCACCTGCAAAAGTTGCAGAAAAGTCAACGCCCATTGCGTTTAGCAGACTCAAAGCTTCCACTAAAACGTCGGCACCCTTGTACAGCATTACGATACTAGCGTAGGCAATGCGTAGGCGATCGCGTGTAGGCAAAGCATCCTGATAAAACTCTTCAACAATGGCACCGGGATAGATAGTTTTTGTGGTTTCAGTCGGGTAATTTCCCTCTCGTAAAACATCAGTAAGCCAATTGCTACAGGTGATGTAGCGGTGAAGTAGGCTGTTGGGTGTCCGCTCTGGTAAGTAGCTAGGAGCCATATTCATGACGTAGTGAGCGACAGGTATTTCCCGTGATAACAGGAACTCCAACAGATGAACACCTAAAAAGTCAATGTTTCCGGCTAGAGCCACATCTGGTTGAAAGCGGCTTATCCAATCTGCCAATGCATTTAGATTGAGTTGACTAATCCGTTCTACTTCTGCTGGTGTGAACCAATCTGTCCCACTGCCACGTCTCCATTCGCCTGCTAAGGTCAGGCAGCGCTCAACAGTCGGATCAGGATAGCTTTGACTGACGTGGCTAGTGGCAAATGCAGGGTTATCGGTTGTAAGTACAAGTACTTGATGTCCTAGATGGTGCAGTAGTCTGGCAAAGTCAGCAATGGAGCGTTCATATCCTCCAAGAACCTGTGGCGGATAAAGATTGCTGATAATCAGAATTCGTCGTGATTTCTCCACTGCTCACCCTCCCTGTTCCCAATGTTCTACTCTTCAATATAGTTCTGCCACATTTGCTCGTAAGCTTGTTCCATTTGACGGGTAAACTGCTTTGCATCCCACAGTGGAGCAGTTTGGCGCGATCGCCATAATTTCCAATGGATTTGTTGGCGCAAAGCCGGATCATCTCCCAAACGCACGCCCCACTCCACATATTCCTCATCAGTCCAGGCGATTCCTTCGGTAATTTGGGCATTGACCATCATGGTGTAGCTATTACGAGCGGCGAACTGTTCACCGATACGAGTAACAAGAGGAATTCCCAGCCAAAGCGTTTCTAATGTAGTTGTCGCACCATTGTAAGGATAAGTATCAAGTACCACATCAGCAATTGCTAAGTTGGCCCGATGAACCAATTCAGAAGGGGCTTCTGGCAAAAATCGTAAGCGGCTTTGGTCAACACCTTCTTCTTCTGCAATTTGCACAAACAGCTTTTGAATGGCTTCTGCATCGGATAAACCTTTAATCAGGAAGTAGCTGTTGGGCACAGCTTTAATAATCTGCATTTGCAGTCGAACTGTTTCGGGATGGCGCTTGTGTCCTCTTTGGGCACTCAGATAAACAATGGCATCATCAGCAATGCCCAACTGATCGCGTCGCAGCGAGGGAATTCCGATTTCAAATCCATCTACAGCAATGTAGGTTTGGGGCAACCGCCAAATCTTCTCGGAATAGTGTGCCTCAGCAGAATCAGGCAGTACATAAGGGTCAGCAATAAAGTAGTCAATTGCAGGTAGCCCACTCGCATCCCACCCTAGCCAGGTCGCTTGCACGGGGGCAGGTTTTAACGCCATGATTTCGCAGGTTGTGTCTAGCGTGATGCTGTCTAGGTCAATCAGAATATCGATTTCATCTTGATGGATTTGTTGGGCAATAGTGAAGCTTTCAGCAGGTAACTTGTGGGCGTGTTCGACCTGTTTAACATACCATTCCTGCAATGGATCAAAGCCTTGAGATTTGTAGCCGATGAAGTAGGCATGAATCTCAAACTGCTCACGGTCGTGATGCTTTAACAGCCACCGGGCAAGCCAGCCAACCGAGTGAGTTCTAAAGCAGTGAGAAAGATAGCCGATTTTTAGCCGTTTGCTCTTTGAGGGAGTGAAAGGCTTAGCAAAACGTTGCCGAAATTGTTCTACATGGCTTGCTGCATAACGTTCAATGTTAGCCTGAACGAGCTGCATCACCTGATTTTGCATTAAGCGATTCTGGATTAGATCGTCCCTAAAGTAGGGTTGAAAGAAGAGAGTGCCATCTAGCCGTCGGGCTTCGATTTGCTCCAGTGAGGTCAGGTTTGCTTGAAGGAGCGATCGCAACAAATTTTCTTGCTGCTGAAAGGTTGACAAAGCCTTTTCCCATCGTCCGCCTGCTAGCATCAAGCCTCGGAGAATCAGGTAAGAAGCGTAAATTTGATCGGGTAAAGTCTTAGAAAGCGTATAGCATGTTCGAGCAGCTTCAATGCCTTTCTCAAACTGATGGGCACTTTGATAAAACGCTGATAGCTGCTTCAGTACTTCTAAATGCTGAGGGTCAAGACGCAAGCACAACTCCATCAATCGGGCAGCTAGTTCTGGTTGACCTTCACTGTAAGCCAGCTTTACAGCAGGTGGAATTAGCGTATCAATAAAGCCTTGTGCATAGGGTGCTGGCGGTGAGCAAACTTCTAGAAATTCTAAAATAGAGGGTTCGAGTGGGGCATAGTTCAGAATGTCTGTGATGGTTTGGTAGAGCAAACTGAGATCAAGCTCAACTTGCTGGAATCGCAACAAATCAATAATCTCTGAACCTACCAAAGTCTCATTGTCAAACCTCTCAAGCTTTACCGAGAGCTGAAGAATTTTGAGCAGATTCTCCACATCCTCTGGACGCACTTCGCGCAAGTGCTGTCGAATCGTCCAAGCAAGTGAATGATCCTCTAATTGCTCCTGTCGCTTAGCCTCTGCTTGCAAAACCGTAGCTAACTCAGTAGACCGCTGCTCTACTTGCTCTGGCTCACTCTCGGACAGAGCCAACAGCCAAGTTGTCTGCGCTTCAACTTCCTGCTCCTGAAGCAACATCAGCAAACCTAGATACCAGTAGTTCAGCCAAACCTCTGGCTCTGACTCAATCAACTGCTCAAACAGACTAGCAGCTTTAGCATAATTGCCCTGCACCAGAATTTGATAGGCTTGCTGTTGTTGGGGAGAAAAGCCTAAAGCTTCAGTATTCATGGCGAACAATAGATTAGATATCTGTTAACACAAGCAGTGGTCTACCCTCATGGTGAAACCGACACTAAACAAAAATAGAGTGAGCAGTATTACTTACTCACTCCATTTAAAAGTTTTAATTAGGTCAGTCAATGCAGCTAAAACTGACAGCCTTACTGGATGTCTTCGTAAGCACCGGCTGTCTTACAGTCAGCAGTGGTATCACCAGTCAATTGACCCTTGAATGATTCGGTGCCCTGCACGCCTTTGTTAACTGGAGCATTTAAAGCCTGGCATAGAACAGACAATGTAGTTGCCTCACCAGTGCCCTTCACTACACCAGTGGAAACACCACCAATGTATGAACGAACTGTAGCCGTTGCCCCTTTAGTGGGCTGAGCCTGGTTAGTTGCAACTGATGAATTCGTACCGCCTCCAGCAATTTTGTAAGAATAATTATTGGTGGAAGTAGTAATACCTAGACCTAAATTCTCAAAGTTAGCCTGGTCAACAAATTCTTGGCGTTCCAGGAAGTAAGCTTGCTGACCCCGGTTCATGGAACCAACGTATGACTTAGCTTCAGATTCACGCGCTTTGTTTGCCTGGTTGAGGAAGGAGGGCAAAGCAATAGCAGCCAAAATACCGATAATGATGATGACGACAAGCAGCTCAATCAGGGTAAAACCTTGATCGCCCTTTTTCTTTTGGAGCATGTGCTGCAAAAACTTGGCTTTAAGTTCGGTCTTCATGAAATGTTTCTCCTTGAGTTGCGGGATACTGGATTTCTAACTCCTGCATATAACCTGCCCATTCCAATCCCGTTTCATATCACTCCACTACAAATTTTTTTCTCTAACCAGCTTGTACAAGGATGTATAGAAAAGCCTCTAGTTTGCTCAAAAATGTTCTAACCTGCTCAAACCCCTCTACTTCGCTAATCGGTTCTAAGCTAATTGGATCATAAGACCGAACCTTGAGCCAGCGATTAACTAGCTCCATCATAGGCTGTGGTCCTTCCCACAATGGCAACAGACAGCAAGCTGCAAAATAGCTGTCTACATAGACAGGTTTGGCGACGGCAACAGGAATGTACTGACTGATTTCAAATGGTTTTTGTTTGTTGAGACAGTTGTTTAACTCCTGCTTAACTTCAGTCCGCTTTAACTGAGGATGCAGGTGAATCTGAGCGTTGCGCCAGTCTTCCACATCCCATTCTGTAATTGGGTTGAACGAAACCATTTGTTCAGGATAGCTACACCAAAAGTCAATCAAACGATGAATTGGGTGCAACAGGTTAAACAGGTGCAATCGCTCTTCAATGGAAGCTCCCGGCAGACTGAGCGCTAAGAACATAGGTAAATCGTCAGGATCTATGAATAAATCGGTTAGCTCCCAATGCCGCCAGTTTGTCATGCTAGTAAACTCTAAATTAGCGGTTTCTAGCGCTGCAAACAGTTCAGGAATTCCATACCCCTTATCTCCTTGAAACAAAAAGTTCATCAAGATAGTTTCTACATGCTGTTCCTTTGCATAGTCGGGCTGCCATGTTTTCGCTTTGACTTCAACGACATCATGTAGAGCCTTCATTGTTTCTATGACTAACCCAACTTCTAACTCACCAGGGTTTTCCTCAGTGAGTCCCATTAGCCTAAAAGCTTCCTGAGCACGAAAGTAACCTTGGCGCTGTAGCTTGTTGTGTAGGTTAGAGCGAATGATGCCTGTTGGCTTGAGTACAGACTTAAAGCTGCTTAGGACCGCAGCTATATCAGGAAAGAGATAGAGAACCTCATCACAGTTTATGTAATCAAATTCCATCCCTAGCTTAGTCAGCTCTTCGATCTGGAGAACATGAAATTCAACGTTCTCTTCAAACCCGTGATGGCGTAAACGTTTTTCAGCTAACTTGACCGATTGTTCAGATAAATCAATACCGACAATCCTTGCGCCCGGGTTTGCCTCTGCCAAAACCAGGCTTTTATAACCGCTGCCACAGCCCGCATCGAGGATAAGTTTGCCTTTGGGGTCAACCACCTGCTGATTTCGCAAGTAAAAAGGAGTGACTAAGCTGTGAAGGTAGAGCTGATTGAAATTTTTGTCGTCCTTGGGTGATTTCTCTGGTGAAACTCTAGGGTAAGGGGCACCTTCAAACTGTTGGCGAATTTTTTCAAGTAATTCTGAGCTTTGGGTATTCATAACAGCTATTTCTGAGCTTTGGGGTGCAAGGAAAGCGGCTAGACTAAAAAGTCTGTCTCTAACATGCCCATGTTTAAGAGCAATGCTATAACATCTTTTACCCCAAAAGGGATGGGAGAAAACGCTAAGATAGTTCAAATACTAGAACCTTAGTTAGGATTTGAGTTGAGAGGACTGGTCTGCACTATTGGCAACTAACAGCGTTCCGCCACATTTTCCAGCGCATCTCTCCAGGTTGGATAATGGCTTGACGATAATTCATCAAAATATTCCGACAACATCGGTAGTTGCGGTTGATGTATGGGTGAGGGCGGGGGCGATCGCTGAGCCAGAACCCTGGACTGGGATGGCGCATTTCCTCGAACATATGGTCTTCAAGGGCACTGATCGCCTGCTACCAGGGCAGTTCGATCAAGTGATTGAAGATCGCGGTGGGATGACAAATGCCGCAACTAGCCACGATTACGCTCATTATTTCATTAACACAACTGCGCCTCACTTGGAAGAAACGCTCCCTTGCTTGGCAGACCTGCTGCTGAATGCGGCAATTCCTGAAGACGAGTTTGTGCGGGAGCGAGACGTTGTTTTAGAGGAAATTCGTCAGGCAAACGATGATCCTGACTGGCTAGCGTTTCAAGCCTTGATTGAAAGCGTCTATCAGTCACATCCTTACGGTCGTCCAGTGCTGGGAGATGAGGCGGGGTTGATGCAGCGATCGCCCGAGGAAATGCGCTGTTTTCATCGCGCCCACTACCAGCCTGAAAATATGACGGTAGTAGTGGTGGGCAACGTTGCTGAAGCGCAAGCTTTGGACTTGGTGAATCAAGCATTTAGCCAGTTTCCGTCTCGTCCAAATTGTCCTGTGGCGATCGCCCATGCAGAGCCTCCGATTACTGAAATTCGCCGACAAGAGCTGTATCTCCCCCGGCTAGAGCAAGCGAGGCTGATGATGGCATGGATTGGCCCCGGTGTGGATCAGTTGCGAGATGCCTATGGGCTAGATTTGCTTTCAGTGTTGCTGGCAGGCAGCAGGTCTTCTCGGTTAGTTAGAGAACTGCGTGAAGAGCGGCAGTTGGTGCAAGCGATCGCCAGCGACTTTTCGCTCCAGCGGGATTCGAGCCTATTTACGATTAGCGCCTGGTTAGCGCCAGAAGATGTTGATCGAGTAGAAGCACTGATTGGCGATCGCCTCTCTGAGCTAACCACCACTGCCATTTCTGAGGCTGAATTGATCCGGTACAAACGGTTACTGTGTAACGATTATGCCTTCTCGACTGAAACAGCGATCCAGTTAGCAGGGCTATATGGGTACTACAACACCATTGCCCAGGCGGAGATTGCAGTGAATTACCCCAATCAGATTCAAACCCTTCAGGCTGAAGAGTTGCAGCAGCTTGCTAGTCAATACCTTTCGCCTTATCACTACGCCGCAACGATACTCAAGCCTCTGTAGCTATCTCTAGTAAATCCCGACGTAGAGTAAGCTGTTGCTCGTACGTCAGTCAAGTTTATTTGTCCATTTCTCTGCCACTTGCCCCAACGTTGGATTTATTTAACCTTATTTGAGGATCTTCATGTCTGTAAATTTGAGTGCTGCCCAACTGCTAGAAAATCGTCAGGTTCACCGTGCTGTCCTGGACAATGGGCTGGTTGTGCTAGCAGTAGAAAACTCGGCTGCCGATATTGTCTCTGCCCGCATTTTTGTCCGAGCTGGCGGTCGATATGAACCACCGGAGCAAGCAGGACTATCCCATCTGCTGACATCAGTTTTGACAAAAGGGACGGGCAACCTTTCCTCATTAGAGATCGCTGAACGGGTTGAGTCAGTAGGTGCAGGGTTGGGGGCAGATGCCGCTGCAGACTATTGCTTGCTTAGCCTCAAAACCGTCTCAGCAGACTTTGCTGAAATGCTAGAACTGGCGGCTCAACTGCTGCGATCGCCCAGCCTGCCTGAAGCCGAAGTCGAACTTGAGCGCCGCCTCACCCTACAGGGCATTCGTTCGATGCAAGAGCAGCCTTTCTCAATTGCCCAAAAACAACTGCGGCAGGCGATGTATCAGCAGCATCCCTATGCGCTGCCCAGCTTGGGAACTGAAGAAACCGTCGCCCAGATTAGCCGAGAAGATTTGCAGCAGTATCACCAAACCTATTTCCGCCCTGATAATTTTGTAGTCAGCATTGCTGGGCGAATTGCACCCGAAGATGCGATCGCCCTAGTAGATCAGATATTTGGTGATTGGCAGGTACCCACAACGCCTGAAGGAAAAATTCCGCTTCCGGCGCTGGCGTTACCTGGCATTACTTCCCATCCTAAACAAGTCATCTCTACTCAAGATACGCAGCAAGCGATTGTTATGCTGGGCTATCTTGCTGCTGCAGTGCATAGTCCTGAATATGTCGCTTTAAAGTTGCTGAACACCTACTTAGGTAATGGGCTGTCCAGCCGACTATTTGTGGAATTGCGTGAAAAGCGAGGTCTAGCCTACGAGGTATCTGCCTTTTACCCTACTCGACTGGATGCATCTCAGTTCGTCGTATATATGGGTACGGCTCCTGACAATGCCGCGATCGCTTTGGATGGCTTGCGCCAGGAAGTTGAGCGACTTTGCACTACCTTGCTGACTTCAGAAGAATTGCAGTCAGCTAAGAACAAACTGCTCGGTCAATATGCTTTAGGTAAACAGACCAATGCTCAAATTGCTCAAACATTCGGCTGGTATGAAATCCTGGGCTTGGGCGTTGAGTTTGATCAGCAATTTCAGATTGAAGCAGCTAACGTTGCGGCTGAAACATTGCAAGCGGTAGCTCGCCAACATTTTGCTGAACCTTATGTCTCATTGGTGGGTCCGGCGATCGCCATCGATCAAGTTGCAACTCCCGCTGCTTCCTGAGCATGGATTCGACATTGAGCCTACTAGCCAGGTCTGCCTAATGAACTTTGCAATTTATAAGGTTTGGAAACCCGCGAAAGCGGGTTTTATACTTGCAGCCATGCTTTTTAACGACCCAAATAGGGAATAAGTTAGATATCCAGGCTTTTTCGGGTATCTGATGCAAAATACCAAACAGCTAACTTTAAGGGATTCCTTTAAATTCGCAACTTAGTTTGAATCTCCCTTTACAACTCACATTCTGAACTGGTGTGAGTGCTAACTAAAGCCATCCGTATGACAGTCAAAAGCTACAGCAATTGAAAAACCTAAAGTTCGGAACATTACCTTAGGGACTTCTACAGCTTATTGGTTTGCAAAATCTAAACCTAATACTTTGAAAGTTGAGAAAAGTGTAATGACATCTTCCAACTGTTCACTATCAATCATGGTCGCTCGGACTGATGTTCCGTTTATGATGCATACTATTCCACATCAATTAAGAGTATGCAATTTCCCGTTTACCAACGGTTGCTAGCGGTTGATACTGCGCCCTTATCGGGTGACAAAGTAAATCGTTCAGAACTTGGCACAATGGAGCAATTATGCAACTATTGTAATCAACTGTTAGATTCAGATGTTGTTGATAAAGTTGTTGACATTGATTATTCAGAAAACCTTCATAGAAAAGTTTATCAAAAGCATTTTGGTCGGCAAATTAGGCAGACTCATAACTACAAAGGCTATCCAATCTTAGGTTCTCTTTTTGCTATTGAAGTAGTTGAAAGTGATTATTTGCTTCGTATAGACAATGATATGCTGTTTCATCAAGAACCTTATTAAAACTGGATTGAAGAAGGTATTAAACTGCTGCAAAAAATCCGCAAGTTGTAGAGTTAGACCTTTGACTGGTCCGCCTGCAAAAGATGGCTCCCTTTACCAGAAAGTGCCCTTCAGTTCAGATCCTAATGACTTTTATCAAGTCAAATTCTTTAGTAGTCGAGCCTACTTAATTAGTCGCAATCGCTTTGACCAGCTTCTTCCGCTAAAAGTTCTATGGAAGACTTACAAGTGCAAATTTATGAATAGCTTGCCAACAGATATTCAAACGTTTGTAAATTATATCTTTAACAAAGGGAGCATTAGGTTCTTGGGAGGTCATGGTGTCACGCCGTTTAGAAGAGACAGAATACGTTCGTGCTGTACTCGGCTCTCCTAAAGCGTGGACACTTCATCCTATCGACCGTAAGCCCAAATTTATCAAAGCCCTACCTGATATCATCTAGAAAATTGAGTCAGGTTGGTATCCACCGGAGCAGGGTGGACATTATGACCTGATTCTTAAATACTGGCTTTAATCTGAAGGACGCTCAAGAATGTGTTCGTCTGGAGTGGAGGAATTAGACGAAGCAGACGCTAATTCAAGATACTGGGTATCCATTAAAAACATTCCTTGGGAAAAGCGAACGCTCCAAAACCCTCCAGGACGCCGATTAATAACAATTCCTTCTTCGCCTAGGCTAATGACGTTGGGAGGACGCAGCATCGGCATGGGTTCAGCAGTTTTAACGTAAGGCGGAAGGGCAACCACTCGAACGCGATCGCCCACTGTAAATTCTTGGGATTCAGACATAATATTCAGACGCAATTCTAAGGGGCTTGCCAAATCCTTTGATGATACTGCTCTGGGTTTGCGTAAGGATCTACATCTAGGTGACTATGTCCATGCTCATGACCGTGATGGTGATGGTGATCATGCCCATGCTGATGAGGTAGCTCATGTTCTCCCATTTGGGCGGTCGCAGCTAGCCGAAACTTGCACATTTCGCAGTTCATCTGTACTTGCCCTAACTGAGTTTCGATTTCTCGTTCTCTCAATACCGAAAACAACTGAGGATGCAACCCCATTTCTGGTAGACAAACCATCGAAACTTCAGGATGCTGCTCTTGTTGCTGTATGGTGGTGTCAAAGATCTTTTTGACTAATAAACCAGTAAACAGAAAGTAAGGCAGCACAATAATTCGCTTAGGTTGATACAGCAGCGCACGGCGAAAACCTTCTTCTAAGCGGGGGTGAGTAATTCCAATAAAACAGGTCTCAACCGTTTGGTATCCGCTCCCCTCCCACACTATTCGCGCTAGTTTCGCAACATCGCCATTTGCATCAGGATCGCTGGAGCCACGTCCTACAAACAGCAGTACTGTATCAGCGCGAGAGATTTCTTGGGGGTTTTGGTCGGCTTGATCAAGCTGCTCTAGACGCGATCGCCATAGCTCTAAAATTCCAGGGGTAATCCCAAAATGGCGACCGTAATGGAAGTTAAGTTGAGGATGTCGCTGTCGAGCGCGATCCAGTTCGTTGGTAACGTCAAATTTGTTGTGTCGAGCTGCAAAAAGCAGCACAGGCAGCACCGAAAGATCGGTATAGCCCTGCTCCACGCATTGGTCTAAGCTTTGTTGAATCGAGGGTTCAGTGAGTTCCAGGAAACAAGGAAAGACTGGTCGAGAAACATCAAGCGCTTGATAAGCAGTGGCAAAATCCAATAGGCTTTTCCTTCCATCTGCATCGCGACTGCCATGTCCAACTAGTAATAGTGGGCGGTTGAGGGGTAACGGAGGCAGCATGATTGACTGATCGAGGTTCACATCGGCATCGAAGGGTGTGCCTATTTTAGAATTTGCAGCGCTTGTTGGAGACAGAGTGTTGTCTGTCGAAATAGTCATCGTTAAACTCCCTTTCCTGTGCAGCGCAGGAAATAGAGTGAATAAGCAGCGGATTGGCGTTCTGGCTTCTAAAGAATAAAAGTGCTTTTCATCCTTTAGTTTACAGTTGCGGCACAGCGCCGGACTCGCACCGGACTTTCCCAATCAGGTTGCTGTTTCACGTGTGCCTCGTCATCTTATCCCAAGTGCCGACATTTGTTTATATTTATCGGGCGACTTCAAGCTCTTCTGGGCTTTGAATCCCTGTCTCGAAGGATTCTAAGCTCTTCAGAAGGTTGAGAGCTGAGTAATACGCTTCTTCGGTCAATTCGGTTTCTTCTTCCGGAGTATCTAACATGCCGTCAACCAGTAGCCTTAGAGAACCAATCATTGTGTTCAGGCGGGTCCGAATTTCGTAGGATGTTTTGGCGATCGCTTTTCGATCAGAGAGCCCTGACATTTGAGATTTCTCAGCAAACTGCATGGCACAGAGCCTCGCGTAATAACCGCTTGTCTGCATCAATTCTTCGTGATTGCCCAATTCCACAACTTGCCCCTTCTCCATCACCGCAATTTGATCTGCCTTACGAACTGTAGAGAGGCGGTGAGCGATGACTAGGGTTGTGCGATCGCGACTTAAATCATCGATTGCTTCTTGAACTAAACGCTCTGAAACTGAATCCAACGCGCTTGTTGCTTCATCTAAAATCAAGATCTCTGGGTTTTGAAGTAGAGCCCTAGCGATCGCAAGTCGCTGGCGTTGCCCACCTGAGAGTAGTACGCCACGATCGCCAAGCTGAGTATCTAAGCCTTGAGGTAGGCGCAAAATAAATTCATAAGCATTTGCCCGCTTGGCAGCCTCAATAATTTCATCTTCTGTCACGTTTGATCGCGCGTAAGCGATATTGTTACGAACAGAATCATTAAAGAGAAAAGTATCTTGGCTGACAATGCCCATCGCCCTTCTTAGTGTGCGGACATCATAATCTCTTATGTCTGTACCATCTATTTTAATAGAGCCTTCAACTGTATCGTAAAACCTCGGCAGTAGATCTGCGACAGTTGATTTACCGGCACCTGACGCACCAACTAAGGCGAGAGTTGTTCCCTTAGGAATCCAAAGGTTAATACCATTAAGAACTAAATTTTCATGTTCAGGATATTTGAACGAAACATTCTCAAAACTTATTCCCTTCACTAAATGTGAATAAGGGATGACTCCATTAATAATAAAGTTTTTATTGTCACGCCTTAAAAAATCATCAACTAGATCGACACTAGCAATTGCGTTTGCGTAAGAATTGCGAGCACCATTTAATTGTCCAATAATCGGCATTAACCGAAATAAAACAAAAAGATAAGTTGACATCGTGTAAACCGAGAAAGAGCCAACTTGCTCTGCAAAAAAAACACGACTTAATAAGACGATGGAGAGTACAGCTACAATTCCACTCATTTCATTGATGGGTGGAACAGCAGCATTGTTTGCTTGAGATTTAAACTCAGCTCTCTCTCTTTCAAGAATTAGATGCTCTACTCTTTGATATTCTTGCTCTTCATTGGAAGTGGCTTTAATTAACCTGATGCCAGTTAAGACATCTAGCAGTGCGTTGGAGTAATCTCTTGAATTCTGTGCCAGTGCTTTTCCAAAAAACTTGGCGCGAACAATAGAAAATTGATTTGCCAGACCGACTAGAAGCAATAAACCAGTCGAGGCTAAAGTAAGTTGCCAGGATATCCGTATTAGCAATCCGATAAAAACTAGAATTGTTAATACGATTGTTAAAATATTAATTGAAATTTTAATAGATTGAGCCGTTCGATTAATCTCTTGTCCTATACGATTAATCAAATCCCCAATTCTCATTTGAGCATAAAAATCTAAGTTGACCTCTAAAAGTATTCGTAATCCTTCTCTTCTTAAGCTATTCGTTAATAGTCTTGATAGATGACCGTTTGATAACGTACTCAAATAGCTTGCTAAGTTCTTTAAGAGAAGAGTTAGCAGAATAGCCCCGGTCATAGCGTATATACGAGATTCTTCTGGAAGGTTATTAAATGGTGCTAGAAGCCCCTCAACAAGCCCAGGAGAGCCTCCTCCAGTTAATTCCTCTTCAGGGAGGTTTAAGCCCAAAAAATTCAGCAGAATCGGCACGATTAAAATGGTACTAATTCCATTAAAAAGCGCGCCGGAGAAACCTAACGCTATACTTATGATGATCCAGCCAGGGTGCCGCTTTGCAAATTTTAGGAGCAATTTATGGGAGGACATTTACACACTTCCTGTCGAACAAATACTTCGTAACTTGATTACTACAATTCCTAAAATTAACACTTTATAATTCATCAGCTTCTAAGCTTTTCATGCTAACTAAGTATTAATTTGCTACGGTAAAATATGGTCCGATACCTTTATTAAGCTATAGATTTAATGACATCTGAGAGTATGGTGGACATTGAATCAATACTGTAATGTTCTACGCATCTTGCTCTTGCTTGATGTCCTCGATTGTTTGCCTCCTCCATATTTTGGAAAATGTACTGAATCTGCTCAGCAATCTGCTTGGGAGAGTCAGGTTCAACTAGATAGCCCGTGCCTCCTAGAATTTCAGCAATGTCCCCAACTCGAGTAGCTAGTACGGGTTTTGCCATTGCCATTCCATCCGTTAACTTCAGTGGAAATTGAGCCTGAGCCGCAGGTGTGTCACGTTGTGGAACAACCACAACATGAGCTGCAGCAATTACTTCAGGCATTGCTTGGTGAGGAATCTTAGGTAATTTAATAATCCAACGTCCCCATTTTTGGATCAGCTTATCATCGTAGTCATCATAGGGACTACCGCCTACAATAACTAGCCTTAAGTCTGGCTCATTCAAGTAGTCAAGTGCCATTAAGACATCTTCAAGTCCTTTGTATGGACGAGGTGCCCCAGGAAACATCAAGACACGATAGTCTGCAAGATTTAAGCGAATTCGGCTGTTTTCGGGGTTGTGCTGTTGAGGGTCAAATAGTGAAGTATCTTTCCCGTTAGGAACGTATGTACCGCCAAAGCGCTTTTGAAGGAACTGAGTGTGGATTGTCACAGCATCTGCATAGTTGACAAAGTTTTCTATCCACTTCAAGTAGAGGGGATGATCGGGTTGTCTGAGTGCCCCATCAGATTTGAGGATGTCCCTAAAAAATTGTTTTGGTTGTGGTCGATATCTCCACTGTTCACCCCCGTACCAGCTCAACTCCCAGTCATCGATATCAAGAATAACTGGGCAGCGAGAGCGTAACTTTTTTAGCAAGGCTGTACCAAAACTAGTTGGCTTTGGTTTGATAGCGTAAACGATATCTCCACTGATTTTTGACAAAACTTGTTCCATTGAAGTGACAAATCCAGGATAGTTTTTGCCACAGACCGTGGTAATTGAAAACTCAGTGGAAACAACAGTGTCGGAGACATCTCCAAAAACGAAGCCTACAATCTCGACCTCATATTCAAGTTTTTGGAGGGCTTGAGCCAGTAGAAAAGTGCGAACAGCTCCACCCCATCTACCGGCTCCACTTTGAGATAAGTCACTAACAACCAGTGAAACTTTCGACTGCTTCATCACGTTGAGAATTCACTACTCTTAGATTCGGATTGAATGAGATAGCTATTTAAGTAAAGAACAGCCTGTATAAATTCCTTGAAGCTGAAGAATGGGTCGTAAAATAGCTAGTTTCTCCAAGTCCAAGTTCAATACGTAAAGCTGATGCTTGCGTAAGTCTATTGTCGCTAGCGCAAGAACTCTTCCTCTCTTAGAACTGTTGACTACTAGCAGATTGCAAGTAAGGTAAAATTCAAGCTTGCTTCTGATGTCCGACCATTCACTTGCCGTTTTTAGAGGGCTAATCTTGAACTCTAAAAAAAACTGACCTTATAGAAGTGATGGACTGTAGATTGAGTGGCGACAAACTCGATTGGAGCTATCACACTCTTCCTCAGAATTTATTCAACTCAGAAGCCTATTTTAGGCACCCACCGGATCATAATCCTGTAAGTATTGTTAGTCAACCAATTTCAGACGCCCCGTCTGAATGTAATCAAACGCCCGGTTAATCTGACGGCGTTCCTCTTCTGTGATTTCATTGTCTGACAAGATGGCGGAGGTAAGACGAAGATGATCTTGGCGGCTCATCTTGCCTGATGTAGTAATGCTGTCAACAAGTTGCCTAATGGTTAAGTTTGATCTAATCTGAACGGTCCACATCATGGAGTTTGTGCCCTAATTTAGTAGATGAGTCAGTTTTTCCCTGACTAGACTTTTAAGTGAGTCTAGAATCATTCTCTTTTCAAACAGTTAGCAGTTGGGCAAAGCTCCGATGAGAAATTAATGAAGAGTTGATGAAAGCCAAGCCAGCTTCGCAGCCACTTTTTCAATCAACTAGTAAAAGTAGTAGTTACTAGAAGCGTTCAGTTGAGTTTTGCGTTTTCTGCCGTTCAGAGTCTTGATTTTGCACAAAATCTCTAAGCTCAGAGGTAGGGCTTAAAAGCTTTTGATTCTAGGAGAGTAGATATGCACATTCATCAACTGGCTATGTTGCAGGACAACTACACGTTTTTGCTACATGACCCTAATAGTTGGATAGCTGCTGTGGTAGATCCAGCAGAAGCTAAGCCAGTACTGGATTGTTTAAACAATTTGAAGTCAGAGTTGGTGGCTATTCTAAACACCCACCATCACGAGGATCACGTTGGTGGAAATGTGCAGCTTCTCAACCAATTCCCTGATGCTGTCGTTTATGGAGGAGCGCATGATCGAGGCAGAATTCCTGGACAGCAGGTGTTTTTGCAGGAGGGCGATCGCATTTCCTTCGCAGAGCAACAGGCTGAGATTTTCTTCGTTCCTGGACACACGAGAGCGCATATCGCCTACTATTTCCCACCAGAGACACCAGAAGCCCCTGGGGAGCTATTTTGTGGAGACACGCTGTTTGCTGGAGGCTGTGGCAGGCTATTTGAGGGAACACCGAGTCAAATGCTGAATTCCCTTGAGAAGTTGCGATCGCTCCCTGACAACACTCGTGTTTGGTGTGCTCACGAGTACACTCTGAAGAATCTACAGTTTGCTTTGACTGTAGATGGACAAAATCTAGATCTGCGACAGCGAATTGAGCAGGTTGAAAAGATGCGTAGTCGTTCAGAGGCAACAGTTCCCTCTACGTTAGAGGTAGAAAAGCTAACCAATCCCTTCCTACGCTGGGATCAGCCTGCTTTACAGTCCGCCGTGAAGAGTCAAGATGCTGTAAAAACCTTTGCTCGATTGAGAGGCATGAAAGATCAGTTCTAAAGACTCAACCTTGAGGGCTAATTATCCTTGCTGAAGCCTAGCTTGAGGGATTTGTCGCAAACTTTCGCGGAATTTTAGTGGAGCTAGTAGCTTGCGATCGCTCCACTCGTTTCGTTAGGATAATGTGTCTGGCTAGAATCGATATAATTCGCAAGGCTGCTTCCTTTCAGGATGTACTTCTTCAGGAATAAGCTTGAAGGAAATTCTAGGCGATAGGTGATAGGCTGCTGTCGAATGCGTCTAAGTGATTTGCACAGAGCAATTTCTTAGACGGTCCGTAATAAGTGGCATTCTGGCTTTTGGGCGCTAATCAACTGAAACTCTCAGCCTGGTACACACTGGCACGCACAAGTAAAAATAAAAAAGATCATGGCGAAACGCATTCAACTAGTCCTAAATCAGGATGTCAGTAAACTCGGTAGGGCTGGCGACCTCGTAGAGGTGGCACCTGGATATGCTCGGAATTACTTGATCCCCACTGGAGCTGCAGTTCGCACAACTCCGGGCATCCTTAAGCAGGTAGAGCGGCGACGCGAGGCAGAGCGGCAAAGGCTTTTAGAATTGAAGAGTGAAGCCGAAACTCAAAAGACAGCGTTGGAAAAGGTCGGGCGCTTCACGATTCTCAAGCAGGTCGGTGAAAAGGATGCTATTTTTGGCACCGTGACTGATCGGGAAGTAGCGGAAGTCATCCAGGAAACGACGGGTCAAGAAATCGATCGGCGTGGAATTACTGTTCCAGACATTCACAAAACTGGTTCTTATAAAGTAGATATCAAGCTGCATCCTGAAGTTACAGCAGTTGTTGAAATTCAGGTTTCGCCTCAGTAACTTGTAACTTGCTCCCCTTCCCAGGTTCGTTATCGTTATGGTTCAAGAGCTTAATTTTCAGGCTTATAGCGATCGCCTACCGCCTCAAAATATTGATGCAGAGGAGGCAATCCTGGGAGGGGTGCTGCTAGATCCAGAGGCGATCGGCCGAGTCGCAGAGCTTCTCCGCCCCGAAGCCTTCTACATCAGCGCCCATCAGGAAATTTATCGGTCTGCTCTAGCTCTTCATGGGCAGGGCAGACCTACTGATCTGATGAGTGTTACGAGTTGGCTGTACGATCACGGCGTACTAGATAAAATTGGTGGACAAAGCAGGCTGGCACAGCTTGTAGACCGGACGATTAGTGCAGTTAATATCGACCAATATGCTCAACTGGTTACTGATAAGTACCTGAGACGCAAATTGATTCAGGTCGGTGGCGAAGTTGCTCAATTAGGCTACGAAACTGATACGCCACTAGAGAAAGTTCTAGACCAGTCAGAGCAAAAGATCTTTGGTATTACCCAGGCGCGTCCGCAACAAAGCCTCGTTGCAACTGCCGACATCCTGACCTCAACCTTCTCAGATATTGAAAGCCGCTCCCTTGGCATGGTGCTACCGGGAATTCCATGCGGCTTTTACGATCTAGATGCTATGACTCAGGGGTTCCAGCGTTCTGATTTAATCATTGCGGCTGGTCGTCCCTCAATGGGAAAAACCTCTTTTGTTCTCAATATTGCGCGGAATATTGCTGCTTTTCACAAAATGCCTGTAGCTGTCTTCAGTTTGGAGATGTCAAAAGAGCAGCTAGTCTATCGTCTGCTTTCGAGTGAGGTAGAAATCGAAAGCGGCAGACTGCGGGCAGGTCGAATTAGTCAAAACGAATGGGAACCTTTGGGACACGCCATCAGCGCCTTGTCTCAGCTTCCCGTGTTCATTGACGATACGCCTAACATTTCGGTCACGGAAATGCGCTCAAAAGCTCGACGGCTTCAGGCGGAGCAAGGTGGAGCATTGGGCTTGATTCTGATTGACTACTTGCAGCTTATGGAAGGCAGCGGCAGCGAGAACCGGGTGCAGGAGTTGTCTAGGGTCACACGCGCGTTAAAAGGGTTGGCCCGTGAGCTAAGTGTTCCGGTCATCGCGCTGTCTCAGCTTAGTCGTGGGGTTGAATCCCGTACAAATAAGCGCCCAATGATGTCGGACCTGCGGGAAAGTGGCTCGATCGAGCAGGATGCTGACCTGATCATCATGCTTTACCGCGATGAGTACTACAATCCTGATACGCCTGATCGGGGAGTTGCTGAAATTATTATTACCAAACATCGAAATGGGCCGGTTGGCACTGTCAAACTGTTATTTGAACCTCAATTCACGCGATTTCGGAATTTGGCAGCGCCGAACCGTTCTTAGACAAGGACTGCAAAAGTTGTAGTTTTCGAGTAGACTAATTGTTTGGGTGGTTTGTAGCGAACTGCGGCATCCAGTTTGGGTTGCTTCGCAGTTTTGACTTAGCTATTCCGACTCGCACCAAGAGGGAATCAGGACTGTGGCAAAGAAAGACGAGACAGAAGCGCAGGAGACATCTGCTGGCTTTAGTGTCAATAGTTTTTTACAAGGGACTAAGGAGGAGCTAGATAAAGTTGTTTGGCCTAGCCGCCAACAGCTAATCAGCGAATCTTTGGCAGTCATCCTTATGGTGACGCTCTCTGCCAGCCTCATTTACTTTGTTGACAATTTCTTCAGTTGGGCTGCTGGAAAGGTATTTTAATGACTTTTGCATCAGACGAATCAGACAACGTGTTTTCACCCGAAGAAGAGGAAGGTGCCATTGAGCTTGAGCGATCGGCTCGTTGGTATGCCGTTCAGGTTGCTTCTGGCTGTGAAAAGCGAGTAAAGATGAACCTGGAACAACGGATCGAAACCCTGGATGTGGCAAACCGCATCGTCCAGATCGAAATTCCTCAAACGCCGATTCTGAAACCGCAGAAAGGCGGCAAGCCAAAGGAAACGGCGGAAAAAGTGTTTCCAGGCTATGTCTTGATCCGTATGGTGATGGATGATGATACCTGGCAGGTCGTTAAGAACACACCCAATGTGATTAACTTTGTTGGGGCTGAACAGAAGCGCCGCTATGGAAGAGGAAGAGGGCATGTCAAACCGATGCCTTTGGGTGCTTCAGAAGTAGAGCGAATCTTTAAGCAGGCTCAAGAGCAAAAACCAATTGTCAAAATTGACATGGCAGCGGGAGACAAAATCTTGGTGCTGTCTGGCCCTTTCAAAGATTTTGAAGGGGAAGTGATTGAGGTTAGCCCAGAGCGTAGTAAGCTCAAAGCCTTGCTCTCAATCTTTGGTCGAGATACGCCCGTAGAGTTGGAATTCAATCAGGTTCAAAAACAGAGTTAGCAGGTCAATGGCAAAAAAGGTTGTTGCGGTCATTAAGTTAGCGATTACGGCAGGAAAGGCAAACCCTGCTCCTCCGATTGGTCCCGCGCTGGGTCAGCACGGGGTCAATATTATGATGTTTTGCAAGGAATACAACGCCCGAACTGCTGATCAGGTGGGTTTGGTTGTTCCCGTAGAGATCTCTGTCTTCGAAGATCGCAGTTTTACGTTCATTCTAAAGACTCCTCCTGCGTCTGTACTGATTCGTAAAGCAGCGGGAATTGAGCGAGGTTCAGGTGAGCCCAATAAGAAGAAAGTAGGTTCTCTAACCCGAGCACAATTGCAAGAAATTGCTCAAGCCAAGATGCCTGACCTGAATGCAAATGACATTGAGGCGGCAATGAAGATTGTCGAAGGCACTGCTCGAAATATGGGCGTGACGATTAAGGAATAAAAGTTCACCTTGGTGAACTTGTCGAATGTAAACCTTAGTGGGGGAGAGTTAAACTCGTTAGCACCCCAGGGATGGAAAGAATGACAAAGAAGTTATCGCGTCGATTACAGGAACTGCAGAAGAAGGTTGAGGATCGTCCTTATGAGCCTCTAGAAGCTTTGACATTGCTCAAGGAGACGGCGACTGCTAAGTTTTCTGAGTCGGCTGAGGCCCACATTCGCTTGGGGATTGACCCAAAGTACACCGACCAGCAATTGCGGACTACTGTAGCGCTGCCTAAAGGAACCGGACAAACGATTCGGGTGGCGGTGATTGCTAGAGGTGAAAAGGTAACAGAGGCAACAAATTCTGGAGCTGATTTGTCTGGTTCTGAGGAACTGATTGATGAGATCCAGAAGGGCATGATGGATTTTGACGTACTGGTGGCAACGCCAGACATGATGCCTCAAGTCGCCAAGTTGGGTAGATTGTTAGGTCCTCGCGGTTTAATGCCTTCTCCAAAGGGTGGTACGGTAACGTTTGATGTGACGCAAGCGATCGCCGAATTCAAAGCCGGAAAACTAGAGTTCCGCGCCGACCGCACTGGAATTGTCCATGTCATGTTTGGCAAAGCCACCTTTACACCAGAAGACCTGCTAACCAACCTAAAAGCGCTGCAAGAGACGATCGACCGCAACCGTCCATCTGGTGCTAAAGGTCGCTACTGGAGATCTGTGTATGTGTCTGCCACAATGGGACCATCCATTCAGATTGATGTGAACGCTTTGCGCGATCTAAAATTAGGGGATGTGGCTTAGGCAATTCACGCTATTCTGGAAGCTAGGCTGTATCTTCTAGAATTGATTATTCTAGAAAAGCAAAGGTTTATTGCTCAATTCTTCAATTGAATAGTTAAAGCCAGAGACAGCAGGTGCTAGAAGCTTAATTGTCCTGCCGAGGTTTTTCCCAGTTTTTCGGTTTCTGAAACCTTTTTGTAGAGAGGGGGTTGCAAAAATCGAAAAGCTGAGAGAGCCCCGGCTAAATGTCCGGGGTTTTTGGCTTGTAAGGCTTTATCTAGGAAATTGGAAAGGGCAGCAGGTTTGGTCGTTTGTACCCGATTCAGGAGGTGAGAGATGTATGGGTAGAACACTGGAGAATAAGCAGGCAATTGTAGCCGAACTCAAAGATGAGTTGAGTCAGTCTCAACTGGCGCTCGTCATTGACTACAAAGGGCTGTCTGTTGCTGAAATCACGGATTTGCGGAACCGACTGCGTCCGACAGGGACATCCTGTACGGTCACCAAAAATACGTTGATGCGATTCGCTGTAGATGGTGATACGAGCTGGGAGCCAATTACGGAGTTCTGTAAAGAATCCTCTGCGTTCCTGCTGGTTAAGGATGATATTGGTGGAGCGATTAAAGCTTACCAGGATTTCCAAAAAGCCTCTAAGAAGACCACCATTCGTGGTGGAGTGATGGAGGGACGCGCCCTCAGCGAAGCCGATGTGAAGGCGATCGGAGATCTGCCATCGAAGGAACAACTGATGGGTCAAGTGGCTGGTGCGATCAACGCGGTTGCAACCAAGCTTGCTACAGGTATCAACGAAGTTCCTGCGTCTTTGGCTCGCGTTTTGCAAGCGGTTGCAGACAAGGACAAAGACCAAGACCAAGAAGCGGCTTAGTCATCCTTTAGGTTCTGAATATTCTTCAAAATTCAGACTGTAAGAGCTCAAGCTAAACCTTTAGACCAAGATAGAAACTAAACATTGGAGTAATTCTATGTCTGCTACGACTGATGAGATTCTTGAGAAGCTTAAGTCGCTAACCTTGCTAGAAGCGGCTGATCTAGTGAAGCAAATTGAAGAAGCCTTTGGTGTCACGGCTGCTGCCCCTATGGGTGGTTTTGCAATGGCAGCTCCGGCTGCTGCAGCTCCGGCTGAAGAGGTCGAAGAAAAGACCGAATTCGATGTAATTTTGGAAGAAGTCCCTGCGGATAAGAAGATTGCAATTCTCAAGGTAGTACGGACTTTGACAGGTCTAGGCTTGAAAGAAGCCAAGGATCTAGTCGAGGCTGCACCCAAGCCTGTGAAGGAAGCGATCGCCAAGGAAGCAGCGGAAGACGCTAAGAAGCAGATCGAAGAAGCAGGCGGCAAAGTTTCTATCAAGTAAGCTTGTTAGGTTGATTGCTTCCACTAATTAAGGGCGTTATTCTCATTGAGAATAACGCCCTTACCTTTTTTCAGCGAGTATCTGTAAGGGCGTGGCATTCGGCAGGTAGACCTTGGAATAGTCCAAAGATTTTTGCCCGAATGCTACGCCCCTACCGTTGTGGGTGACGAATTTGGCTGTTGTTCTCTTAATTGGATTAGCGATCGCCCCCATCAAAAATCTCGATAAGATTTCCGTCAGTAGGTCGACTGGTGTCAAGGTCAGCACTCACAGGTGAGAAAAGTTGTCCTGAACCAAGCGGTCGGGGAACGTTTTGCTCTTCTGGTGTTTCAAATGCTTCAGGATTGATGATCGCAGCTACGATCAGCACTCCAAGTAAAGAGAAAATGCTGCCCCAGGCTACGGAGCCTGCGATCGCCCAGGTTTTTTGGTGCGCCTTGAATGCTTCTACACTGGTCCATCTGCGGCTTTTCCAAGCCCACTCATTGCCTTTTGTGCCCAACAAGCCTGCTGCTACTAGCCAACCGATGCCACCAGTAAAAGTGCCTGTCCAGGCTATCAGTCCGATCCAAACCTGATTACTAAGGCACCAAAGTCCAGGCATCATAAACGCACCCCAGTTCCAACCCAGAATTTCATGGGGAACTTCTTTCGCAGACCAATCGGTTAGTCGATCGACAAGGGGGTTCCCTTTTGACTGCTCAGGCTGATGGATGGTTTGAGGTGTTTGAGCATCAATTATGGTAGCCGGAACAGGGCTGGGGGAATCAATAGACAAAGGTAAATCTTGATGGCTCTGATGGAAAGTTTGGGGCGGTAGGGTTGGTGGCGTAGGTGAGCCTGACTGAGTACCCACACTGCTTTTCAAAGCAGTTAGCATTTCATCAGCCATCGCAAAGCGATCGCGTGGATGATACTGAATCGTCTTGTCCAGCAGGTCAGCAAATGTAGAACTCACCTGAGCCGCATATTTCCGCCAGGTAATGTCTCCTGTGCGAGGGTCGAGATCTAGCTCCTGCGGAAACCGTGCAGTCAGCATGTAGATCATCGTTAACCCTAGACTGTACAGGTCGCTAGAATACATCGGTCGCCCTGCTGCCTGCTCAGAAGGCATAAAACCCGGTGTACCGATCACAATCGAGCTAGCCGAGTTGCCCTGAGAATTGACAACCGTTCCCATGGTTTCTCGAACTGCTCCAAAGTCAATCAGAACGGGCTTTCCGTCTCGTTTGCGAAGAATAATGTTGTCGGGTTTGATGTCTCGGTGGACAATGCGCTGATCGTGGACGTAAGTTAGGACAGGCAGAATATCGCGCAGAATTTGTTGGGCGATCGCCTCCGTCACGACACCCTCTGCCTGAACTTTGTCTCTCAGAGTTACGCCTTCAACCCATTCTTGAATCAGATAGAAAAGACCTTCTTCTGAAAAATAGGCATAGAGGCGAGGAATTTGGCTATTTCCATCACCCAACTCCTCTAAAATTGCTGCTTCTCGCTGAAACCGCTCCTGCACAAGCTGGTAAATTTCTGGATTATTGGCGATCGGCTTGAGCTGTTTGATCACACACTTTCGCCGAGAGGGCATCTGAATGTCTTCAGCCAGAAAAGTTGTGCCAAAGCCACCAGCCCCTAGTGTCTGGATGACTTGATAGCGGTTATTCAGGAGCGCTGGTGTCATGGATCTAGAAGTATAAATTACCCAACGATCACTTCAAATCGAGTAATCCACTTTCCTTAAGTTTGGGATTAAACCGGATTTGCATTTGCACCCCACGAGCTTCAAGCGCGGCTAAAAGTTGCTCTTCTACCCGTCGTGCTGCTTGCTTGAGCAGCTTGATTTGAGTTAATCCATCACCTGCCGCATAGCTTGCTTGCTCAGCGGCTGTCATTGCAGGCTTAGCATCAATCGGCTGATTCCATAAAGCCTCATCTGCACTGTTTCCTGAAGGCAACGTACCGTTTTCAGCAATCCAGGCGTCTCGGATTTCTTCCAAGACAGTACGGCTAGGACGCTCTATCGTTTGGACTTTTAGCCAATAGCAATGTTGCGGTTGCCGGACTAAATGCTGTTTAAGGCTGAGGTAGACATCACGGGAATAGCCGATAAATTGCAGAGTTTTCTCTTGGTCAAAGATGGCATATACGCCGACCTTGCCTTCAAACTGGTCGGTCAGTTGCCCGTTCTGGTCGATATAAGGAATGTAATCCAGGCTGTCCAGTGATGGAATGTTGGGAGTGGAAGTCATCTTTTTCGATAAATTGCACAGAGGCGACTGGGCTGAAAAATTTTTGCCTTAAACATGAAGTTGGGCGGCACGTTGATGATGGCGTAGTCTGGAGACTCGTGATATTTTTCGTATTCAACGGGCATCCCTTTGGGCGCAGCTTCGGTGTAAGGGATAGGTTGAAATAGCAGTTGGGTAAATTCGAGGCGATCGCACGTCACAGCCTGACCTACCTGTGCCAAAAAATTCTCCTGAGTCAACAGTTCAAACAAAGCTGCCTTCGCCTCTGGATCAAGCGTAAAGCTGCTGTCAAACTGATTCACAATTTTGAGTCGAGCCATAATCTAGCCAGCATCATTGATATGAATTCAGCCTATGAGATTCTGAAGCGTCTGTCATTATGCAAAGATGACTCTGCGAGTTAAGAATTGTACGTGGGGAGATTGCTGTTGTGTCGATTGAATTCGCTACCGCTGACGCTGATATTGCAAAGTGTTTTCCAGTCGTTGTTCAGCTTCGACCCCATCTGACCGAGACTGCCTTTGTGGAGCAAGTCAAGCGTCAGCAGGAGAATGGCTACCATCTGGTGTACTTGGAAGAGAATGGGGTGAAGGCGATCGCTGGATTCAGAATCCTAGAAATGCTAGCTAATGGGCGGTTTTTGTATGTCGATGATTTAGTCTCAGATGATTCAGAACGCTCTAAAGGGCACGGCAAGTCCTTGCTGAATTGGCTGACTGAC
Source organism: Cyanobacteria bacterium FACHB-471 (assembly GCA_014695345.1). Taxonomy (GTDB): domain Bacteria; phylum Cyanobacteriota; class Cyanobacteriia; order Elainellales; family Elainellaceae; genus JAAUTN01. Next base: position 29,075 of record JACJOC010000077.1, read on the forward strand.
TATGCTAGATCTCAAAACTGCATCTCCCTCCAGCTTGACAGCGGCACACACCGCGTCAGAGCACATCGCTTTTACTTTCGCCAGGGAATGGCGATCACCTCTTTCCATTTCAGCCTCAAGTTAAACGACTAGCGATCGAGCTATCACTAGGTTTGAGCTTTGAAGAGAAAGAAGATACTACGCCGGGGTTTGATATTAAACTGAATGGCGTAGCGCGTATGAGACGTAGAACCCTTGTTAGACGAACAGGCTAAAAAAACAATATTGCGTAAGATTCCTCATGGACTTTATGTGTGCGGCGTGAAAGAGGGCGAAGAGGTGAACGGCTACACGGCTAGCTGGGTGATGCAGGCTTCTTTTCAGCCGCCGCTGGTTGTGAACTGCGTGAAGCAAGATTCTAAATCTCACGCCATGATCAAATCCAGCCAGGTCTTTGCACTCAGCGTTCTGGACGCAGGGCAAAAAGAGGTTGCTCAAAAATTCTTTAAACCTCAGCGTCGGGTTGGCAATAAGTTTGAAGACATTGAGTTTTACCTTGGTGAAGCAACAGGCTGTCCAATTATTTCTGACTCGCTCGGCTATGTAGAGTGTCGGGTAGTCAGCGCAGTTGAGCATGGCGATCACACTGTTTTTGTGGGTGAAGTCATTGCTGCTGGCGTTCATCGCGAAGGCGATCCGCTGCTTTTAGAAAGCACAGGTTGGAATTACGGTGGGTGATCAAGTTTTATGCCATTGATTAAAGTTCAAACCTCTATTTCGGCTCCCGAGAAGTCTGAAGTTGAGACGTTGCTGAAAAGCCTGTCAAAGAGCCTGTCAAAACATTTGGGTAAACCAGAATCTTATGTGATGACCGCATTTGAACCCAATGTGTCGATGACTTTTGCAGGCACGACCGATCCCGTCTGCTACATCGAGGTGAAAAGTGTTGGGTCGATGAGCCCAACGTTAACTCAAGCGATGAGCCGAGATTTTTGCCAGCAGATTAATCAGGCATTGGGAATTGCAAGCGATCGCACCTACATCGAATTCGCAGATGCCAAAGGCTACATGTGGGGCTGGAACGAGTCCACATTTGGCTAACCGAATCCTTCTACAACTACTGCAGGGGAAACCATGCTCAAGGCACTTTTGTTTGACCTGGATGGGACCATGGTTGACTCTGACCCCATCCACTTTCAGACTTGGCAGGAAGTTCTAAGGGAGTATGGGATCGAAATCGATAGTGAGTTCTACAGAACCCGCTTTAGCGGCAAGCTCAATGTTCAAATCATCCAGGATTTACTCCCTCAGCTTTCCCCTGAAGAGGGGAAAGAATTGGGCGATCGCAAGGAAGCCGAATTTCGCAAACGTGCTGAAACCTTACTGACTCCTTTGCCTGGGTTATTTGAACTGGTCGCTTGGGCAAAGGCTCAAGGGCTTAAACAAGGAGTGGTGACGAACGCTCCTAAAGAAAACGCTGAGTTCATGTTGCAAGTTTTGGGAATTCGAGATTCCTTTGCGGTAGTTGTGCTGGGGGACGACTTGCCCAAAGGGAAACCTGACCCCATGCCTTACCAGGTAGCAATGAATTTTCTGGAAACGTCGCCAGAAACTACGCTGGCATTTGAGGATTCTCCTTCAGGGATGTGTTCTGCTGTCAGCGCCGGAATTCCAACTATTGGGCTTGCCTCAACTCAATCTCCCCAGAAGCTTTATGAGTTGGGCGCAATGCTCGTAATTCCAGATTTTGTAGATTCACGGTTGCAAGATTTGCTGCGATCAGGGCAAAGCGCAATTCCGAAGGAACCGCCCCGCCCCTCCTCCAACTAATCTCTACACCCTACGCTCCTAAGCCTCATCCTTCGCCTTTTTTGAATGCCACCACTCCTTCACGGGCTGTGGTAGCTTCACCGCGTATAGAGTTAGCACAATCGGCTCTCCAAAATATTCCTGCCCTAAAATCTCGACCGAGTAGGACGGCGAATTTTGGGTTGCAAGGTCAACTACAAAGCGTTTACCGATGCGTCGCCAACTAGGTTCCTTCCCCTGCCACTGGAGGCGACAGCAGGGCCACGGAAGTTCCTCCCGATCAAACAAACGACAGCAGGGACCGACGACCCGATAAGTAAAATGGGAGCCAAAACTTTGAAAAGTTTGTCCCGGTTGGAGAGGATGCTGGGTAGAGTGCAACGGAACTCAACCTCCGACGTCACAGTAAAGCAGTTTTCTAAGCCTATTATGTGACTTGTCCTGAAAACTTGCGAAGAGTTGAGGGGAAAGGCAATGGAACTGTTTGACAAATTCCCGCAGTTAGAAACCGAAAACTTGATTTTGCGGCAAATTCAACTGTCCGACGCAGAAGCCGTCTTTAAAATCTTTTCAGATGCCAGCGTGACAAAGTATCACGATCTAGATACTGCGACGAGGCTTGATCAGGCACAGTTTTTGATTAATCGTCGAGCAGAACTCTTTAAGAGCGGACAGAGAATTCGTTGGGGCATCGCCTGTAAGACAAATGACGTGATTATCGGGTCATGTGGCTACAGTTCTTGGGTCAAAAACTCCTTTCGTGCAGAGATTGGCTACGAGCTTGCCAAAATCCACTGGCAAAAAGGCATTATGACAGAAGCTTTGAGAGCCATGATCAATTTTGGCTTTCAAGAGATGGGGCTTAACCGCATTGAAGCAAGGGTAATGCTAGAAAACATAGCCTCAATCAGGCTATTGGAGAAGCTAGGTTTTGAGGAAGAAGGAATACTGCGAGAACATGGTTACTGGAAAGGAAGCTTCCATAACCTGAAGCTATTTTCAATCTTGAAGAAGAGTTGGTCGTCGAGACAGCAAGAATAGACTTCCTACGTGAATGGTAGCGCGGCGGAGCCGCGCTACCATTCACGCTTCAAAAAGTGATTCATGCAGAAGGTCTAATGAAAGCAGCTAAAAACTGGGGGTGAGACAAACTTAGCCTGCCTCACCCCCAGTTTTGCCTGACCAGTCAACTGAACCTATGCTGGATAGATCCGCAGACGACGGTTTGGCTCTTCACCGAAGCTAGAAGATTTGAGACGATAGTGTTCGACTAGCTCATGCTGCATCTTGCGGACTTTGGCAGAGCGAGGCAAAAGTTCTACGGGTTGCCCTCTGGGAATGACAATCTGCTCCACAGCAAGCCGAGCTTCTTCCAGCGCCTCAATTTCATCTTCATCACCACTGCGATAAAACAGATTGAGGTTCACCGGTTCGTTACTACCCGGATCATCCAGATTTAGCATTCGCTGGAGTGCCCGAACAATCTGCGGCATACTATTGGACTTGACTGTATGAACCGCTATCTGGTGAGCTTTTGCCGCATGACGCAGCTTGGAGTGATTTTTGACGTGCGATCGCATTGCCAATACTGCATCTGCACTATCTAAATCCTTCGTCAACACAACCGGCAAGTTTAACGTTTGAATCGCCTGATCAAGGAGTTGACGGCTCACTGCATAGGGGTAGATGTGCAGGGGCAAATCTTCGCCGTTTGGACCTGCAGGAGGCAAATCCTCAAAGGCGTTAGCATCTCTTGGGTCTCTAAATGAGCGATCCAGAGATTCATTCAGCAGTTGGTCAAAGTCCTGCTGCTCCAGGTATGCCTGCTGCAAAGGCTCCGCTGATGAACGACTCTTTAATTCATTGCGACTATAGGATGGCAAAGGTGTCATTTGCCCAGAGCTTCGCCATCCCGTTCGCTGAGAAGATTCTCTGCTACCGCCGCGTGACTCAGTTAGAGAAAGCCCACGTGCCTGACCAAAGCTACCGCTGCGGGGTTCGCCCATGGCGCTGCGCGATCGCCTCGACATTGAGCCTACCGAATCGCTAGATAGTTCGTGCGTAATCACGACTTTGCCTGTTTCGCTCACCGTCCTGACTTGCGGATTGGGTTGCCGTCCTCGCAGCAGACTATCTACCGTCTCAGAAACTTCTTCATGAACAACCCACTTTTGTCGCTCCAGCATTTCAACAGCAATATCGAAAGTCGGAGGAGCTTTACGTTCCAAAACGCTCTTCTGGCTGCCTCTACGCCTTGCCTCATCATCACCCAGCGTTACCGACTGAATTCCTCCTACTAAGTCGGACAGGGTTGGGTTCTTGATCAGGTTCTCAATCTGATTACCGTGAGCCGTGCCAACTAACTGAACGCCTCGCTCAGCAATAGTACGAGCTGCCAAAGCTTCTAATTCAGTGCCAATCTCGTCAATTACAATGACTTCTGGCATGTGGTTTTCGACTGCCTCAATCATCACCTGATGCTGAAGCTCCGGTCGAGCTACCTGCATTCGTCTCGCTCGACCAATTGCTGGGTGGGGAATATCACCGTCTCCAGCAATTTCGTTTGAGGTATCGATGATTACGACTCGCTTGTTCAGTTCATCAGCCAGAACTCGCGCAATTTCGCGCAGAGCCGTCGTTTTTCCAACGCCAGGACGACCCAACATGAGAATCGATCGCCCCGTTTCTACCAGGTCACGAATCATCCCGATTGTGCCATAGACCGCTCGTCCCACCCGGCAGGTTAGTCCAATGACTTCACCTGCCCGATTTCGCATCGCACTGATCCGGTGAAGCGTCCGTTCAATTCCGGCTCGGTTGTCGCCGCTAAACATCCCGACACGGTCCACACAATAGCTTAGGTCTACAGCTGAGACTGGAACATCAGAAAGATATTCTGCCTGACCCAAAAATCGAGCTTCTGGACGGCGACCTAAATCTAAGACAACTTCGATCAGCTTTTCTCGCTGGGGATGCTGCTCTAAATGCAGGCGAATCTCGCCAGGTAAAATTTCTAGCAGTCGGTCAAGGTCGTCTGTAATCTGCATCGCTGTAGGAACACTCTGATCTGCGGCAATCTCAGAATCAATTGGCTGTTCAGAGGAGTTGTTACCGTTGAGCGTCATGAGTAAATGGCTTTAAAGGTGTTAAATGACCAGCAGGAAGTTCAAGGAAAGAAATTTGACGAAATGCCGAGCCGTAATAGGGCACTGCATCAGGTCAGCTTATCCGGTTTGCTTAGGAATGGTTTGCCTTAGCCTCATAGGTGATTTGATTTGAGAAACAAGAGAATCAGCAAGTCCAACGGCTTTGTGTAGCAAATCCGGATGAACCTCTAGATGAGTGGAATTTGATCTAGGAATCCATGAAGTCATAGTGTCAGCTCTATGAAATCCATTGGGAAAATTCCTAGAAAAATTTATAGTAACTGATGAATCTTCCGTGCTGTGTTGCGCTAGCTGATCCAAAACAGGAGCTAAAAGGGTGCGGGCATAGCTACCATAGGCAATTCCAGCAACCCTGTAGGGCGGTTGCGCTGTAGTATCAACGGGCTGTGAGACACCTGCTGTCAAGACGGAAGCGTTCTCTACACAGGTGTCTGAGTAATTAATGTCCTGATTGATCACTACATTGCGCTGGTTTGCCAACGCTGCACGTTCCCCTAATAAGCCTTGTTTTACTAGCTTAGAGACCGTATAACTATTTGTTCCTCCCGCTAATTGCACATATCCCGGTAACTTGGCTGCTAGAACCTTTTGTCCTAGCCTGATGGTGGCACGAGTGGCACCATCACCAATATCACCGCTCATCGGTCTACCGTCTGTTTGCCAAACCAGTGGGCAGGGCAAGGGTGAGATCAGCTCATACAGTGCCCAGAGGTAGTCAATCAGCCCCTCTCCGTCGGGACAGCTAATTGCAATTAGTTTGAGCTGGTCAAGCGAAGGAGCGATCGCCTGCCAAAGCCGCTTGAAGTCTGCCAAACGCCCTACCTGCGTATGAATTTCAACTGCATCCACTCCGGCTAGCACTAGAGGCGCGATCGCTGCTGGTGTGAACACATAGGAGCGAGTCGAAATCTGCTGAATCGGACACACAGTTAAGCAGCGACCGCAGCCATAGCAAAGATCGTCAATTACGCCTGAAAAATTATTGTGGCTATGGTTGAAGGCGATCGCCTCAGCAGGGCAGATCGATTCACAGGGTCGAGTGCAGTCCGCTGGACATTTCGCAGCATCAAACTCAGCCTTGCGAAAATGCGGATCTTCGCCATCATTCAAACTCACCATCAGCCAGGGCAAGCCGTTAAACTTAAACGCCTCAGAACCAGCAGCGGCTAAACGACTCGCTGCCCACATTGCCTCTCGCGCAGCAGTGATGACAGCCGGATCTGCGGCAACATCAACACAATCAGCACCAGCAAGCGTATAGGCCAGGGTGAGATTGCGTACAGCAGGGAGGTGTTGAAAGCTGGCTCCACAAATGAGTTTGAACCAGTTGCCCTCCCTTAAAGATCGTAAGGGACGGTACAAATCAGTCACCCTTACATGCTAATGGGTTACTCGAAAAATGACGAGGGATCAATCTGCGGTCAGTCTACTACAAAGATTGAATACTGAGACGTATTACAAGCTGCACGTATTACAAATTGCTGAAATACTTTTCCATAAAGGGCGATCTGCTCGGTTTAAACTAAGTGCGGAGACGCAGCAGTGCTGCATCTCCACAGGGTTGAATATGTTTCCTGACTATTTCTCACCCTTCTCCTGAACCTATAATCTCGAACCGTAAGGTATGAGCCCTCTCAATAAAAAGCCTTTAACCTACTGTAGGTGGATTGGGATTATCAGGATTGGTTGGATCAGGGAGATTTTGAGCGCCTTCTGCCTTTTGCCTAGTGCCCCCAGCATCAAGACGATTGGGAAAGCCCGGACGAGGAGGAACGTACTTTTTGTTACTCATGAGTAGATGCCTGAATTGAGATATCTCAATCCTAGTTGGCATTCTGAGATTTTCTGGAGTCAGCTTAATACAACGTCCTATTTACCCTAAGCTGCAACCAGAGTTTCCTTTAATGGCTTCCAGGTAAAGCTGCGATCGCCTCCCAATTCAATCGCTACCTTGATCTGGGGCTCATAGCTGGGCAGCGCAGCCAAAAATTCCAACTCTTGCTGCGAAAGAATCCCTCCGTCCAAAAACCACAATGCCAAACCTTTAGAACCTGGTGGTAGCTGTTCCAACTGATACCCTGCAACGGGAGGAACATAGTATCTCGCACCAACAGCTGCTCCGCGTCCTGTATCTTTCTTGCCTAAATGGGGTGGACGAACTCCATGAACATCTAACAAATATGCAGAGAGATCGCCTAGCCCACGCGCATTGATGGTTAGCAATCCGTATCCTGCTGCTCTAAGACGACGCTGATATCGCCCTTCATACCCTCCCTCCAGGGGAATGTACAGCCCCAAAGCACCCGCTTTTTCTAAATCACGGATAAACTGCTTGCCTGTTGTAATCAACGCCATAAGCTTTGCGTCCTCACTGCCCAGAAGTTTCAAGAGGGTCTAAGTATCTCCGTTAGCGATCTCATTATAAATGTGGATATGTAAGCAGCGATCGCCCCCTTGGCGCAGGATTGATTCAATTCACCTTATCCACCGATAGCAATTCCTAATTCCTAGTGGCATCACAGCCATAAATTACGCCACAATAGGGTCATTCAGGAATTCACAGGCAATTAAAAATTAGAGTAAGAATTGCTAGACAAGTTCGTTTTAATTGTCTATGATATTTAATTGTCGCCGAAATCAGGGTTTATGGATTTCACGGGACAAAGGTAATGAGCTAGAGTTCACTACTAATCATCCCTTGACTGCTAAGCCTCTTGATTGGGAGAAACTTTTCAGATTCTCCTGCTTCCGAAAAGCCTGCTCGTAATAGTAGAGACAGCGCGGTTCAGATCAAGAGTTGCAGGCGAAACCCGTAGGATACTGAACAGATATCTGTTTAAGTCCTGGCGAAGTGAGAAAGTGCAGCGTTGAGCAGTTCGCTGAAAGCGAGTGTTCCCTGCGATCTCTAGACTGCCTAAGCCGCTACTTTCGTAGAACTTGGAGTGATTGCTGGAATTGCAACAGCAGAGCTCTAGGGTGGTTTTTGCGAAAAATCTGTTGAAGTTTGATGGGCTAGCGAGGCGATCGCAGTTCCAAGATTTTTGCAGTGTTCAAAACAAGGGAGACTCGTTACTGTGTCTGTTGGTATCCTCGGCACTAAGCTTGGCATGACCCAAGTATTTGATGAAGTAGGGAAAGCGATCCCTGTGACTGTTGTGCAGGCTGGCCCATGCACCATCACCCAGATTAAAACTGCTCAGACAGATGGCTATGCAGCCATTCAGGTTGGTTATGGAGAAGTAGCAGCTAAAGCGCTTAACAGACCAGAATTGGGTCATTTAACCAAGTCTGAAGCCCCTCCTCTGCGTCACCTCCATGAGTATCGGTTGGATAACGTCGCCGAGTTCCAACTGGGACAGCAAATTACTGCTGATACATTTGCGTCAGGGCAAATCGTGGACGTGATTGGCACTAGCATTGGTCGTGGTTTCGCTGGTTATCAGAAGCGACACAACTTCAAGCGTGGACCCATGGCGCACGGTTCTAAGAACCATCGCCTACCAGGTTCAACCGGCGCAGGTACTACGCCTGGGCGCGTCTATCCGGGTAAGAGGATGGCGGGTCGTTTAGGTGGTAGCCGAGTCACAGTTCGTAAGCTTACTGTGGTGCGTGTCGATGCCGAGCGCAATCTATTGCTCATCAAAGGCGCTGTTCCAGGCAAGCCCGGAGCCTTGTTAAATATTGTTCCTGCCAAGCAAGTAGGAAATTCATAAATCCGAGTTTTTAGCTGTGAGTTCTGGCGTTTCTCAATTTAAAAACCTGTCGCTCAAAGCTGATTAATTCCAAGGCTCATCAGTCGGAGGGAAAAATATGGTTGATTGTATAGTTCGAGATTGGCAAGGCGAAGAGGTTGGACAAGCCTCCTTAGAGTTGAAAGTTGCGAGTGAAGCAAGTGCTTCTCACATTGTGCATCGAGCTGTTGTACGGCAATTGGCCAATGCTCGACAAGGCACTGCCTCAACAAAGACTCGCGCAGAAGTGAGCGGTGGAGGTCGCAAGCCTTGGCGACAAAAAGGTACAGGACGTGCTCGTGCAGGTTCTAACCGCTCTCCGCTATGGCGGGGGGGTGGCGTAATCTTTGGACCCAAGCCCAGAGACTACAGCACCAAAATGAACCGCAAAGAGCGCAGACTAGCTTTGCGGACAGCTTTCCAGAGCCGTGTTGGAGACCTGGTTATCGTTCAAGACTTTGCTGATCAGTTGCCTCGTCCTAAGACGAAAGAGTTGACGCAGGCGATCGCCCGTTGGGGAATTGATCCTACCGCTAAAATTCTGCTGATTCTCTCAGAGAGAGATGAGACGGTTTACCTTTCAGCTCGAAATATTGTCAACCTTAAGCTGATTTCTGCTAGCAGTCTTAATGTCTATGACCTGCTAGACGCAGACAAAATTTTGGCAACTGCGTCTGCTCTTGCAAAAATTCAGGAGGTTTACGGTGACTAAGTTTGACTCCCGTGCGCTAGCGGACCTGGTGCGTCGCCCGATTGTGACTGAGAAAGCAACCTTGCTATTGGAGAACAACCAGTACACATTCGAGGTTGATCCCCGCGCAACTAAGACAGAAATCAAGTCTGCGATCGAACAACTTTTCGAGGTCAAAGTCGTACAAATCAATACTCAAAATCCGCCTCGCAAGAAGCGGCGCATGGGTCGATTTGTAGGATTCCGTTCCAGCTACAAGCGGGCAGTCGTGACCCTCGCCCCCGGAGATTCGATCACGTTGTTCCCCGAAGTTTAGTGCCTATACTAACCTCCGCCAACTGAATGCCGTCTAGCAGTGCAACCAAATTTGAGTTATGGGTATTCGTTACTATCGACCATATACACCTGGCACCCGCGAACGCACAGTTTCGGAATTTTCCGAAATTACCAAAACTGAGCCAGAAAAATCTCTAACCCGTTCGGTACACCGTCCCAAAGGTCGGAACAATCGTGGTGTAATCACGACCCGTCATCGAGGCGGTGGGCACAAGCGCCTTTACCGAATCATTGATTTCTACCGCAACAAGCACAATATCCCAGCGAAAGTAGCAGCGATTGAATACGATCCCAATCGCAACGCTCGAATTGCTTTGGTCTATTACCAGGATGGTGAGAAGCGATATATTATCCATCCCCTTGGATTGGCTGTTGGTGCCACTATCATTTCTGGACCAGATGCCCCTTTTGAAGTGGGTAATGCGCTTCCTCTGGGCAACATTCCTCTAGGAACTGCTGTTCATAATGTGGAACTAGTTCCTGGTAAAGGTGGACAGATTGTCCGAGCAGCGGGTGCTTCAGCGCAAGTTGTCGCTAAAGAAGGTAATTTTGTAACCCTCAGACTGCCTTCTACTGAAGTTCGCCTGGTTCGACGCGAATGTTACGCAACCATTGGACAGGTGGGTAATACCGATTCTCGCAACGTCAGCCTTGGTAAGGCGGGTCGTAAGCGCTGGAAAGGTCGCCGTCCAGAGGTCCGCGGTAGCGTGATGAACCCTGTGGATCACCCTCATGGTGGTGGTGAAGGTCGTGCTCCGATTGGTCGTAGTGGACCGGTTACTCCTTGGGGTAAGCCAGCTCTGGGTTATAAGACTCGCAAGAAGAAGAAAATTAGTGATGCTTTGATTGTGCGTCGTCGCCGTCGTTCTTCTAAGAGAGGTCGTGGCGGTCGGGATGCATAAGCTGGCTGGCAATCTGCAAACCCTAAACCTGAGCGATCAAATTCTGTTAAGCGATAGTTACTTCATTAGGTTGACCCAGCTATGTCTCGCTCTCTGAAAAAAGGCCCGTTCGTAGCAGACCATCTGCTCTCAAAAATTGAAGCCCTCAATGCAAAGGGCGACAAGCAAGTGATCAAAACCTGGTCACGCGCATCAACTGTTTTGCCCCAGATGATTGGGCACACGATTGCCGTTCACAATGGGCGTCAACATGTTCCGGTCTACGTAACGGAGCAAATGGTAGGACACAAATTGGGAGAATTTGCCCCAACTCGCACCTTCCGAGGTCACGCCAAAAGTGACAAGAAGGCCCGTCGCTAAAAGTCGTTAGCTGCCAGCAAATGGCAGTCAGCCACCGCTGGAGTTAAGGACTGTAGGAGAAAATCATGGCTATCACCGCTGCTGAAGAAGTTAAAGCTGTTGCTCGATATATTCGGATGTCACCTCACAAGGTGCGTCGGGTCTTAGACCAAATTCGTGGACGTTCCTACCGGGAAGCTCTGATTATCCTGGAGTTTATGCCCTATAGAGCCTGTGAGCCTGTTCTCAAGGTTCTTCGCTCGGCTGTGGCTAACGCAGAACATAATGTGGGCCACACCCCTGCTGACCTGATTGTTAGCCAAGCCTACGCAGATCAAGGCCCTGTGCTCAAGCGCTTTCGCCCTCGGGCACAAGGGCGGGCCTATCAGATTCGGAAGCCGACTTGCCATATCACTATTGCGGTTGCTCCCGGAGCAGAAGAGGAATAGCCAGGTATTTATATCTGTTCTGTAAATATTGCTCTTATCTAACTAACCCTTTTACTGCTTACATTTCAGAGGACGAGTCGTGGGACAAAAGATACATCCAGTTGGCTTCCGCCTCGGCATCACTCAAGAACATCGTTCTCGATGGTTTGCCGACTCTGGTCGATATCCGGACCTGTTACAGGAAGACTACAAAATCCGTAACTACATCGCTACAGATAAAAATCTCAGCAACGCTGGGATTTCCGAAGTACGTGTCGAGCGGAAAGCTGACCAAATCGATTTAGAGGTTAGAACAGCTAGACCAGGCGTTGTAGTGGGTCGAGGTGGTGCAGGCATTGAGAACTTGCGTGCCGGACTTCAGAAAGAATTGGGAAGTAGCGATCGCCAAATTCGCATCAATGTCGTAGAAGTAGCCCGTGTCGACGCAGACGCAGGACTTATTGCTGAATATATTGCTCAGCAGCTAGAGCGCCGAGTCTCTTTCCGCCGAGTGGTTAGACAAGCCATTCAACGGGCACAGCGGGCCGGAGTCCAAGGGATAAAAGTTCAGGTCAGTGGTCGCTTGAACGGCGCAGAAATTGCGCGGACAGAATACACCCGCGAGGGTAAGGTGCCGCTACATACACTCCGGGCAGACATTGACTACTCCTACCGAACAGCTCAAACCATTTATGGTGTATTGGGCATCAAGGTTTGGGTATTCAAAGGAGAAATTATTCCAGGAGAAGAAGAACCTGCTACTCCCGGAAATGTTCAGCCCCGTCGCCGCCAGCAGCAGCAGCGTCGCCGTCAACAGTTTGAAGATCGTTCAAATGAGGGGTAAGGCGAGTCATGTTAAGTCCTAGAAGAACTAAATTTCGGAAGCAGCATCGGGGCCGGATGCGAGGGTTGGCCAACCGGGGCAATGACTTGAACTTTGGTGATTTTGCCCTTCAAGCACTCGAACCCTCCTGGATCACTGCTCGTCAGATCGAAGCTAGCCGACGAGCAATGACGCGATATATCCGCCGGGGTGGAAAAATTTGGATTCGTGTCTTTCCAGACAAGCCGGTAACCATGCGCCCAGCTGAAACCCGAATGGGATCAGGTAAGGGAAACCCAGAGTTTTGGGTTGCAGTAGTTAAGCCAGGTCGGATTCTGTTCGAAATCGCTGGCGTTCCGGAGGCGACTGCGCGTGAGGCGATGCGCCTTGCTGCCTTTAAACTGCCTATCAAAACGAAGTTCATTACGCGCGAAGCGGAGGAAGTATAAGCCATGCCTCTGCCTAAGATTGAGGAAATTAGGGATCTAAGTGATCAAGAACTCAGCGAGCAGATCGTAGAAACCAAAAAGCAGCTGTTTGAGTTGCGGTTTCAAAAAGCTACTCGACAGTTAGAGAAGCCTCATCAGTTTAAGCATATGCGCCATCGTCTCGCTCAATTGATGACGTTGGAGAGAGAGCGTCAGTTAGCAGCTTCTATTAAACAGACATCCGGTTCTGGGGCTGCATCTTCAGATTCAAAATCGGATGCAGAAGAGGAGTAGGTTTCAATGGCAGTCAAAGAGAGAGTTGGCTTAGTTGTCAGCAACAAAATGGACAAAACGGTGGTGGTGGCTGTGGAAAACCGCGCCCCTCATCCCAAGTACCGCAAAATTATGGTTCGCACCAAGCGGTACAAAGCGCATGACGAAGAAAATAAATGTCAAGAGGGCGATCGCGTTCGTATTCAGGAAACCCGCCCCCTTAGTCGGACTAAGCGCTGGGTTGTAACTGACATCATTAGCACCGCCCCCAAAGTTTAACCGCGGAGATTCACCATGATTCAACAAGAGTCTTACCTTAACGTGGCAGATAACAGCGGTGCTCGCAAGCTGATGTGCATTCGAGTTCTAGGTGGCAACCGTCGCTATGCTGGCGTAGGCGACGTCATCATCGCTGTTGTCAAAGATGCGATCCCAAACATGGCGATCAAAAAGTCGGACGTAGTGCGAGCCGTTGTGGTTCGTACTCGCAAAGGGTTACGTCGCGACAGCGGCATGAGCATTCGCTTTGACGATAATGCAGCTGTCATCATTAATGCCGAGGGCAACCCTAGAGGAACTCGTGTATTTGGGCCTGTAGCCCGTGAGCTGCGCGACAAAAACTTCACCAAGATTGTTTCTCTAGCTCCGGAGGTGCTGTGATGCCAAAAGCTAAGCAACCCAAAGTTGGATACAAAATGCACGTCAAGAAGGGAGACACCGTTCAGGTAATCTCCGGAAAGGAGAAGGGTACAGTTGGTGAAGTCTTGCAGACTTTTCCAAAACTGAGCAAGGTCATCGTCAAAGGGGTCAACATCAAGACCAAGCACGTTAAGCCTCAGCAAGAGGGAGAGTCAGGTCAGATTACGACGACTGAGGGTCCGATTCACAGCTCAAACGTGATGCTTTATTCGACCAAACAGAAAGTAGCGAGTCGTATCTGTTACACCTACAACTCTGATGGACGCAAGGTTCGGATGCTAAAGAAGACCGGCGAAATTCTTGACTAAGTAGTTCATCAAGCAGCAATCCTGACAAAGCCCAGGAAGCATCAAGGATAAAAAATATGGCAGAAAAGCTCAAAGTTACTTATCGAGAAAAAATTGTTCCAAAGCTGATGGAACAGTTTCAGTACGAAAACGTTCATCAAGTTCCTAAGCTTGTTAAGGTCACTGTTAACCGAGGGTTAGGGGAAGCTGCTCAAAATGCGAAAGCATTAGAAGCATCCTTGAATGAGATTGCGATGATCACAGGGCAAAAGCCTGTTGTTACTCGTGCGAAAAAGGCGATCGCAGGCTTCAAAATCCGTAAAGGAATGCCTGTAGGTATTATGGTCACCTTGCGTTCAGACCGGATGTACGCATTCCTGGAACGGTTGATCAATTTGTCCCTACCCCGGATCCGAGATTTTCGTGGGATTAGTCCTAAAAGCTTTGATGGTCGTGGCAACTACACTTTGGGTCTGCGAGAACAGCTCATTTTTCCTGAAGTGGAGTACGACAGAATTGACCAGATTCGCGGGATGGATATTTCAATCATCACCACTGCAAACACCGACGAAGAGGGCCGCGCTTTGCTGAAAGAAATCGGTATGCCCTTTCGAGACAATTGAGGCAGTTTCATAAAGAGGAAACTATGGCGGTTAACGATACGATTGCAGACATGCTGACGCGCATCCGAAATGCTACTTTGGCACGGCACCAGACAACAGAGGTTCCGTCAACTCGGATGACTCGCGATATTGCTAGGGTTCTACGAGAAGAAGGTTTTATTGCTGATTTCTCGGAATCTGGGGAGGGAGTTAAGCGCAATTTAGTACTCTCCCTTAAGTACAGAGGCAAAAATCGTCGGCCTATTATCAATACTTTAAAGCGCGTCAGCAAGCCAGGTTTACGAGTTTACTCCAACCGCAAAGAGCTACCCAGAGTCTTGGGTGGGATCGGTATTGCAATTATTTCTACATCCAGCGGAATCATGACTGATCGAGATGCACGCCGCCAGGGTTTAGGAGGAGAAGTGCTCTGCTACATCTGGTAGGCATTACTCAGAGCAGTTGTTAGCTGTTAGTTCTTTGCGGTCAGATAGGCGGTGAGAGCTGACGACCATCAACTACTAGCAATTAATCACTGTTGTTCAGGAGCAATTTTCAGTTATGTCTCGTATCGGAAAACGTCCCATCCCTCTCCCTGCCAAGGTGACTGTCACCATTGCAGGTCAGCAGGTGGCAGTAAAAGGTCCAAAAGGTGAATTGTCTCGTATCCTCCCCGCCGAAGTAGAGGTGAGCCAGGAAGGAGAAACTCTGCTGGTTAAGCGCCGCAACGATTCCCGTGTGGCTCGGCAACGTCACGGACTTAGCCGAACTCTGGTTGCCAATATGGTTGAAGGAGTCTCTCAAGGGTTTCAGCGTCGTCTAGAAATTCAGGGAGTTGGTTATCGTGCTCAAGTTCAGGGCCGTAACTTGACGCTAAACGTCGGTTATAGCAATCCTGTGCAGATCGCTCCTCCGGAAGGCATTCAACTAGCAGTAGAAAACAACACCAACGTTTTGATCAGCGGCATTGATAAAGAGATTGTTGGTAACATCGCAGCTCAAATCAGAGCGGTTCGTCCGCCCGAACCTTATAAGGGTAAGGGAATTCGCTATGCAGGCGAGATGGTCAGACGCAAAGCTGGAAAGGCAGGGAAGAAGTAAAAATGAAACTTACTCGAAGAGAATCAACACAGCGTCGTCATGGTCGTATTCGGCGCAAAGTCATTGGAACCGCAGAGCGTCCTCGTTTGGCTGTTTTCCGTTCAAACCAGCATATTTACGCTCAGATCATAGACGATACTCGCCATCACACTCTAGTTTCTGCCTCTACTTTGGAGCCATCGTTGAAGTCAGAATTGAATTCTAGCGGCAACTGTGCTGCATCCGTGCAAGTAGGCAAGCTAATTGCACAGCGATCGATTGAGCAAGGTATCCGCCAGGTTGTCTTCGATCGAGGCGGCAAACTCTATCACGGACGAGTCAAAGCTCTTGCAGATGCTGCTCGAGAGGGTGGTTTGGACTTCTAAGTAGATTTTTATTGAACTGTTGTCCTTTAAAAATGTGTCAAAGGCAAGCCCTCTAAGCAGACCAAGCTAAGTTTAAGGATTAAAGACATGGCAAATCGTCGCAAAAACAATAAAGCGAAAGAGAAAGAAACAGATTGGCAGGAGCGGGTTGTTCAGATTCGCCGGGTCACTAAAGTTGTTAAAGGTGGTAAAAAGCTGAGCTTTCGAGCCATTGTTGTAGTTGGCAATGAACGAGGGCAAGTCGGTGTTGGTGTTGGTAAAGCTAGTGACGTAATTGGTGCAGTTCGCAAAGGCGTAGCAGATGGAAAGAAGCATTTAGTTGATGTGCCCCTAACCAAAGCTAACTCCATTCCCCATCCCGTTAATGGAGTGGGTGGCGGTGCCAAAGTGATGATGCGTCCTGCAGCCCCGGGAACTGGGGTAATTGCTGGTGGAGCGGTGCGAACTGTACTGGAGCTAGCTGGAGTGCGTAATATCTTGGCAAAGCAGCTAGGGTCAGACAACCCTTTAAACAATGCCAGAGCTGCTGCCAATGCGCTGGCATCTTTAAGAACTTTTTCTGAAGTTGCAGAAGAGCGAGGGGTTCCTATCGAATCTCTCTATGCCTGAATTAATGGTTAGTGCACACCGATTGCTATTCACGACAAAGCATAAGCAAACGACTAACTAAATTCTTTTTTGGAGAAGAACAAGCTTATGAGATTAGAAGACGCTTCACCTCAAAAAGGTTCTCGAAGACGGCGGCGACGCATCGGTAGAGGTATCTCTGCTGGTCAGGGTGCTAGCGGTGGGTTTGGAATGCGGGGTCAAAAATCGCGCTCTGGTCGCAGTACTCGTCCTGGCTTCGAGGGGGGACAAATGCCTTTGTATCGGCGTATTCCCAAACTCAAGCACTTTACAGTAATCAATCGTCTGCATTACACCGTCATCAATGTTGGCGACCTAGAGTCACTGCCTGCTAAATCTGAAGTGACGCTTGAGTCTTTGATGGAAGCAGGAATTGTTACCTCAGATGATGGACCTTTGAAAGTTTTGGGAAATGGTGACCTAACTACTCAGCTTGAAGTGACGGCTGCTGCTTTTACGGCATCGGCTCGCACCAAGGTTGAGGCGGCAGGCGGTACCTGCAAGCTGCTAGATTAATAAATAGCTTGTACCTTATGCTTGAGAGTTCTACTTTGATCAAAGGGCAGAGTATTTCAGCGATGCTGTCATGCTTGGATTAGGCACAACTCAAAGAAGCTGTTCTGAGGAAAGCTGCGATCGCATATATCGGTAGAGGAACTCCTTAAATGGTCGTTAGTAAAGATAAAGCCCCAACGGCTCAAGAAACGTTCATGCAAATGGCGCAAGCAGCAGGACTGAGAGGTCGGCTGCTTGTTACCGTTGGGATGTTACTTCTGGTTCGTCTAGGTATTGTAATTCCCGTACCTGGAATTAACCGCGATGCCTTGCAAGCAGCACTCAGTGACAGTGGCTTGGGAGGTCTACTTAGCTTTTTAGACATCCTGGCAGGCGGCGGAATTTCTGCGGTAGGGATATTTGCTTTAGGAATTTTGCCCTACATCAACGCATCCATTATTTTACAGCTTCTAACGGCAGCGATTCCAGCTCTAGAAGACTTGCAGAAGAACGAAGGCGAAGCAGGAAGGCGCAAAATTTCCCAGATTACTCGTTATGTTGCCTTGGGCTGGGGATTAATTCAAAGTGTTGGCATCGCTTTGTTCGTTCGTCAATTTGCCGAAAACCCAAGCATCCTTTTTGTTGTAGAAACTGCTTTGGCGCTCACAGCAGGTTCCATGTTTGTGATGTGGGTTGGTGAGCTAATTACAGAGCGAGGAATTGGCAATGGAGCTTCTCTACTGATTTTTGTAAGTATTGTCTCAACCCTGCCTCGTTCATTAGGTAATACTGTTGAACTTGCTCAGGGTGGCGATCGCAGCCTTGTTGGCGGCATCATCATTCTGATGCTGGTCTTCCTGGTTATGATTGTTGGCATCGTTTTTGTCCAAGAGGGAACTCGTCGAATTCCTATCATTTCTGCTCGACGGCAGGTGGGGCGCAGACTCTACTTAGAAAGAAGCAGTTATTTGCCACTTCGCTTGAACCAAGGTGGGGTGATGCCAATCATTTTTGCTTCTGCAGTCATGGTTGTGCCAGCATCCTTGTCGCAGTTCATTCCCAACCAGTTTCTAGGACAGGTTGTCAGCTACCTGAGCCCTGGTACATGGGTTTATATAGTGGTTTACTTGGTGCTCATTCTGTTCTTCAGTTATTTCTACGCTTCCTTGATTGTTAATCCTGTGGACATGTCCCAGAACCTCAAGAAGATGGGAGCTAGTATTCCAGGAATTCGCCCCGGTAAAGCAACGAGTGAATACATTGAACGCGTTTTGAATCGTTTAACTTTTTTAGGCGCTGTATTCTTGGGGCTAGTTGCAATCGTTCCAACTGCGGTCGAAGGTGCAACCCAAATTAGGACTTTTCAGGGATTAGGAGCGACTTCACTGTTAATCCTAGTCGGTGTAGCAATCGATACAGCGAAGCAAATTCAGACTTATGTGATTTCTCAGCGCTATGAAGGGATGGTGAAGCAGTAGTGGCAAGATTGATCTTTCTGGGGCCTCCAGGTGCAGGAAAAGGGACTCAGGCAGATACCCTTGCCCATCTATGTAATATTCCTCACATTTCTACTGGGGACATCTTACGTGGTGCAGTTGCCCAACAAACTGATCTTGGCATAAAGGCTCAGTCCTATATGGACCAAGGTGAGCTAGTGCCAGATCAGCTGATTTTGGATCTGGTGCGCGATCGCCTTGGTCAACCCGATATAGAAAAAGGTTGGATTCTTGACGGCTTTCCTAGAAATGTGAATCAGGCTGTGTTTCTAGATGAGCTTCTGCAAGAGATTGAGCAAACGTGCGACTGTGTTGTCAATCTAGAAGTTCCCGATGATGTTCTAGTAGCTCGTCTTTTAAGTCGAGGGCGCAAAGATGATAGCGAAGAGGTAATCCGCAACCGACTTCAGGTTTATCGAGAGCAAACCGCTCCTCTGATTGATTTTTACAGCGATCGCCAGCAGCTAATTTCTGTAGATGGAAATCGCTCCGTTGAGCACGTTAATGTAGATCTTCAGCAGATTATTCAAGACTGAGGTATTAAATTCTCTAAGTCTTGAGTGTGTCAACCGTCGAAAAGCAATTGGGTCAAGTGAAGCTGTTTTCGCTAATTCTCCTTAAAGCTGTTTAGTATAGAGATTTGTTAATCTTGAAATAAGCGTTAATGAGCAGAAACCATAGAAAATTCGTAGACTCAGGTCAAATTGTGAATTTCTAAGTTTCCGAGATCGTTTTGTACTTTAGTTTGAGGAAAAGCGCATTGTCTAAACAAGATCTAATTGAAATGGAAGGTACGGTAACAGACTCGTTACCTAACGCAATGTTTCGGGTTGACCTAGATAACGGCTTTAATGTTTTGGCTCATATCTCGGGCAAAATTAGGCGAAACTACATCAAGATTCTTCCGGGCGACCGAGTGAAGGTTGAATTAACTCCTTACGATTTGACAAAAGGTCGAATCACTTATCGGCTTCGCAAAAAGTAGAGGTAGCTATCTTCTGAGTAGAAGAAATAACAAACAGCCTCCTCAGAAGTCGGTTCGCAGTTTGACCAGAGCAAGAATAATTGCTATAATGACAACTTTGTACAAGATTGGAATAGCCTAAGAGATGAAGGTTCGCGCATCCGTTCGTAAGATTTGTGAAAAATGCCGCGTCATTCGTCGACGTGGCAGGGTTATGGTAATTTGCTCCAACCCAAAACATAAGCAGCGTCAAGGTTAGCTGTGTTACTAGTAGACGGTTTGGGTTTAAGCGAGAAAATCGCTTTTATTGGTAGATAGAGCAGTATTCCAGAATTTAACGTTAGGGGGAGATGGCAGAGTGGCACGTATTGCCGGAGTAGACCTTCCACGTGACAAGCGTGTCGAAATTGGTCTGACTTATATATTTGGAATTGGGTTGTCGAGTTCTAAAGCAATCCTAGTTAAAACAGGTGTGAACCCAGATACGCGGGTTAAGGACCTTAGTGATGCGGACGTTGGTGCGCTTCGGGAGGTCGTTGAAGCCGATTACCAGGTAGAAGGTGATCTTAGGCGCTGGAACCAGATGAACATTAAGCGTCTAATGGACATCGGAACCTATCGAGGACGTCGTCACCGTATGGGATTACCCGTTCGTGGTCAGCGAACTCGAACTAATGCCCGCACAAACCGGGGTGGTCGTCGAACAGTTGCTGGTAAGAAGAAGGCTCCAAGCAAGAAATAGTTTTAGGGCTCCAGACACGCGCCACAATATCCCTAGGTTCTTGCATAGGAGCAAATTGCGAACATTGGCTCTTGCATGATCAAAAATTTGCTGGATTGCCTCAATCTATTTTTGGTCTAAGTGCATGTTCGAGTATGGAGTTAAGTATAGGTTTGAGCTTCTTCTGTCTTACCTGATCAGCTCCATAAGGCTAGGAAAATGAGATTTTGGCT
Organism: Cyanobacteria bacterium FACHB-471; assembly: GCA_014695345.1. Lineage (GTDB taxonomy): Bacteria > Cyanobacteriota > Cyanobacteriia > Elainellales > Elainellaceae > JAAUTN01. The sequence continues at coordinate 49,571 of JACJOC010000077.1, forward strand.
TCCCTAGATACAAAGTTTAAGTTTTTATCCAGAGAGTAAAGTATGGCGAGACAACCAACTCGTAAGTCCGGGGCAAAGAAGCAGAAAAAGAATGTGCCGAGTGGTGTTGCACATATTCAGTCAACTTTCAATAACACCATCATTACGATTACAGATATTAATGGGGAAGCTATTTCGTGGGCTTCGTCTGGTTCTAGTGGCTTTAAAGGTGCCAAGAAGGGTACACCGTTTGCTGCTCAGACAGCTGCTGAGGGTGCAGCTCGGCGGGCTGTTGATCAAGGTATGCGTCAGATTGAGGTTATGGTAAGTGGTCCAGGATCTGGCAGGGAAACCGCAATTAGAGCCCTACAGGGCGCTGGACTAGAGATTACGCTTATCCGTGACGTTACTCCCATTCCTCACAATGGTTGTCGTCCTCCTAAGCGACGGCGGGTTTGAGGCGAACTGGAAGTAAACAGTTCGAGAGATATTGAGAGCGGTGCATCCGGTAACCTACCGGGAGATAAATTGAGTCAGGAAAGTGTTGTTTGCCTTTCCAATGCTAGGGAAGAGGGAGGTTGGTCTATGGCACAGTTTCAGGTCGAGTGCGTAGAAACAGATAATGTTGATGATCGAAATCTTTATGGGCGATTCATTCTAGAACCGTTGGAAAGAGGTCAAGGCATTACAGTCGGAAATGCTTTGCGTCGAGTGCTTCTCTCGAATTTAGAAGGAGCGGCAGTAACGGCTGTGCGTGTTGCTGGGGTAACGCACGAATTCATGACCATTCCTGGTGTCCGTGAAGATGTCTTGGACATTATCTTGAACATGAAAGAGATTGTGCTGAAGAGTTACTCCTCTCAGCCTCAAATTGGGCGCTTGCTCGTCCAAGGTCCTGCGACTGTCACAACGGAACATTTCGAGCTTCCTTCTGAAGTTGAGATTATTGATCCGACTCAGTATATCGCCACAGTTGGAACTAACTCGACTCTAGAAATGGAATTTAGGATTGAGAAGGGCATTGGCTACCGGGCTGTTGAAAAGGGACGCGATGAAACGGCAGCTTTGGACTTTCTTCAAATCGATTCAGTTTTTATGCCTGTCCGTAGGGTCAATTACACGATTGAAGATGCTCGAGTCGGCGGTTCCCTTGAAAAAGACCGTCTGATTATGGAGGTTTGGACGAACGGAAGCTTAACTCCTCAGGAAGCATTGAGTCAAGCCGCAAGTATTCTAGTTGATCTATTCAATCCTCTCAAGGATGTCACTTTTGAGCCGTTGAGGGATGACTTCCCAGAGGACGAAGACCCAACCAATCAAATTCCTATTGAAGAGCTTCAGCTGTCGGTTCGAGCGTACAACTGTTTGAAACGGGCACAGATTAATTCAGTGGCGGATCTTCTGGATTACAGCCAAGAGGATCTTTTGGAAATCAAGAATTTCGGTGCTAAGTCGGCTGAAGAAGTAATTGAAGCACTGCAAGTTCGGCTTGGCATTACTCTGCCTCATGAGAAACCAGCTAAGACTAGCTAATCTCTTGCAGTTCTAAGTTTCTGTAGCAGTCAAATCGATTTCAAATTCATCTTCTATTTCTACATTGGTATCATGCGTCATCGTCGTCGTGTTCATCAGCTTGGAAAACCCGCTGACCAGCGTAAAGCTCTCTTAAGAGCTTTAACTACTGAGTTGATTCGTCACGGTCGTATTACTACGACCAAGATACGGGCTAAAGCAGTTCGTTCTGAAGCAGACAAAATGATTTCTCTGGCTAAGGACGGCTCTCTGTCTGCTCGCCGTCAAGCGTTGGGTTATCTTTACGATAAGCAACTCGTTCATGCGTTATTTGAGCAAGCCAAAGAGCGCTACAGAGATCGCCAAGGAGGTTACACTCGCGTTCTTCGCACCGTTAATCGTCGAGGTGATAATGCTGAAATGGCAATTATTGAACTGACTTAAGCTGTTGTCATGTCTACACCTGCTATGCAGTCTTCATGGGTAACAGCTGCTCCTAGTTCTGATGTTGAACCAACACCGGAAAAGTTACAGAGAGTTGCCTTGGTGATTCAATACTTAGGCACTCACTTTCATGGTTGGCAACGTCAACCTCAGCAGCGGACCGTACAAGAAGAAATCGAAAATGCATTGCAGTCTGTATTAGGATACTCAGTCACGTTGCATGGGGCTGGTAGGACTGATGCTGGAGTACATGCAGCGGCACAGGTTGCTCACTTTGATGCGCCTGCAATTGTTCCAACCCATCGATGGGCAGATATCCTCAATCATCGGCTTTCGTCAGATATTGTGGTTCGAGCTTCGGCCGCGGTTGATTCCAATTGGCACGCTCGATTTTCAGCTTTGTGGCGACGCTACCGTTACTCGCTCTATACTGACAAACGTCCCAACTTGTTTGTGCGCCCCTTTTCCTGGCATTATTATCAAGCTCCTTTGAATGAGGGTTTGATGCAAGAGGCGCTAACGCCGATGATCGGACGCCATCATCTGGCAGCTTTCCATCGAGCAGGATCAAGTCGTCCTCATTCTTGGGTGGAGGTTCAAACAGCGAAATGTAGTCGCGATGGAGCGTTTATTCACATTGAGCTGCAAGCAAGCGGGTTTTTATATGGGATGATGCGGTTGCTCGTGGGTCTGCTGGTGCAGGTTGGGCGAGGGTTGCGATCGCCTGCTGAATTTACCGAGCTTTGGATTTCCGAAAGGCGAGACCAAGTTAGATATGCCGCTCCCCCGCATGGTCTTTGTTTGTTACGGGTTGGCTACCCCGACTTCCCTTTTCCTACTGAGCTTTGGTTTGATACGCAGCCCAAGTTTGTCTTGCCTACTGTGGATGAGTTGAGATTCGAACATTTGCTCGGTTAGATCATAAGTTCTCAATTTGATTTTCTATACTGAATGATTGAAGGATATTTAGAGCTGTGAACAAAACATACGTCCCCGAAAAAGCTTCTCTAGAACGAAACTGGTACGTCGTAGACGCTGCTGAGCAGCGTCTAGGGCGATTAGCCAGCGAGATTGCTATGGTTCTGCGAGGTAAGAATAAGCCAACTTATACGCCTCATTTGGATACAGGTGATTTTGTGATTGTGGTCAACGCTGAAAAAGTCAGCGTTACTGGCAAGAAGTATTCACAAAAGCTTTATCGTCGCCATTCGGGTCGTCCTGGTGGAATGAAAACTGAGACATTTGCAAAGCTGCAAGCCCGTGTGCCGGAGCGAATCATTGAGCAAGCCGTTAAAGGGATGCTACCTAAGAACACATTGGGCCGGCAACTATTTACGAAGCTCAAAGTTTACGTAGGCCCTGACCATCCTCACCAAGCTCAAAAGCCCGAAGTATTGCAAATTAAGACCATTCCAGGAGAAGAGTAATGCAAGCCACCGAAAAGTCAAATCAAGTTGTGTATTGGGGAACGGGGCGACGCAAGTCATCTGTAGCGCGAGTTCGTTTGGTTCCAGGAAGTGGTCAAATTACAGTCAATGGTAAGCCTGGCGACCTGTATCTTCAGTTCAATCCTGCGTATCTTTCAGCAGCTAAAGCTCCGCTTGAAACGTTGGGCTTAGAGAACGAGTACGACATCCTAGTGAACGCGAGAGGCGGTGGCTTGACTGGACAGGCAGATTCTATTCGCCTCGGAGTTGCGCGTGCGTTGTGTGAGCTAGACCCAGAGAACCGTAAGCCGCTTAAGGTTGAAGGATATCTAACCCGTGATCCTCGTGCTAAAGAGCGGAAAAAATATGGCTTGCACAAGGCTCGTAAGGCTCCTCAATACTCTAAGCGCTAAAGTTTGGCTAGATGTCTGTAGTGTCATAGCGCTTAAGGCTAATGCAAAAAAGTTAGAATTGTACAAAGTAATCAATTAGGACAGAGAAAAGCTGTGGCTAAGGCTGATATTCATCCCCAGTGGTATCCAGAGGCAAAGGTTTATTGCAACGGTGAATTCGTGATGACCGTTGGTTCTACTAAGCCAGAACTTCATGTAGATGTTTGGTCGGGCAATCATCCCTTCTACACCGGGACTCAGAAAATCATTGACACTGAGGGTCGAGTGGAGCGGTTCTTGCGGAAATACGGCATGATGGATACTCAACAATCTACTTCTGAGACACCCCAGGAAAAGGAAAAGTAGAGATGCTGGCTGTCATATTTAGCCTGGTTGTACTGTGTGCAACTGAGGTTGAATATGGAGAACTGTTCAAATCCCTATTACCTGGATAATGCGAAGGTTTTCCGATGGCTGAGTCCTATCTGCTAGAAAAGTTAAAGTCTGTTGAACAGACTTTCCATGAGTTGACTCGTCGATTAGCTGATCCTGATGTGGCAACCGATCCTAACGAGTTTCAGCGCGTGGCAAGGGCTCGTTCGTCCTTAGAAGAGACAGTAACGGCTTTTGAGGATTGGAAGACCACTCAAGAGGAATTACTTGGAACCAAGCAGATCCTTAAGGAGGCAGGTAGTGATCCAGAGATGCGGGAAATGGCTGCTCTGGAGTTGGAAGAGTTGGAAGAGAAGACCGCCCAACTGGAGACTCGCTTAAAGATTCTGTTGCTGCCCCGCGATCCGAATGATGACAAGAACATCATGCTGGAGATCCGGGCAGGTACCGGAGGGGACGAGGCTAGTATCTGGGCTGGAGATCTAGTGCGGATGTATTCGCGCTATGCGGAGACTCAAAGCTGGCGAGTCAAGCTGGTGAGTGAATCTTTGGCAGACATGGGCGGCTTTAAAGAAGCGATTCTGGAGATTCAGGGCGATCGCGTTTACAGCAAGCTTAAGTTTGAGGCTGGGGTTCACCGGGTACAGCGAGTTCCGGTAACCGAGGCGGGGGGGCGCATTCACACGTCTACGGCGACAGTGGCGATTATGCCAGAGGTAGACGATGTGGAAGTTGAGATCGACCCCAAAGACATTGAATTGACTACGGCACGATCAGGCGGTGCCGGTGGGCAAAACGTCAACAAGGTAGAAACAGCGGTTGACCTGTTCCACAAGCCAACTGGAATTAGGATTTTCTGTACTGAGGAGCGATCGCAGCTGCAAAACCGAGAGCGGGCGATGCAGATCTTGCGGGCAAAGCTTTACGAGATGAAGCTGCGAGAACAGCAGGAGGCAGTGACCTCTATGCGGCGATCGCAGGTCGGTACGGGTGCTCGTTCTGAAAAAATTCGTACCTATAACTACAAAGACAATCGCGTTACCGACCATCGCCTGGGGCAGAATTTCACTCTAGTTCCGGTATTGGAGGGTGATTTAGAGACGATGATTCAGTCTTGTATTTCCCAAGATCAACAGGAAAGACTCGAAGAACTAGCAGCTTCAACTTCTTCTCCTGTCTCGATCTAAACTACTTGATCTTCGCTGTGTAGGAATTAAGCTGTGCCTCGTTTTTTGCACCTAGCTGACGTTCACTTGGGTTTTGATCGCTACGACAGCAAGGAACGAACGCGAGATTTTTTCTACGCCTTTAACGATGCATTAGAGAAGTACGCAGTTGACGCAGATGTTGATTTTGTTGTCATCGCGGGGGATCTGTTCGAACACCGCAACATTCAACCTGCAACTTTAAACCAGGCTCAGACGTGCTTGCAAATGCTGAAGCAAGCTGGAATTCCGGTACTGGCAATCGAGGGTAATCATGATAATCGTCCCTACGGCACTAAAACAAGCTGGCTGCGCTATTTAGCAGATTGGGAATTGTTGTTGTTGCTAGAACCAGGCGATATTTCGGCGGGAGAACCGTTTTATCAGCCTTGGGATTTGGAGAGTCGGCGGGGCGGCTATATTGACCTAGATTGCGGTGTGCGGGTGCTGGGATCTAACTGGTATGGTGCGGCTGCGCCTAAGTCGATTGAGCAAATTGCGGTTGCAATTGAGGCATTACCGTCTGGGGCGATGCATACGCTGATGCTGTTTCATCATGGTTTGGAGGGGCAGATCGCTCGTTATGCGGGAGCCTTGCGCTATGCAGATTTGTTGCCTTTGAAGCAGGCTGGTGTTGACTACTTGGCATTGGGGCATATTCACAAGAACTATGAAGTAGAAGGGTGGATTTTTAACCCCGGTTCGGTGGAGGCAAACAGCGTTGAGGAGTCTCGTTATGAGCGGGGTGTTTACCTGGTCGAGATGAATGGTTCTGGCGTTCAAGCCGAGCTAAAGCAGGATTATTATCAGCGTCCGATTGTGCGCTTGAGGTTTATGACCCGGGGTCAGGAAAGCCAGGAAGAGGTGGAGCAGGAAGCGATCGCCAAAGTTACAGAGGCTATCCAATCCAAACAGCTTGATCCGTCTCAGAAGCCGATTGTGGAACTGCGGATTGAAGGGCAGGTTGGGTTTGACCGATTAGACCTGGATGTGCGAAAGCTCCAGCAACAGCTTCAACGGCTCAGCGGTGCGATTATTTTTCTGCTCAAGTATGAAGTGCAGGCTGTGGCTTATGCTTCCCCGCTTTCTGAAGAGGCTAGCCGGACACAGATTGAGCAGGAAGTCTTTATGGATTTGCTAGCGGCGAATAATCTTTATAAGAAGCGATCGCCAGAACTCACCCAAGGATTGATTAACCTGAAGGATCTACAGCTAGAAGGGCGATCGGAAGCAGAGTTATATGAATTTGTGCAGTCCTTACTAATACCTGAAGAGGAACAAGCCTGACTTTGAACAAGCGAAGGGCTTGAGCTATGGCAATTCTCAGTGGTACGAATACAGCAGTGGCATGGTACACCACTACTGTATGTCGTTCCCCCTTAAGCGTGCATTTTCCTAGACTGCCCAGTCTTTTGCCCAACCAAGAATCTGGTGGACTCGCTCCAAGGTGGCGGCTTCAGAGTAGAGACGCAGGACAGGCTCCGTACCGCTGAATCGAATCAATAGCCAGCTTTGGTCAGCAAGCTGGAATTTGTAACCATCAATTGCAAGACAGTCAGTTACCTCAGCACCCGCAATTTCCTTAGGGGTTCGGGTTTTGAGTTGCTCTAGTAGGCGCGATCGCACCTCCATGCTGGCGAGAGGCAGGTCAATCCTGTCATAGGCAGCAGTGAAGCCTGTTTTTTCCTGAAGCTTTTGGTAGAGGTCGCTTAAATCCATTCCCGATTGGACAATTGCTTCTAGCACATATAGTGCGGAAAGCAGCGCATCTCGTTCGGGAATGTGATTGCCGTAGCCGATGCCACCGGACTCTTCACCGCCCAGCAATACAGGAGTTTCGAGCATTCGGTCAGCGATGTACTTGTAGCCAATGGGAGTTTCATGAACGGATAGGTTGTGCATCTTGGCAACCAGCGGAATCAGGTTGGAGCCGCTGATTGTTTTGACAATTTCTCCGGTGAAACCGCGTTGGGTCGCCAGGTGATCCATCAAAATTGGAATCAGAATTTGAGAACTGAGGAAATTTCCCTGTCCGTCTACAGCGGCGATGCGATCGCTGTCTCCGTCAAACACCAATCCTACGGTTAGACCACCCGGTATGTTTCGCTGATAGGAGCGAATCTGCTGAAACAGGTCAGACAAGTAACGCGGTAGAGGTTCTGGAGCGCCACCCCCAAACAAAGGATCGCGGTTGCTGTTGAGTTCTTGAATGGGAACTCCTAGCAGTTGCCCCAACCCTCCTGCTGCTGCTCCATGCATGACATCGGCAAAGACAGTTAATTTGCCTCCAGCGATCGCCGCTTGCAGGGCTGGAATATCAACCTTGCTGCGAAGAACTTCACAGTAGCTCTGCCATGGGTTAAACGTTTGTAGTGTTCCAGTGGCGGTACTTGTAACCGTTTCACCTGCTTGCAGCATTGCTTCGATCTGCTTAGTGACTTCAGGTGGAACGGAGCCGCCAAAGCACCCTTTAACTTTTAACCCGGAGTAGCCACCTGGATTATGGCTTGCGGTAATGACGAGCGCACCCAATGCATCATGCTGCTTTGCTGCCCAACTGAAAGCCGGAGTTGGGGCGTAGCTTTCTGACAGCAGCACATCAAACCCTGCGGATTGAACTGCCTCAGCGGTTGCCTGAGCAAACTCTTCTGAGAGAAATCGGCGGTCGTACCCGACCACAATGGTACGGGTGCCCACCTTGCTGCCGTATTCTTTTTCCAACGCTTTTGCGGCCAAAGGCGCAACGTGAACTAAGCGTTCGAAAGTAAAATCGGCTGCAATCAAGCCTCGCCAGCCATCTGTCCCAAATGCAATGGGTTTAGTGGCCAGAGAAGCGGGGGAAGGGTGAACTGCCATACACGTTCTGCCTCAAATGAAAACTTTAACGCCGCTTCGAGTCTATCCGGGGAGTCACCGGCTCCGCCAGTTTAAAGGTGACTGAACTTTCTCAAATTGAGCAATGCTGGTTTAGTAATGTTGGCTCTTTTAGAGGGTTTTGACGCGATCGCGCCCCTGGCGTTTGGCATGATCAAGTGCCCGATTAGCCCGCTGCAAAACATCCCAAGCGTTGCGATCGTGGGCTGAATTTTGCTGAGCGATGCCAAAGCTAGCCGTGATGCTGATTTCACCTGCGCTTGTTTTCATCGGAGCCGCCCGAATTGCCTGCCGTAATCGTTCTGCAACATCGACTGCTTCTGTTAACGTCGTTTCGGCTAATAGCACCACAAATTCTTCGCCGTCATAGCGATAGATAGCTGTTTCTTTCCGCAACTGGCGCTGGAGCCGTTGAGCTAGATGTTGCAGCACTTCATCCCCAACTGAGTGCCCGTAGGTGTCATTGACCAATTTGAAGTAGTCGATGTCGAGGATAATGACACAGAAATTTTCTTGTACAGCCCAAACTGCTTTGGTACTAAATTGCTCTAGCTCTCGTTCTAAAGAACGGCGATTCATCAACTGGGTGAGATCATCACGAACGATTTCTAGCTGAACTGAATTGTTTTGCATTCGCAGCGCTTCTTGTTTGTGCCAGAGGCTCTGGTAGTGCTGGGCATTGGTGAGGGCGATCGCTGCCTGATCTGTCACTTGGCGAATCGTTTGCAATTCATCTAGCTGATAAACCCTGTCAGATTGATAAGACAATAGCGAAACTGCCCCAAAAAATTCTGCTTGGATAAACAACGGTACAATCAGCGCTGAAACTGCCCCAATTGTGTGCAGCCAATCCTGCAAGGGGTCAGGATTAACTCCGTCTTGCTCTACTTCCAGGTAAGAAACCCCATCTTGAATAAATATGTCAACGACGCTTTGCCAGCGGGCGAGATCCACCTGTCGCTCCAGTGGCGGCAACTGTTGGTCTGGGTGTTCCCAGGCTGCCAAAATGCTCGGCGGGGTGCTGCGTAGATCGATCAGGATACAGCGATCGCAGTTTAACCCTTGCCCTAACTCTGCAACAATTCGCCCAACGATTTCATCAGGATTAAGATTGGAGTTCAGCAACCGGACGATGCGTCCTACTAAAGATGCCTGCCGTCGGGCTTGTTCTAAGCGTTGTTGCCAATATAGAGCGCTGTAAGCTAAGCCTAACTGGCTACAGATAACTTCTAAGGACTCAACTTCTGCTAAAGACCAACCTTGAGGGGATGCAGGGGCCGCAGGGTCAGTTTTGCTTATTGCTTCAGTCGCTTGGGAAGGCAACGGTCGATTGAGCAAGAGTACAAGCTGGAGTGAACGAACCGAGTCTGCACTGGTGGCGACCGCCCCAACGCTAAAACTGCCGGTAAAGTCAGCACTTAAACGCCCGTTGTGGGTGGCAGGTACAATCAGTTCGCCTGTTTCTAGTTGGGTTACTTGAGGAAGTCGCTGTTGTGTGACCAGCCACTCCGGTAGAGTCTCTGGATAAATTTGCCAAACCGCCGGAAATGAATCGTTTGAGGATAAATCGTCTTTGAGAACTAGCTCTGTTGGAGACAAAGACTGTTGAACGGCACGTCCTGTAACGAAGTGTCGTGCTCCCGAGGTTGCGTAAACTTGAAATGAATCTGGATTTTCTGTCTCTAACCCTGCCCACAGCAAACAATCTGTTTGGTAGAACGCAGCAAGAGTTCTGACAGCTTGTGTTAACAGCAGATCGATTGACTCTAGATAAGCGACTGCTGTTTTAATTGAGGGGTAAATTTGCTTCCAGGTTGATTGAGTGGACATATTCTGAAGTACTTTGGATTCATTTTGACACTAGTAGCACCCCCTTGCATTTGATGCGACAGCAACCTGCTAAATGGAGCCAATAAGATTGCAGGCTCAAGCAAAGAATTGGAGAAAGTTAGCCCCGACAGCGATCGCTCAGAACCGTCCGCTAAGAGTTTCTGGTGAGTCACCTTGTTGGAACACAAATATTCACGTTTCTATCTAACGGTGGATTTCTAATAGTGTTTGCAGTAGCTATACTACGCATCAATTCATAATTGAAATAGACAAAAGTTGAAATAGAAGCAATCAGTCTAACTCAAATAGGGTTTTCTAGTCTGAGCGTGGCTTTTTTTAATTATCGGAGTGTGGCGAGTGGATCAAAAGTCGCAAAAAGCGCACTTGGCAGTGCTGGAAACCTGAAAGTTGTTGGGTTAGTCAAGAGGTCTTAAGCCTAACTTTTCGATTAGACTTAAGACGGTTGAGTTCCCTGCTGGTGTTGCCTGACATTTAGGCTAGCGGTGACAGAGAGTTTAAGCCAAAATGCTGACGAGTGTTCGCTGTGCTTATGCTCTAATCAGAGTTTACTCGTAGATTTACTTCAAGATGCGATCGCTTAACTAGGGTGCATTGGTTGAGATTTCCACTGATTCTGCAATGGAGTGATTCCAGGGCAGGGTTACCTATTAGCAAGTTTATGTCTCCTGAAACACCCTGGTTTTTGAGTCAGCTATTCGTGACTGAGCCTATTCAACCTTCTGACCTGAGTGCAGAAAGTCAGAGCTTACGTCTACAGCAAATCGTCGATGGCGAACAGGTTGTTGCACTACAGTTGCAACGGCAGGTTCAACTGTCTAATTTGGTAAGCCAAATCAACAACGAGATTCGTAGCACTTTGGATTTAGATGAGGTGCTTAACTCCGCTTGTCGAATCTTGTGTCAAGTGCTTAACTGTAGCCGAGCTGACATTCTAATTACAGAACCGGGTGAACAAAAAACGTTGATCTGTCAGGGCGAGTACTGTCGGGGAGACTATCCTACTCAAATCGGTGATCGCGTTCCAATTGAGGGAAATTCTTACTTACGGCTGCTAATGCAGCAGCCAAGAGCGCTGGGCTTGAGACGCTATTCAGAATTTCCTGGCTTAAGTAAGCAAGCGTGCCAGCTCGCAGAATCGCTAGAAATCCGCTCAACGCTCGCTACAGCAATGTGGTATCGAGGGCAAGTCAACGGCATTATTGGGCTACACCAGTGCGATCGCGAGCGAGAATGGCTGGACTGGGAGCAACAGCTTTTAGAGGAAGTCGGCAACCAGGTGGCGATCGCCATCAACCAGTCCAAAATCTACAGTGAGACTCGTCGCCAGGTAGAGCGAGAAGGCTTGCTGCGCCTTGTGACGAACCAAATTCGTAGCACGCTTGATCTAGATACAATCTTGCAAACGGTGGTTCGAGAAGTGCGGCAGTTGCTCGACACTGACCGAGTTGTAATCTATCAGTTTTTTCAAGACTGGCAAGGCTCGGTTGTGGTGGAAGACGTTGCTGAGCCTTGGGTATCGGTGCTGGGAGAAATGGGGCAAGACAATTGCTTTTCTAGCAAATATGCCAATCTGTACCAGGGAGGACGGATTCGAGCAATTAACAACATTCTGCAAGCAGGGTTGGATGACTGCCACATCAACTTTTTGAGACGTTTACAGGTTCAGGCTAATTTAATTGTGCCGATCCTCATTGGGACGAAGCTTTGGGGCTTGTTGATTGCCCACGAGTGTTCCGGACCAAGGGTTTGGCAAAACTGGGAAATGGATCTGCTACAGCAGCTTGGAAACCAGGTGGCGATCGCCATTCACCAAGCAGAATTGCATGCTCAGGTACAGGAATCAGCCATTCAGGCTCAAGCACAAGCGCGTCAGCTAGAGCAAGTGCTATACGATTTACGGGCAACGCAGGCGCAGTTAATTCAGACAGAGAAATTGTCTAGTCTGGGGCAGATGGTTGCTGGTATTGCTCATGAATTGAACAATGCCACTACTTTTGTTTATGCTAATCTGCCTTACGCTCAAACTTATGCAGAGTCAATGATAGAAGCACTTTCTCTGTATAAAACGACGTTTCCAGACCCACCGGATGCGATCGCCCAGTTCAACTCCCAATCTGAGCTAGAGTTTGTCCGAGAAGATTTTCCGAATTTGCTTCAGTCTATGAAGATAGGAGCCGATCGACTCAAAGAATTAGTGCTAACCCTACGAAATTTTGCTCGACTGGACGAAGCAGACCGAAAGCCCGTCGACCTACACGAGGGGATTGAAAGTAGTCTTGTCATTCTGCAACATCGTCTCCGAACAGGAGTCAGGATAGACAAACACTATGGTGCGTTGCCAAAAGTAGAATGTCGCGCTGGACAAATCAATCAGGTATTTCTAAATTTGTTGAATAATGCTCTGGATGCAGCAGGCAGTAGGGGCGAAATCACAGTCCATACTTGGCACGATTCCAACTCTGTGACGGTCTCGATTCGGGACAATGGAGCGGGAGTTCCTGTGGATATTCAAGCTAGAATCTTTGATCCTTTCTTTACAACCAAAGCAGTAGGACAAGGTACAGGTTTGGGATTGTCGATTGCTCACCGCATTGTAGTTGAAGGGCATGGCGGTCAGCTTCGCTGTATCAGTCAGCCTGGACAAGGTGCAGAGTTTCAGGTTGAATTGCCGTTGACAGGTCAGTCATGATTTCGTGACAACATCCTAATAACGAACTGGTACTCTCTTAGGACATCTGTTTTTCGGGTATCTGTTCAATATTTGTTTGGATATTAAAATTGTTTCGGTATCTATCTAAGATTCAACGATTGAGTTAACTACTCAAAGACTAATGCACCCTGAATTTGAAACTGAACTTAGAAAAGTTACGCCAGGAGTAGTTTGGAGCGCCAAAGTTCAGCCCGGCAGATGGTTGGGCAGTAGCGCTTGATCAACTCCTTTTGCTCATGGTTGGGGCGTTTTTTGGCAGCGTCATAGCGGGCGATCGCCTCAGCAATATCGTGAGCTTCATTAATGGGTACGCCCAACTCGATCAGCTTGCGCCAGTAGACCGGCACAATTTCTCGCACAATCAGATTGATTGCGATTCTTTTGGCATCATCAAGTGATACACCCAATATCATCAGCTTGCGCCAATCAAAGGGCAGTAGCTTTTTAACGTCAATTGACTCAACACCCTCATCAATGGGTTCAACAGTCTCGACGAGTTCTTCTTCTACATAGGGTCGATCCAGCACGTTCGTCATGGGGGCATCCTTTGGTAAGTGGTAAAGCACTCCGTCGTTATTTCTCTCATACAGATAAGAATCGCAACTTTCCGTGGTGAGCCTGGTGATTCTCAACTCACAAAAATGTGAGAATTGTGAGCTAAATGAGTGATCTTTATCACGTCTCAGCTAATTGGCTCAACGCTGGTAGGCAACCGCAGTGCGCCCTTACAGAAATTGATGTGTCACGAAACTCGTTTAAATCGGTATCAGCTTAAATCGGTATCAGGAAGGAGCGATCGCACTTTTGAACGAGCCAAACAAAGCGCCATTTCAGCCGTAAAAAGTGTGGCTAAAATGGCGCTATCAAACTCACGTTATTAGCGTGATTAGAAAGTGAAGGTAGTTCTGATAGTGCCGATGACGTAGTCGTCCAAACCGCTATTTTGGTCCGGAGCCGTAATCCAAACCAAACCAGGAGTAACGGAAATATTGTCGCTGAGCTGTAGCTTGTAGAAGGCTTCAACGTGCAGTGAAGTATCGTTTTGCAAGGTCGTGTCTGTTTCAAAGCCAGCGCTGCGATAGGTGAGTCCACCATCCAGCCCACCCAGATATGGCTCTACGCCGACAAAGATGCCGCCCAAATTGCCTGGCTGAAATAGGTCAGGGAGGGCTATACCTAAGCCGTAGTACCAAATTTCACCCCCTTCAGTGCCAATCAAGGTCAAATCTGTGTAGCCCCCAAAAGCGTTAATTACTAATCGAGGACTAAGCTGAAGAGATGCTTCGATGCCGTAGGAATTGGTGACAGCAGGCACGTTGCGGTCGATATGCACCAAGTTGGCGGGAGAGGTGCCGACAAAAATTTCATCTCCAACGCCTAAATCAAAAATCGGATTGTCGGAGGAATGGTAGCCGTGAACGTAGGTTAGACCCAACTGAAAGCGATCGCTTGGGGTAAACGTAAGCTGCCCCAAGGCGGCATAGTCACCATTAAACAAGCCGCTACCGGGGCTGGGGTCATTAGCTGTCTCAGCCAGGTAACCTAGACTTAATACAAAAGTGTCGTCCTCATCAAAGGCAAAGTTTAAGGCTGCGCCTGCACCGCCCCCGATTCGATAGATGGGGCTTTCCTGACTGAAGGTGCTGATTGAGCCACTGCCCCCATCAAAGTCTTCAAAGAAAGGATTGACGGTGCTAAATACATAATCGCTATGGATTCCACCGGTCGCAGAGACGTAGGCGTTCACGTTTGAACTGATCGGAAAATAGTAGGCAAGCCAATCTAAAACAAAGTCGTTGTCAGTTGCTCCGCCTATTCTGGGCGTAAGGGAACCTTCTGCAGTGGCCGTCAAATCAGGCGTGCCCGGTGAAAGATCAACGGGAAGCGTTGGCTGCTGTGAGAATTGCCGCGCATTACCTGTGGCAATTCGAGTATATAGGGCATCTTCGCCCGTGAAACTGGTTACTAAATCAAGCCGAACTCGATGCTGAAAAACAGTTTGATTATTATCACTGTCGCCAAAGTAATCAGAGACTGAAAAAATTGCTTCCCCGACCAGCTTCGTAGTGGTTGAAAACTGGTTTGCTTCTAGCTCAGCGCTTCGAGCTTCCAGGTTGTCAACGCGATCACGTAGGGTGCCTAATTCAGCGGCAAATTCGTCCTGCAATCGTATCAAGACATCCAGGTCTGCTTGAGTAGGGAGGTCTTCAACACCTGCTTGCACTAATTCGTTGATCCGATCGAGGGCGGCGTTTAGACCTGCGGCAAATTCGTAGCGGGTCAACGCCCGGTTGCCCCGAAAGGTGCCGTCAGGATATCCAGCGATGACCCCGTACCTTTCTACCAAAGATTGCAAGGCTTGAAATGCCCAATCGGTCGGCTGCACGTCCGAAAGCTGAGAGACGGAGGTAATCTGCGCCATTGAGTCGTTGCCGAAGCGATCGCCCACTGGCTCCAAATTCTGCTCAACTAGATTCTGCTCAACCGGCTCTTGCTCGGCAAAATCTAGCTCAAATTCATTAACTTCGGTAGAAATTTTATCTTCGGTAGAAATTTCATCTGCGATCGCAGTTTCTGACGGCACGGGCGAAAGAACCTGTACGATCGGAGTTACAGCAGGGATTGCAGCGGGTGTTATGGGCTGCTCAGACTCAGAAGAGCCATTGGAGGTCAGGAGTTCAGCATCGGTGACGGGTTTAGCAGGGACGGGCATATCAGCGGCGATCGCCCCTGTCGCAGCCAACAAAATTGCTCCAACAACGCTCGACCGAATCAGCAAAGACCACAGTAATTTGAATGCCATTTGTTCAGCACCTCACAGGTAAAGGGGGTGTGGAATGGGAAATGGGAAGTGGGACGTAGAATAAGCCTTGCCCAAATCCCAAAATCCTCAATTTTTCCTCTCCCAAAGAGTCTACGGTGTATACGCTGTGTATACTCCGCAACTCAAAGGGTAATAATCGTTTGAAACGCAGTTCAGCTTTGCGTTCAGCTTCAATGACTCAGTGCTAGCTGCCTATTCTGCCTTCACGGTTCCTGTTGGAAATAGACACCTCATCCCATCTCTTCTTCTTCTTGTTTTCAGGTAAGAAGTATTTGGAACCCGGTTGGAGCGTTAGCCTGACTGTCTCAGTAGCTTCTTGAAACTGCGTATCTGCTATGGGTCTGACGACGATGTTGTCGTGCCGTTTGCCTTCAGGAATGTGTACCCAGGTGCGATTGGGGTCTAAAACGAAATCTCGTGTGCCGTCACTGCGCTCCGTCGTTCCACTAATGGCATAGTGGACTGTTACCCCTCCTGAAGGGGCCTTCTGACTCAGTCGAATCTGAAATGTGCCGTTGTCTCCAGGTTCTACAACTTGACCATTGACGATGAAGGGTTCTTCTGCGCTGTCGTCGATCGCTTCGATCTCTGCCAACATCCGAGATGAAATGGTTCGATCTTTGATTCGCACAGTATCGGCATATTCCCTACCGAGGTCATAACCTGTGCTGCGCAACAGGGTCATGATCACATACTCGTATCCCTCGCTACCGAGGCGGTCGGCAAGGGGTACGACTGTAATTCTGACTCTGTCTTTGCCAGGAGCAATCGCCAAGGTATTCTCCGCAATCAGGTTGCCCGATTCATCTTTCAGCACATAGTCGCTGCCCCGACGAGCATCACCCGATAACCTGAATCTTACTGTCAGTCCTGAATGGGCAACTGCCGACCGAACGCTAATTAGGAATGCGCCTACCTGTTGCGGAGTAGCAGCCTGACCTGGAGCAGGTTCTTCCGCTTCATCATCAATCGCCCGCAGCGTGACGATGGGTTTTGAAGGGGCAACATAATCTTTGATCACGACCTCATCCCTCAAAGGTCTGCCGCGCTGGTAAGCAGGGTCATTATTGAGTGTGAGAATGACCGTTTCGTCAGGCTCTCGAACGGGTCGGTTGCGTTGATTGCGATCGCCAACTGGCACTACCGCAATCCTGACTTCGCTTTGCCCTGCTGGGATAATGACGCTATTGGCTGCCAGCCAATCCTGAAGCGCCCCATTAGCAGCCTTAAGCCTTAAACGATAATCCGTGTTCAGAGTTGCTGTCCCTTCGGGTGGGCGAAACTTGACCGTCAGAGGTCTTCGCAAATTTTGTCCGACCCGCCTAATAGTAAATTCGCCCATATCTTCAGGTAGGGCGGCTTGTCCGGGGGCTGGCTCTTTTGCTTCAGGAATCGTCGCCCGGATCGTTACCACGGGTAGCGGCGGCACAAAATCAATGATCTTGATCTCAGCTTCTGTTTTGTCAGCCAAATCATAATCTAGCCCATCAATCAGCGTCAGAATTACGCTTTCTTGTTCTTCGGTAAATTCATCGCTGAAGGGTACGACTGCAATCTTGACCTCTTTTTGCCCCGCTGGAATTGTGACGCTGTTCGTTAACCAATCGCCTTGGGGATTACCGTTTGCGTCTTTCAGCTTCAGGCGATAGTCATTGTTTTGAGCACCTGCACCGATGGTGGCTTGTCCGCCAGTTTGAAAATTGACAACGAGGGGTTTGTTAGAAGTTTTGTCTCCGGTCAGCCTGACGGTAAATTCGCCCATTTGAGCAGGAACCGCAACCTGTCCTGGTGCAGGCTCCTGAGCATCTTTACCGGCCTCGATCTCAACCTTGGGATCAAATGGAATCGAGGTCGTAATTCTAAATCTAGCTCCGGACGTGTGACGCTCTGCGTAAAACAGGTCAAAAGAATATTCTTTGCCAAACTCCAGGAGAGGCTTAGTGCCATTGGGATCAATTTCATCCTGATCGTTCAGCTTTAAATCGCCCAGACGCACTCGTCCATCTAGCGAGCTATGAACGCCGCCCAGATCAATCACCAGTTTGCCTGCAATAAATACCCACAGGTCATCGTCGCCTCGGAACTCAAAAGTCCAGTTTTCGGCTCCTGGTTTGTAGGCAAAGGTGTGGTGTAGCTCAAGCGTAAAGTGATAGGTATGGGGCAACAGTTTGTTTTGGCGATCGCGCCACTCAGTCTGTCCACCCCGGGCATCCGCAAATATTGTTCTTAGAGACGTGCTACCTGAGGCGGTGGGAATGCGTCGCCACTCAAAGCCCTCTGTGTTCAGCCACGTAACCTGAGGTTGTCCCTGATCTGTTCTAACAAAAAGGTTTTCCTCATCCAGCGGGAAAAAAGCTTCAGAACTGTATTCAAAAACACCAGGTTGCCCCGCTTTCTCCGCTAGGGGCAAGATAATTTTTTGTTCACTGTTGCCATAGCTGGTATCCGTAACTCCGTAGGTAGTAAACCACTGATTGAAGCTTGCTTCGCTGCTGACTGTACCTTGAGACTGCCCAGAATATTGAGGCTTAAACAAGCCATCCTCTTCGTTTTTGCGTAACGTTGATTTGACAATGCCTTTAACTGCACCAGTCGTACGCGCATTCTCAAACTCAAAATCTGGGTGTCCACCTGGAATGTTGACATAATCAGCCGTACCACCAGGAGTCATTCCACGTCGGGGCACGAACTTACGGACAATTGCTTCTAACTTTTGTTCTGTCATTAGGGGGGCACCTCTGCTAAGAACATTTGCTTAGACTTACACCACAACTCGCACTCGTAGAATTGCGGAAAAGGATGGATGTAATCTTTGCAATAGGACAGCTAATGTATTCCTAAGAGGATGAGGAATATCAGTAAAATTCCTGGAATTTGAAAAATTTTAGACTTTCTACAGAATGCATTCCAGAACAACATTCTCCAGATAAAAGGGGTTGTTGTCTGTAGCAATTGCTGAAGGGCTCAGCAGAGATACTGAACCAAAAGCGATCTTTAGAGCTATCGTCTAACTGGAAGTACTTGGGACTGGGCAAGCGTTGATCTGTCCCTACAGGAATAGAAACTGATAGAAAATCTCCTGATGTTAGAGGGACTAAGACAAATACCTAGACAAGCAGGATAAGCTGCTGAAATCAGAACTTTTTGTTGAAGAAGCTCTAGATTTGCAGATCGATAAAAGTAGTAGTGACTATAGGGAAATTTTCCCTAACAATCAAGTTTTTATATACAAAGCTTTCTAATGAAAAAGTCGCTTGTAAGGGCTTTGAACGGCAAAGCCCTCACAAAAGCGAACGGGTAGCTCTTAGGTATAAGGGGCGATCGCACCATACGTTTCGTCCGTTGTGGTAGAAGTTTGCCTCAATCCAGTGGTTTTGCTACCGCTGAAGGCTTGGCGTTTTCCCCAGAGCATAGTCGCGCCAGAGACGAGCCAACTCTTGAGCTTGGTGCGTCCAATCGGGATGAACCTGATACATGCGGCGGGGTCGTCCCCGTCCTTCAACTTTTTTCCAATAGCCTGTAATTGCAGCCTTGTCTTCCAAAAACTTCAAAGCGCTATACAAGACGGTATCAGAAAGGCGATAGACAGGATATTCAGTTTCTAGCAGTTGAATCAGTTCAGTGCCGTAAGAATCCTGTCGCAGTAAAACGGCCAATACATAGCAAACCGCCAGTTCTTTATTGAGATAAAACGGAGGTGGATTGCGGAAAAACTGATAGATATCTTCAAACGTCATATGGCTCATCCAGACCCATGATCAATCAATCAGGAACAAGCAATTACTTCACGCACAGTAAGAGACGAGTGGGGGCCATTCATTACCGCGTTCCACAGTATAAAATCTGGGAAACAATGAAGTTTTTAGAAGGTAAAACTAACTGCCTGCGAGTTAACCTCGTCGTGTAAAACCCTCCTAAATGGTTTAGGAAACAGACCTTAGCTTTCTAACATGAAATAGATGCACAGCTTACTTACAAACAATTCAGTACTCATCCAACGACTCAAATAGAGCAACCTAAACAGAACTTTGAAAAAATCTTCAGAGGTTTTTCCCAAGTCAGTTTCAAGTGCTGAGTGGGCATGATAGTACAGGTTGATTCGTGGCAGAGTTAGCGTGTTTTGAAATGGAGCTTAAGTAAGATTAACTTCTGCTCAAGGTAGATGAGTTTGCTGAACGCTACAGACAATTCTAGTCACATGATCAGGCGTTCGTCTGCCCTATTGAGCCTTCGTTTGCCAGACTTCATAAAGAATTTTTCCTTGCTCATCAATTCGAACTTCGTAGAAAAGATGAAGTTGTTGATTAGAGCTTGCATTTGACTTGGAAATAACCACAATTTCTGCTTTAACGGTGCGATCGCTACTGTTCTGTTCAACAATACGACTGCTTTCAATTTGATATTTCTTAAAAAAGGTCTGCCAGTTCTGATAAATTTGGCTCCCCTGATACCTTCCTCTTAATGAACCGTGAGTCCATAACAGGACAGCATCCTGGCTATATTGCTGGACAGTTCTATCAGCATTTCGAGAGGCGATCGCATCCCAGTGATTTTGAACAATGGTGAGTGGATCTGCCAGGACTGACCGTTGGTAAACAGTTAAACTGCCAACCAAGGCGATCGCACAAGTTCCGCAGGTCAGATGCCAGATGAGGATAGAGTTTCGAAGTAATTTAAGTAGCTTCATAGGTCCGCCTTCAACTTTTTCCCCTAAGCATAAACACTCATGACGATTAATTTCATCAAAAGTTCTTAATCACGATTAGCAGGTCAGTATTATCAAGTAAATGTGAAGTAAGGTCGCTGGTTCAAGTATGAAGCTTCAGTGAAGAAAAACTGACAATTCATACTATATAGCGATGCTTAGACAGCCCTTCAGCTCATTAGTCACAACTCTGGACTAATCAGTCACCCCACAGTACCTCGATACTCTCTAATGCTTAGTTCTCAATTAAGAAGAGGTTTTTACCTTAGCAGTTCAAGTGATTAGAGTGGTTTGCCTTGTAAGGCAATTCTCAGCTTTCCTAAATCAGACCGGAGTAAAAAGCTTATTTAGGCAGCATTCTATCTATCTGAATATTAGTGAAACCTGCTATAAAACTTTCACAAAGAAAAATTAAGAGATACAAGCATGACTCATTTCGGCATTCTTTGCCTGGGTGGAACGGGACACTTGAATACGCTACTGCCATTAGGGTATGAGCTTCAGCGGCGGGGGCACCAAGTTACTGTTCTGAGTGATGCTCGTGCAGAAGCAAAAGCAAGAGAGGCAGGTCTTGGCTTTGAGGCGATCGCTTACACAGGAGTCGATCCAAAACGGGCAGAGTTGACAGGACTGCAGGCACTCTGGCGCGGCATCAGTTTTTTCAAAATAAGAGTAGCTACCAGTCTGCGAGAAGCTCCCAGGGCAATCCGCAAAGCAGGGATTGAGGCTTTACTTATAGACATGTCTGCCTTTGAAGGAGGAACCATCGCTGAGCATTTGAATTTGCCTTTCATCACCATCTGTAGCGCTTTGGTACTCTACCAAGATAGCTACGTTCCACCTGCCTTAACAGACTGGACTTTTAACCCTCGCTGGTGGGCGCGGCTTCGCAATCAGATTACTTACGGGTTGCTTCTGCTAATCAGCCGTCCTGTCATATCAGTCATAGCGCGCTATCGGAAATTGTGGAACTTGCCCGCCTACTCAAGCTACAACGACTGCTTTTCCAAACTGGCAATCATCAGCCAGCATGTCCCTGAGTTGGAATATCCTTACCGCAAATTACCTTCCTACTTCTATTTCACGGGTCCGTTCCATAACTCTACAGGTCGTCCTAGAACGGACTTTCCCTTTGAGAAGTTAAGCAATCTGCGTCTCATCTACATCTCACTAGGCACTTCACGCAACCAAATTAAACACTTGTTTCAAGCCATTGCAGAAGCCTGTGTCGATTTAGAAGCTCAGGTTGTCATTTCTTTGGGAGGAGGGCTGGAGCCAGAAGCATTACCGAAACTACCAGGCAACCCAATCGTGGTTAAATACGCCCCACAGTTGAAATTGCTAGAGCGGGCTTCCCTCTGTGTCACTCATGCTGGACTAAACACAACGCTAGAAGCGTTGAGCAATGCAGTGCCTCTGGTTGCCATTCCATTAGCCGACGATCAGCTAGGCGTTGCGGCACGGCTTGCCTGGGTCGGAGTGGGGGAATTTTTGCCCTTATCTAGTGCCAACGTCGTCAGGTTGCGACAGGTCATTCGACGGGTGCTGATGAACGAGTCTTACAGACAAAATGCGGCCCGCTTACAGAGAGCCATTCGCCATGCAGGTGGGGTTCAATATGCAGCAGATGTAATCGAGAATAAGGTCGAAAGCTGTCGCACCGAGCAGCAGGTTCAATCTATTACATTATTGTGAGGAAACGATTCAACGGTCAGCTAGAAACAAGCTAGCTGGAAAGTGAATATCGCTATGAAACGGAGAGAGAGGGATTCGAACCCTCGTTGAACTTTCGCCCAAACAGCATTTCCAGTGCTGCGCCTTCAACCGCTCGGCCATCTCTCCTGGAGATCGACTGCAACTCAATTAGAGCCACAGAATCGCTATATTAGCAGAATTTCGTTCACTCTGGGAGGGGTAAATTTTAATTCTGCAGTGTTTTTTGCCGTCTCGATTGAAATCTTGCTGGGACCCTGAGGATTGGAACCAGGGTTTCCCAGCAAAATCAATCGCTTAGACTACCTCAGAGGGCTTCTGAGGAGCCGCTGGAACCTGTGGCTGGAACTGGAAGAGCGAGTAGACGACGTTTCGCCGAATGTCGGTCATCATGTCCAGGAACAGTTCGTAGCCTTCACTCTTGTACTCGATCAGCGGGTCTTGCTGACCGTAGCCACGCAAACCTACCGACTCTCTCAGTCCATCCATGCGCTGCAGGTGCTCACGCCAAAGGGTGTCGATTTGTTGCAGGATGAAGAATCGTTCTGCCTGACGCATTAGCCCTGGCTGAATTTGATCGACCTGTGCCTCTTTGAGGTCATAGGCGATACGTACTTGCTCATGCAGGAAGGTTTTGACTTCACCAACGGTCAAGTCTTCTAGCTGGTCAGGCTCCATATCTGAGAGCAAATGCACAAACTCTTTGACTTTGCTGACGAGCTTGTCGAGTTCCCATTCCTCAGGTGGCAGGTCGGGGTTGATGTACGCTTCGACGATGTCGTCCATTGTCTTCTCAGCGTATTTAATCACCTGCTCTTTCAGGTCTTGCCCCTCTAGGACACGGCGACGCTCAGCGTAGATGGCGCGGCGCTGATTGTTCATCACCTCGTCATACTCAAACACCTGCTTGCGGATGTCGTAGTAGTAGGTCTCAACCTTTTTCTGTGCGCCTTCTAGGGCACGGGTGAGCATTCCTGACTCGATGGGCATGTCTTCTTCAACTCGAAAGGCTTGCATGAACCCTGCGACACGATCGCCCCCAAAAATCCTCAGCAAATTGTCCTGCAAGCTCAGGAAGAACTTAGTAGAACCGGGGTCGCCTTGCCGTCCTGCCCGACCGCGCAATTGGTTGTCAATCCGGCGCGATTCGTGACGCTCAGTGCCGATGACGTGCAGTCCGTCCAGTTGCACCACTTCTTCGTGTTCTGCTTCGGTGAACTGTTCGTATTCGTTCAGAATCAGGTTGTAGACCTGACGCAGGCGCATGATGACCGGATCGTTTACCGGTGCTTTTTCGGCAGCGGTGGCAACTTTGTCTTCGGCTTCGAGTTCAGGGAGCGATCGCTCTCCGTACTGCTGCACGGCAAAGTCAACTGCTTCTCGTAGTAAGCGCTCGGTGTCTAGGGACAGCTCCGTTGGAAAAATCTGAGGGGAAGCTTTCCAGGTTTTTACCTTACCCTCACCAGGCGTAAAGCCTTTGCCACCACCACGATTGCCTTTGCCCATAGGACCACGAGCAACCGCAAAGCTGTTTTCATCCTCCGGCTGAACGACGCGAGGCATGAAGTATTCCCGCACCTTGAGTCGCGCCATGTAGTCGGCGTTACCACCCAGAATAATGTCGGTTCCTCGTCCTGCCATGTTGGTGGCGATCGTGACGGCTCCTTTGCGCCCCGCCTGAGCGATGATTTCAGATTCTCGCTCGACGTTTTCTGGCTTAGCGTTGAGTAGATTGTGAGGAATTTCCCGCTCACTCAGCAGACGAGACAGCACTTCTGATTTCTCTACGCTGGTTGTGCCAACCAGGACAGGACGACCGACTTTGTGCATATCGGCGCACTCTTCGGCGATCGCCTTCCACTTAGCGTCTTCGGTCTTGTAGACCACATCCGACACATCCCGCCGTTTGGTCGTGCGGTTAGTTGGGACAATGGTTACTTCTAGATTGTAGATTTTCTCAAATTCTGCCTCTTCAGTCTTGGCAGTACCCGTCATTCCAGCCAACTTGGGATAAAGCAAGAAGAAGTTTTGGTAGGTAATTGTTGCCAGAGTTTGAGTTTCCGGCTGAATCTCCACCCTTTCCTTGGCTTCGATCGCCTGGTGCAGTCCATCACTCCAGCGACGACCGGGCATTACCCGTCCAGTAAACTCGTCTACAATCACAATTTCGTCATTGCGAACGATGTAGTTTACGTCTTTAATGAACAGTTCCTTTGCTTTAATAGCGTTGAAGATATAGTGCGCCCAGGGGTCTTGCGGGTCGAACAAATCCTTTACGCCCAAAAGCTGCTCTGCCTCAATGTAGCCCTCGTCCGCCAACAGCACGTTGCGCGCTTTTTCGTCTACCTCATAATGCTCTTCAGCACCATCTTTTTCGCCTCGGCGCAACGCATTCGCAACTTGGGCCGCCTTTACATACTTCTCGCTGGGCCGCTCTACCTGTCCTGAGATGATCAGCGGTGTTCGGGCTTCGTCAATCAGCACGGAGTCAACTTCGTCGATGACGCAGTAGTTAAAGGGTCGCTGCACTACGTCCTGCATAGAGGAGGCCATGTTGTCACGCAGGTAGTCAAAGCCCAACTCGCTGTTGGTGCCGTAGGTAATATCGCAGTCGTAATTTTTT
The DNA here is from genome assembly GCA_014695345.1 of Cyanobacteria bacterium FACHB-471. Taxonomy (GTDB): domain Bacteria; phylum Cyanobacteriota; class Cyanobacteriia; order Elainellales; family Elainellaceae; genus JAAUTN01. The sequence continues at coordinate 74,223 of JACJOC010000077.1, forward strand.
TTGCGCTCAGCCGGATTCATCCCTTGCTGAATCAACCCCACGCTTAGTCCCAAAAAGCGGTGGACTTGACCCATCCATTCTGCGTCTCGTCTTGCCAAGTAGTCGTTTACCGTGACGACGTGAACGCCTTTGCCTTCAAGCGCGTTGAGATAGGCAGGCAACGTAGACACCAGGGTTTTACCTTCCCCAGTCTTCATCTCGGCGATCTGCCCATCGTGCAGCACCATGCCGCCGATAAGCTGGACATCAAAGTGCCGCATTCCCAAGACGCGCCTTGCGGCTTCGCGCACGACTGCAAATGCCTCTGGCAAAATGGCATCGAGTGACTCGCCTTTTTCCAGGCGTTGCCTAAATTCTGTGGTCTTTCCGGTCAGCGCTTCGTCTGACAGGGGCTTGATCTCTTCCTCAAGTAGATTAATTTCTACAACGTCGGGCTTATATTTTTTTAATTTACGTGAGTTGGGATCACCCAGCAGATTTTTCAACATAGTAAGGAGGACGTTATAGACAGGCCATCATTTTCCTAATCCTATCATTTGGAACAGAGGCTAGGGGCGGGAAGAGGTGCTAGGGGTTAGGAGCTAGATGCGGAGTACCCATTCTGTCCTCTTTACGGTGCGTCTTCCCACTCTGGGGATAAGCTGCGGAAATTAAACTGCTCTGCACCGGGATGGCAGCTGATGCAGCTTCCTAAACGGGTGGGTTGAGGTAATTCGACTCTGGGGTGGAGGGCTTTGAAGTAGCGGGATTCTTCGATGCGGAAGGGAATCTGCTCGCCTTCGGCTTCAGGACGCGAGTACTGCCCCAGGTAGTCCCACACGAGCAGACGAGGTGGATCGACGAGCAGCGGTAGCTGGATTCCGTAGTGTTCCGGGTCTTGCAAGATTTGTCGCCAGCTTTCGGTGGGCATGATTCCTGGTGGTACACCGATATGACAGGTGGCGCAATTCTCTAAGTAAAGATCTTGTCCTAGTTCGTAGCGTGGCGCTATGGCATCAATGGTGCCTGGGTTAGTTTCTGTGGCTTGTGCAAGCCCCCAGCCTAAAACGAGGCTCCACAGCAGGAGCATCAGGAAAAGAATTATTGGCGATCGCCGCTGCTTAGTCCGGCGCGGCTTGACTACTGGTTTTGGATGGGTGCGACGGAACAGCTTCAAAGAATTGAACATACCTAACTCGTTTGCAATCTAGATTTTGTCATGAATTCCATACGTAGGTATCCCCATCCTGACCTGATTTAAAAAATTAGGATTATCCTGGGTTCTTGGGACTTATTAAAACTAAACAGTCCACCTACATACATCTACATTTCTCTACCAGACGGTCAACGTCAGTACGAATGTTGCTCGTCTAGCCTAGACAATAAACGAAGGGGATTGACCGCGATGGATTGCCGCCACGTTCAATTTTGTGTTCATGAAGGGGCTTTGCAGGGAAATTGCCCTGCTGAAATTGACCTTGATCAACTCCGAGCATTGTTTGAAGCTGCGGCTTTCTGGGCACGCGATCGCCGTTTAGAAGATTGGGCAGTGGCGATCGCCAACAGCAAACCCGTTGTGACGGTCTGGGATAATGGCAGGTTAATTGGATTTGCCCGCGCTACATCAGATGGCATCTATCGGGCAACAATTTGGGACGTTGTCGTTCACCCTGACTATCAGGGCGCAGGATTGGGACGTAAGCTGGTTGAAACTGTCCTGATGCATCCTCATGTGAATCGGGTTGAGCGAGTCTACCTGATGACCACGCATCAACAGAAATTTTACGGGCGCATCGGCTTCGAGGAAAACACGACCACCACAATGGTGCTGCACAACCAACCCGTTTCTCAGAACGGCTTGCCCCTTACTGCTGAAGTATCTCAGTAACACTGCTTTAGAAAAAACTGGGCTTACAAATTAAGAGTGACATCCCGTCGGGGTGTTGCTCTTGTTTGTAGCTCCAATTTCTGAGTTGGCATAAGCTAAAAACATAGCTCTAGCTGGAGGTCGCTGCAAGGCGATCGCCTATTTTCTTCTGATTGTGTAAATTCTTGAGCTAAGCCGATGGTTACTCGGTTTGGTTTTTCTGAGATGGGGCTGCTTTTAATGCAAAGGAATCTGTGGGGAGACGGGTGGCTCGCAGAATGATCAGGCTGAGAATGAAGAGCCAGATGAAGACGATGACGTAGGCGGTGAGCAACGCATTTCGGACTCGCTGCTCGATTCGGCGAACGTAGTCTGCGCGAAGGTCAACCCTTAGTCCACCAACGACTTGTCCAGCAGAGTTTTGGATTGGTCCACAAATCGAGAGCCAGCTACCAAATTCGTCGGTGTAAATGGAGCGGGTAAGGGTTGGCTCGATTAGCCCTGCGGCTAACCAATATTGAGAAGTAGAATCAACGGTGTAGGGCTGACGATATTGAGTTGCGCTGACTGACTGACTGGCGGTGTCACGGGCAGGATCTCTAAAAGAGTCGCCCACCCAAATAATCTCATTAGAATTAGGATTTCCAGTTGGCGCATAGGTGCGTGGGAAGGCGTTGGGAAGAGCTGTGTTTACTTTTACAAGCCAGTCTTGATGGTTTTGGTAAAACTCCTCACTGGTTGAACTGGGGGGGGAGTAGGCGATCGCCTCAAACTCGTCTCCGTTAATTCCTACCAATCCCACATTCAGCGCATCCTGCAATTGTCGCTCGACCCATCGTCTAGCCCAACTCGAAGCTGAACTATAGAGCCAGAAACAGGCTCCTGTCACCAGCAGCATATTAACCAGAACCGTCGCTAATACGACCGTCCGTTTTGCTTTTTGTCTTGCCTTGAGAACTAGTGCCTCTGCTTCGTTGCTGCTGTTGATGTACTGAGTTTGCAGTGGAGTTGGTTTGGGATCTTTGTTTACTCCTTGCATGAGCCACTGCTCTGCTTCTTGCAGGTCATGACCGCGCAGCAAATAGCTGCTGTTTTGGGCTTTAGACTGCCATTCGAGTGCCCGCATCAACAGCCGAGTGTGGGCACGAAGGTGAACCAGATCCGTATCCATTGCCTGGATCAATTCTTGCAAGGCGGGGTTAAAGTCGTCCGTTTCGCGGAAGAAGAGCCAGTTGTGGCTGGCGATCGCCGGATGCAGTAGTTTTTGGTCAAACCCTTCTCGCCAAACAATTGGCAAAAACCGCTTGTTGCACTCCGCCGCATAAGTCACCTCATCCCGACAGACAGCCGAAGCGACGGAATCTGGACTGATTACAAAAATGAAGGTGTTGGCTGATTCGATTCCCCGCTGGATTGCCTTCCACCACTCTTCGCCTTTGTAAATGTCCTCCCAATCGACCCAGGGGGCACGGTTAAGACTTCTGAGTGCAGCGTCTAATTTTTCGACAAACGCTTTATCTCGACGTGAGTAGGAGATAAACACGTCGTTTTGAGGTTTGATTTGGCGCAATTTGGCTTGCGCGTCAGTGGAAGGTGTACTGGTGGACATCGTTGCACCCCTGATGAGGGTTTTAGCAGCAAGAACTTTTATTCTTTATGCTTCATCCTGCAGACTATAGCACCCCCCGATCTGGCGATAGATGTAAACAGTTTTACGAAAGTTCGTAAATCTCTTCTTAAGGAAAGCACCGTGAATCTTCTCAAAAGAACAACTTGCTCTGCCTTATTTTTATCCACTTCGCTAATTGATTGAAGTTGAGACAGTCGATCGCTCTATAAATGACCTGCTAACCAGGTTTCCAAGTCTGCCAGAGTGCTGAAATCTAACAACGCTTCCCCCAACGTCTCAAGCTGCTCCAGTGTAAGAGACTGAATCTGTGTCACCACTGTTGGGGGAAGGGTGCCCATGCGACGAGTGAGTTGTTTTAGGATTAGCGATCGCCCCTCTTCTTGTCTGCCTTCTTGTCTGCCTTCTTGTCTGCCTTCTTGTCTGCCTATCCGCTCACCTTCTTTCAAAATCTCCTGATACCAGGGTGATTCTTGCAGCACTGCCATATCCCACCTCATGATTTGCCTGACGACTTCACTACCCAACACAAAGCTAGCAAAAAATGCTAGTAGAGATTCCAACTCAATTAGCTGCTCATCTTGACGGAGTAAGGTCAAAGCCTGCTGTACTGCGGAAACTTCTGCCCCTTGCTTCAATACGGGCACAAAGGGTAGTAAAGCACTTAAGGACTGCTCAAATACGATCGCAACTTCACCTTCCCAGAGGTTGATGACTCGGTAGTCCTGATAAGCACGGATTCCCAGAAAGTTGGATTCAAAGTGATTGGCAATGGTCACCGTTGCAGGGGGAGGAAGAATATTGACCAGAACCGGATAGACGGGCAAAGCGTACTTTTCTTCTGCAAGGGCTGCATAGGTTCGCATTCGTAATGGCAGTTTGGAGGTGTAGCGCAACTGCAACTCGTTGAGCACCAGAAACTGACCGTGAATCGGACTGCTCACTTTCACCAGCACATCATTTTCTCGGCTGATCCATTGAAACTCGGAACCTAGAATTTCCTCAGCAACGACATCGGGTTGCTGTGTCACCCATTGCACCCAGGCGGTTGGAGCTAACCCAATTAGCCGCTTACCGCCGATGTCTGCTTTTTTTGCCACAGTTGCTCCGCAGGATGGTGATGCAAATGAAAGTAAGGGTAGGATGCTCTGATCGAACGGATTACGAAACAGATTCTTCTGTAGAGGCAGAAGATGCTGAGGGGTGGAAGTATTCGTAAATCTGTTGGGCCATGCGATCGCCAATTCCTGGTACCTCAGCAATTTGTTTAGGGCTGGCTTCGCGCAGGTAGTCGATTGAGCGGAAGTGGGCAAGCAACTGCTTTTGGCGATAGTGCCCCAGTCCGGGAATTTCGTCGAGGCGGGAGCGTCTCATGCGATCGCTCCTTTGCTGACGGTGGAAGCTAACTGCAAATCGGTGTGCTTCATCTCGCAGACGGCGCAAAAGCTGCACTCCGGGCTGTTCTGCATCGGTGAGTAGTGGCTTCGATTCTCCGGGTAGGAAGATTTCTTCGCGCTGTTTGGCTAGACTGACGACCTTTACGTCTTCCATCAGGTTCATTTCGCGCAGCACTTCTACGACAGCCGAAAGCTGTCCTTTGCCACCGTCGATCATGACCAAGTCGGGGAAGTCAGGATTGCCAACTCGCTTTAGATTTGGGTCTTGGGCATAGCGGCGGAATCGTCGCCCGATGACTTCTGCCATACTGGCGAAGTCGTCAGAGTGTCCTGCTGTCACCGTGGGATCTTTGATTTTGTAGTGACGGTAGTGCTGCTTGGCGGGTAAGCCATCCACAAACACGACCTGAGAAGCAACCGCATCGGAACCCTGGATGTGAGAAATGTCGTAGCCCTCAATGCGGTGGGGCATGTCGGGCATGTCTAACAATCCTGCCAGGTCGAGCATGGCTTGATTGTTGCGGTCAGCAAAACGTTGGGTTCGGGCTAGCTCATATCCGGCGTTGCGCTCAACCATTTCGATCAGTTCTGCTTTGCTTTGGCGGTGGGGAACGATGATTGTCACCTTACGCCCGCGTTTCTCGGAAAGCACGTCTGCCAGAATTTCTGCGTCGGGCAGTTCGTGCTGTACCAAAATCTCTGAGGGAATTTCTACCGGATCAACGGTTTGGAAGTGTTCCTCTAGTGCCCGTTGCAGGATGGCTCCGGGTGTACCTGACTGAGCATCTGCCACAAAGCCCAACCGCCCCACTAGACGACCTGCCCGAATTTGGAAAAGCTGAATGCAGGCGTGCTGATCGTCTGCGACGAGGGCGATCGCATCTCTCGATACGGTGTCATCTGACAGCGACACTTTTTGATCTGCCCCCAATGATTGCAGTCCGCGAATCTGGTCGCGCAGTCGTGCCGCATATTCAAAGTTCAAGTCTTCAGCGGCTTTTTCCATTTGCGCCGACAGGATGTCTTCTAGCTCCTGCGTTCGCCCCTGGAAGATCATCGCCACTTTTTGCATGATCTTGTGATAGTCCTCAGGCGAAACCAGCTTTTGACACACACCCGGACAGCGCCCCATGTCGTAGTTCAAACAGGGACGGTCTTTGAACAATGGCTGAGGACGCTGCCGCAGCGGAAAGATGCGTTTCACTAGATGCAGCGTTCGCCGCAGTGAGCCGACATCGACATACGGGCCGTAGTAGCGATCTTGCCCTTTGCCCTTTTGCCGTCTACGCGTGATGAAGATGCGCGGATATTCTTCTGACCAGGTAATGCAGAGGTAAGGATATTTTTTGTCATCTTTCAGCAACACGTTGAAGTGAGGCTGGTGCTGCTTTACCAGATTGGCTTCTAGAGCCAGGGCTTCGGCTTCGGTGTCGGTGACGATGAATTCAATTTCGGCAATCTGCATCACCATTAGGGCGATGCGCGGATTGTGGTCGTGGTTATCCCGAAAGTAAGAGCGAACTCGCGATCGCAGCTTCTTCGACTTGCCGATATATAAAATGTTGTCGTTTGCGTCGCGCATGAAATAGACCCCCGGCTCTGGAGGAATTTCTTTGAGGCGCGTCTCCAGACGTTCGGGGTCTTTAACTAGAGTGAGGGGCTTGGGAGAAGTAGTCACAAGCGATCGCCAACAGCAAGTTCACCTTACCTCTTAGGATAGTGCAAATGCACTGTGGATATGCAGTGCTGGTTGCCGAACTTTCAATCCCAAGCCTGACAGCTAAGTTAACCGATTCCGAAAATCGGGCTGCTAATTTGCAAGTTCCGCTTAAACGTGCCGCGTCCTGTTCTCATGCTAATCGTGATTTCTACACCGCTGGGTGTGTAGCCGAGCAGCTTATTGTCTGCAACATCTAACCCAAAGATATTGCGCCTGCCAATTGCTCCGACTCGGCTGGCTCTGCCGCCTGGAGTGATGGAAAACAGGTCATCAGTTGTGGCAGTTCGAGCGTTGGAGGTGGCAAAGAAACGGTTGCGGCGCGCGTCATAGGCGATATCACCGCTGCTGTTGAAGCGAGAGATGCGAGACACGAGAGTAGCTCTGCCCGTGTTAGTGTTGATGCGGTAAAAGCCATTGCCCCCAGCACCGTAGAGTCTGCCCTGAGCATCAAACTCTAGAGCATTCATGTTGTTGGTTCCCAGGCTGCCTATGCGAGTTGCTGCACCAGATCGTCTGTTGATCCGAAACAAACTGCCAAAATTTACGCCAAAAACGGCACCCCCCTTCGACTCGGCGATATCTGTGAGAACGGGTCCAGTTCTGAGCGACCTAAACACACCGCGACTGTTGAGAACACCAACCTGTCCACTACCGGTAGAGACGTACGTCATCCTTGCCCCCATTTGAGAAAGGTTAATTTCGCTACAGTTTGACGCTTCTCTACATAACTCACCAAATTTAGATATTGCAAGTTCACACAAAATTCACTTGAGGCAACTTTTCTTGAATCTTGAGTGAATTTCCTCGATTAACCGACAAAACTTGTCTTTTTTGAGCGATCGCTCCCTCATCTTCGGTTCAAAAATCTGTAGCTCAACACCTTGACGAGAGACTCACATCCCAGATATGCTCTCACGTTAAGGTTGTCACTTTACACGCAGACGACCCCACCATACCCAAGGATCTAGCGCTACTCAAAGCTGTTCGCACCAGCCTTGAGCAGCTAACCCCCAAACTGTTAACGGCAGTCTGGCGGCTAACGGTGAATTTTAACACTCCCTTAGCCACCCTGATTTGTCATGTCAAAAAAGCGTTGCTTACTCTTCAGGACATGAAAGTGAAAGATTTAAACTCACTTTTGGTTCTCTCACTCACTATTGCAACGCGTGAATAAATGCGGGGTGGCTAGGTTTTTGGGTTTCCTTGAAAACCCTAAGGAGTCACAACTTATGTCTCACTGTTTTTTGGAATCTCCTCACTCATTACCCGTGGAGGAGAATCCTTCTACTGCGACACTTCCAGAACGCGAACGCTTGCAGGTGTTGGTGATCAGCTCTCGTGATGGTGTGATTGAAACGATCCATAACTTACATCGTCGTGGTTTTGCCGAAGTCGGCGCATGGAGTCCACTCTTACCTGCACCTGACTTGGGTGAAGTGATGAGTATCTTGACCCGCTATCGTAAGCGAGAAGGATAAGCAGAGAGGAGGGCGATCGCTTTTGAAGGGAAGGGCGATCGCCCCCAAAAGAGCCTTGAAAATCAATCAGTATTATTAGAAATGCATTGTTGTAGGTTGAATCTGTGTCTGCCAAAGATATTTTTCACGAAGCTGTTAAACAAGCGCTGCACAAAGAGCAGTGGACGATTACTGATGATCCACTCAGGTTCAAGTTCGGTAACGTTAACTTCCGCATTGACCTTGGTGCCGAGCGATTGCTTGCAGCAGAACGGGCAGGAGAGAAAATAGCAGTCGAAGTCAAAAGCTTTTTGAATCCTTCTGCGGTCACAGACTTCTACGCTGCATTGGGACAGTTTCTCAGCTATCGTCTTGCTTTAGAATCTGTTGAACCAGAGCGTAGCCTATATTTGGCAGTGCCTGTTGATGTTTACCAAACGTTTTTTCAATACGAATTTACTCAAACTGCGGTACAACGATATCAGGTCTTGATAGTTGTGTATGACCCAGTTAATGAGGTGATAGTGCAATGGACAAGGTAGCTCAATACCGGGAGTACGTTCAAACGTTACTGAATCAGTATGCTAAAGATGACGCTTCAGATGATGAAGTTGAAGTGCAACTGATCTTTGACACCGAACGAGATCATTACCAGTGGATGAACGTGGGTTGGCAACAGTTCGACCGAATCTATCGTTGCATTATCCATTTTGATATCAAGGACGGCAAGATTTGGCTTCAGCAGAACCTGACCGATTTAAATCCTGCTGAGGAGCTAGTTGAGATGGGTGTTCCCAGAGAAGACATTGTGCTGGGTTTGCAACCGCCTTACAAACGGCAGTACACAGAGTATGGTGCTGCTTGAGAGCATCACGGCATTGCTTTGCCCACTTCATGTACAGAATTTGTTGAGGCGATCGCTTTTGAAGGGAAGGGCGATCGCCCCAACAGTTCTCACTTAAGCTGTTAAAGAACCACCATTAGATGAATTAGTTGCCTCTGAACGAGTTCGACCCTTTCTAATTTTGCGAACTCGCTCACTCTTGCGAATGCCGCCTGCCAATCCATATTCGCGGCTATCGTTGCCGTAGGTGTAGGCAACGGCAATCATTAGTTTCTCACCCAGTTCGCCTAGCTTCTTCTCCAGTTCTGCCATCTCAGTTTGTGAGGCATCAATCACCGCTAGAGCAGTGTTATAAGCTTCCATTCTCAGGCGTAGCTGGTCAATGGTTCGAGTGAACTCACTCAGCGTGACCGAATTGCCAAAACTCAGTTGAGGATCGATCGCTCTCAAGCCAGCAGCACGAAGCTCAGCTTTCTCAAGACCGCGAGATGCACGACGCTTACGAAGCATACAATTTTGACTCCTATAAAACGCTTATAGGAATAGATTGCCCGCAAATTTGAGGAACGATACGTGTGCAATTCACCGAACTTTCATACTAATTTTGTTGTTGCTTAAATAAAATTAAGTGGATTTTCTGAGGGCAATTTGTGGGGCGATCGCTCTCTCAACAAAATCCTAGTCGGTCTACCTAGAAGTCAACTAAAACTATAGCGACATGCTTGCAGAAGTTTCTGTCTTGATGTCAAAAGTTTCTGTAACCATGTCAGAAGTTTTTGTCTTGATGTCGGCAAGTTCTGTCTTGATGTCAGAAGTTTTTGTAACCATGTCAGAAACTTCTGTCTTGATGTCAAAAACCTTTGTAAGGATGACAAAACCTTGTGTTGAGATCTGAATAGAACAGTTATACTAGTGGCAAAGTTGGGTGCATAAATTGAAACTTTGCCAACTATCTACGGAATTCTCATATGTCTTTAAGTGGTTTAGAACCAATAAAAGAGGAAATTATTACACCAGCCGTAGAAGTTGCTGCTGGTCGGGCAACAGTGGAGCAAGTTCATCGGGAATATCGAGGCATGGAATTGATTTGCCCCCACTGTCTGCGAGAATGGTCAGCGAAATTAATGGACGATGACATAGCAGAGATGTTAATCAGGCGAGATGAGCAATCCCTCATTGGAAAGCAACTTTTTACAAAGGAGCAGCTTCAGGAATTAAGGCAGGGGCTAGATAAAAGTGGATTATTGGCAACGATGCAAGCAGGAGTAAATGCATTTCCTGAAAAATTGCGAGTTCGATTCCGACGTGGATGTTTAGATAAAGCAAATACGATTTCACGTTGGATGCATTGGGTTCATAAAACTCATAGAGTTAATGGAGAGTCAAAACCTCCTTGTCATGATCCTGGATGTCTTGATCATGCTGTTGCTGTAGGGGCTATTCAACTAACACTTCAGGATGAATATAAATCATCTCCTCATGTTGAAGTGTTGCGAGAGAAGGATCTAATTATTACTCCAGGTGAACCGCCTTTAAAGCGTCGTCCTGATTTAGTAGTTCGAGAATCTAACCATTTAATTCAAATCTTTGAAATTCAACGAAGTGTTATACAGAAAGATATTTTCATTGAGCGCACACAACATCTGCAAAGTTTGTGTCCAAATGTAAACTGGATCTTCTTTAGGGGAACTTACAATAGAATGGCTCCCCAAAGACGATGGCTTAGTGAAATGGGCTTATCGTATTATTATCTCTTCTTGAATGAAGACTCTAGAGTGGTAGTAGAAGAGGGGAAGCCTCCTAGCTCCAGAGAACATAAACTAGCCAGAAAATCTGCGAAATCTGACTGTCGATTTGATGATACTAATGAATCTTCTAGATCATTCTCAAGTTCTGAAACTAACACTTCTTTGCCTCTTAGTGTAGTAGGAGCCGCAATCTTTCGACAGAAAAATTACCCCACATCACCTGAAGAGCCGCAACTTCCGCAATGGAATTGTAGTGTTGGAGATATTGTAGAAGTTTGGGTAAGTGATCGGTGGCTCAAGGGAACTGTGTGTAGCTATACCCCACCAGATATTCCCGTTGTTCGTCTGCAGAAACCGACTAGTAAGGGGCGACGATTAGTTTCACCACCTATCCCTCACCTCATCAGACCGTTTCAGCAATGCCAACAGAAGGAGCAGTCTCAGAGAGAAAGCCAATCAATAGAGCAGCTAAATCTGTTTTAGCCTTTAACTTGGATTACTGAATATGATCGCCACCGTGTAAAGTGCCTTGCTGACAAGCAAACGTACCATTTTGCTGGACAGACTAACCTGTCTTCTCTTCAAGAATGTTTAATGCCCAATTACCGAAGACCAGCGATCCGCTCTCATTGCTCGTGCTGCTGAAATTGGGTATTCTCTCAAAGTAGTGCGATCGCGATTTTGTAAAGTGCTTTGCTGAGAAGCAAACGCACCATTGTACGATTGCTATAAATAATTTTGAGAAAATCAATGGATGGCGAAAAAACGCAGGTTTTGCTTGCATTACGGGCTACATCACAAGAAAGTTTGAGAGAGATGCGAGCAAGAGTTTTCAGCATTGTAAGTACTGCAATCACTCTCTTCACAGTTTTAATAGGATGGCTTGTTCAGAAACAGTCAAAGCCATCATTGCAAGAAACGCTTCTCTTTGTTTGTATTATTTTATTGTTTTGGATCGGGAATCTACTAATTCTTTTAGATATTAGAAGAGGATTCGTTAACACAATGAGGATTTCGGTTCGTGTAGAGAAAGCTTTACAACTTTACGAATCAAAAATATTCGATGATGACGACGAGCCACTCTTTCCAAGAAGTTACTTAAAGCCAATTACAGCTGCTCACTTTAAGAAGTTTGAACTCATACTCTCGTTTTCTGCCGTCGCATCCATTCTCATCCTGATAATGAAATATATTTGGGGATAGATAGTGCGATCGCCATCTCACAGACTACACTGCCAACAAGCAAACGCACCATTTTGTTGGACATACTAACCTATCTTCTCTTCAAGAATGTTTAATGCCTAATTACTGAAGAGTAGCGATCGCCAGTTTTCTCGATACACAGGCATTAGGTTTTGTAGATTGCAAGCCAGGACGTGAGTAATAAAACTGTTGAGTGGCGATCGCAGTGTGAGTGGGGCGATTCGCTTAGTGAGTTCGCTTCAGAGACTCACACTCCCATGAGGTTAAGTCCTATCGCGATCAGACTGACTAATCCGAGTAAACCAAGCGATCGCCGAAAATAATTAACTCCCTCAAACAGTTCTTGCCATGCCCAGGTGAACAGAGTGCCGAACGCGATTAGAGCAAACGCGGTTTGGATTTTGCCACTGGGCAGCACAAATTGAAGGAAAGCTGCTGCTGAACCAAGCAGAATAGGCAGATTGGGCATCTGAGCAATCACAATGTTGCCTTCGCTGTCTCGAAAGGTGCGATCAAACAGTGAGGCTCCCTTCGCTTCAGTTTTCTCTAAGTCACGGTTCAATTGAGAGGTCATCTGCTCTATCCAAAAATACAACTGAAAGTCATGTTAATGCTGTCTCGAATAGCAGCACCTATATCGGACGTTAGATTAACCAGACTCTTACAGCGTAGAAGCGGACTGAGTCTAAGCTCTGTCTATTGCGCGAACGACCTTCACCTTAAGAGAGATAAAGTTTCAAGTTTTAGTTGTTTAGCTAGAAGGTGATCTGTTTATCACCCCGGTGGATAACTCCGATGGAACGTTCAACAGTTGCCCCAGAGCATGATCATCACGAGAGAGAACGGATTCGGCGGCGAGATTTGCTCAACAGCCTGCTGATTGGCGTTGCCCTTGGTGCAATCCTTCTAGGTGCGCCCCTTGGCTGGTTTGCACACCGCTTATACGTTCAGCAGCGCATGGCACAAGTGCTGCTCTGTCGCCAGCAAAACTTTGGTTTATCAGAAAGTCAATTACAGGCTCAGTGCGGTAGTCCTCTCTGAACTATCTTGTATGAGAGTTGAGAGGCATGGCTATTGTCTAGTTTTACGGTTCGTACTGCTAAATCTGAAGACCGACTGTTTCTCGTTACGTTAATGGCAGCACTTCAAGATGCTGAACGTGAGTTATCTCCCAACAGGACACCAGGTTCTGAGATGGGTGATGCTCATCTGGCGTATCTCGAAGAAACCGTTGAACAGCAAAATGGTCAGATTTATGTAGCAGAGTCTCAGGAGGGCATCATCGGCTTTGTCGTTTGTTTCGTTGAAAAACTCGATGAAGGCGACCTCCATATTGTTGAACAAGAGCGGGAGTACGGTTATATTTCCGATCTGTATGTTGTCCCTACGATGCGAAAACACGGGGCAGGGGCTGAATTGATGCGAGCAGCTGAACGGCACTTTTTTGACTTGCATTTGAAAATTGTCAGAGTGGGTCTACTATGCAGTAACGAATCTGCAGCTAAGTTCTATCAAAAATCTGGATATCAGCCCTATGAGGTTTTGTACGAAAAGCACCTCAACGAAGTGTAGAGTAACGTGGCGATCGCAGATTTGTTCGCTGACTCAGAACGGGGTGTAGAGGAGTCAGGGACACCAAATTGCATTTCTCTAAATAGAATGCGTCAGTTGTTTGAGTAAGCTGGAAACCAATAGAATCAACACAGAAGCCGTTTCTCAAGCCTTCCTATGAATGAGGTGTTGTCAGGGCGATTAGTCACGCTGCTGAGTGACTTTGGTTTGCAGGATGTTTATGTGGGAGTGATGAAAGGGGCGATCGCCCAAGTTAACCCAAACCTAACCATTGTTGATCTGACTCATCAAATTTCACCCCAAAACATTGCAGCGGGAAGATTTCATTTGCTGAACGCATACCCGTACTTTCCTAAAGAAACAGTACATATAGCGGTCGTCGATCCAGGTGTAGGAAGTGAGAGAAGAGCGATCGCTATTCAGCTCCAAGACGGATTCTTGGTAGGTCCAGACAATGGTTTGTTTAGCGGCGTTCTCGATCAGCATTTGGCGATCGCTGCGGTTGAGCTAACGAATTCTAATTACTGGCGCACCTCTGAGCCAAGCGCAACATTTCACGGACGTGACATCTTTGCCCCGGTGGGGGCACATCTTGCCTCAGGTGTTCCTTTAGAGAAACTGGGAACTGCAATTGATCTAGCTTCCCTCAAGCAATTCCCTTTAGCGAGCTGTATAAGAACCGAAGGGGCGATCGCAGGCACAATTCAGCACATTGACCACTTTGGCAATTTGATTACCAACATTCCTAGATATGAAATTCTTAATAAGAATTGGTCAGTGGCGATCGCAGAATTGACGATTCCAGGGAAACAAACCTATGCAGATAGTTCTCCTGGCAGTTTGTTAGCTTTGATTGGCAGTCACGGTTGGGTCGAAATTGCGGTCAGTGGCGGCAGCGCTGATGCTCAACTACATTTGCCTATTGGGAGCTCTGTGCAGCTTGTGTTCTACGATTGAGCAACTTTTAAGTAAAATTCTGTCCCTCCTACTTGGTTAAAATACAGGCAGAGCCTAAAACCAGAATTCGCTACAACAAATGCACTGCGAAGAGGGAACACAATGACCACTATCCAGAATGCTGAGTCGGAAGTTTATCAGGGGCAGTTTGGCGAATTTACGATCACAGAGAGCGATCGCCAGGGCGTAATCATCTATCGGGCAGGACTGATGGCAGCAGCCCTCAGCTTTGCATTAGGTACTCTTCTAGTGCTGAAATTTGCTAGTTATGCCTTTGTTCCTGTCGCTTTGAACGTTCTCTATATCTGCTTTTCTATAGGGTTAGCGGTGAGTCTGCTGATGATTCACATCTACCTCGCACCGTTGCACCGAGCATTGCAGGCTTTTTGGCTGGCTGGCACTGTGGCAGCGATCGCCATTGCCCTCACTCACAGCGAACCCCTTGCTCTGGCGGTCTACCACCAACCCACCACGATCTTGGGCATCGGTTTTATCTTTGCGGCTCTGACGGGTATCTTCTTCAAAGAAGCATTTTGCTTTAACCGTCTTGAAACCAAGCTGCTGACCCCTCTGGTTCCTTTGTTGCTGCTAGGGCACCTGTTTGGAATTTTGTCAGTTCCTTTAGAGCAAGTTCTGTTGGGGCTTTGGGCTGCTTTATTTGTCGTGTTTGCGCTACGCAAAGTAGTTCAACCCATTCCGCCTGACATTGGTGACAAGAGCGTTTTCGTTTATTTAAAACAGCAGGCAGCAGTTGAGTGAATCTTTAATTTTCTGAGACTCAGTCACATTTAAGGAGCGTCAGTTGGGGGAACGTGCATTCTGGCTAGCCTGGTCACGCATTGAAGGAGTGGGGCCAACTCTCCTGATGCGCCTCCATCACCATTTCGATAGTCTGGCAGAAGCCTGGGAAGCCAGCCCCAAACAACTAGAGCAGGTGGAAGGGTTTGGACCTCACACTGCGACAGTTGTGGCAAGCAGGCGATCGCGCTTTCATCCCGATGAGATTTTGCAAGAGCATGAAAAGGTAAATCCTTACTTTTGGACACCTGCCGATGCTGATTATCCTCGACTGCTGTTAGAAATTCCCGATCCGCCACCCGTGCTTTACTATCGCGGTAACGTCGTTCCAGAAGAGAACCAGGGGAAGGTGCCAGCGATCGCCATCGTTGGCACCCGTGACCCTTCAGACTACGGCAGACGTTGGACTCGTAAACTCAGCGATTCTTTGGCACAGGCAGGGTTCATCGTCGTATCCGGCTTGGCTGATGGCGTGGATACCGAAGCTCACCAGAGCTGCCTCAACGCAGGCGGACGCACCATCGCCGTCTTAGGGACAGGCGTCGATGTCGTTTATCCGTGGTCAAACCGCAATCTAGCCAAACGAATTCCCGAACAGGGGCTCCTCGTTAGCGAATATCCCGCTGGCACCCAGCCCGATCGAGCCAATTTCCCACGCCGCAATCGCATCATTGCCGGGCTCAGCCGCGCCATTCTGGTGCTAGAAGCGCCCCATCGATCGGGAGCGTTGATCACTGCTCGACTGGCAACTGACTATAACCGCGATGTCTACGCCCTCCCCGGATCATTGGATAACCCTCGTTCTAAAGGTTGCCTGGAATTGCTAAATACAGGCGCTCACGTCATCTTGGGTGAAAGTCATCTGCTAGAAATGCTGGGGGCAATGCCCCGGCTGCACGTCATGCCCTCCCCTCCTTCCCAACTCTCGCTTCTAGACGAACAGTTGACCGACCTGGAACCTGAGATTAAACAAGTTCTGGAGGCAGTTCCATCAGAACCCACGTCTTTTGATGTAATTGCTCAGGAATCTGGGCTACCCACCGGTTCAGTTCTCAGTGCCCTAGTGCAACTGGAACTCATGGGCTTTGTCTCTCAACTACCCGGAATGCGCTATCAGAGAGGCTAAACACTATTAATTCATCATTAATTGTTTACCCAGCTTGCTCAGGAGATCTCCTGCGTGAATGGTGGTGCGGTGAAGCCGCACCACCATTCACGCTTCAAAAAATGATTCATGCAGGAAGTCTAGTTTTCATTTCCCTTTGAAGAATGATCATGCTTGGTCCAACAACGGGACTGCGGGCAAGCTGTGTACCCTGAGAATCAGTAATTTCTAATTTGCTGAAGTCAAGCTCTTGTGCTCGTTTCAGCATTTCGTCAGCCAGTTTGTTTTGGCGATCGCCACTTAGCTCATACCAGCCCATACTAACCTTGACGATTAGCCGACTCTCGCGGAAGTTTGCCTGAATGGATTGAATAAACCCATTGGCGTAGCGATTTGTGACTTCTGCCACCTGGTCTTGAATTGCCGCAATCAAGCTTTGTTCGGGAGTTAGTTCTAAAGGAGGTGGAGCTGGAGGCGGTGAGACGACAGGGGAAGGAGAAGGAGTGGGTTTTGGAGTAGGTGGAACAACGATGGGTGTCGGAGCCGGAGCAACCTGTTTTGGCGGGCTGGGTTGAGGAGAGGGCGTAGGTTTAAGCTGGGGAGAAGGCGTGGGTTTAAGCTGGGGAGAAGGCGTGGGTTTAACTACGGGAGACGATTGTACGGGAGGTGCTTGAGCTATTTCTTCAGCCTGATTGGGTAGCAGGGCAGACGTTGTCCACACCAGCAGCACCAAAACTCCACCAGCAATACTGGTAAGAACAGCGTCCGATAGTCTGTCACTGATCAAATTGGGGAGGCGATCGCGCACCCAATCGAGCAGCATCACCCATTTTGCCCACAAGCTACCTTGAGAAGCAGGTAGTGGCGTATTGGCTCTGCTAGTTAGCGGAGTGGCTGAAGGAGCAGGTGTGGGAGGGGCGATCGCCTCTGTCGGTTTACCTAAAGTAGATTGTTCATCCAAGGACAAGCTCTCGTCCATGCCCCAGATATCGTCATCGTCATCTTCAGGAGATTTAACTTCCGGTGGCGTTGAAGCAATTTCGTCTAGCTTAGCGATCGGCTCAGCTGCTGGCATGGTTGGTGCAGCTGGAAATTCTAGGGTTTCAACCGGAGCCGCTTTGATTCCAGATGCAGATTGTTTTGTAGGGGGTGACAATTTTGCCTGAGTCGGTGCAGGTGTTTTCTCCAGCTCTTCTACAATTCCTTCGAGCACCTGGATCGTAGTTCGCAAAGCTCGAAGACTTTGAGTTTTAAGGACAGGCTGGATTTGCTGCCAAAATTTTTGCTGGTTTGGCTTTGGACGCTTTGACTGATCCGGTGTCATAACTCCTCCCTGGTGGGCAGCAATGCTTAAGGGCGACGACGAATGCAGCAACTTAGCGTAGCAAAAAGCAGTCGGACTCGATCGTCTCATCGTTGCCCCCTCACGTCAATCTATCACTATGGCAGCCTCCTTAAACTTGAGTGGCAGTGTGAGTAAGGTAGGATTGGTGTCGCAACAGGTTTAGCTTTGGGAATATGAGTCTTAAACGTCGTCAGTTCTTGGTGTTAGGTGGAGCCGTTGGCGGATGTAGTCTGGCTCTGTTGGTCAATCGCATCATTGCCAGTAGCACTGAGCAGCAGCCCGTCACCTCCCAAACCTCCCAAGCTCAACCTCCTAGCCCTGTGAGTGAGGCGACTCCAACCCCGGTATCTCAAAACGTACCAGGCAGCGAAGGATTGTTTAATCCGCCTAGAGGCGATGCCCGCATTGTCGTGATCAGCGACCTCAACAGTCAGTATGGCTCTACCGACTATGAACCTGAAGTAGACAAAGCCATTTCGCTGATTCCCTTTTGGGCACCCAACCTGGTTCTTTGTGGTGGTGACATGATTGCAGGTCAGGATGCGTCTTTGCCCCGTGCCCAGGTTGAAGCAATGTGGTCAGCATTTGATCAGCATGTCGCTGCGCCACTGCGAAATGCAAACATTCCCTACGGTTTCACTTTGGGTAATCACGATGCATCGGGGGCGATCGCCAGCGACGGGACGCTACTTTACCAACAGGACCGGGATATCGCTGCTGCTTATTGGAACAATCCTAGCCATGATCCGGGGGTTGAATTTGTCGATCGAGCGGGTTTCCCTTTCTATTACACCTTTCAACAAAATGGTGTTTTCTTCTTAACTTGGGACGCATCATCGGCAACTATCCCGGCAGAACAGCTGGCTTGGGCTGAGCAAGCGTTAGAATCAGAGGCGGCAAAAGCTGCCAAACTGCGGATTGCGATAGGGCATTTGCCGCTATATGGAATTTCGGTTGGGCGAGATGAGCCAGGGGAATATCTGAGCGGAGCAGAAGAGCTACGCGCCCTAATGGAGCGTCACAACGTTCACACTTACGTTAGTGGACACAATCATGCCTACTATCCGGGGCATCGGGGTCAGCTTGAGTTACTGTATTCCGGTCTTTTGGGCTCTGGTGCCCGTCGCTTGCTCAACGGCAACTTAGCGCCACAAAAGACATTAACGGTGGTTGATGTCGGTTTAGACTCACAGGAAACGATCTACACTACCTATGACATGAGAACGATGGAACTGGTGGATATGCAGCAGCTTCCCCGCTTGATTGCTAGCCCTACTGGGCAGGTGCTACGACGGGATGTAAATGAGGCGAACTTGACCGCAGAGGAGCGATCGCTGCAATACACTCCTAGCTCTTAAGGGTTGTTGTAAAGTTGAGGCACTTTAATACAGCCAGGGAATCAGCTTCTTTACGGTTTGACGATAGGTTGCATAGTCTGGATATTTTTGCATCAGCCAGTTTTCTTCACGGGCTGCTTTTGCATCAAAAAATAGAACAAACATTAGCGCGCCAACCAGATGAGGCAGACTGAACTGAAAAACTGTCCAGCCCAAAGCTGCCAAAATCAGTCCACTGTAAAGCGGGTGACGCACGATCGCATATACGCCTGTCTGAACTAACTGTCCGTCCTCTCTAGGATAAGGGAGCGGGGTAAGGCTATTGCCCAGGTCTAGAATGCCTTTGATGAAGAAGGCGATCGCCCCCACTCCTAAAATCCCCGCAATTGCCCAACTGAAGTAAAGCCACTCAGGAGACAGAGCTAGCTCAAGGGGGCGGTAGACGGGCAGCAGCACAAAACCTGTTATCAGCAACGCTTGCGCCACAACCCAATATTCACCCCGCTGACTATTGCGCCATCCAGTGCGGCTAAATCCCCAGTCCGACCAAAGCTTCATGTCTTAAAGACCAAATCCTACACTTAACTTTATCGGTAGGAGCGGGTGATTTGGTCGAGTTCGGCAATTTCGTTTTCGTCGAGACTCCAGCCCAACGCATCCGCATTTTGTCGCGCCTGTTCTGCGTTTTTTGCTCCTGCGATCGGAATCACATTACCTTGGGCAATCAGCCAGTTAAGTGCAACCTGAGCAGGGGTGCGATCGCGCTTTTCCCCAATTCGCTTCAGTAAGTTGATCAAAGGCGCAATTTTTTCTAACCCATCACGGCTGAAGCGAGGATCAATCCGACGTGCCCCTGTCGGTGTGGTGTGGTTTTCTGGTGTGTACTTGCCGGTCAGCAATCCCTGAGCTAAAGGACTGTATGCCAGAATCGTTACTCCCAACTCACGCGCCGCATCCATCACGCCGTTTGTCTCGATTTGCCGACCCAGGAGCGAGTAGGGCATTTGGTTGACCGCCAAAGGAACGCCCTGTGCTGCCAGCAGTTGATGTGCTTCTCGCATTTGGCTAGCTGAGTAGTTGCTGACACCGATCGCCCCGATTCGACCGCGTTTGACCTCTGCTGCTAGAGCTTCCATGAGCGTCTTTTTGCTCATGAAAAAGTCAAACGGCATGTGTACCTGATAGAGCGGAATGCTGTCAACCTGCAAGCGCTTGAGGCTTTCGGTCAGAGTATCGGCGATCGCATCTCCACTAAACCGCCAGGGCAACGGCATGTATTTAGTAGCAATCTGTGCGGGCTGTGATGCTTGCTGCATAAACTGTCCCAGCAGCTTTTCAGACTCACCGAAGCCGTAGATTTCTGCGGTGTCAAAGAAATTTACCCCAGCATCCAGGGCTGCTTTAAATGCTTCTTGAAGCTGAGCTGCATCGTAATCTCTGCCATAGCTCCAAAACAGCTTATCGCCCCAAGCCCAGGTCCCAACACATAGGGGGGCTACTGTTGGGCCATTGGCACCAAGCGTAATGGTTTGTGCGGTTTGTGTACTCAAAGTATCCTCCACTTAATCACAGTCAGATATCTATGAGTGTAACTTTACAAAACTTTATCTTGCCTCTACCTTGAGAACCGCTTTTTAACGCAAGTCCCGTCCGAGGGGAAGTAGAGCAATAACCAGCAGTTTAAAGTGTTGTTTGGCGAGAGATTAACCAGATAATGTTTCCTAACAAACTCATGGATGGTTTTGTTCCTTGCGAAAGTTAACTTTGATCGTTCGCCTCTTAACAAGGATGTGAACATTCTCTATCGTAAGGAGTAGAGAAACGCTTCCACAGGATGCTCCTCTAGCAAAGATTGATAACTTTAGAACTGAAGTTTTATAAATATGGCGACAGGTAATTTTTCAGATGAGCAGCTTGCTCAACCCACAGCAAATAGGGCAGTTCCTCAAATCGGGCTGTTTACGATGTTCCGCCTGGGATTATTCCAAATGGGATTGGGGCTGCTGTCATTATTGACGCTGGGTGTACTAAACCAGGTTTTGATTTCGGAGTTAAGAATTCCAGGAACGATCGCGGCGGGGGCGATCGCCATGTATCAGTTCGTTGCCCCTGCGCGAATTTGGTTTGGGTACATGTCAGACTCCAGACCCATTTGGGGACACCACCGCACTGGTTATATCTGGCTTGGGCTGGCGCTTCAGGCGGTTTGCTTGTATCTAGCAGTACAGGTGGTTTGGCAATTGGGAGCCAGTACCGTTGCGGGTTGGACGGCCCAAAGTACGGGTTGGGCAGCATTGCTGGCGTTTATGTTTGCGTTATACGGGCTGTGTATTAGCTCCAGTTCAACTCCATTTACAGCGCTGCTGGTGGATGTGTCGGAGGAAGAAAACCGCTCAAAACTGGTTGGCATTGTCTGGGCAATGCTAATCGTGGGTATTGTAGCGGGGGCGATCGCAGGCGAAAAAATGCTTGAAGGCATCACTCCAGAGACGTTGCAGCCTTCGATTAATCGCCTCTTTACTATTTTCCCGATCGCCGTTGTGGGATTAGGAGTGCTGGCAACCTTTGGGATTGAGAAAAAATATTCCCACTATCAATCGCGCTCCACGATTGCCGAACGGGAAGATCGAATTACCCTTGGAGCAGCCCTCAAAGTTCTCACGGCTTCCCGACAAACGGCAATTTTCTTCACCTTTCTGATGGTAATGACAATCAGCCTATTTTTACAGCAGCCCGTACTGGAACCTTACGCTCGTGAAGTGTTTGGCATGACGCTTGGTGAAAGTGCTGGGCTCAACCAGTTTTGGGGCTATGGCATTCTTGCGGGAATGGCAATTTCAGGTTTTGTCATCGTGCCGCGTCTGGGTAAGCAAAGAACTGCCCAATTAGGCTGTCTTTTCACCGCAGGCTGTTTTGTGCTGGTAATTTTGTCAGGCTTAACTGAGACACAAGTCATGCTCAAGAGTGCGGTGATGCTGTTTGGGCTGGCTTCTGGCATTTTGACAAACGGTGCGGTGAGCCTGATGTTAGACCTGACCGCAGCAGAAACTGCTGGGACATTTGTGGGTGCCTGGGGATTGTCCCAAGCTCTATCTCAAGCAACTGCAACGGTCGCAGGAGGAGCTTTGCTCGACTTGGGACGAAATTTGTTTCAAAGTCCGCTCCCTGCCTTTAGTTTGGTTTTTGCCTGTCAGGCGATCGGAATGCTTGTCGCAGTTTGGCTACTGAGCCGTGTGGATGTGCAGGAGTTTCGCACAAAGGCATCGAAGGCGATCGCCGCTGTCTTACAAACTGACCTGGGTTGAGGATGAAAGGTAAATGAAAGGTAAAAAGCTGCGCTCCACAGGAGCGCAGCTTTTTAAATTCAGATTAAATCAGGCTGAGTCTCTGGGACTACTGAAGCGGACGGCTAGGCTCGTCAGCGCGGTACTGTTGCACCATGGTGCTTGCCATTTCGTAATGGTCTGCGACCGATGGCAGCAATTGGGTTGCATACTGTCTCAGGGATTCTTCCTGTCCTTGCTGAATTTGGGTTTGGAACAGGGCGACCGTTCTCAGGTGAGCGTTAGTTTGTGCACCCATGTAAGCCCGATCAAATTCTGAGCCAGAAAGCTGTGCCAGTTGCTCGGCGATCGCCTGGTTCAATGGACCAGGGTCAGCAGGCAAATTCGTTCCATACTGGGAAGCAATTTGCTGTAGCTGCTGGTTTGCCAGAGTGTGTTCCTGAATCATCCGCTGAGCAAATTGTCTCACTTCTTCGTTTTCAGAACGGTCTAGCGCCAACTGCGAAGTTTGGATCTCAGCATTGTTGCCTTGAGCAGCCATGATCATGAACTGCTGATCTAAGCTGCTGACAGGAGCCGCAGATAGAGCAGTTGGAGTTTGGCTGGCAGGTGTAGTTGCGGGAGAAGCCTGTACGGCTCCGGGAGTTGTGGAACCGTTGTAAGGGGCTTCATTAAAAACACCGGGATTAGGATTTAACTCACCTGTTGCCCCGGTAGCGTTGTTGTTGTAAGGCGCTTCGTTAAGGATGCTAGGTCTGGGATTGACTTGTGCCAGTCCAGGAAGACCAATCAGGGAAGCCAGTGTGGCAACACCAACAACGCCAGTTGCTCTTTTGATTAAACCTTTGCAATTCAGTCGATTCATGGTGAGAAAACCTTGATGTTAAAATTCCAGTTCAAGATAAGCTCCTTAGCCAGACCTGAAGATACTCTGTCAGGCAAGAAGTTGAGGGTAATAAAAGTAATCTGAGAGCTTTACACCAAGCTGGAGGCTCTTGAGGGCTTTAAATCAGAAATGCTACCGCATCCGATGCAACTAACAGATCAATCTGAAGCTGCTTTCCCTGGGTGGGTGAAGCTCCCAGTTGTCTACCCGAGTCTTATCCTTCTACTGATATGCAGCGTAATTGCTGCAATTTCTCTAAACCTCTGTCGAAAGGGCAAGTTGCTTGCCATACCAGGGGAACAGTCATACCTCAAGACATGCTAGAACAAGCGCCACAAACGGGAGTAGGGGCGACTCGCTGCAAGATTTGTTTTAATACCAGGGCTGTCCAATCGATGTCTTCAAGAGTAGTGGTTCGTCCAAGCGTGAGGCGAATGCCGCTCTTAGCGGTGCGATCGCCATATCCCATTGCTACCAGGATTGGACTGGGAACTAGCTTGCCGCTGTGACAGGCTGAGCCGGCACTGATGCCAATTCCAGCTAGATTCATCTGCCGTACTAAGGTTTTACCGCTGAGCTTTTCGCCATCAGCATTGAGTAAACAAAAACTGACGTGGTGGGGTAGTCGATGCAGGCGATCGCCCGTGGGCATCAGTTCCGGTACGTCTGCCAACTGATCAAATAGGCGATCGCGCAGTTGAATCAATCTAGGCGTTTCGGTTGCCATCTCTTCAGCTGCGAGTTCAGCCGCAATGCCAAATCCAGCAATCACTGGAACCGCCTGCGTCCCAGAGCGCAGCTTAAATTCTTGCCCACCGCCGTTTAGCAACGGCATGAGTTCAACGCCTGGACGCACGTACAGCGCCCCTGCTCCTTGGGGTCCATAGATCTTATGGCTCGACAGAGAGAGCAAATCCACGGGTAGCCGACGTACATCAATCGGCAATCGCCCTGCTACCTGCACTGCATCTACGTGAAACAGCGCTCCGTGAGCCTGAGCGATCCGTCCTAACGTTTCAATTGGCTGAAGGGTTCCGACTTCACTCTGTCCGTAAATGACTGAAACCAGAACCGTGTTTGCCCGTAGTGCTGCCTGCAAATTTTGAGGATTGACTCGTCCCTGAGCATTCACGGGTAGGCGCGTCACCTCCCAACCCCATTGCTCTAACAGGCGTGCGGGCTCTGAAATTGCAGAATGCTCCACGCTGGAGATAATCAGATGCTGGGGCACTGAATACTGCTGTGCAATACCCATAATTGCCAGGTTGTCTGCTTCGGTGCCGCCAGCCGTAAAGATAATAGAATCCGGCGTTGCATTGATTAAATCCGCTACCTGCACTCTGGCTCGCTCCACTACAGTCGCAGCTCGTTGCCCCCACTCATGCAGGCTAGAAGGATTGCCCCACTGCTGCGTGAAGATTTGCTGCATTTGGGCGATCGCCTCTGGGCGAGTGGGTGTAGTGGCACTATAGTCCAGGTAAATTTGCATAGGTCATTGCTCAGCGGCTCCTTCTCTCAGCATATAGCGCCTCAGCTGGCATTGCTGAATGGAGATGTGTTTAATTTTGAACACGAACAGAAGGTTTCACGTTCAGAAAACATAGTAATCTGTCAAGGCGACAAAGCTCCTCCCTCGGGCGGCAAGAGTTCTCCTACAGGACGCACGATGGTGGGTGTATTGCTTGTATCGGGCTGAAAAATTCCTGCTAGTGCCTGTTCCAGCGTTTCTGCCATCGCAATCCGATTTTCATAGACAACAATCACCCTGACGAGTGTGGGCAGTTGGTTTTGCTCTGCTTCCAGGTAAAGTGGCTCGATGTAGAGCAAAGATTGTTCAATCGG
Organism: Cyanobacteria bacterium FACHB-471; assembly: GCA_014695345.1. GTDB lineage: Bacteria > Cyanobacteriota > Cyanobacteriia > Elainellales > Elainellaceae > JAAUTN01. Next base: position 99,191 of record JACJOC010000077.1, read on the forward strand.
AATCACCAACAAATTTCCTTGAATTGCCCTAGAGCCGCGCCGATTCCAGAGCGAAATCTGCTGAGAAATGACTGGATCTTGGTTAATTCGCGCTTCAATTTGCTCTGGTCCGTACACCAGTTCTTGCTTGGGAAAACGATAGAGCAACAGTCTGCCATAGCGGTTAAGGTTAGGTGAGGATTCGCCAGCCCCGTCTGAACGGGCTGCTAGCCACGCAATCATGTTGTTGCGCTGCACGGGCGTAAAGGGGCGCAACAGAATAAATTCTTCGCTGTTTTCCGCAGGCAGTTTCATGATCAGGTAGTAAGGCTCTACCAACGGTTGCTCATCTCCATAGATTTCGTTGGGCGCACGCCACTGGTCTTCCCGGTTGTAAAACACTTGCGGGTCAGTCATGTGATAGGTCATCAACTGGTCAGACTGAACGCGATAAAAATCCTGCGGGTAGCGAATGTGACTCAGTAAAGCAGCGGGCAACTGGTCGAGCGGCTGAAACATATTGGGGAAAATCTTGCCCCAGGTATTGATAATGGGGTCTTCGGGGTCTGCAATGTAGAAATGAACTTTGCCGTTGTAGGCATCCACAACGACTTTGACGGAGTTGCGAATGTAGTTGAAGTCATTGTCGGCAGGGTCGGAATAGGGGTAGCGATCGCTCGTGGTGTAAGCATCAATCACCCAATACAGGTAGTTAGGAGTTGAGTCTGCAGTGTCTATTCCCAGCCCATTACCTGCGTTTGCCACTACCAGATAAGGGTCACGGTCATAGTGCAAGAAGGGGGCGATCGCTCTTACCCGACTCATGATGTTGCGCCGAAACAGCAGCCGAGTTTGGGGCGTAAAATCTTCAGTCAGCATCATTTGCCAGTCGCGCAGGTGCTTAGCAAAAATCAGTCGTCGCCCAAAGCCGCTAATGTCGACGCCGCCTAGACCGTCATAGCTGTTGTAGACATTCTCACTGCCGCTGGGAAAGTCTAGCTCACTCACCCGCGTTTGCGTCATCACATAGGTATTAGTTAATTCACCGTAGTAAATTCGAGGATTATCCAGGGGAATGCTGTCACGAATGCGATCGCTGCTGGGAATTTGCTCAATTCCTCGAACAAAATAGTCAGGTAAGCCACCTGGCCCGGCTGTGTTCACGGGACTGAGCGTAAAACCGTAACCATGTGTGTAGATCAGGTGCTTATTGACCCAAGTTTGAGCTTCTGCTGGAACCGAATTGTAGTCTAGCTCCCGTGCCGCAATTAGCACTTGCCGTCGTTCGGTTTCACCCGCTTCGTTGAGTAAGGTGTAGCGATCAATGTCAGCCCCCGGAAATTCGTAGTACAGTCGAATTCGTTGAAGCTGCCGATTCGTCTGTAGCAGTGGGCGAGTATCCCACAGCCGAACATTGCTAATCGTTAGATCATTTCGCTGAATTTCTTCAGTAGTCAGGTTGTCTTCTGGAACAAAAGTTTCAACCTCAATCTGATCCAGATTGAACGCTTTGCGCGTCAGGGCGATCGTGCGCTGAATGAAAGGTCGCTCTAGCTCTAGCTCATTTGGCTGCACGACAAATCGCTGTACGGCAAGCGGCAGAGGAACCGCGACCATTGCCGCCAATAGCAGGTACCCGACGAGAACGAGGGGTAAAGGGCGAGACGGGGTTGAAGCTGGATGTTTGTGGGATGCCGTTTGACGGGTTGACACTCGCTGGGAAATATTGCTCCTTGCCGCTGTCCAGAAGAGGGTGCGAAACAGCAAAAATGCGCCAATCAGGGCTGCCAAAAGGCTAAGAATGGTATAGCCCGGAAGCTGGACTGTGACGTTGGTGTAACTTGCGCCATAGACAACGCCTTGTCTGGAGTAAAGCAGGGTGTAGCGATCGAGCCAATAGCTGAGGGCGATCGCCAACATCAGTCCGCCGCCCAGTCCATAAAGATGTCGCCGCTGAGTTGCCGAAAACCCAGAAAACCTGCCCTGACTGAGGCTATCTCCCGACAGCAGATAAATCAGCAAAACTGAAACAAATGCTAAAGTTAATAGCCCAATCAGCCAAAACTCCAGCAATTCCCAGACGGGGAGTTTGAATATATAAAAACTAATATCTTGTCCGAACTGCGGATCGACTTCTCCAAACGAGGTCGGGTTAAAGTAGGGCAAGACTTTTGCCCAATGTTCTGAAATCACCAGTCCAAACGCAAGACTCATCAGAATTGCCGCTCCCACTAGGAGTGGCTGCGGGTAAATCAACAGGGCGATCGCCAGCCCCACCATAAACCCCACCTGCCAGAGCTGAGTACTTAACTCTTGCCCAATCTGCCAAACTAACTCTGGCTGAAACTTAGCCGGAATTTGAGAATTATCACTATACAAACTGAGCCGAGGATGCCAGTGACTCACCGCCACCTGCCCGTGATAGAGCAGCATCACGCCGATAATCAAGCTCAGACTCAAAGTCAATGGCAGAAGTTGCAATAACCCCATTCTTGCCGGGGCTGACTGATCAGCATCATCGGGCGGTTTTAACCAGGCGTGTTGACGGGCGATCGCCAAATTACTCAATAGCAAACTCGCACTCAGTCCAAACGTGAGCAACCCCAACAGACCTTGAGTTTGCACGCGCACCCAAAACACCTGGAGAGAATCAACCGTCTGAAACCACAACCCCTCAGCAATCAGAAAACTGACCAGATCCAGCAGAAACAGAATGCTAAACAACCCGACAGCCCAGCGCCAGTAGTCTGCTTTTTTCTGGGGTAGAAGATGCTTGTGGCTAAACATAGATTCTGCTCTGGGATCGCTTTAGGGCAGGATTGCCTAACCCAATCCTAATGCGACAGAGGGATGAATTCTTGAGCTGGCTCCAAAACAGCAACCAGCCCAAGAATTCACCCCTCTAAAAAAGGCTTAAACACTTAAAAAGGCTTAAACACTTAAGTTTCTAGCCCCTAGTCTTAGTTCCTAGCCCCTAACTATACTGCTCGTTCGAGGCACCTTCCAGGTTAAACAGAACTTGCAGCGTCTGCATTGCCTTGCGTCGTGCCTCAATGTCTTGCTGGGCACGAAGCTGCACCATCGGGTCGTGCAGAATTTTGTTGACGATACCTCTGGTAAGGGCTTCGATGATGTCCTGGTGCTTTTCGGCAAACTCTGTTCCTAGGCGGGACAGCGCTTTCTCTAACTCTTGCTCCCGGATAGTTTCGACTTTGTCTCGGAGGCTGCTGATGGTGGAAACGGTTTCAAGCGATCGCCACCACACCTCAAACGCCTCAACTTCTTCTTCCAGCAGCGCTTCCGCTTCCATTGCCATCTGCCTGCGGCTTTCCTGGTTTTGCGCCACTACTGCTTTCAAGTCATCTACGTTAAATGCCTGGACATGAGACAAATCGTTGGCATCAGCATCGACGTTGCGCGGCACCGAGATGTCAAACAACATCAATGGCTGATTTGGCTCCAGAATCATCTCTAGCTTGGCGCGGTCTAACAGTGGCTCAGTTGCAGCAGTGCAGGTAAACACCACATCAGAATTTGCTAGCACCGTGTGCAAATCTGCCAGCGTATGCAGCCGCAAATCTGCCTCTTTGAACTGATTGGCTAATTCCTGAGCACCATTTAGCGATCGGTTCAGAACGCAGATTTGAGCAGGTGTTCTCGGTAAGAGGTGTTGCACCAGCAGCCGTGACATTTTGCCTGCACCGACGATCGCCACCCGACAAGCTGCCAGGTTTTGCGTCTTCATCTGCGCCAGTTCTACCGCAGCGGAACTGATGGAAACAGCCCCTGTACCGATGCTGGTTTCAGTGCGAACACGCTTTCCTGCCTCAATCGCTTTCTTAAACAGGTGATTGAGAACTCGCCCAATCCCTTTGTACTGCTGCCCAACTTTGTGGGTGTGCTTGACCTGCGACAGAATTTGCCCTTCGCCCAGCACTAGGCTGTCTAGCCCTGCCGCTACCCGCATCAGATGCATTACGGCATCCTGGTGCAGCAACGTAAACAGATAAGGGCGCAACTGGTAAATCGGCAATTTGCTGTATTCCGCTAAAAACTGAGCCACTTCTCGCATTCCATGCTCAGTTTCACTGGTGACAACGTAGATTTCGAGACGATTGCAAGTGCTGAGAATGGTAGCTTCCTGGATATGGGGATAGCTACAGAGATGGGCGATCGCCGCTTCCATTTGCGGAGTCGGAATACTCAGCTTTTCTCGCACTTCTACCGGGGCTGTTTTGTGGCTCAGTCCCACAACGGCAATATTCATCGTTCCTCCCAAAGTTTTTGAACGGGTCTGCTGATAAGTAGGTTGCCCTTCTGCTGAAAGGGGTCTTTTTAGGTATGTCGAACAAGGCGCTTTAACAGCCGACTCTTTTCAACCCTAACAACTGCATTTGAACATCAGCCAGACTAGAGATTAATCAAGTTTTCGTAATATAAACAACTAACCCATAAGAGTCAGCAATTTAAAAGAAGTTTATCAACTTAAGGTAGGCGGCTAAAGCGCCAAAGCCGCTTCTATCGCACTTTTCTGCATGAATTTTTATGAATTGCCCTGAGATACAATTCTTCAGATTGCCCGTCTTTAACTCCACACAGCTAATGCACCTCGTAGAGGCACACTCACGAAGTCGAGGGAAGAATTTGGTTGTTGTACCTAATCTGTAGACGAAAACGGTCGGTCGTTTTTACGCAGAATTTAATATCCCCAGACTCTTCAAGAATCTGGGGATTTGTTCTTGCAGGGATGGGACTCATCCGGAAAAGACTTGATGAATTCCATCTCTACAAGAACGGGGAGGAGTTGATTTATCTCAACTGCAAAGAGGGTGCTTCTTCAGACAGCATGTGAATCGTATCGACAAAGCGCACCGTGCGAGATTGGTTAGAAATAACCAAGCTTTGTGTCCGGGCACCGCCATGAAAGAAACGAACGCCTTCCATCAGCGTTCCAGGGGTGATGCCACAAGCCGCAAACAATACGGTTTCGCCAGAAGCCAACTCGTCAGCATCGTAAACCTTGTCGGGGTCAGTGATGCCCATCGAGGTCAGGCGCTCGATATTGCTTTCCTTACTTTCGCCAATCAAGCCCGTTTTAACGATCGCCGGATCGTAGACCAACTGTCCTTGGAAGTGACCACCCAGGCAGCGCATTGCTGCTGCGGAAATCACCCCTTCGGGAGCCGCACCGATGCCCATTAGCGCATGGATGTTGGTGCCCGTAAACCCGCAGGAAATGGCAGCAGATACATCACCGTCGCTGATCAGCCGAACCCGTGCGCCTGCTTCCCGAATTTCTTTGATTAATTCGTTGTGGCGATCGCGCTTCATCACTACCACGACCAATTCTTCAATAGAACGGTTGAGGCACTCCGAGAGAATCTTCAGGTTCTCGGTGGCTGACTTGTTGATGTCCACCTTGCCCTTAGCGGCGGGTGGAGCAGCCAGCTTCTTCATGTAAAAGTCGGGTGCAGCAAACAATCCGCCTTTTTCAGAAATAGCCAGCACTGCCATTGAGCCATTCTGACCATAAGCAACCAGGTTGGTGCCTTCGCAGGGGTCAACGGCAATGTCAATTTCAATCAGCTCATCGGGGTTACAGAAGTCTTTGGCATCGGGTTGGGTACAAATTCCCACTTCTTCCCCGATGTAGAGCATGGGCGCGTCATCCCGCTCTCCTTCTCCAATCACAATGCGCCCACGCATGTAGATTTTGTTCATGCGCTCTCGCATAGCCTCCACTGCAACCTGGTCAGCAGTGTTCTTTTCACCTTTACCCATCCAGCGGGCAGAGGCGATCGCCGCCTGCTCCACCACCTCAATAATCTCTAAACCGAGTGTATTTTCCACCAGGCATGCCTCCCAACTACTGATTTTGCGACGTTTTGCGGACTGAGCCTCAGTCTAAAAGTCTATCAGAATGGGGAGATCGCATTAAAGCCAGTTGATAATTCAACTTATGTCAAGTTTTGTAGCCACAAAAGCTCGTCGTAAGCGCTGCATCACAACAGGCAAGCGGTAAGGGTCTGAAATGTAGTCAAAGGCTCCGAGTTCTAAAGCCGTTTCTGCCTCGCTCGGAGGCAGCGATAGCATAATTAGCTTTGAGTGGCGCGTCACCTGCCCTTGCGCCAGGTGCTTGAGCAGTTCGAGTCCGTCTATTCCCGGTAAGTTTCTCCCAATCAAGATAATTTGCGATCGCACCTCAGGCTCGTTTCCCGCTAGAAGTTCGATCGCTGTCTCGCCATCCTGTAGCCAGTGATTGTGGTATCCCCTGGTTTCCAGCGCATACAGCAGTGGTTGAGCAAAGCTTGGGTCGGGATGCACTAGCACCACATCGGTTTTGAGTAGTGCTTCAGCCTGAATTGGTTGCCAGTAAGCGGGGAGAACGCGATCGCCTCCCGCTGCTTCAGCCAGATCTAACGCTGCATTGGCTGACTGGTAAAGATCGCGCAGCAGCAGACCGTCTTCGGGATACTGAGCCACTCCTGCACTGAACGTGATCGGAAGAGAGGTTTTACCTTCGACCGTAATTTCTATCTGCCGCAGGGCTTCTAGAATTTCTGCCAGCCACTCTATACCAGCGCTGCGGTTGATGCCATACATGCCAATCACAAACTCTGCCCCACTCCAGCGAGACACCACATCTTCAATGCGAAGCTTTTGTCGCAGCAGTTGCGCTACCTGCCGCAATGCCTGGTCGCCAAACCGATGCCCATGCTGGCTGTTTATCTGCTTCAAGTGATCCAGCCTCAAGACAGACAAAGAGAGGGGCTGCTGAGAGCGCTGTGCCAGTTGTAGGAGCTTGCTTAACTCTTGAGTAGATTGTTGTCGATTCGCCGTACCCGTAAGTGCGTCTGTTTCTGTCTGATTTCGTAGGAGTCGAGTTCGTTCAATGCGGTTCAGAATGCGGGTAATCAGTTCTGGGGCAATGATTGGTTTGCTGACATAATCGTCTGCCCCAACCGCAAACACCTGCTGAATTGTGCTTGCATCAGTATGGGCAGTCAGAAAAAGCACAGGCATCCAATTCCAGTGAGGATCGTTGCGTAGGGTCTGACACAATTCAATGCCATCTAGTTCTGGCATTTCAATGTCAAGGACGAGCAAATCGGGTTTGGTTGCTTCTAGGGCATCCCAAAACTGCAACGGGTTATCTAGTGTTGCTACCCGTAACCCCCAAGGCTGCAGCAAAGTCTGAAGCGCCTGCAAAATTAACGGGTCATCATCGACGACCAAAACGCTCGACTCTACTTTTCTGTCTTGGGCTAAAACTTCAGTCACGGCTTCTAAAACTTCGGTGGGAGTCGTCGGTTTTTGTAGAAAGCGTCTGCCTTTAAGGCGAGCAACCGTAACCCGATCGACTTCTTGCCCTCTTCCAGTAAACACGAGGACGGGAATGGGAGGAACGCGCTGACTCAATTCTGCTAAAAGCTTTAGCCCAGCTTCATCCAGTTCTGAGTGGTTAGATTTTGTTTCATCAGACTCTACAAAAGACAAATCTAACAGCAACACATCAGGGGAGTTACGGTTGATTTCGACTCTAGCAATGTCAGGGTTAGGGGCGATTGCTGTTCTAAATCCCCGGTTTTGGGCTTCTGCGCTCAGGAGTTCTGCCAAGGTCTGATCGTCATCCACAATCATCAGGAGAGGTTCCTGAGTATTTGCACTGACCAATGTTTTAACTTCTGCTACAGGTTCAGGCTGCTTTGGCAAGGAAGGGCAAATTGCCGCCTCTAACAGTTGGCGCAGGTCTACCACCTGCTGTTGAATCTGCTGTTGCTGGTCGGGGCTGAGTGCCGTTTCAAGCTGCAAAAGCTGCTCGATTTGACGGGCTAGCTGGGTGCCTTCTGCCAGACCAAACGTTCCTAAAGAACCTGCCAGCTTGTGTGCTTCTTGTTTGGCGCGTTTCCATAGGCGATCGCTCTTGTCTGGCATTGGGGTTAAACCCACTGCTGCTTCCAAAACTTCGATCTGCTGAAGGGTTTTGGCTTTGGCTCTTTCCCAAATTTTGGCGACGAGCGATCGCGTTTGCTGCTCCGGGCTTGAGGGAAGAGGGGTGACCAAAGATGCAGTCTTTTCCAGCGGTGGATTTTTCAAGTAATTCATGTTTAAGCGATAGCCCAAACCATAGACCGTTTCTATAACATCCGTTGCTCCAACTGCTTTGAGCTTTTGCCGTAGTCCTTTGATGTGAGCTTTAACGGTGTCTTCTCCGGGCAGGTCTTCAAATCCCCAGAGCTGATCCAAAATGGCACTGCGGCTATAGACGCGCTGATTATTTCGCAAAAGCAGTTCTAGGATGGCGTATTCCTTAGGAGTCAAGTGCATCACCGTGCCGCTGTAAGTTACCTCACAGGTGCTGGGGGCGAGGCATAGTTCTCCCCACTCTAAAAGGGGAGATCGGGAGGAAGTTCCCCGTCGCAACAGTGCTCTCATGCGAGCCAGCAGTTCTTGAGGAGAAATCGGCTTAACCAGGTAGTCGTCTGCCCCGGCATCTAGCCCAATGACTTTATCGGTACTGGTATCTCTGGCAGTCATGAGCAAGACTGGAACTTGACTGCCTTTCGTCCGCAACTGACGACAAAAACTGATGCCATCCAACTTGGGCAGCATTACGTCCAGCAAAATTAGGTCATAGGCTAGCTCTTCTGCAAGGGTCAGGCCTGATAATCCATCCTCGGCTCGATCAACCGTATGGTGCTGTTCGATTAGCGTGTCGGTGAGCAGTTCTGCAAGATGCTCATCATCCTCAACCAGTAAGATTCTCATGGACATCCATCACTGAGCCTAGAAACTCAATCCGCACCATAAGGATTCCCTAAAAATTAGCGATACTGACAATTTATAGCTAGCATTGCAACTCTATGAATTGTGGTTGTAGGAGCGGACGAAGCCAACTCCCTCACAACCGCAACTATTTGAAGAATCGGACAGGATTCCAATCGCTAATTTAGGGAATGCTAAATCCAAAGCTGTGCAAATTTTGCAAAACCATTCATACAGACCTGCACTTTTGGGCTGGTGAGCTTCAGGATAGTTCTCAAGAATATGGTCAATGCTCCCTTACCTGCTAACGAGTCAGATAGACTGCAAGCGCTTCACCAGTACAGAATTTTGGATACTGCGGCGGAACGCGGGTTTGATGACATTACCCAACTCGCTGCCCAAATTTGTCAGACTCCTATCGCCTTGGTCGGTTTGTTAGAAGGCGATCGCCAATGGTTTAAGTCCAAAGTTGGTTTGGAAACGCCCCAGGTACCCCGAAATATTGCTTTCTGTAGCTACACTATTGGGCAATCAATGCTGATTGTTCCGGATACCTTGGCTGATCCAAGGTTTACAGACAATCCGCTGGTGACAAACGATCCCCACATTCGATTCTACGCTGGGGTGACGCTACTGACCTCTGAAGGATACGCTCTCGGAACTTTGTGTGTACTGGATCGGGTGCCACGGGAGCTAACCGCCGAGCAGGTGGAGGCACTGAAGGTTTTAGGACAACAGGCTGTTCGGCAACTTGAACTACGTCGAAACTTGACCGACCTAGAACGAATGGCGATCGAGCGCAGGAAAACAAAGCGCCACGATTCTTTTCGGCAAAGGCTAGCGTTAGGGTTTGGTGTGGTTGCAGCACTGGCAATTGGAATGAGTGCGATCGCCCACCGAGGTGAATTTCTGCTGATCACTTCTCTTAACATTGGAGCTTTAACGCTGTTTTTCTCTCTGATTCGTCAGGAGATGGCTAAACATCGGCAAATAGAAGTCAAGCTAGAGCAAGAGCGTGACTTTAGTGCGGCAGTACTCGACACTGTTGGAGCTCTGGTCGTTGTTCTCAACCCTCAAGGGGAAATTATTCGCTTTAACAACCGCTGTGTCCAAACAACGGGCTTCGCTTTTGAGGAAGTTAGACATAAGCCCTTTTGGAACGTGTTTTTGACTGCTGAAGAGATAGAACCCGTCAAAGCAGAATTTTTCAGCTTAAAGGTAGGTCAGTTTCCAAACACCTACGAGAATTATTGGTTGACCAAATGGGGAGAGCAGCGGCTAATTGCCTGGTCAAATACTGCACTGCTGAATCCAAAAGGGGCGGTGGAATACATCATTGGAACTGGGATTGACATCACCGAACGCCGTCAGGCGGAGTTAGCCCTACAAAAGAGTGAAACGACCACTCACGCCTTGCTGGAAGTAATTCCCGACTTGTTGATTCGGATGAATCGAAACGGCACATACCTAGATTTTGTCTCAGCTAAAGATGGAGCAAAGTTTGCCCCATTTAACAAAATGCAGGGTAGGAATGTTTACGAGTGCATACCACTTGAACTGGCTCATCAACGAATGCAGTATGTAAATCGCGCTCTGCAAACAGGTGAGATGCAGATTTATGAGTTTCAGTTTCAGATGGCTGGAGTACTACACACGCAAGAAGCTCGAATAGTAGTTAGCGGTGAAGACGAAGTGCTGGTAATCGTCAGAGACATCAGCGATCGCAAGCAGGCTGAGGCGGCGCTAGCTCAACTGGCTGCAATTGTTGAATCTTCTGATGATGCTATTCTCAGCACCAGCCTCGACTCTCGGATTACAAGCTGGAACTTGGGGGCAGAAAAAATTTACGGCTACTCAGCCGAGGAAGCGCTAGGGCAAACCGTTACATCATTGCTGCTGCCGCCTGATGAAGATGAGCGATCGCCCATTCCTGAGAGCCTGCAACCGCAAACCCACCTTGATTACTACAAAACCCGACATCGGCGTAAAGATGGCAGGTTGATTGACGTATTTCTAACCCTGTCTCCAGTAAAAGACCAGACTGGCAAAATTACGGGAGCTTCGATGATTGGGCGAGATGTTAGCGATCGCACTGCTATAGAGCGCATGAAAGATGAGTTTATTTCTACGGTCAGTCATGAACTTCGCACACCGCTGACTTCTTTGCGAGGGTCACTGGGGTTGTTGCTAACTGGCAAAATGGGCACCCTAACTGAAAAAGGGCATCGCATGTTAGAGATTGCTGTCAACAATAGCGATCGCCTGATTCGCCTAATTAACGACATCCTTGACCTTGAGCGTCTAGAATCTGATAAATTCACCCTGCATCAGCAGTCTTGTAATGCGGCTGATTTGCTGCGACAGGTAGCTGAAATGATGCAGCCCATGTCTGAAAGAGCAGGCGTGACTCTCTGCTGCTCCAGCATTTCGGTCAGCATCAATGTTGACCCCGATCGATTGATTCAGGTTTTTACCAATCTGATTAGCAACGCGATTAAGTTTTCGGCTGCGGGTAGCACTGTCTGGCTGACCGCAGAAACTTACGTTCCACCAGGAGCAAAAGACAGTAGTGCCCAACCTCCTATGCTTCTGATTTCGGTCAGAGATCAGGGGCGTGGCATTCCTCCAGAAAAGCTAGAGTCTATCTTCGAGCGGTTTCAGCAGGTTGATGCTTCTGATTCACGGCAAAAAGGCGGAACAGGGCTAGGGTTGGCGATTTGCCGCAATATCGTCAGGCAACACGGCGGCAAAATTTGGGTAGAAAGTGGGTTGGGTGAAGGGAGTTGCTTTTATCTGACGTTGCCCCTAGCTGAGCCCAATGGGTTGAAAGGGTTGATTGTTGGCAACAAGCAATCCATTGTGATGTGCCACGATGCGTCAACTCATTTTGAGACGCTGCAAGGTTTGCTGGAGCAACAGAATTATCAGGTGGTTGTCGTTAAGTCGGTGAAAGAGGCGATCGCCAGAGCAGCAGCCTTGCAGCCAACGGCGATTTTGCTGGACTTGGATAATCCTAAGACGGATGACTGGGAACTGCTGACGCTGCTAAAACAGCGCAATAGCATTCCAAATATTCCCCTAATCATTTTCAATACCCCCTCTTCACGAGTTGAGTTTGAACTATTGGGCACAATGGGTTGGGTTTATCAATCGGCTGATTACGCTTCTCTGTTTCAAATGCTGAAGCAATTCGCGATGCAGCAAGGACAGGTTGGGCGAGTGCTAATTGTAGAAGATGACCTAGACTTAACACGAGTTTTGGCTGCGATGCTTGGTTGCCATCAGGTTCAAACTGCATATGCTCAAACTCAGCAAGCCGCCATTAAACTGTGCCAGCATTTCATTCCTGACTTGCTCGTGTTAGACCTGACTTTATCAAAGGGAAGTGGATTTGCCGTTGTAGAGTGGTTGCGCCAGCAAGAACACTTCTGCCAAATGCCATTGATAATCTACACTGCCCAAGAATTAGGAGATGTGGAGCGATCGCGTCTACACCTGAGTCACCTGGGTCAAACAGAATTCATTACCAAAAGCCGGGCTGTTCCAGAAGCGTTAGAAGCGCTAATCATGCGACTACTCAATCGAGCGACGGCAGGTGGTGAGCGGTTTAATTTAGTTAGCGGAGGTATAGCTGGTGGCAACTAAGCGAGTTCTAATTATCGATGACGAGGATGATATTCGGGAAGTTGCTCAAGCGAGTCTTGAGATGATGGGAGGATGGGAGGTGATTACCGCTAGTTCTAGCAGTGAAGGACTGGCTCTAGCTGAAGCGGAGCAACCCGATGCGATCTTGCTAGATGTCATGCTACCTGACATGGACGGTCCGACAACGTTTCAAAAGCTCCAGTCCATGCCTGCAACGCAGCAGATTCCGGTTGTGCTACTTACTGCTAAGGTGCAGGCGGCTGATCAGCGCCGATTTGCCGATTTGGGAGTGACGGCTGTATTGTCTAAACCTTTTGACCCCGTTGCGCTGGCTGATCAGGTTGCCGCCGCGTTGGGATGGAGTCTTTAGCAATGGTTGAGCCAAACGTTGAGTCAAACTCTCAATCTGAAGAAGTGCATCGCTTTTCGCTAGAGCTGGATTCAGAGCTAGACGACATTGCTTCAGCCGTCAGCTATGAGCTAAGAACACCCCTGACCTCAATTCGGGCGGCACTGGGTTTGCTGTTGACCGGCATGCTTGGCACTTTGCCAGAAAAAGGGCAACGAATGTTGGAGATTGCGTTTAGCAATACAGAGCGCTTGATGCGTTTGGTTGATGTGTTGGAGTCTGATGTGGAAACAGACGGTGAATTTAGTGCTTTTCATCAACTGTCAGGATCAGAACCTTTGCTGCATCAGTTGGCAGCATTAAGTTGGCAGCAAAAACTCTGTAATGACGAGTTAACTGCTTTACCTACGCCAATGGTGTTCATGCGGCAGTTGAGGCAGGCGATCGCCACTGCCCAAGCTGATCAAACGCTGGCAATTTTGCTAGTTGATGTCGATCGCTTCAATGTAATCAACGACAGCTTAGGACGGGAAGTCGGCGATCAATTGCTGCGGGCGATCGCTCAACGACTGATTCTAAATTTACCTCTAGTGCAGGCGATTACTCACCTGCGTGAAGATGAGTTTGGCATTTTTCTAGAACAGATTGAGGATGCGAATGAGGCGATCGCCGTTGCCGAAAAAATTCAGCAAGCGTTTGCCTCACCCTTTAATTTCAATGGTCAAGACGTATTCCTCTCAGTCAGCATTGGCATCGCGACAGGCACAAAGCATGATCAGTCTGAAAGTTTGATACACAACGCCTACTCCGCTGTGTATCAGGCAAAGGCGCTAGGCAAAGCTCGTTATGAACTCTTTGATGCTGAGCTACGAGTCAAAGCATCCTCTCGACTGCGGCTAGAAACTGACCTGCGGTTAGCCTTGGCGCGTCAAGAATTTCAGCTTTACTATCAGCCGATTGTAGCGGTCGCAACCGGTAAGATCAGCGGCTTTGAAGCGCTGATTCGGTGGCGACATCCACAGCGAGGGCTGGTAACTCCAACAAAATTTATTCCATTGGCAGAAGAAATGGGGCTAGTGAGCTTGATTAGCCAGTGGGTTCTCCATCAGGCTTGCTCCCAACTGCACCAGTGGCAGCAGCAGTTTCCGAGTCAGCCACCCTTGACTATCAGCGTCAACCTCTCTGCCCAGCAGTTTTCAAAATCAGACTTACCTGAGCAGGTGCAGCAAATTCTCCAGGAGACGGGGCTAGACTCACAAAGTCTGAAAATCGAAATTACAGAAAGTGCGATTATGCACAGTCTTGAAACTGCGACTGCTGTACTAGAACAGCTCAAGGCGCTTGGGGTACAGCTTTACGTAGACGACTTTGGCACGGGATATTCTTCTCTAGCGTATTTGCATCGTCTACCGATTGATAAGCTGAAGATTGACCGTTCTTTCATTACCCGGATTGATTCTGAAGGAGAACAGCTAGAAATCGTTAGAGCTATTGTCAAATTAGCCTGGAATCTGGGCATGGATGTCATTGCTGAAGGGGTCGAAACGGCAGCGCAACTAGCGCAGCTCAAGGCGTTACGCTGTGAATATGTGCAGGGCTTTTTCTTTTCTAAGCCGCTTGATCGAACGATGGCAGAAGCACTACTGCGTCAAGGTTTAGTAATTCGAGCTTAATCTGGGCAGGTATGAGGCGACTTCGGCGGATGGGGTGGCGACTATTACCAGGCGGAATCTCCTCATTGGCAGTCGTGTTTTTGGCGATGTGGGGAGGCTGGCAACCACTGGAGCAAGCCGCCTATGTGGCGTTGTTTCGGCTGCGAGGGGCGCTGCCCTGGAATGACCAGGTGGTTGTGATTGAAATTGATGATGCGAGTCTGCGGCAACTGGGGCGTTTCCCATTTTCTCGACAGCGCTATGTCCAGCTTTTAGATCGACTATCGGAGGCGCAGCCTAACATTGTGGCGTTTGACCTGATTTGGTCAGAGCCAAGCCCAGACGACTTGCAGCTCAAGGCGGCAATGGAGCGTCACAGTCTAGTTGTGTTGGCTGAAGCCTGGGATGGGCTCGGTTTACCGCTATCCCCTACGCCTGATCTGGAGGCAGGGGCGATCGCCACGGGTCACATTCTCAAGCGCAGTAGCCCGGATGGCTTGACTCATGCTATCAATCTGCAAATTCAGCAGAAGCCTGCTTTATCGGTTTCAGTGCTTCAGGTTTACAGCCTGATTCAGGAGCCGATTAATCTGCCGGACTTAAACCAACCACTGCGAATAAATTGGCTGAGTCGAGTTGAGCAAGCTCCTCACTACGCATTTGTAGATGTAATTCAAGGCAAAGTGCCACTACAGGCGTTTCAAGACAAAATTGTTTTGGTTGGAGTCACGGCAACGGGCTTAGATCCTTTAGTGACACCATTTGATCAGGATTTGCCTACGAGTGGGGTTTACCTTCAGGCAACGGCAATCAACAATCTGCTGCAGGGAAATTTCCTCCATGTATTTGCTCAGCGCTGGGTGCTATTTGGGTTGCTCGTTGCGGGTCCAGTTTTAAGCTGGTGTTTGAGTCACTGGCGAACTGAGCTACAGGCAGCCGTATGGGTGGCGCTATGTCTGATTTGGGCAATCTTTGGCTTGCTGATGTTTCGAGCAAACTACTGGTTGCCGATCGCTTCACCAATTGGGCTCTTTACTGCAACGGTGGCGGCAGTGGCGGTGGGCGATCGCCTCCAACTGAATCGCTTACTCCAGCAAGAAATTGAATATCTCTGGCAAAGTCACTATCAGGATGTAGTAATTTCTCGCAAAGACACACCGTCGATTTCGGATTTACCTAAGAGTCCTGCTGCTTTGCATCGAGTCACTCAATTAGCAGAATTGGCAGAGCGGTTTGGACGCTCCCAGTCGGCTCAGGCGGCGATTGCTCGTAGTTTACCTATTGGGCTTTTAGCGGCAGACCTGGACGGGCAAATCTGGTTTTGCAATCCTTTAGCAGCAAAGTGGCTAGGAGTGCAAGTGGGCGATCGCCTGCATTCTCACTTGATTCCCCATTGGCTGAGCGAGGCAGAATGGCAGGTTGACCTGCATAGCCTAAAAATGTCTGGCTTTGCTCAATCCAGGCAGCTAGAACGAGGAGAAAGCTGGTTAGAAATTAAGCTAGAACCGCTGGTCTATGCGGCAGCTCCCACACAACCCACATCACCTCTAGATGGCTTGCTGCTGGTGTTGAATGACATCACTGAGCGGCAGGCAATCGCTCGGATGAAAGATGAATTTGTTTCTGTCGTCAGTCATGAACTGCGTACCCCGATTACCTCAATTCGCGGCTCACTGGGGTTATTGGGAACGGGTAAACTGGGCAGCTTGAGCGACAAAGGGCAGCGCATGTTAGAAATTGCGATCAACAACACCGATCGCTTGATTCGCCTGATTAATGACATTCTTGACCTGGAGCGCATCGAATCTGGCAAGATTACTCTGTCCAAGCAACCTTGTGACTTAGCTGACCTGATCCATCAAGCTGCCGAAACAATGCAGACAATGGCTGACACTGCTGGAGTGACGCTTTTAGTTTCTGCGGTATCGGTTCGGTTTATGGGAGATAGCGATCGCCTTCTGCAAGTGTTTACCAACTTACTTAGCAATGCCATCAAATTCTCCCCCAAAGGCAGCACTGTCTGGCTCACTGCCGAAATCCAAAACCAATCTGCAATAACACATCAGCCCACAACTGCAACCCAATCCCCACCCATTTCCCTCCAATCCCCAACTCCCAACCCTCAATCTCCAATCTCCACCCTCCTGATTCGCATCAAAGACCAGGGGCGCGGCATTCCTGCTGACAAGCTCGATCTAATCTTTGAGCGATTTCAGCAGGTTGATGTGTCTGATGCTCGTCAAAAGGGAGGAACGGGACTGGGTCTACCGATTTGTAGTGCGATCGTACAGCAGCATGACGGCAAAATTTGGGTAGAAAGCCAGTTGAATGTGGGGAGTACCTTTTACGTCACGCTGCCAGGAACAATGGATGTGTAGAAACTCAAGGATTGAGCGATCGCCACGTATCGGCTAATGCTTTGGCGATCGGTTTGACGACTTCATCATCTTTCCAATATTCGTTGTGAGATGTGGGATTCCAGTTTTGTAACATTCCGCCTGCATTCACTTTTTTATCCTTCACAACTTTCTTGTATTCCTCATTAATGTTTTGGATAGGATAGCCCAGTAGGTCATCCTCATCATAAAAATTGACCCACTCTCCTTTAAGGTTAGGGTAATGCTGGGAAAGCTTGGGTGAAGGGACTTTAATTGGAATACCAAAGTCTTTATGACGCAGTGACCAGAAGGCGATCTGACTACCAAAGGTGTAGAACAGTGCTAAGGTTTCACCTTTCTCTAAAGGAGTGTTGCCTATAGGTATCTGTGCCTGGCTATTTTGCAAATCCCAAATGTAGTTGCTGGCGATCGTAGAACCCAGACTATGAGCCACGATGCACAATGGTGCTTTATCACCAGCACTGGTAGCCAGTTTCTTTAATGTATCGGAGAAACACTGGTGAATGCCGTCGTAGATATGGCGGTCAGAGGCTGCGGAGGAAGAAGTCACTTGATAGGCAACGCTGTCGGATAGGGAGTGAAAAATAAACTCACCTAATTTGAAAAATTTCTTGAGCTTGCCTTCAATTTGGAGGCGATCGCACAATTCATCTTGAATTGTTTGCACTACCTCAGCCCAGTAGATTGGCTCAATCACCAATTTTGCATCAACAGTGTCAACTTCCTCATCTAACACTTTGGCAAGCTCTGACTTTAGCTTTTTTGCAAATCCACTAGTAAATTTGGGGCTATCTTTTTGAGCAAAGTCAGGATTTGCTTCTCCAATGCCGTGAATTACCGCGACTGCAATCTTTTGAGGCATAAAGGCTCCGTTTGTAGAAATATTCTAGGGTTATGTTTAGTGCAACGTTGAATTGACCCGTTATCAACGTTATGCATAATGCAGGACAATGCCAAGCCCCTAAGCGGGTGATGCGTATCGCTGAAAATTGGGATAATAAAGAAGGGACACGAAATCTCGCATCCCTCTGCATAATCTATTCGCTTACAGAATTACCATCGGCGTTGTTGATTTGAAGCAAAGCGGAACCCGACAAAATTCAAGTAAGTGCCAGGTTGCACATTGTTTTACTCACATCCATCAATAAACTAAAAACGAAACGCCAACTGCACCGTAGAAAGTATCTGGTGTAGGGCTTCCTTGATGGTCTACCGCCTGTCCTTGCCCTGAAAAGATACGGGTCACTCGGAAACGATGATAGTTGCCCAATAGTTGAGCTAGGGAAACGTAGTGAACTTCTTCACCACTGAATAGTTCTGCATCCAGTTCAGGCAGTGAATGCCAGGGACATTTCATCAGTTCATGGTGAGCATTGTGATAACCAAAGTTAAGCAACAGCAAGTTCAGCCAGGGATAGCGTTGAGAAAGTAGTGTCGAGAAAGTGTTTGCCTGTTCATGGGCACGATCGCGCTCTGGTAAAGGCGTTCCCGGTGGAAAAACCTCATAGGTATGCTGAAATGCATCCATCCACCGCAGCACTGTAATCATGCCAATGTAAGACAAGAAGTAAAGTAACAATGCTTTCGGTGAAACAATTGCCAATAGTGTAAACAAACTGCCACGAATCAGTAGTAGCGCAGCCACACGTAACCGCTCATCTTGACGTTCAGGATCTTGAAATGTGTTGAAAATGGAGCGCCATTGCAACCAGAATGAGATCACTGGAACGTAAAGCCATTCCAATGCGAGGATGGTTTGCCGCAACAGCTTCGGCATTTGTTCCAGCGTTTCAGCTAGGTTGAACGCAGAAAAATCTACCCGATCAATGTGATGAGCGATGTGACGTTTTGCTAGCTTGTCAAAGCGCCCGTAGCAGCCACCCGTAATCCACAGCACTAGGGTGCCGAAGATGGCATTCCAGCGCCGATTCCCGAAAATGGTACTGTGCATGAATTCGTGCGACAGGTAAGCTGAGAAGACTAAGCCGTGAGTCAACAGCATGACCCCGGCGGCATTGAGCCAACCGCTAGGCAACAGCAGCAGAGAAATTCCACCGATATAGCTCAACAAGCTGTAGAGAATGGCGATCGCATTCCACAGTGGCTTTTGGCGATGCACATATAGATTAACGTTGACAGTTGCAGGAAGAGTAACCATAAGCTGTTAAACGCTGGACTCCATCTTTTTGAGAACACTAAAGGAGTTCTACATATTGTGCCTGTATTGTAGATAAACCAATCCACTGATTGAGTCACCGTTTCCTGACTTAATAGCCTTATGTCTGCAAACGTTAACGAATTTGATGCGATCGTGCTGGGTGCAGGCGCGATGGGTAGTGCCGCAGCCTATTACTTAACTCAGGCTAGACAGCGCGTTTTGCTGTTAGACCAGTTTGAACTGGATCATCAGAAGGGCAGTTCTCATGGGCTGTCACGAGTAATTCGCTATTCCTACGACAATCCAATTTATGTGAACCTGATGCGCGATGCCTATCCGCTCTGGTTTGCGCTGCAAGAAGCAGCCGGAGAACAGCTCTATTTCAAAACGGGAGGAATTGATTTTGGCTTGCCCTCAGAACCAACAATGCAGAACCTGAAAGCCAGCCTGAAGCAAACTAATCTACCGCACGATCGCCTCTCTACCCACGAAGCCCAAAAGCTTTTCCCCCAGTTTCGGTTTGACGAGGGAATGGAGGCGATTTACCAGGAAGACACAGGCTTTTTGGCTGCTTCTCGCTGTGTGTTGACCCATATTCGCTTGGCTCAGGCAAGTGGCGCAACGGTGCTAGATCAAACTCCGGTTATGCGGATTGGGGTGAAGGGCGATCGCGTCGAGGTGCAAACCGCTAGGGGCAAATATGGGGGCGATCGCCTGATCGTTACGGCAGGCAGTTGGGCAAAAAGAATATTGGCAGAACAGGGAATCAATCTACCGCTCAGGGTAATGCCCTGCCAACTTGCCTTTTTTGAACCCGATAACCCGACAGACTATGAGCCAGGACGCTTTCCGGTATTTATTGCTCACCTGAATGCAGACTATGGTGAGAGTCCTTACGGCATTCCTACTTATCAAGGCTCTGGCGTAAAAATTACTCCGTTTTACGGTTGGAAGACTGTTAGCGATCCGAGTGAAGTAGATTACACGCCCGACCTGGAATGGATTGAACGCTTACGAGAATTTCCCCGTCGCTACATTCCTGGTGCCAATGGCAAACTTGTTTCTACCCGTCGCTGTCTTTACACTGTGACTCCAGACAAACATTTTGTGATCGATCGCCACCCTCACTATCCTCAAATCATCATTGGTGCAGGCTTTTCAGGGCACGGGTTTAAGTTCAGTACATTAGTAGGCAAGATTTTGATGGAGTTGGCGATCGCAGGCAAAACCAACCACGACATCAGCCTGTTCAAGCTCTCTCGCTTCCAGGATCACAATTAATTGTGGGGACGTTTTACAATCACTCAAAATCATCCATTTAGATCATTGAAGTCACACATCTGGCGGTCTTGCTCACTGTTAGCACCAAAACTGTCACCGTGAGCAAAATAGGGTCGCAACCAATTGCACCCTCGTTGCAGCAACCCATCGAGGTCATCCAGTCGCCACAAGCGCGGTGTGTTGTCTGCTTGGGAAACAACTATAATGCTTTTTCCATCTGGGCTGAGTGCCATCGCGTATCCTTCATACTCAGCAATTTGGTTGCCGTTGTTGTCCCAAACTCTAATTCTGTTGTCTTCACCTAACGCGGCAATGCGATCGCCACTCAAACTAACCTGCAAAGTCCCTGGATAAGACTCTACTGGCTCTTTAAGCCAACCTGTTCGCCCTTTGATCGCCTGCAAATTTCCCTCCATGTTCCAGGTGAAGGCAACTTGTTCAAAAGGTTTAACAAACCTTCCGCTTTCTGGAATGAAGATTGTATCAGAGAGGTCATTGGTATAAATCGATTGAGTGGCTGTGGAAAAATTACTATCCTGGATCGTTCTAATCAGATTGCCCTGCAAGTCCCACAGTTTGACTGCCGTGTCTAGCGATCTTGAAATATCAGGCGGTGTAACGGTGATAATTTGTTTACCATCGTGGCTAAAATAAGCGCTGTTTACGTACTCAGAATGAGCTTGAAATGAGTCTATCTCCTGTGCCTGAAGATTCCACAGGCGTACCATACCGTTGCCGCTTGCTGTGACGATTCGATCGCTTTGGGGGTTGAACTGTAAGGACTCAAGTTCTTCAGAGATAGGTGGTGAGGTTGCTATTTGATTTCCCTCCATATCCCAAATTTGAATTGTGTTGCCCTGCCTAAAGGTGGCGACATACCTTCCATCTGAGCTAATTGGACGTTGCCAATTCGTTCCCCAATTTCCCGATAGAACTGTTGACTGATTTCCTTCAAAATCCCAAACTTCTACTGTACCTTCACCTAATGAAGAATATCCATGAGTAAGAATGCGATCGCCAGTTGGACTAAATTCTATCCTCTTAAGTTCACCCTGATGTCCTTTAAACTCAGACAGTAAATTACCTCGAATATCCCAAACTCGAACTATGTCATTTTCCAGGATTGCAGCAACATGCTCACCATCAGGGCTAACTTTTAAGGCTGTAACTGGCTCTTGTTGTCCTGCAAAAGTAGCTAGCTGATTGCCCTGTAGGTTCCACACTTGGGCGAAGCCTACACTATCGTCGTTTACGGTAATACGTTTGCCATCAGGACTAAATTGAATAACCGATTCAAGGCTTAAATCGCGGCTTTTCAAATCTATCAATAAGTTGCCTTGGAGATCCCACAGCCGTAGGTCACTACTGCTTCCTGCAATGTTAGCTTCCGTTTCTCCAAAGCTGGCGATCTGTCGTCCATCAGGGCTAAATTGTACTGCTGCGATTCCTCCTGCATGTGCCTTAAACGCTGTTATTTGTTCTCCCTGAAGATTCCACAAATGGATGTTACCCTCCCGATCTCCAATAACAATGCGTTGACCATCAGTCCTAAATTGCACAGCTTCAATGAAGTGTTGATGTCCACTGAAAGTAGCAACTTTATTGCCCTGCAAATCCCAGAGGTAGGCAATATTTTCATCCGTTGTGAGAATGCGATCGCCCTGTGGACTAAATTGCACCAAACTTCTACCGTCACTTTGCTTTGTTAAAGCTGCTAGCTGGTTACCTTGGAAATCTTGAATTGAGATACTGTCTCTTCCAACCATTGCAATATGTTGCCCATGCGGACTAAAAGATACGGCATTTTGTGACAATGATAGTCCTTCGTATACCGCTAACTGATTGCCCTGTAAATCCCATAGACGAGCAGTTTGCTCACTCCAACTTTGGTCAGGATTATCACATGAAACACTAGCTTCGAGTGTGAGAAGGTATTTATGATTTGGACTGAATAGAACATTAGAGATTCGCCCTTCTGTTTGAAGGACAAATTTCTGATCCCCCTGAAGATCCAATAGAGATGATTGACAGTTTGAGTAGACAGCGATGTATTTTGCGTCTGGACTGATTCTAATGCCGCTGATGAAGCTGTCGTATGGCAACCCTTGTAGTTTTATCCTTGAAAACTGGTTGCCCTGCAAACCTAAAGCTGTAATGATTGCTACGTCAGGTGCGATTCCGCTGTCAAGAAAGGCAACGCGATCGCCCCGTGGACTAAACTGTACCCAAGTTTGACTAGCCCATGGGCCCGTCACCTGCTGTACTTGAATGTCATCAAGAATAGTTTGTAGCGCCAGAATTGGACTACTAGTGGGGTAATTTGAGCTTGTTTGCCTAATATTGAAATATGTTGAAAACTGAAAAGTTAAAATTCCTAAGCGAAAGTTAAACCATTCTACTTTTCCTTCTGCGATCTGTTTTAGTTTGTGTGTAGATCGCATGGCAGTCAACAGAGCATCAGTCGGCAGAAATTCAAATTGTTCTAAAGCACTATTGCTGTCTCTTTCAATTTCGGTGATGGTTCTAGTGCGATCGACTAATTGTCTTGCCCACAGTCCAATGAGTCCTGCTGCGACCAAGGCTGTTGTGAGAAAAACTGTGCCGATGCGAAGACGCTGTTTAACTGTACGGTTGGCTTTGGTTAAGATCTCGTTGGACTGTTTAGCTTCTCGATTTTCAAACTGTTGGCTGGCTCGGAGAAACTCTGCATCTTGGGCACTCAAGCTTTTGCTCATTGACCATTTCAGGGCTTCTTCTAGCGCCTGCCCACGTAGTAGTCGTGAGTGGTCTTGTTTGCCAGACATCACCCATGCATTGAAGGATTCCACATAGGGACGCAGATTGTTGAGCGATCGCTCTACCCAAGTCTGATCAAAAACGGCTGCATAAATAGGGTTATAAACTTGCAGCAGGTTTCCCTGCTTGACTACCAGCCCTGAAAGCCGCAGCTCGATTTGTCCTTCACTATCATCAGCAGGCATTTCTCCTTGCTGCAAAATCTGTTGATAGAGTCCTAATAAACGGCTAGCAACTTTCTCGTTGCGGAGGAGGCGATCGCGAATGGTTCGCAGATGTTCCGGCTCATCCTGGGATTCCCAGTTTTGAATGATCTGAGTTTGGACAAGATGCTGAACCAAAGTAGAAGGCAAAGGTGCGGAAGAATTTTGAATTTTAGATTCTAGATTTTGTTTTTTTGGATTTGACCCAAAACTCACTGTTCTGTTTATCTTCTCTACCTCTTGTACAACCAGTTGACAAACTTTTTGAGTGAGTAGGGGTTGTCCGCCTGTCCAGTGTAATATTTCGCGCAGAGTGTCTTGGGGGTTGGCAATACTTCCTAAGCCTCTGGTAAGTACTTGTGCTTGTTCAAGCTGGAATCCGTGGAGGGCGATCGCCCGTCCAATATTAAACGGGGTACGAGTCTTGTCTTTGATTAGATCTGAAGGAGTTGTGACTCCTAACAGGCAAAAAGTGATACGGTTATATTCTGGGTTATCAACTCGTTGGTTATAGCAAGCTCGAATCAACGCAAAAAAGTCATTGATTGAGAAATTGAGGCTAAGAATACTGTCAATTTCATCAATGAAAATAACAATATTTTGAACTGCAACTTCTACTAATAAAACTTCTTCAATAAAACGATTAAGCAGATGCACCAGCGCCAGATCCTGATGTTCTTGTAACCAGTTTTTTAGGCTTACTTTTCCAGGCAAATTAGCCCCTCTCCATAGTTCGGAAATCACCTGTTCATACCATTGGCGAGGAGTTAAGTGTTCACTGCCGATCCGGGTCATGTCAACCGCGATGCAGATAAAGCCTTCTGCTTTAAGCCGCTGCATTGTCCGGACTCGCAAGCTAGATTTGCCCATTTGTCGACAGTTAAAGACATAGCAAAAGTGTCCTGCCTTTAGTGCTTGGTATAAGTCTTGGTCTGCCTGACGTGCTACATAACTAGGTGCGTCAATTCTAAGACTTCCCCCGACCTGATATTCATAGCCAGTGCTGGTAGAAAAACTCATATTTCATCTCATAAAACTTAAGTAGAGAGGAGTTAAAGCTGTTCCTCAAAAAACTGTTGATACAGTTCACAGCTGATACTGATCTGATTGCCTTGCAGCCTAACTAATCCCATACTTTCTAATCGGTAAGCCAAGATTGGATCTAGTGGTCTACTAGCTTCCTTAGTTTCAATCACAGCTTTAAAGGACTGCATGAGTTCTGGGTGGGAGCGTAGTGTTTGCCACTGACGACGCAGATCACTACTGTAGATTCCAGATTGAGTTGCCGCAGTTTGGAGTAAATGATTCAGGGAGGTTTCTCCCTTTTGTAAGTGATACAGTGCCAACTGGATCAGGTAAGGATGCCCTCCAACCAGAGCTGTGAGTTGTTCTATTTCTGCGGATGACAGCCGATACAGTCCGTATTGTCCCGCTAAAGTTTGGACTTGAGAAACAGTGAGTTCTGTCAGGCGAATGGGTAAGCCTACATTGAAGGGAGATTGATGAATATTCAGTGGGATATAAACTTCGGTGGAGTGAGCAACCACCAGTCGAAGCCGTTGCCAAATGTCTAGATTGTTGGCTTCTTCGTGCCAACTTCGCAGCAGAGCAAAAAAACCTTGGGCAATTTTAGGTGCTTCAAATAGCCAATCTACCTCGTCCAAACCCAGTAGCAGGCAGCGGTCAAGCTGTCCCAGGATATGTGCCTGAAAGTAGGTTGTGCAACTCACCATACTGCCAAAGCGATCGTCCCAATACTCATCAAGCTGAACTGGAAGATTTAATTTGTGGTTGACGGTAATGCAAAACCACCGCAAGAAAGTATCCAGGCTGGTGAGAAACTGTTCTTCTGCCTGCCTTAGGTTTAAGCGAAGTGCTTGATATCCCACAGCTTCAGCACTGGCGATGATGCGATTAAGGAGTGAGGTTTTGCCCATCTGTTTTGGAGCACGGATGCGGATTAATGCACCTGGTTTGAGGATTTCTTTTGCACAGCGTGCTTCAATGGGAGGGCGCTCAATATAGAGCGGCGATTCTGAGGACAGAGGACTACCGGGAAAGTCGAGATCGGGCGATCGCCCTCCTTTTCCACTCACCAACCCAGGATTGACCACTTCTGGCTTATAGCGCGTAAACAGTTCGATTAGTTCGTCCCGACGAGAATAGTGTTCTCCTTCCAGGTTGCTCAAGCCAAATTCCTTATGGATATTGGCAAGATGACGGCGAATGGTTGAAGGTTCTACACAGAGTGTGGTAGCGATCGCCTCGTCTGTCTCTCCTGCCAGAAAACCTTGCAGGACTTTGCGCTGTCGAGGCGTTAGCTCTTCAAAAATGGCGTTAAAGTTTGCTTCCCTCATGTCTTTAATCCTATGAGAGAGGCAAACGCTTTGAGCTATTTGTGCAAAAGAATGCACAGATTTTAAGGTACTCCAGTTCAGTTCTTGGGGACTAAAAAAGGGTGGTCATTAACCACCCTCTAACACTGTTGAAAATTTTGGCGTAGATAATTACATCGTCACCAGTTCAGCAGGCAGGCGTTTGAAGGCCAGCCGCTCATTTTCGACATCCACGAAGATGGTGTCGTTGTCAATGAATTCACCCCGCAGGATGTGTTTGGCGATCTGGGTTTCGAGTTCGCGTTGGATGGCTCGCTTCAGCGGACGGGCACCAAACACGGGGTCGTAGCCAACTTCGGCGAGGAAGTCGAGGGCAGATTCGGAGAGACGCAGGGACATTTTGCGATCGCTCAACCGTTTTGCTAAGCGCTGCACCTGAAGCTTAACGATTTCGCGCAGTTCCGACTTCTTCAAACTGTGGAAGATGATAATTTCATCGATCCGGTTGAGGAATTCGGGGCGGAAGCTGGTTCGCATCGCTTCCATGACGCGCGATCGCATCTCTTCATAACGGGCATCATCGGCTGCCACATCAAGAATGTATTGAGAGCCAATATTGCTAGTCATGATGATCACGGTGTTTTTGAAGTCCACTGTGCGGCCCTGTGAGTCAGTGACGCGGCCGTCATCAAGAATTTGCAGCATGACGTTAAACACGTCGGGGTGTGCCTTCTCAATTTCGTCAAACAGAATCACGGCGTAGGGGCGACGACGAATTGCTTCGGTCAACTGTCCGCCTTCTTCGTAACCTACGTATCCGGGAGGCGCACCGATTAGGCGAGAGACGGCGTGTTTCTCCATGTACTCGGACATGTCGATTCGCACCATTGCCTCTTCGGTGTCAAACAGATAGGCAGCAAGGGCTTTAGCCAATTCTGTCTTGCCGACTCCAGTGGGGCCGAGGAAGATGAAGCTAGCAGTGGGACGGTTAGGGTCAGCTAATCCGGCACGAGAACGCTGGATTGAGTCAGCTACAGCAGTGACGGCTTCTTCCTGACCAATTACCCGACGGTGCAGTTCGTCTTCCAGTTGCAGAAGTTTTTGCATCTCGGATTCGACCAGCTTGCTAACAGGAATGCCTGTCCACTTGGAAATGATTTCGGCAATGTCGGCTTCGGTGACTTCTTCACGGAGCAGCGATCGCCCAGTCTTTTGGGTCAACTCCAGTTTTTCTTCCGTTTCCTCGAGCTTGCGCTGGAGGTCGGTGAGTTTGCCGTAGCGCAGTTCTGCGGCTCGGTTCAGGTCATAGTCGCGCTCTGCTTGGGGAATTTCGACGTTAACAATGTGGTCGATTTCCTCTTTTAAGGATTTGCGCTGTTCCAGGACTTCTTTTTCTGCCTGCCACTGGGCATTAAGGGCGCTTTGCTCTTCTTTCAGGTCAGCCAGTTCGCGATCGAGCCGATCTACCCGTTCTCTGGAGGCGGGGTCAACTTCTTTTCGCAGCGATAGCTTTTCCATTTCGAGCTGCAAAATCTTGCGATCGACCTCGTCCAGTTCATCAGGCTTGGAGGTGCTTTCCATTTTTAGCTTGGCGGCGGCTTCGTCCACCAGGTCAATCGCTTTGTCAGGTAGGAAGCGATCGCTAATATACCGGGTGGAAAGCGTCGCCGCCGCAATCAGCGCACTGTCAGAGATCTTGACGTTGTGGTGCGTTTCGTAGCGGTCTTTCAGTCCGCGCAAGATTGAGACAGTATCTTCAATCGTCGGCTGGTCAATGTAAACCTGCTGGAAACGACGCTCCAAGGCAGCATCCTTTTCAATATACTTGCGGTACTCATCCAGGGTGGTTGCACCGATACAGCGCAGTTCGCCCCGTGCCAACATTGGCTTGAGCAGGTTTCCGGCATCCATTGCGCCCTGAGTTGCACCTGCGCCGACGACGGTGTGAATTTCATCAATAAACATGATGATCTGACCGCGAGAGTCGGTGACTTCTTTGAGAACGGCTTTGAGACGCTCTTCAAATTCACCTCGGTATTTGGCTCCGGCAATCAGCGCTCCCATGTCAAGAGCGATCAGCTTGCGATCGCGCAAGGATTCCGGCACATCGCCTTTGACAATCCGCTGAGCCAGACCTTCAGCAATGGCAGTTTTACCCACACCGGGTTCACCGATCAGCACTGGGTTATTTTTGGTGCGGCGAGAGAGAATTTGAATGGTGCGGCGAATTTCATCGTCTCGACCAATCACGGGGTCGAGTTTACCTTGACGGGCATATTCGGTGAGATCCCGCCCATATTTCTCCAGCGCGTCGTATTTGCCTTCTGGATTTTGGTCGGTCACTTTCTGGTTCCCCCGGATCTGCTGGATGATGGTCTTTAGTTTCGCTTCGTCTAGCTTAAACTCCTGGAACAGAGCCTTTCCGAAGCGGTCGTCTCTGGCATAGGCTAGCAAGAGATGCTCAATGGAAATGTATTCGTCGCCAAAGTTTTTGCGGATTTCGTCAGCCCGATCGAGCAGGGTATCAAGCGATCGCCCCAAATACACTGAGGTGCCGCTCCCCGACACTTTGGGCTTGCTGTTAACGAATTCTTCAGTATAGTCACGCAGCCGCTCAACGTTCACCCCAGCTTTGTTGAAGATGCTGGTAGCGAGTCCTTCTTTTTCGAGCAGCGATCGCATCAGATGCTCCGTCTCAATCTGCTGCTGCTGCGCCTGCTTGACCAGGTCGGGAGTGCGGGCGATCGCCTCCCATGCTTTTTCTGTAAATTGATTCGGGTTAGTAGGTTGCATAGGCGTTCGGGAGTCAGGAACTATAAGAGCGGAATTGAGTAGTGAGTTTTGAGTTTTAGAAGCAATTCAAAATTCATAACTCAAAATTCAAAACTCCAGATCATTCTCACTAGCGTATGAATTAATTGTAGGAAGTAAGGGGCGATCGCTAGGATCGGTGTTCACGCCTGCTTAGAGGGGTATTGCCGTCCAGTTCCCCTTTTGATTTCAAACTTCTGGCTCTATACCCAAAGCTCTTAACTGAGCCGCCAAATGCTCAGCCCGTTGGCTTTCTTGTTCAGCTCGTAAATGCTCTTGTTCAGCTCGTTCTTCCCCAGTCAACAGCAGGTTTCCTTGGTCATCCCACCAGCGCAACCAGGGTAGATCTAGATTTCTGTATTGCCCTTGCCAAATGCCCAGTTCTACACCCATTTGCGGCAAGGCATAGTGTCCTCGCTCATTTGCAGGCAATAGCTCATAGTGATCTTCAATGAAGTGATACACCTCAACGCTGGCTCGCTTCACTTCGTAAATGCCGTAAAATGCTGGACGAATAACTTGTTCATAAATCCAAAATTTGCCCTTCCAGGGCGTTTTGTCTCGCTCTTCAGAGCCGTTACCCGAGACAAATTCCAGCACGATTAGAGGGGCAATGTGTTCTTGCCACAGCACGTAGGAGCGACGAACTTCTCCATTTAGGGTTGGTGGCGCGTTGGGTACATAGAACCAGTCGGGTGCTTCTGCACCGCGTTCGGGTGGCTCAGTGATCCGCCAGTAAATGCCAGAGTCTTGACCAATGCAGAATTGGGCATCAGGGTGCAGGCGTTCCAGAGTGGACCAAATCGATTCCGTCAGCAAAATGCTCTGGGGATGCTCCTGAAAGTTTTTCACAAACGTACCGTCCGACTCTGGAAGCTGGGTGTGGTCGGGCAGCGGCTCAAATTTGACGGGATCTGTGAACGCAGAAGTCATCGCAACACCTGCACCGTGGGTTTGCTTTGTATTGTAATCATTTAGCGTTTGCGGGACGACAAAACTTGTTCCCAAGGTAAACCCTTAGGAACGAGTTTTGTAAGGAATTTGGTAGCGAGCAAAATCTGTGAGAGGCGTAACATTCGGCAGATAGCCCTGGAGTAGACTCAGAGTTCTTGCCTGAACGCTACGCCCTCACAGAAGTCGTTCGCTACTTTCTAAATGCCCCTATCCACACCGATATTCTGAAAGAATGCCAAGTAGCTCTTGCATTTCAGGATCTTCATCGAAACTGATCAGCTTCATGTGATCAGGGTTGGCCATTAGCTCTTTGGCTAAAAGGTATCCGGCAACTGTCCAGGTTTGATACTTTCGAGAAGCCTTTCCGACTAAGCGACCATTGCGACCGTCATAGTATTCTGGCCATTCGTCTTCGGCTAGTCGTCTTTCGGCAATCTCGATCGCCTTCCAGCCAAGTTCTGTTCTGCCTGTTTTTTGGGCAGCGGCTACCAGTGTCCAAAGTAGGACAGGCCAGTTGCCGCCGTTGTGATATGACCAGGGTACGTTCTTGGGATCGCAGCCCGTAAGAATTTTCCATTCCAAGCCTTCGACAGCAGGAAAGCAGATTTTCATGGGCATGTAGCCAATCAAGTCGTGCCAGCGCTGCTCGATCAAATCAATGATAGATTGGCATTCTTCGACGCTGGCGAGAGAGCAGATGATCGCCATCAGGTTGCCCAGGGA
This sequence comes from Cyanobacteria bacterium FACHB-471, assembly GCA_014695345.1. Taxonomy (GTDB): domain Bacteria; phylum Cyanobacteriota; class Cyanobacteriia; order Elainellales; family Elainellaceae; genus JAAUTN01. The sequence goes on from JACJOC010000077.1 coordinate 129,243, forward strand.
GAAAAAGCGGAAATCCATTTGGGCAGGGCCAAGGTTGCCTGCCAAATAGCCGCCTCGCTCAGGCATCCATTCGGTGAGCCAGTAGGGAATGGAGTCGGGGTAAATGTTGAATTTGTTGACAGCGGCGATGCCGAATTCTTCGCCTTTGTAGCGATAGATATTGTTGAGCCGCTTCAGGTCAAGCCAGTAATACTCACGAATGTGGTAGTTGAGAACGCTGAGGCGCTGGTTAATCACCTGAATGTAAATGTCGCCGCGCCGACCCGGAAGTAGCAGTTCTCGTGCAGCACGCAGGGCAGCGTAGAAGAGCGCTTGAATTTCCAGCGGATGGCCGTAGACTCCCATGCGGCGATCGATCATAAACGCCCCATCTGCAACCAGAAGCGTGGGATACATATCAAAGCGATCGGCAAGGCAAAGTTTGAGAATGAGTACGATGCCGCGCTGAAATTCGGGCTGGTGGGCCAGGTCAATGTCCCCAGTGGCTTTGACGTATGCTCTAAGCAAAATCATCCACCACAAACAAGAATCAACGGGAGTGACTCTGCCGATCGCATGTTCGCCAAAGTCAGCGGCAATGTGCTGATTCCCGTTCCAAGATTCGACTTTAAAGCTGGCAGGCATGAGTCCTTGTCCTGCATTAAAGCAGTCCATCTGCTTGTCGTGACTTTGCAACGCCAGAGTTTCAATCAGAAAATTACGCACAATTTCTGCTCTGCCGCTGATCAGAAAGAGGAGAGCGGACGAGACAAAATCTCGCACAAAACATTGGTCGTAGTTTAAGGCTTCGACTTCGCGATCGCGTGCAGCCACCGTACCAACTGGGCGATCGCCATAATAGATGATCGAGTCTTCGAGCAATTCCCAAGCCTTTTTAACCAAATCGTGCCCCAGGTCGCTTCCCGTTCCCATCGTTTAACCGTCTCCCCGGTTGATTCAAATCGTTGTGGAAGTGATCGTCTGCCACCAGGTTAAGGGCTCTCTTTCTAAGCCTGCTGTGATTTAAGGCATGGCTGTGCTGTAAGCCTTCACAAAAATCAACAGCAGATCTATGACAACATCTAGCTCAAGAAGTTTTAAGGAATAATGAAGCGGAAGACTGCTAACCGGAGTCTTTACACTTCAAACCTCTTGCTTCGTGATGAAGTTGCTCTAGAGAAAAAGAATGGCTGTTGTCAACCAAAAACCTCAACCTTCTTCAAATGGCATTCCAACTGTGCACCCTGAGTTGACGATTGCTTTATGTGGAATTTGACAACTTAAACCAAGGAAAGTTGCAGCTTGCCAGGCAAAACTTAGTCAGACCATTGAGAAAACCTAAATTTGCTTAAGTTTTTTCCAAGCGAAGACTTCCAGGAGAGCCTGTAAGTCGGAAGGATTCCGCTTAAGTGTGTCTGACAACCTGGATCAGCTGATGCCATCGCTGTGCGATTAGCTTGATGACTTGAAAATCTCGCGGCGCAAGGGGTTCAACTCATCAAAAGGGCTAATCATGCTGGCAGTCGCTTTTGTTGCTTGGTTCAGTAGAAATACAAGAATCTATACCGGTTTCAAGGAAACCACGTAGAATTTAGCCGCTTTCGCTGCGTGATCTCAGCATAATCACAATAATGCCTCAGCAGAGTGAATTCTTGATGAAGCGGAGGTAGGGACTGTCTTAGAAGCGGTGAAGATTAGAGCGGGGACGTAGGGAAAAAGGACGAAGGATGAGGGGCTGCTGCCAGTTCCAGGATTCCTTACTCTCTCAGCACTCAGCTCAGCCCTAGCCCCTCAACCCCTAACCCCTCTCTTCACCACTCATCCTGGATGCTAGTCTTTGGAACGATGACCGTGTTGGCACTGCTGCTGTCGGCGGAAATTGGAATAATTAGACGGCTGAGGATGCGGCTGTCCTCCAGCTTGTAGAGGTTAAATTCGCCGCCAATTTGCTGCATGAGGGATTGGCAGATGAATAGGTGCAAGCCGGGGGGTTGGTCGAGGGTGGAGGGGGCTAGTAGGTCTTGCGATCGCCCTGTGTGCAGTTCCTCTAATAAACGCGGCTCGATCACGCCATTGTCGGTGATGGATAGTTCTAGCCAGTGTGGGTCAAGGGTACGGCACCAGATGTCAATTCGACCGCTGATGGGTGATCGCCGACAGGAAACGGTGAGCAACTCACATAGCACAAACTCAATTTTGCAGATATCGCCACCGATAGTGACGGTTCCTTCGTTATGTACCTGAGACCAAATTTGGCGCTGCTTCATCAAAGTCTCGACCCGCTCTAGCGATCGCTTCAGCAGACTGGCTAAAGGAATCGTCTCCTGCTCGCTATGCAACTGCCACTGCTCGTTCTTCAGCAGTGGGGACATGGTCGAGAGCGTGTTGCTCAACTGCCGCAAAATTTGGTGATAGCGCATACTGGCAAGCGCATCTTTTTGGTGGCTCAGTTCGTTTAGCCGTCTCAGCCCAACGCTGAGTGATCGAGACACTTCTTCAAGCCGCCGATGCTTATACCAGTTCAATCGCTCCAAGTCCTGGCGCTGGGCGGTTAAGGTATCGGTCAAAATCAGGTAACGGCGTGACCATGCTAGTTGACTGACCAACGTTCCCAGTGCATTAAGCTGTCGCTCGGGCCAGTAGCGTTCCAGGCGATCGGCAACTAGTACAATTCCGGCAGGCTCATGCTCTGGAGCGGTCCGCATGGCGATCACCAAGATTTGTCCAATGCCTTCCCCGTTTAGCCACTGCCGAGTTTCTGGGGCGATATCATTGATGCTCAATGGCAATAGCCCATCCGTTTGCAGTGCCCACTGGATCAGCGTATCGGTGTAAACCGGAATCTCCATGCCGGTTGCTACCGAAAACGGCTGACTGTTCGAAAACATGGCTGCAACTTTGGCAGACTTTCGCCCTGGCGACCACGTCACCAGCGTTACCAATGGTACCTGTAAGACCTGAGAAATATGCTGTACAGCTGATCGCTCCAGCTGCTCTAGCTGCTGGGTTTGCTGCATCGTGGTCAAGCCCCACTGGATCGTCTGGTGAACTTTCTGCTGTTGCTCGATCTGGCGCTGAAGCTGCCACTGCCGCAGGATCAAGCCAATCTGCTGGCTCACCACTCGAATGATTTCTCGTTCTGCTCGATTCCAGGTGCGGGCTGACTCATGCCCGATTACTAACAGTCCTTCTAGCGGCCGACCGATCGCCGTACTGCATACCAGAAGGGACTGCACCCCCTGTTCAAGCAAGACCTCCCGCCACGCCATCAGCTTCAGGTCATCATCAAGATTTTCTACCCCGACGGCTTCGGTGCTGCGCTGGAGCATCTGCCAGTCTACTTCATTCAGGGCTTCCAGGGGGGCAGAGAAAGGACGGCGATTTTGGGGCTGACTTTGAAAACAAATTTCAAAAATTTCCTGGTCTGCGTCGTAAAGCAGGACAATGAATCGTTCTGCCTGAAGCCGCTCACAGAGGCGATTAGCGCACTTTCTCAGGGTCGAGACCCAGTCTTCATCGCTGTAGATGGCATAGGCAACTTCAGCAGTCAGGGTTTGGTCTGTTTTGACCTGCTGAACGGTGTCTTCCATGTTTTCCAGCGGCGAGGTCAGGGCAACCAGTTGGGCGGCTCCGCGCACGTAGTTTTTTTCTTCCTCTAGCCAAATTCGAGCGTCGTTGCCCTCTAATGCCAGGAAACCGAGCAGTTCGTCTTGAAATAAAATCGGTGCAGCTAGGAGCGATCGCGCCCGAATTTGCTGCATCAGTCGCCCGGTTGTGTCCGCTTTGAGGGAACTGTGAGCTTCGCCAATGGAAACAATCTGGTCGGCAGCAAGTGCCTGGTAAAAGTTGGGTGCTTCCTGCACCGTAATCTCAGCGGCAGGCGGGTTTACGTCTGGCGTACCCAGGGTGCTTTTTTGTCTGCCCATTCTGCGCCAAAAGAAGCGCTGGTTGGGCTCAAACCAGTAAATGTTAGTGCGATCGCAGCCAATAAACTGATGTGTCTCGGTGACGATTGCCTCTAGCCGCTGATCGAGGGCAGGGAGCGATCGCATCCGTGACAGCAGGGTGAGGAGAGGAGTCCCTGGCCGCTTCGTCTGTTGTCGCTGCCAGTCTGCATCAATTTGGTAAAGTGCTGCGCCCAGCCCGCCCAGCATCATCGACAGTCTTGCCTTTTCCTCAGAGTGGGGAGAAACGCCCCACAGGTGTGACCCTAACAGCGCTACCCCAAAGCATCGGTCCTTGTAGCGAATCGGAAAAATAATCGTGCCTTGAATGTTAAATTTTTGAGCTGCCTTGCGCCATTCTCCGGCCCGTGCTTCTTCTCTTAAATCGGGCACACCCAGAAGCCGCTGCTGAATCACAACCTGCTCCAGCAAGTCACCGGGCTGTAGGGCAAGTCGCTGTTTGAGTAGAGCGACATCGCCCAAGGGAGTCTTGCCTCCTTTGCCCAGCAGACGATGATCCAGGCGATCGTATAGCCCGATCCAAATCAGCGCATAATCAAATTCAGCCTGGAGATAAGTCAGAGTCGTTTCAATTAGAACGTCTGCATCTTCCTCCTCACGCAAGACTTGCAGCGCTCGTCCCAAGGCGACAAGTTGTCTCTCATAAGCAGATGGCTCTTTTTGTTGGCCCATGTCACCTAACTCCGGTTCTGTCCGGGCTGCCCCTAATGCAAGTTAACTTTGAATCGAGAAAATTGAGAATAGTGAAAGAAAAGTGATTGGGAAAATCTTACCCAAAAGCAGCCAAGCCAACACGCAGTACAGATGATGTAGAACTGCTACAGCCATCTGGTTCGGTTGCGTCCCGTTGAAGGTATGGTTTTGCTTTCCCAGTTGCCCTTTTTCCTTTACCCGATCTGCTTGAATCAAAGCACCCCAATTTTTGAACTTTTTTTGAACTTTCTGACGTAGCAAGGCTTCTGCATCGTTCCCGCAGTTCCTTACGCTCAGATTTTTGACTGATGGTTTTTATCCTAAATTTGATGCTGGGCAAAATGCTGTGAACGATCTAGTTTGAACAATCTAATGTAGTCAAGTTGACTGATATAGACTGGTATTCTGAAGTTAGAGCATCTGGTTTGGGCAGATAGACATTTCGACATCTCCTGAACTTTAGCTGAATTCTTTAGTCGAATTAGCGACAAAATTGGCAATTTGGACATTTATCAAACGGGCATCCGTCCTCTTCTATTTTCCGGCTTAAAGGCAGATCCAGAATGGCTGCATCAGCAAACAATTAAAGTATTTAGCTGGCTGAGCCAAAATCGCGATCATGACCCTCCGCACTGGCTCTATCAGCAAATTCAGAATGCCTACTGCTTTGAACATCCTTGCCTAAAGCAAAAGCTATGGGATCTGGAGGTCACAAACCCAGTCGGGTTAGCGGCTGGCTTTGATAAAGATGGTCTGGCAGCTGGCATTTGGTCTGGTTTTGGTTTTGGTTTTGCTGAGTTGGGAACGGTAACGCTGCAGCCGCAGCCTGGCAACCCGCGTCCCCGGTTGTTTCGCCTGCCTCTAGATGGGGCGGCTCTCAATCGGATGGGATTTAATAACCAGGGCGCAGCTGCAATGGCGGTAAGGCTGGAGGCAATGGGCGATAAACAGGCGATCGCCACTAGGGTAAAAGGGCAAGGAAATGAGGGTTCTAGTTCCTTGCTGGTTGCCGATCGCCCCAACATTCCTTTGGGCATTAACTTAGGTAAGTCTAAATTAACACCGCTAGAGTCGGCTGCCGCAGATTATCTGGGCAGTTTTCGTTTGCTGAAAGACTGGGGAGACTATTTTGTCGTGAATGTGTCTTCTCCTAATACGCCAGGGTTGCGATCGCTTCAAGCAACAGAACAACTCGAACCAATCTTGCAGGTGCTACAGCAAGAAAATGACCAGCGCAAGCCAATTCTAATCAAAATTGCGCCCGATTTGGAATGGGAAGCGATCGCCGACATCCTGAACTTGGCACAAGCACATCAGCTGGCGGGCATCATCGCCACCAACACGACCATTCGCCGTGATGGGCTTAAAACCCAAATTATTAGAAAAACCGGTAAGCCCGTCACTGAAGAAGCAGGCGGCATTAGCGGTGCTCCCCTACGTCAGCGTTCGACCGAAGTGATTCGCTTTGTTTACCAGCAAACTCAAGGAAAGCTTCCCATTATTGGCGTTGGTGGTGTCTTTACCGCAGAAGATGCCTGGGAAAAAATTACTGCTGGAGCCAGTCTGGTGCAGGTCTATACAGGCTGGATTTATGAAGGTCCAGCCATGGTGCGCCGCATTTTGGAAGGGCTGGTACAAAAACTAGAGGAACATGGCTTAACCCATCTTCATGAGGCGATCGGGCTCAGAAATGTGGATTGAGCCCGGAAGCCATTTTGTGAAGAAGCCCTATCTGATGTACGGGCGAAGCATTCGGCAAAAGAATTGTGCTTCAGGGGCAAAGGATTGTAACCGAATGCTTCGCCCTACCGATACCGCTGCTTTACAGACGGGTTTGACATTAGCAGGGTCAAGCCCCCAACCTAAAATTTTTACCTTGATTCAATCCATGTTCGCTTATGGGATACGAAGCCTTGCGACTAAAGCTTAGCTACTGGAGGCGAAGAATCAACAATCTTTAGTGATCTTGCGAGAGCAAATGATCTATCCTCTGGAAAATTTTGTCAAAAAAACCGCCTCTATCTAAAGAATGAGCCTTTTTCTTCCTTGATCCCCTTGCAAACTGCCACTCACAATTGGACACTGGACTTGGGAATGGAATGGCAGTTAAGAGGCAGTTAAGAGGTCATTGTGAAAAACGTATTGTCAATTATTTTGGGTGGCGGCGCGGGTACCCGCTTGTATCCGTTGACAAAACAGCGGGCAAAACCTGCCGTACCTTTAGCAGGAAAGTATCGCCTGATCGATATCCCCGTCAGCAACTGCATCAATTCAGAAATTCTCAAAATTTACGTTCTAACTCAGTTTAATTCCGCTTCTCTCAATCGCCATATTACTCGTGCCTACACCTTTCCAGGCTTTTCAGACGGTTTCGTAGAGGTGTTGGCAGCACAGCAAACCCCCGATAGCCCCAGTTGGTTTCAGGGAACGGCAGACGCGGTGCGAAAGTATCTCTGGCTGCTAGAAGAGTGGGATATTGACGAATATTTAATCTTGTCGGGCGACCATCTCTATCGAATGGACTATCGCCAGTTTGTCCAGCGGCACCGGGAAACCAATGCGGACATTACCCTCTCGGTGGTGCCAATTGATGAAAAGCGGGCTTCTAGCTTTGGTTTGATGAAGATTGATGGCTCTGGGCGGATCGTCAGCTTTTCTGAGAAACCTAAGGGCGAAGACCTGCTGCGGATGCAGGTTGACACCACAACGCTAGGACTGACGCCAGAGCAGGCTAAAGAAAGCCCCTACATTGCCTCCATGGGCATTTATGTGTTTAAGAAAGATGTTTTGATCAAGCTTTTGAAGCGATCGCTTGAGCAAACCGACTTCGGCAAAGAGATCATTCCATCCGCCGCTAAAGACCACAACATTCAGGCTTATTTGTTTGAGGGCTACTGGGAAGACATCGGAACGATCGAGTCGTTCTATGACGCAAATTTGGCGCTGACTCAACAGCCACAACCACCTTTTAGCTTCTACGACGAAGGTGCTCCGATCTATACTCGCGCCCGCTACCTGCCTCCAACCAAGCTGTTGGATTGCCAGGTAACGGAGTCGATGATTGGCGATGGCTGCATTCTCAAGAGCTGCCAGATCCATCATTCAGTGCTGGGAATTCGTACCCGCGTAGAAGCAGGCGGCGTGATTCAAGACACGCTGATTATGGGTTCGGACTATTACCAACCTTTCGCAGAGCGGCAGAGTGACTGCTCTAGCACCGACGTTCCTCTAGGAATCGGTGCAAACACCACCATCCGTCGCGCCATCGTTGACAAAAATGCTCATATTGGTTGTGATGTGCAAATTATCAACAAAGATCACGTTGAAGAAGCAGACCGTGAGAAGGATGGGTTTCATATCATCAACGGCATTGTTGTGATTCACAAGAATGCCATTATTCCTGATGGGACAGTGATTTAACACCCTCCTGTTTGTAGACTTGGAAACTGGTTGTCTGACAAAACTCCCAAAACTATGGGTTATGCCATGGTTGGGTGAAGCGAGTGTGTTAACCCAACGAAATCTAGGTAAGTGTTGGGTTATGCTCTGCTCCACCCAACCTACGGTTCTACTATTCGTAAGTTGGGTAGGTTGGGTGAAGCGCAGTGTAACCCAACGTTCTAAGCTTGACGCGCTACTACATTAGAAGATTTGTCAGTCAGCTAGGGGTTAGAAGTCCTGGATTTCGGGGATTGGGGCGAAATGCAGCATTTTGGGCTTAGATAAGGCTTGCGTATACACGGTAGCCTTATCTGTATGTCCCAACTCATACTCCTGATTGGATTACCAGGAAGCGGAAAATCTACCTTGGCGCGGCGGCTTGCTGAGTCGGGAGCTTTGCTGATTTCAACCGACACAATTCGAGAACAGCTTTTTGGCGATGAGGCGATTCAGGGTTCCTGGCTTAAAATTTGGGCAGAGGTGCAGCGACAATTTCAGCAAGCCGTTGAGCAAATTAATCAGGGAAAGGCGCGATCGGCAATTTTTGACGCAACTAATGCAGTCCGGCGAAATCGGCGGCAGGTGATCGTTGCAGCCAAAGTCGCAGGGTTTACCCGAATTACAGGGCTGTGGCTGAATACCGATCTAGAAACTTGTCTGGAGCGCAACCGCAACCGCGATCGCCATGTGCCCGAAGACGTAATCTTGCGAATGCATCGCTGTTTAATGGGTGCAATACCCAGTGTGCAGGAGGGAATGCACGACTTGCTCCGCTATTCTGCCTTTCACAAAGCGAGTTATAAGTTGCTCAAGACGGCTGATCAGCTTGATTCAGAGGTTATGGTGGTCGAGGGTGTGGAAATTGCGATCGCACATCAGGCAGGAACCGAACCGCATCAAACTTGACTGCCTGGTAGCTTAGAATCAGAGCCTATGGAGGAAACGGGTTGATGGCTGCGACCGACTTCAAAGACTATTACGCCATTTTGGGAGTAAACAAAACTGCCAGCGCTGACGAAATCAAAAAGGCCTATCGGAAGTTGGCGCGGCAGTATCACCCTGATATGAACCCTGGCGACAAATCTGCAGAAGCCCGCTTTAAAGAAGTCAGTGAAGCGTATGAAGTCTTGTCTGACTCTGACAAGCGGCAAAAATACGACCAGTTTGGCCAGTATTGGAAACAGGCTGGCAGTGGTGGCTGGCCGTCCGGCGCTGGAACCGACTTTGGCGGATTTGACTTCAGCCAGTACGGTAGCTTTGACGATTTCATCAACGAATTGCTAGGTCGCTTTGGCGGCGCGCCAGCGGGAGGGGGACGACGCACCTACTCCTACCGTCCGGGCGGCAGTTCCCCGTTCGGTGGCTTTGGTGGCTTTCAGGACGCGTCTGGGTTCGACGACTCAATGTCCGCAGGCACAGATTTAGAATCAACGCTGTCACTTACGCTATCAGAAGCTTTTAGAGGCGTTCAAAAGCGGCTCAACCTGGGCGGTGAAGTCATTGACGTAAGAATTCCACCGGGAGCCAAGCCCAAGAGCCGAATTCGGGTAAAAGGCAAGGGACAGGCTAGCCCCTACACGCAACAGAGAGGCGACTTGTACCTGAATGTGGAAATTCAGTCCCATCCTTTCTTCAAGTTTGAGGGAGATAACCTGGTGTGTGAGGTGCCGATCGCCCCAGATGAGGCTGTTCTAGGAGGCTCGATTGAGGTTCCCACCCCTGACGGCAATGTGACGATGAACATTCCGGCAGGAATCCGCTCTGGACAAACGCTGCGACTGCGCGGCAAAGGCTGGTCGAAGCCAAAAGGCGATCGCGGTGACCAATTGGTACGAATTGTGATCGTCGCCCCACCAGAGCTAAGCGCCACCGAGCGAGAATACTACGAAAAAATTCGCAGCAGCCGTACCTTTGACCCACGCAGCAACCTAAAACGAGTGAGTCTGTAGGAATCGATCCGTGTAGTCGGAGCTATAAGCGAAGAGGAGCGATAAAGGAATTGGTCTGTGCCCCTCTTTGTATCTGTCGGATATCCGTCCTGGTGGATCAGCAACCCTATAAGGGGCAGTACTGTAGCGACAAATAGCTGCAGGCTTAGCATAGGCTTCTTCGCCTGTCACCCTTCATTTGATTACTTTTTCCTCAATATTGTTTTATGATTAGGCTCACTTAGATACAGAAATTTGGAGGAACCTGAGATTTGATCAGGTCATCCATCTGTCATTCCTTTGACAAGTCGAGGAGTAAAATTTTCAGATGAAAAAGTTTGATTTCAAAGGCACTCTTAAGCCTCGTGCAATTAATTTAGCGATCGCCACTTTAACCGTTGGTTTCCTGGCTGCGGCTTGTCAAGAAGCCCCAACCGAATCTGCTGCTGAGGGCGAAGCTCCTGCAACAGAAGAAACCGCTGCTGCTAGCGGAGACGGTCTGAAGCTCGGCGCACTCCTCCCCGCAACGGGCGACCTGTCCTCTATCGGTCAGCCTATGCTAGATGCTCTTCCCCTGATTGTGGAAGAGGTTAACGCATGCGGTGGTGTCAACGATGCAGATGTCACCCTGGTGGTTGAAGATGACCAGACTGACCCAACTGCTGGTGCAGAAGCAATGACCAAACTGGTTGAAGCAGACCAGGTCGGCGCAGTTGTAGGAGCTTTTGCTAGCAGTGTGTCTACCGCAGCAGTCGATATCGCGGCTCGGACTGAGGTACCAATGGTGTCTCCAGGGAGCACCAGCCCCGTCTTTACCGAGAAAGCAGCAGCAGGCGACTTTAATGGTTTCTGGGCCCGGACTGCTCCACCGGACACCTATCAGGCAGAAGCGCTAGCTCAACTGGCGATCGATGAAGGCTGGCAAAACGTCTCTACTGTTGTGATCAACAACGACTATGGAGTCGGATTTGAGCAAGCCTTTGTCAGAGAATTTGAAGAGCGTGGCGGCACAGTTGTTAACAAAGACAACCCCACCCGGTATGACCCCAAAGCTACCACCTTTGAATCTGAAGCAGCGGCGGCTTTTGGTGGTGAACCGGACGCAGTTGTTGCCGTTCTCTACGCTGAGACGGGTAGCCTCTTGCTCAAATCAGCTTACGAACAGGGCTTGACTGAAGGGGTGCAGATTCTGTTAACTGACGGGGTGCAAACTCCAGAGTTTCCTGAAGCGGTGGGTAAAACTGCTGACGGTAGCTATATTCTGGCAGGAGCGATCGGGACTGTACCTGGTGCAGGTGGCCCTGCTCTAGCAGACTTTACCACTAAGTGGGAAGACGCTAAGGGCGAACCACCCGGAGCATTTGTGCCTCACACTTGGGATGCTGCGGCTTTGCTGATGTTGGCGGCTGAGGCGGCTGGCTCGAATGAGGGAAGCGCGATCGCCGCTGAACTCCGTAATGTGGCAGAAGGCGGCACCGAAGTCACTGACGTTTGCGCTGGACTAGAAGCACTGCGAAACGGTGAAGACATCAACTACCAGGGCGCTAGCGGCAACGTTGACATTGATGAAAACGGTGACGTGGTCGGCAACTACGATGTCTGGACTGTCACTGATGCAGGTCAAATCGAAGTGATTGACCAGGTGATTTTGGGCGAAGGTGAATAAGAGGCGATCTCCCTTCTGACCCAAAAATCCAAGAATGGCACATCTAACTAGATGTGCCATTTTTTATCTTCTTGTTCCCAGATTCCACCTGGAAATACTAGTAACCACTGCCCTAACTACCGCTACCACTATCACCACCGCCGCCACCGCAATCACCACCACCACCCCAACTGCCGCCACCGCTGTCACCGCCCCAGCTACTGCCACCGCTGCAGTCACCGCCACTCCAACTGGTGCTGCCGCTGTCACCGCTAGTGCTGCTGTTGCTAGTGCTGTTACTACAATCACTGCTCGTACTGTTGCTGCTGCTCAGGTCATTGGTAGCTTGCATGGTGCTCCAAAAGTCAGCAGAATCAAGGTTCTTTCTCCTCGAAGGACGAGCAAGATGAGCACTGTTGCCTGCCTGACCGCTGTTGCTTCGGCTTGATGCTACAAGAAGCAGAATTATTCCAAGTACTGCTCCTATACCTAACACGAAACCACCGGTCACCTCAGAGGAGAGAGTGGGTTGGGGTTCGTTTGTTATTGGTCTGTTGTTAACAGACAACGTATTCACTGAGTAACTAGAACTTACCGAGTCCGATACAGCAAAAACCTTCGTTTCTTGGATAGAAGGGGAAGCGGCGATCGCCAAACTTAAACATCCCATGCAAAGTCCTTGCGTTGCTTTAAAGCTAATCCGTTTCATGACTTAATCTCCGTTTTGGTTGATTGGAAAATGCTTCAGCACGAAATGTCTTGGCGATCGCAAATCGAGATAGGTTCAATCAAATCTTCAAGTTCATTCATGCGATAGTTACTCGGTACTACAAGTAGCGTGATTCCTTTACGCCCAATTACATTGACAAGTTGTCCGGGAAAAATCGCTGTAATGCAATCTGTCGGATAAAGCTGTGCAGCCCAACAGGTGCCAAAACATTCGACCCTTCCAGGGCGATTTTGAGTAATGGTTTGATCAACTTTGCCCTGGGTTGGAGTTGAAAAGATTTCAGGGCGATCGGGTAGAAATAAGTCCATTTGATGCACCTCTCAAACGTTGTGATCCTTTGTAATTGTTGACTTTAAGGAAAGTTCAAGTACTAATCAAAAAGGCTGACAGCAATATCTCACTGTCAGCCTTTGTAGCTAGTGACTAAACTCTCCTGGCTGAAAAGTTATTCAGTTATAGATTGCAAACTAGTAGCTGTAACAGCCACTTAGTATTGTTGATACAGAGTAGTTTTCATTTCAACGTCTGTGATCGGTTAGGTAAGAAGCCGTTAGGTAAAGCACAGGAGAGATATTGCTTCTCTTACATTTGGAGAAGTCCAGCTTTGCAGACAAGTAACCTTCAGGTAAAGCCTTAAGCACCTCTCGTCTGAGATGACCGCAGTGATTAACAATGTCGCTGCTAGCATTATCTGTCCAGCTTTCCAAATACTCTCTCAACACGTCGGGCGAACAGCGCATTGAACCGCAGTACGAATAAACGCTGATCTCAATTTCGCTAGCACTCAGCTTTTTAACATTTAGTTCAACTTCCCCATTTTTAGAGTGGTGACATAGATAAATGCCATTCTCTAATGATGCAAACAGTGCATCAAGGGAATCAGGAGTACCGGGCTGTAGGTACATCGATATACCTCTACATCAGGTTGTGTCTTAGCCACGCAGCCTCACACCGAATTATCAACTAATTCTAGATGACTTATCAAGTTGATAATATGAGTATAGTGTTGGTAATTTGACTTGTCAATCGGTAGAATTGGATTTATCAAATAGTCAGCTAGGTTCTCCTCGGTCGTAGCTCAAATCAATGGCCCTCTGAGAACCTGTGCAGAGGTGTTCTTGTATGACCGAGTTCCCTGAAGATTTCCTGAATAACATTGCCGTTGCCCACAAAGTATCAAGCGCTGAGCTACTAGCATTACGTCATGCTCTGGCAGGACAGACGGCAGAGGCAAGTGCAAAAACGCTGGGGGTTAGCGCGGTTGCTGTCCGTAAACGGTTGGGTTCGGTCTACAACAAATTTGCGATACCGGGCGGCACACCTGGAAAGTTAGAGGCGCTGCGAAGAATTTTGTTGGAGAAGCAACGCTCTTTTCAGCCGTTGTCTACTGCATTGCCTTCGGGTTTAGAAGATATTCCTAGCGCTCCCATTTTCTTTGGGCGCACAGCTGAGCTACAGACGCTAGAAAGCTGGATTACCGTAGACCACTGCGCTTTAGTGACTGTGTTGGGCATGGGTGGGATTGGAAAAACTACGTTGACCGCAAAGTTAGTAGAGCGATCGCAAGACAAGTTTGAAGGGGTGTTGTGGCGATCGCTGCGTAACACCCCCCTCCTCAAAGATGTCTTATCTGATATCCTGCAAAATTTAGCTCATCTACCCGCAACTAAACTGCCTGGAGATGTAGAAGGAAGACTAGTACAACTCATCGATTGGCTAAACAGCCATCGTTATTTGTTAATCCTGGACAATGTAGAGGCAATTCTGCAACAGGGTGTGCTGGTCGGTTCTTATAAAGATGAGTATGAGGATTATGGTGAGTTATTCACGAGGGTAGGAGTTAGTTCTCATCAAAGCTGCCTGGTGCTGACCAGCCGAGAGAAACCCAAAGAAGTTGCACTATTAGAAGCAGCAGGATCAACGGTGCGATCGCTTCGACTACAAGGATTACACGCGACAGATGCACAAGCACTACTGCAATCGAGAGGTTTGTCCATTCCAACACATGAGCTAGATGAGTGCAAGAGACTGATCGAACGGTATCGAGGAAACCCATTAGCCTTAAAAATTGTTTCAACCACAATTCAAGAAACCTTTGGTGGCAACATTTCAGATTTCTTAGGACAGGAAGAGGATTCGATCTTTTTAGGAGATATTCGTAGCCTGTTAGATCAGCAGTTTGAGCGCCTTTCTGAGTTAGAGAAAGATGTGATGTACTGGTTCACCATCAATTTGGAACCCGTTTCAGTGGCGGAACTGCGAAGAGACACGGTTTTACCTATTTCTATTGGAGAATTGTCAGAAATCATCGAGTCCTTGAGACGGCGATCGCTGATTGAGGTTGAGCAACGATCATCCTTTACACTACAGCCCGTGGTCATGGAATACATGACAGATCAACTAATTGAACAGGTCTGCCAGGAAATTAAGACTGAGAAAATCGATCTGTTTAATCGCTATGCTCTGCTCAAAGCGGAGTCCAAAGACTATGTTAAAGCCTTGCAAATTCGCTCAATTCTTCAACCAATCATCAATCGACTACTTGCTATTTTTGGTGGTGCAGAAGGGGTAGAACAGCAGCTTAAGCGAATTCTTGCGGCTCTACCCAAACAACGACCGATCACACCAGGATATGCAGGCGGAAATATTATCAACTTACTCTGCCAAATTAAGCAGGTGATTGGTGGTGAGTATGATTTTTCTGATATTGCGGTTTGGCAAGCCGATCTGCGATTTGTTAGCTTACATCATGTCAATTTTGCGGGCGCTGATCTGGCAAAATCTGTTTTTTCTGAAACGTTGAGCAGTATTTTGTCACTCATGTTTAGTCCTGATGGGCAACAGTTAGCCACAGGAGATGTAGATGGAGAAGTTCGGTTGTGGCACATCACGGACGGTAAACATCATTTAGCGTGGCAAGGAAAACACAATAGCTGGGTGCGAACTGTAGCTTTTAGCCCGGATGGCACACGTCTTGCCAGTAGTGGCGGTGATCAAGTGATCAAACTGTGGGATGTGAATCAAGGAATTTGCTTGCGTACCTACAAAGTGAAAAACAGTGGCCCGGTGCGATCGCTTGCCTTTAGTGCGGACGGCACCCTACTTGCTAGTGGAGGAGATGACTGTCACGTCAGGCTGTGGGATGTCAATACGGGCAAATGTCTCAACACCTTAAAAGGGCACAAAGGCTGGGTGTGGTCAGTTGCATTCAGTGCTGATGGTGTCCTTCTTGCTAGTGGCAGCGAGGATCACAGTGTGCGCGTGTGGGACGTTCGCACCGGACAATGTATTCACACTTTGGAGGGGCATCAAAACTGGATTGCATCCGTTGCCTTTAGCCCAGACGGTATCACGCTTGCCAGTGGTGGTGGAGACTGTTGTGTTCGCCTGTGGGATGTGCGGCTTGGCAAGTGTCTAACCGTGTTTGGGCAGGCAACAGAAAGGCATACCAACTGGGTGTGGTCAGTTGCCTTTAGCCCCGATGGAACGGTGCTGGCTAGCAGTAGTGACGACCACACGATCAAGCTATGGAATGTTGCTGATGGCACTTGTGATGCGACGTTGAAAGGACACACAAATAGGGTTGGGGCGATCGCCTTCAATTCCAACAATGTGCTAGCCAGCGGCAGTGAAGATCAAACGATCCGGCTATGGGAAACAAACACCCGCAAATGCCTCAAAATCCTCAACGGTTACACTAATCGCATCGGAACTGTTGCTTTTAGTCCGCATGGATTTATTCTCGCCAGCGGCAGTGATGACCGCAAAGTGAGAATTTGGGATTGTCGCACTGGCAGAAGTTCTGCTGCCTTAGGCGGGCACACAAACCGGGTAGGAACGGTTGCCTTTAGTCCAGATGGAATGTTGCTTGCCAGTGGCAGTGATGATTGCACTATTCGGATATGGGATGTTCGCACCTGGCAATGTATCAAAATTCTGAAAGCTCATACCAATTGGGTTTCTACAGTTGCTTTTAGCCCAGATGGAATGTTGCTTGTCAGTGGCAGTGATGACTGCACCATTCGGGTATGGGATGTTCGCACCTGGCAATGTATCCCTCCATTGAATACACATACAAGTCGTCTGCGTTCAGTTGCCTTTAGCCCAAATGGTTTGCTCCTCGCCAGTGGCAGTGATGATAAAACTGTCAGACTGTGGGATGTTCGCACTTGGCAATGTGTTAAAACGCTTGAAGATGATAACTGGGTCTGGTCTGTCACTTTTAGCCCTGACAGTCGTATTTTGGCGAGTGGAAATGAGGATTGTACTGCCCGATTATGGAATATTGATTCCGGTGAATACAGTGCTTTAGCAGGACATAGCAGTCCTCTCCGGTCGATAGCATTCAGCCCAGATGGACGCATTTTTGCCAGTGGTAGTGGCGACAAAACAGTTAGGCTTTGGGACACTCAAACGGGCGAATGTCTCAAGATTTTAGAAGGTCATACCAATTGGGTGAAGGCGATCGCCTTTAGCCCCACTGGTGAAACGATCGCTAGCGGCAGTGATGACGAATCCATCATTATTTGGGATGTTAAAACGGGAACACGTCTCACTCTTCTGAGCAGTGAAAAACCCTATCAGGACACGAAAATCACCGGAGCTACGGGCATTACCGACCCGCAAAAAGCCTCATTAAAAGCGCTGGGAGCATTTGAGTAAATAAAATAATGGACAGTGAGATTTACTACTCAAACAGAGTTTGTCAGGCAATTCCCCAATCTTTTGATATAAGATGCGACGCTAATCGTCCAAGTCATTCACGCTCAAGTAGGCAGCGAATTGCGCTAATCTCCGACCACGGTGACCCCGCAGCCGAAATTGGATTTGAAGAAGCAGGCGGTCAAAACGTTTATGTTCGTTATGTTGGAGAAACCCTAACGAAGCTGGGATGGCAGGTGGATATGTTTACCCGCAAAGTGAAACCAGACGATCCTACTGTTGTTCAGCATTCTGCTCATTGCCGCACCATTCGTCTAGTTGCGGGACCGGAGCGGTTTATTCCTAGAGATGAAATTTTTGAGTATATGCCCCAATTTGTAGAAGCATTTGAGGCATTTGGCCGTCATGAAGGAGTTCACTATCCTCTCATCCACACAAACTACTGGCTTTCTGCCTGGATTGGCTTGCAGTTAAAAGCTCGTCATCCTGTGCAACTTGTCCACACCTATCACTCATTGGGAGCTGTTAAGTATCAAACGCTGGCTCATCAACCGGCGATCGCCCTCACTCGACTCGCGGTTGAAAAACAAATTCTTGAGCAAGCAGACTGCGTCATTGCAACCAGTCCCCAAGAACAGGAGTATCTTCACACCCTGGTATCTAGTAAGGGAAGAGTAGAAATTATTCCTTATGGAACTGACCTTGAGATTTTCCACACTATCCCTAAAGCCGAAGCCAGAGCCAGATTAGGATTGAACTTAGATGAGCAGATTGTGCTGTACGTAGGACGATTTGATCCTCGCAAGGGAATCGAAACATTAGTTCGCGCTAGTGTCAAAACTGAGGCATTTGCTGCAGGTCGGTTAAGACTTATCATTGTCGGAGGCAGTTGCCCAGATCAACCCGACGGACAAGAGCGCAACCGAATTGAACGAATTGTTCAAGAAATTGGGCTGAATGAGAGAACTCTATTTGCAGGCCAAGTGAAGCACAACATGTTGCCGTTCTACTATGCAGCGGCTGATGTGTGTGTGGTTCCCAGCCACTACGAGCCGTTTGGGTTAGTCGCGATCGAAGCAATGGCTTGTGGCACCCCTGTCATTGCTTCCGATGTAGGTGGCTTGAAGTCTACAGTACTATCCGAGCAAACGGGCTTACGGGTTTTGCCCCAAGATACAGCAGCTTTTGCAACGGCGATCGATCGCCTCTTAATCAATAAAGTTTGGGCAATACAGCTAGGTGCCTGTGGATTAGCACAAGTTCGCAAACAATTTAGTTGGAATAAAATCGTCAGCCAGCTTAGCGAACTCTATCAACTCCTGCTATCACAACAGATTTCCCAATAGCTGGCATCTTGCGATCGCCGTTGAAGACATATTCTATTGAACTGCTACTGCTCGGTCTTTCTAAGCTTCTCTTCAAAAATGGACTGTACCTCACCCTCAGGATCATTCAAGTCAAAGGGATAAGGTTGGTATGGAGCATTGGGATCACGGCGGCTCATCAGTACTTCCAAGGCTGCTCTGAATGCCTCTTCATTGTTTCGATGTGCTGAAATAAATTGCTTTAGTTCTGCATTGGTCATCTGATACAGGTTTTGTGTCATAGGACAAAATCCCAATTGCCATCTTCTTTAATTATCAACGTGATCTCGTCAGCTCCCCCAGCTTGAATGTAAATTGTCTTCAATTTCTGGTCGTAACGGAAAACTTGAATAGGCTGGTACAGATTGGATAGCAACTGACAAAGAAAGATTGCTGTATTGGATTGTTGTTGCGTTGGCAAGCTACAACTCCCATAGTTACGCCGAATGTAGCTTACCAGAAGGGCGATCGCCAAAACGAAATAGCTGATGTCACGATCGCAGTTCTGACACAGCTGTTTCGCATGGGTTGAAGTGATGGGTGAAATACCGTGTGATGATTCTGCTCACTACCCTAAGCTTGAATCCGGGAATAATCCAGCTAGCGTTTATCTAAAATTCACATGAGCAGACTTCAGGCAATTCAGGTTGACGAAAACACGGTGATTTATGTAGAGGCAACTGAGGAAGTAGAAACGCCTATCACCGTTCCGCAAGAGACTGAGGGAGAAGTGAGACGAGGGGGCGCAAAGGGAGCATTCTCTAAACCGCCAGAGCAGATGGCACGAAGCTTTCAGGCGATCGAGGGCACGATTCGCACATATACATCACATACGCTAAAGGCGTTTAAAGAGTTGGCGATCGCCGAGGTCAAGAAAGTAACTCTGGAGTTTGGTGTAAACGTCACAGGTGTGGGCGGTGTTCCATACATTGCTTCTGGTACGGCTGGCTGCAACATCAAAATTACGGTGGAGTGTGCCTTCCCAGAACCAAAGTCTGATGTCCCACCTGCACCATAGGCTCAAAGTAATTGGATGGAATGGGGCGATCGCCGTGCTGAGGGAGGAGTGCGGCAAGTACTAAAGCGTTGGGTTGCGCTCTGCTCCACCCAACCTACAGGTCTACTGCCTGTAATTTGGTAGGTTGGGTGAAGCGCAGCGCAACCCAACGTTCTAATTTTGACGGGCTAGGAAGTTCTTTAGCCAATTTCCAATGTGGTAGCTTTTAGCGACCGAAGTTTACCATTCGCTGATAAAGTCAGCATCAGGACTCGTGGATAGGATTATGAACCCAGTTGATTTAGCATTTGCCCCTGCACTTGAACAGGCTCGATTGATTCGTAAGAAGGAAGTTTCGCCACTAGAACTAGTGCAGCTTTATCTAGAGCGAATTGAACGGCTAGATTCTCGGATTGGCAGCTATTTCACGGTGATCGCTGATTTGGCGCTAGAGGATGCAAAAGCTAAGACTGAATCGCTGACTGAGGCAGACCCAGAGGAAAAATTCCCGCCTTTCTTTGGTGTGCCCACAGCAATTAAAGACCTGAATGCGCTAGCGGGTGTACCCTGTAGCTACGGTAACCCGATGCTCAAGGATCAGATTGCCACCCATGACGCAGCGGTTGTCAGTCGAATGAAGCAAGCCGGATTTATTATCTTAGGCAAAACAGCGACTTCTGAGGTGGGGTCGCTTCCCTATACGGAGCCGGAAGGGTTCCCGCCGACGCGCAACCCCTGGAATTTGGACTACACGCCAGGAGGGTCAAGTGGTGGAGCAGCAGCAGCGATCGCCAGCGGGTTCTGCTCGATTGCTCAAGGCTCTGATGGGGGTGGCTCAATTCGGGGTCCTGCCTCCTGCTGTAACTTGGTAGGCATCAAACCGTCACGCGGTCGAGTTTCTTATGCGCCTGTAGGCGACTGTCAAAGTGGTATTGCTACTAACGGTCCGCTCGCCCGCACTGTCACTGACGCAGCCGCCTTGCTGGACGTGATGGCAGGCTATGAAACGGGTGACCCTTACTGGCTGCCGACTCCCAGTTCACTATTCATCGAAACCTCACAGCAGGGACTAGCTCAGCCGCTTAAAGTTGCCTTCAGTACGGGAATTCATCCCATTGGGGAAGCTGATCCGGTGGGACAGCAAGCCGTGTTAGAAACAGCTACTCTCATTCAAGAATTAGGTCATACCGTTGAGCAAGCCTGTCCTGATTGCAGCGATTTGATTGAGCCATTTAGCGTGGTTTGGCGGGCAGGTGTTGCTGCGTCAGGTATTCCCGCCGAGGCGCTCGGTTCATTTAACCGCTGGCTGCTGTCTCACAATGACTCTAGCGGCGACTACTTAAGGGCAGTCTGGGCAATGCAGACGATCGCCCGTCGCATCGTCGCCTTTTTTGAAAACTATGATGTGCTGGTATTGCCTGTTTACCTGCATCCCCCAATTCGCGTCGGCGAATTTGCAAGCTTAACTCCTGAAGAAACGCTCCAGCGAATCATTTACTGGATTGCGCCCTGTCCTCCGTTTAACGCAACTGGACAGCCTGCGATCGCCATCCCTGCCACTTTTACTCCAGAAGGCTTACCCGTTGGCGTACAAATCGTAGGTCGTCCCGCTGCCGAAGCCACTATTATTGCTCTGGCAGCTCAGATCGAGTCGGTGAATCGGTGGAGTGAGAAACGTCCAGTGTTAGAGGATTAGGCTCTGATTGAAAGGTTTGATTGTTCGTGCGCGAAAATCAAACCTTTCAATTGGTTTTTCTACACTTTCTTCAGCCAGCTAAACATCGCACGCAAATCCTTACCCACTTCTTCAATGGGGTGTTCAGCTTCGCGGCGACGCATTGCGGTAAAACCAGCTTTGCCAGAGAGATTTTCCAGGACAAACTCGCGGGCAAACTGTCCAGTTTGGATTTCTTTGAGAATTTGACGCATTTCGGCGCGGGTGTCGTCGGTGACGATGCGTGGGCCACGGGTGTAGTCGCCGTATTCAGCGGTGTTGGAGATGCTATCGCGCATTTTGGCTAAGCCGCCTTCAACTACCAGGTCTACGATTAGTTTGACCTCGTGCAGGCATTCAAAATACGCCAGCTCGGGCTGATAGCCAGCTTCAACCAGGGTTTCGAATCCGGCTTTGATCAGGGCACTCAAGCCGCCGCAGAGCACCACCTGTTCGCCAAAGAGGTCAGTTTCGGTTTCTTCGCGAAAGGTAGTTTCCAGGATTCCGGCGCGGGTGCCACCGACACCTTTCGCGTAAGCCATAGCGCGATCGCGAGCCTGTCCCGTTGCGTCCTGATAGATAGCAAACAGACAGGGAACACCTTCTCCCTGCTCATAGGTACGCCGCACTAAGTGTCCGGGGCCTTTGGGGGCGACCATCACTACATCCACATCAGCGGGAGGCACCACTTGAGCAAAGTGAATGTTAAAGCCATGAGCAAATGCCAGCACTTTACCAGCGGTCAGATGTGGCTCAATTTCTTGCTTATAAACCGTTTTTTGCACTTCGTCGGGCAGCAAGATCATAATGAAATCTGCGGCGGCGGCTGCATCTGCAACTGGTTTGACAGTTAGCCCCTCTGCCTCTGCCTTGGCTGCCGAACGGCTCCCTGCATATAGACCGACGATGACGTTAACGCCGCTGTCTTTGAGGTTGAGGGCGTGAGCGTGACCTTGAGAGCCATAACCAATGATGGCAACAGTTTTTCCAGATAAAAGGTCTAAGTTTGCGTCAGCGTCGTAATACATACGAGCCATAGGGTTATCTCCTTTGCGGCAGGCGTGGTGATTTTATGCAGCCTTTAATCTTACCGCAGATTTTGCACGCATACTCAATCGTTGACCTATCTCATGCTTCTCTAGGTGCTGCTGAGCCTACCTGCAGATGAGAATTGCGGCGACAACTTAGTTACGTCAACTGATTCTTCTGAACCAGTTGTTTGCTGCGCGCTCTGAGCAATTGACTTTTACCAACGTAAAGACGGCTCTTAGCCCGTAAGATTTGACTGCGGGTTCTCAAGGTTTGATTGTATTTGTTTAGCTGTCTTCTAGTGGACTCTAAAACATAGTCATCAGCATCTATGCCAGCGGCGATCCACTGTTGGTACTGGGCGATCAACTCTACAGAAACCACAAACCGCAAAAAGTTGTTTCTTGCAGCCTCTTGTTGATCTACTGTCACAAACTGAATCCAAAACCAGAATAACGCTCTGCCGCTCATGCAGTCAGGAATATGAACCATAGCAATTTCTTGGTGTTGCTTTTACATAATTTATTTGCTACGCAGTCATTTCCGTCTAGCTATAGCGATTGATCTTTAAAAAGCAAAAGGAAGATGTGTCTCCTCCTCCATGACCCTATGCTATTAAACTGCCTGTTTACATTTAGGACAACGATAAATGAAGTTTAGTTAACTTTAGTCAACTATTGTTAGCATTTGCAGTTTCAGAACGCCTTCCACTTCAGCAAATGTAACTCGTGTACCGATGGGTTGGTAGGCATTTTGAGTAGAGACGTAGCCGTTCTGCCCGTCCGGCAAAATCACCGGAATCCAGCCAACGGGGTTGTTGAAGCTAAAGATTTCTGCTTGTGACTGGAGAGGAACCGCCTGAAAGGTTTGGCGATCTAACCGCACAATTTCATTTGAAAGGGTTTGAATCACAGGGCTGTTGATATTGGGCTGGGTGCGAACGCTTACGTCTTGCCCAATTACAACGACGTGTTCTTCGTAAGGAGTGATGCTGGGTTGGTCTAGCTCTAGCTGTTCTGCGAGTGCTGCATCAAAAGCAGACAGTGCAATGGGGCAGAGCCAGGTTTGGTCAGCTTCCCAAACAGGCTGTAAGTTATTTGCTTCAATTACACAGCCGTCTGAAAGGGCTCGCTCCATGTAAAACCAGAAAGGGTCGGTGGGGCTGTCGAGGTTAAAGTTTTCAAATCGAACCAAGTCACCATCGTCTCCAAATAGGGTGTAAGGCGTGATGATACTGCGCATGAAGTCGGCATTGCGATCGCGCACTGCTTGCTGCACCTGGGACAAAAATTGCGAGAACTCAGGAGATTGCTCTGTTTGATCGGTCAGTAGTAGTTGAGTTCCGTTGAGGTCGCCGGGTTCCGCTTCTGTAGGTGTGGCAGCGGGTGTAATGTTGTCTTCGCTCGCTTCAACCTGAGCCAAATCTTCTGGTTGCGGGCTTGAGGTGACTGGAATGGCCCAAGCTGCTTGGGTTATTCCCGTTAGCGCGATCGCCCCAGTCAGCAAAATTCTAGTCACACCAGGATGAATCACAGCAGCCTCTTTTTGAGTAAATTCCAGGTTAACGAGCCATTGAGTATTATGCGATCGCCCTCGTTCTTGGTGAATCACCCTTGCTATAGAAAATGAAGCAAAAATTTCAGATTCAGCCGCATTATCAGTTGAGATTACAGGTATAGTAGTGCAAATGTTCTAGTCTTACACACCCCTATGGAACCTCTCACCGAAGTTCAGCAGCGACTTCTAGATTGGCTTGAAGAATATATTTTTCAGCACAACTATTCTCCCTCGACTCGACAGTTGCGAGAGGCGATCGGCTGGAAATCTGTGTCTGCGGTACGCTATCACTTGAAAAAGCTGCGAGAGAAAGGCTGGTTAGACTGGAGCGGTAGCCATTCTCGTGCCTATCAACTGCTTTCTCCCAAAGTGGGGATGGTGCCAATTTGGGGAACGATTTCAGCCCACAGTTTGACCGAGGTTTTTCCCGATCAGGAAGTTGAACGAATCAACCTTTTCTGTTTTCCGCAATTTAGAAGAATGTCGGTCTATGAAGTCTCTCAATGTTTTGCTTTAAGAGTGCGGGGAGACAGCATGATTGGTGCATTGATTGACAACGGTGATGTCGTCATTATGAAGCCGCCTTCTGACCAAAAAGCAATTAAGAATGGCACAATCGTTGCAGCCAGAGTTGAAGGAAAAACAACTTTAAAGTGCTTTTTTCGCAAGTTAAATACTGTGACGCTGAAACCCGCTAACCCGATGTATCCACCCACCAATGTGAATGTTTCTGTTGTGGATATTCAGGGCGTTTATGTTGGGCTGGTACGGGATTTGATCTAACTGTCAGGGCTTTTTTGCGGAGAAGCCCGTAGAACAATGACAGAGGCAATGACCAGCAAGCCGCCAAGAATTTGCTTGACTGACAATGCTTCATTAAGAAAAGCAATGCCTAATAGAACTGTAACGATGGGTTCTAAGGTGGAAAGGATTGCAGCCTGAGAGGTTCCGAGTCGCCGAATTCCTTCAAATATACTAACGATGGGAATGACGGTCGCAATGACGACGATTCCCGTGAGCGTCAGTCCTGATGGCACACTGTAGGGAAAATCCAGCCCGCTTCCTAATAAGGCAATACTGATAAACGAAATGCCTGCCCCTGTTGATAGGTAAGCAGTCATGGTGACAGGTGGAACGGAACGAATGATGCGAGCACTAAAAGTCAGGTAGAGGGCATACCAAGCTCCAGATGCGATCGCTAATCCCAACCCCACCGGTGTAGCGCTTGCCCCACTCAAATTAATGGTCAGCAAGCAACCTACAAAGGCCAGCATCAGGGCAACGAGCTGGGGAGAACTGGGGCGATCGCCCTCTATCCTCCAGCCCAGCAGGGTGACAAAGGCCGGATAGGTGTAAAGCAGCAGCGACGTAATGCCTGCCCCCGCATAGTTCAGCGCTGCAAAAAACAAGCCTGACTGGATCGCAAACCCAATTGCCCCCAAAAGCGTAGAGGCGATCGCTTGCTTCACGGGCAATCGCCAATTGCCCCGCCATAGCATCCACATCCACAGCACAACCGCCGCTCCGGCAAATCGCCAAAACAGAGTGCTAGGTAAATCAAGCCCATCTGCGTAGGCAAACTTTCCCAAGATTGGCAGCGTCGCAAACCCACTGGCTGAAAGCATCACCAGTGCAGCCCCAACTGTACTAGAGCGTTGTGCAGATTGATTTTGAATCATGGTTAGTTGAGGTCCTTGGTCAGGCGCTAGCCGCGAGCTGAGGTGGGCAGCGAATGACCAACGACTATACCAGACCAGACTTAAGCAGGTGAGGCAATCCGCTTTTTCAGCGCTTCAGCGCGTCGTTTGGCGATCGAATTTTTAGGCTCTCTCTCCAAGGCTGCCTCATAAGCTTCAACTGCCTGGGCAATCAACTGCTTTTTCTCATAGGCAAAGCCCATGTTGTTCAGGGCGGTCACGTATCCTGGGTCTTGCTCTAATGCATCTTTGTATTGCCGAATCGCCAGGTCATACTGCTCTTGAGCCGCGTAGGTGAATCCCAGTGCATTAAGCACCAGCGCTGCATTCTCTCCCGGTTCCAAGTCTTTTGCTTTGAGGGCTTTCTGGAACTGGGCAATCGCCTGCGAATACAGCTTTTTATCGAGAAAAATGCTGCCTAACTCGTAATATTCCTGGGCAGTGCCCTTCTCTTTGTTAAGTTTGTTTTGCAATCGTGAGAGCGTGGTTTCAACCCGCCGAGTTTTAAGCACCTGGCGAAACAGCGCTATGCCTGCACCAAACAGCAAAACCACCAGGATGCTGAGATAGACAACTGGAAGAATGCTATCGTCCATAACCTTCCATCAACTGAAAAATCTTTTGTCTTTACTTTCTCAGGGTACAGCAGAAGGATGAGGGATGAGGGGTGAAAAAGAAAACCCATTTATACGGTTTCTTCTACGGCAGTCCCCAGTAAGTAGCGCGTTCCTCTAACCAGCCTTCTTCGTGTAGGCGGGCGATCGCTTCATTTACTCGGCGGCGCAAATCGTCGTACTGTACGCCTCTGGGCATGACGACAGATAATGCTTCTGCTGATAGCAGCGTCGGCAGCAAATGATAATCAGGATTTTCCTGTACCCAACCGCTGAGAACGCTCGCATCGGCGGCGAAAGCGATCGCTTCTCCCGATTCCAGTAGAGGCTGAGCTGCTTCGTAAGATTCAACACCCGTCAGGCGCACCGAAGGAAGGCGCGATCGCACCACAGAAATGGTGCTAGAGCCGTTGAGGACGGCGATTGTCTGCCCCCGCAAGTCTGCAAACTGCTGCACAGCCGGATCTGGCGTAATGAGAGCAGTGCCATCCAAATAGTAGGGAAGGCTGAAGTCAATAACGCGGGAACGAGAAGCGGTAACGGTGACTCTGGCGATCGCCATGTCAACTTCACCTTGCAGCACCGCAGACAGCCGCTCCTGATTTGCCACGGGTTGTAGCACCACCGCATCCGAACTGCCTAAAAGCTCTTGTGCTAATCGACGAGCCAGGTCAACTTCCAGCCCTGCCAGCTCGCCTGCCGCGTTTCTAAACCCTAGCGGCGGCACATTGTCTTTCACCGCTACGATCAGGTAGCCTCGTTCCTGAATTTCTTCTAGCTCTGCTGCCTCAGCAAGCTGAGAAGCCCAAAAATTCCCTGCAATCAGCCCAATGCTCAAGCCAAGACCAAGACTGAGATGAAGAATCGGGTTTCGCACAGTAGAAATCTACCTGGCTTGAGAATGAAATAGGTCTGAAATTGATAGGGGCTTAGCATTGCCAAGCCCCTACAGTGTCTTGTTCTTAAGCAGACTTGCGTTGAGTTTGAGCCGCAGCTACCTCAACAACTTTGCCAAAACCTGCTGGATCGAGGATTGCCATTTGTGCCAGCATCTTGCGGTTAATCTGGACATCCGCTTTCTTCAGATTACCGATGAGTTGGCTATAGCTCATACCGTGCAGTCGAGCAGCTGCGTTGATGCGAGTAATCCACAGCCGACGAAAATCACGCTTACGCTTGCGGCGATCGCGATAGGCATTTCGCAATGCCTTCATTACTTGCTGGTTAGCAGTCCGAAATAGCTTGGAATGGGAGCCGCGAAACCCTTTAGCGAGTTTCAGAATTTTATTGCGGCGTTTACGAGCCACATTCCCGCGCTTAACCCTTGTCATTGTTAGAAATCCTTATCGATATCGATGTACGCGAAATACTTGGGGGCGGTTGTGGGAAATGAGCTTAAGGATTCAGAGCATTTCTAGCCCTTAGCCCCTAGCTCCTAACCCCTAGAGATAGGGGAGCATCAGTTCAACGTTTTCAGCATCGCGCTCGTCAACCAGCGAGATTTTAGAAAGACGACTTCTGCGCTTTGCGTTCTTGTGCTCAAGCATGTGATTCTTGAATGCTTTCCGACGCATCAGCTTACCGCTGCCGCTGCGCCGAAAACGCTTTGCAGCAGCTTTGCGAGTTTTGAGTTTAGGCATGACTTAGCTTAATTCGACACAGTCTACAATCTTAATACTGATCCGCGTTGCACTGCAAGCATGGATTTTCAAGCATGGATTTTCAAGCAAGGACTTTAACGATAGCGACGGGCTGGGGCTTTGCCTGCATCGCTAAACAAGCCAAACAATGGACCTAGCACTGCACCTACGACAAATCCTCCGGCATGAGCCCAATAGGCAATGCCGCCGCTTTCCATGCCGATGTTGGTGGGGGCATTGAGGCTAACTAAACCATAAAGCGCCTGCTGCCCAAACCAGATTCCCAGGAAAAAGAGGGCCGGAATGCGAATTGGGTACAGCAAAAAGCCGAGGGGAATCAGCGTTAGCACTTTAGCTTGAGGGAATCTAAGAATGTAAGCTCCCATTACACCTGCGATCGCCCCACTGGCTCCAAGAGAGGGAATGTTAGACCCTTGAGCAAAATACCACTGTGCTAGAGAAGCCAGAATACCGCACAGTAGATAAAAGATAAGGTATTTGACTCGTCCCAACCGCTCTTCAACGTTGTTGCCAAAGATCCACAGATAAAGCATGTTGCCCCCCAAGTGGAGGAAACCGCCATGCAGAAATTGGGATGTAATCAGTGTGAGCCACTCAGGTCCAGTAGCAGAAGTGGCTTGTCCTTGAAAGCTTGCGGTCAGTTCTGCGGGGACGACTGCCCATCCTCGAAAAAATGCTTCTAGCGCAGGTGGCGATAGGCTAGCTTCATAGAAAAAAACCAGGATATTGAGCAGAATCAGCCCGTAGGTTACGTATGGAGTGATTTGTGTTGGATTATCGTCACGTAGAGGAACCACAGGCTTGTCCTGATAGTTTTGTTTAGAATCGTAACTTACCCTGCCTGTTCCAAATCTGTCTTCTGACTTACGGAAGGTTTGATGATCTCCCTTGATTCAGTTCCTCAATCTTGATTCAGTTCCTCAATCACTAAGGCTGCTAGTTTGCTTGCTGCACCCGATGTGCCTCGACTTTGACGCAGGCGATCGCGCATTTGCTCTAACTTCTTAGGATGGGTGAGCAGATCAAGCGCAAGGTCAGCAATTTGCTGGGGCTGAAGTTGTCCGACCAGTTCAGGCACAATAGCTTCCCCTGCCCAAATGTTGGGCCATGCCAACAGTCGAGATTTCCGCAAAAATAGCCAGTTGATCAGTTTGGCGAAAGCGGACCCGACTCCCGGCAGATTAGCCAGCAATCCGGGTAAGCCATCCCAGGCTCGCATTGCATCAAGCTGCTGGGTGGGTAACAACACAATCATGGGCACTGCCAACGAACCCAGTTCTGCTGTGTTGGCTCCTACGGTGGTCAGGCAAAGGCGACACTGGGTCAACAAATCATAAGCAGGTGAATCGGTGTATAGCTCGATCCGCAGTCCATCCGAAGTCTTGAGGAAAGGTTGACCCTGGCTGGTAATTAGTTCAGCCGATACGTTACCCAACTGGTGAATGACCGGGTTTTGCTGGGGGTCAGCAAATCGAGCCAGGGTTTGCAGTTCCAGAGTGGGCGCAACCGGAATGACAAACCGGGTTTGGGGACGGGCAGCGTGCAAGTGACGAGCGATCGCCAATGCTAGCGGTACACCTTGAGCCAGCTTTGCTGCCTTTGACCCAGGTAACATTCCAATTAGCTCTGTCTCTGGGGAGTGTTTTAAAGGTTGATTGTTAATGGACGAAGCGTCTGAAGAATCAACCTTTAAAGCACTTGGGGGGTTGGGGGCTTGGGATAAGATACTCTCTGGCAAAGGTAAATTCCTGACGGTTGCCGTATCTGCCATCAAATCCCCTACAACGGTAAATTTGTCAGCATATTGAGGGGATGCCCGGTCAATTAGCTCCGGTTTCATTACCCCAAAGCGATCGATCCAGCGGTGCCAGCGGGTATCCCATTCTCCATAAATGACGGTGCGGTAGCCTAAGCGTTTGCCAATCACCACCGGGAAGAACTGATCGCCACCCAGAAATACGACCACACCGCGATCGCGCCAGTCCCAGTTTTCGGTAGTTTTGCCCCAGAGCAAAAACGGGAAAAAGTGTTCGGCGGCTTGAATGCGATCGATTTCACGGTAGCGTTGGGCGATCGCCACTTCTCGACCGCTGGCATTAGGACAGGGGGATAAGACTAGTGAGATTCTTACCTCGTCACGTTTACCCAACTGTTGCCGTAACGCCTTCACCACAGGTCGCACCCAGGTTGTTAACTCGCCTGGCCCATTTGAAAGAATCAAAATATCGGCAGTTTCCCTGTTTTTAGCTTCCGTCACGTCTATCCTGAACTCTCTATTGGTGTCTTCAGAATCTCATCTTAAAGCCATATCTCTAGACAGACGGATTGCTACAGCGACACTCGTTACTTTCGTCTATAGCAATTTCTCAAAGGCAATCCGTACAGGAAAGGGAACGATGGCAAGCAAAAAGAATGTTCAGCGAGTGCGGCGGGTTGCCAAGGAGCGGTTTGGCTATGAGACGTTGCGGGGTGGGCAAGAGACGGCAATTCAGGCTTTGCTCAACGGTCACGATACGCTGGCGGTGATGCCAACGGGGTCAGGGAAGTCTGCAATTTATCAGATTGCAGCACTGTTGACTCCGGGTGCAACGGTGGTGATTTCGCCTTTGATTGCGTTGCAACAAGACCAAGTAGATGCAATAGAAGCACAGGATGTGGGCGGTGCGATTCAGGTAAACTCTATGATGAAAGCGAGCGATCGCACCGAAGCCTTTGAAGACCTGGAAAAAGGCGATTTGGAGTTTATGTTTTTGGCTCCAGAACAGTTCAACAATCCAGAAACTTTGGAGAAGCTACAGGCAGTTAAACCTTCTCTATTTGTGGTCGATGAAGCTCACTGTATTAGTGAGTGGGGACATGACTTTCGCCCTGACTATCTGCGGTTAGGCACCCTTGTTGAAGCGTTAGATCATCCACTGGTGTTAGCACTTACTGCAACGGCTGCACCACCCGTGCGAGCAGAGATTGTTGAGCGTTTGGAGATGCGCGATCCGCACATTGTGGTGCAAGGATTCGACCGCCCCAATATTTGGCTAGGAGCATTGCGGTTTGAAGACAAAAGTGAGAAACAGCAGGCACTCATTAAAGCAGTCGTGAAAGCTGAGAAGCCCGGTATCGTCTACGCTGCAACTCGCAAACAGGCAGAAGAAGTTGCGGAGTTACTTCAGGCGCAAAACATTAATGCCATCTTTTACCACGCTGGCATGAAAGTAAAAGATCGGGAAGCAGCACAAATTGCCTTTATGGGAGATGAGGCAGAAGTCATTGTTGCGACGACTGCTTTTGGTATGGGTGTGGATAAGCCAAACGTGCGTTTTGTGTTTCACCACAGTATCAGCGATTCAGTCGATGCTTACTATCAGGAGATTGGTCGGGCAGGGCGGGATGGTGAGTCTGCAAAAGCAATCTTGTTTTATCACCCGGATGATTTGAATCTGCGCCGCTTCTTTGCCAGCAGTGGACAAATTGACCTGGAGCAAGTGGAACAAGTTGCCACTGTGGTTCAAGCGCAGAAGGAACCCATTGATTTGAAGACGCTAAAAACTCAAACCGATCTTTCTAAATCTAAGGTGCAGACGGCACTGGGGCATTTAGAAGCCGTGGATGCGGTCGCCATTCTTCCTTCAGGCGAAGTCACGACAACCGAACCTTTCGATTTAGATCAGGTCGCGGCAGAAGCGATTGAGGTGCAAGAGCGTCATCAACAGTATGAGCGATCGCGGCTAGAAATGATGCGTGGTTACGCCGAAGTACAAGACTGTCGGCGCAAATATATGCTCAACTACTTCGGGGAAGAGTTTGATGCGCCTTGTGGGAAGTGCGATCGCTGCGAAGCCGGAATCACCATTGAAGATGCAAAACAACCCTTTCCACTTAACAGTCGTGTGAAACACCAGTCACTCGGTGAGGGAATGGTGATGCGCTATGAGGGAGATAAAATGGTTATCCTTTTTGACGATGCGGGATACAAAACCTTGGGGGTAAACCTGGTATTAGAGCAAGGATTACTCCGAAGTGTTGAATGATCTCCAAGATGATCTACAGTTCTGCTGCAAACTGCCCCAGATGTTCTTTTCTCCAAGCTGAGTCGATTTTGCGATCGGTTTGCACTTCTAAAACTCGGATACCCGTTTCGGGAAGAAAGCTTAACCGCTGCTGCAACTGTTCCCAGCACTGAATTAGTTCATGTTCAACACCATAGGTGGCACAAAGTTGGCTGAAGTGGATGGACTGGGGAACCGCAAAGAATTCTTCAAAGGGTGGGTCAAATTGGGCGATCGCCAACATCTCAAAAATGCCGCCACCGTCGTTATTGATTAGCACGATGGTGAGATGTCCAATAAACTTACGAGAGATCAAAAAGCCGTTGGTGTCATGCAGCAGCGCCAGATCTCCAGTGAGTAACACGCTGCTCTGGTGACGATGAGCCACTCCTAGAGCAGTGGAAAGCGTTCCGTCAATGCCATTTGCACCTCGGTTAAACCAGGGCTGAATGTGGCGGTTTCCGGGTTGCCAAAACCATTCCACATCTCGCACGGGCATACTGTTGGCGATGAATAAAGGAGTGCCTTCAGGTAAACAGCGCGACAGCAACCAGGCAACTTTTCCTTCAAATAAGGATTCCGTCTGGCTTAAGGTTTTATCCAGAGTTTGTCTGACCTGAGTTTCGGCTGTAAGCCAATGGTCAAGGTAGGAGTTGGGCGGAGTGGATTCCTGGTGTAGTCCTGCGGCAAATTGTTCAACGGAACAGCGTAGATGGGTGGTTCTGCCGTGGGTCGGATCGAGGTTGCGATCGCTCTCATCCACGACCCACTGGGTGGGTTGGGTTTTTGCTAACCACTGACGCAATTCTTTACTGGTGGGCATTTCTCCAATGCGAATCACCAGTTCTGGAGTGAGTTTTTCGGCAAACTGCGAATTCCTCAAGATCAGGTCGTAGGTGGAAATTAGGTAGGGGTTGAGGTCGGCGTAGTTTCGCACCGGAGATAGCCCTTCTGCCAGAACGGGAAAGCCCAGGGTCTTAGCGAGGTGGGCGATCGCTTCACAGTAACGTCGGGGTGATTGAGGTTGGGCAATTCCAGCGATCAAGATGCCCTTTGAAGACTGAGGTTTGGGGATTGACGTTTGGGGATTAGGGGTGAGAAGTAAGGGAGTAAGGGCCGCAAAGAAGTTTTTGGGGAACTGAGCTTGAAGCGATTGGGCGGTGGCTTGGGGAAGGGGAGCGAGGGGATCGCGGAAGGGTTGGTTGAGGTGGACGGGTCCGGGGATGGGGTAAAGGGTTTTTTCCCAGGCGTACAGGGTAGTTTGGCGGAGGTAGGCGAGGGTGTCTAGCTCCAGCGAGGGGAGAGTGAGTTCGCTGTACCAGTTTGGAAAGGTGCCATAAAGTTTTTGTTGGTCAATAGTTTGACCGGCGTTGCACTCGCGCAGTTCGGGAGGGCGATCGGCAGTAAGAATGAGCAGTGGGATGCGGCTTTCTCTGGCTTCAATCACGGCAGGGTAGAAGTTTGCGCCTGCGGTGCCGGAGGTGCAGACCAGGACGACGGGTAAACCGGATTTGCGAGCAATTCCTAAAGCAAAGAAAGCAGCGGAACGTTCGTCTAGAATGGCGATCGCCTCAATATCCTGATGTGCTGCAAAGGCTAGTGTTAATGGGGTGGAGCGTGATCCCGGACAGATAATTGCTGTTTTGAGTCCCAGTCGGCTGAGCGTTTCCACGAAAACCGATGCCCAAACGGAGTTGGTGTTGCTGAAATTGATTGACATGGAGGGGGGTTGATAGCGGTTTATGAC
This sequence comes from Cyanobacteria bacterium FACHB-471, assembly GCA_014695345.1. Lineage (GTDB taxonomy): Bacteria > Cyanobacteriota > Cyanobacteriia > Elainellales > Elainellaceae > JAAUTN01. The sequence goes on from JACJOC010000077.1 coordinate 162,709, forward strand.
TTGCAGCTACTGCCATCCCTGCAAGTCGGTAAACCAGTTTCTCAAGAAGGAGCCAAGCTGACTGCGACGAGTTTCAAAGTTGGCAGCTAGCCAAATAAAGGCGATTCCGACCATTAAGCCAACGATCCACTTTAGCAGCGGGTAGTCAAAGATCAGAATGACCAGTTGGTAAAAAGCATTAACCAGGAAGATAATCGTTCCGACGTAGAGGAACGCCCGGACGCGCAGGGAGAGTCCCGCAAAAATTGTCACTAAGCTGATGATACCGGGCAAGATTCCCGTTTGGTGATGAAACAGCAGGGCAAATAGGCAAATAATGCCTGATCCCAGCGTTCGCAAGAGGTGGCGCAGGCGATGCGCGTCTGGGCGCTTTAAGTCTGGGTCAACTTGAGCGACATAAAGAATAAATAGTCCAACTAGGCTGGGATAGAGCAAATCAAAGGTGCGCTGAATATCAGTTAGCCAGAGGGCGATCGCCCATTCCACTAACAGCAAGCTGAGATACGTCAGGCGAATCTGGTGCTGGGTTTGGGCAAATAAAAGATAACCCGCTGCAGCAATGACTAAACTAAGCGGCTGAATGCTGGCATTGCTCAAGATCAAAGCTGCCAGGGGTAAAACGTAAGCCGATCGCTGCCGGGGTTGCGATCGCCAACCCCATTCCTGCCAGGGCAACAGGTGCAGGATGCAGGCGAAAAGAGTGGCGATCGCCCCACGCCAGGGCAAGATTTGAGCTAGCAGATCGTCGGGCAATAGCGTGAGTCCGTACACCGCAATTCCCACTGCTTCTAAGATGCCTGCGTAAACCCAAGCGTCAGCGTCTCTAGGATTGTCCTGAATGCGTCCTTGAGCAAGGGCATAGCGCACAAGGAATATTCCCGTTCCCACTGCTAGCAGATCGTAGGTTGAGACTGGGTGTTGAGTTGCGGCAACCAGGAAAATGCTGCCTAACGCCCAATGCAGGTGAGCAACTGTTTCTAGCTCGTCTGCATTCAGCCGGAGGAAGGGAATCAGCCACGGAGTCAGAATGCGGTAGACGTAGACGAAACTGGTTGCGAGGGCAGCGATCGCCACGAGTTGATCCCCGGCTCTGAGTCCAGCAACCTGGTAGAGCAGAATCTCGCAGCCCGAAGCAAACAGACCTGCTAACGCTAGATAGATCAGCGGCTTAAAGGATTCCTTGCGGCGACCTACGCCAATGGCAATCAGCGATAGACCCAGCGTGCTTAAGCCTGTCCAGTCTTCAACAATTCCCCAACGCAGAGTTGCACCTAATGCTCCGTAGACAAGCGGCATGACGTGCCAACTGCTGAGAATTTGACGGTTATCAGAGCGGCGATTCCACCAGTCACCAACCAGTTGGGAGGCTAACCCTAACGCCAGATTGGCGATCGCCAGTGCCGCTATAGAGCGACCCGTTAATCCCAAAGTTTCAATCGTTAGAACTTCTAAGCCCCAGCCAAAGCCGTAAATTGCCCAATTAGTGGGATTTTGCCAGCTTCGGTAGGCGATCGCCCCCAGTATCACCGCAACGGAGCTAATCGCCAAGACAGAGGCAGGCAAGAGATCCCAATAAACACCGAGCGAGTCAAAGGTGAGGCAGAGTAATTCAATTAGGTAGAGGGCGATCGCCCATCCATCCGTTGCTCTGGCGTAAAGCTGGGACAATGCGGTTAGACGGCGCAACAGGACACTGCGCCAGACCCAAAGCACGGTCAGCAGAATCGCTACCACTAGCAGCCAGTCTCGCGCCGAAAGCTGCGGAAATCCAGGCAATCCTTCTGCCAAGAGCGCCACGGCAAACCCCAAGCCAAAGCTAACGGCGATCGCAGCAGCGGTTAGATGCCGCAAAGCGCGCGTGTGCAGCACCATTAGCCCGGTTGCCAGTCCCAGCCCAACCAGTCGCAGCGTAGGCAGCGGCAGGGTTAGCACCTGAACCAACATTAATGTCCAAACGCCAGCCCAACTTGCCGTTTGACGATGGGGCGGACGGGTGAGACTGGCAATCCAAGTGAGAGACAGGGGCACTACTAGCCAGAGCATTCCCCACCCTTTTGGACTGACCCCGTGTTGCCCAAAGCTTGTCTCTGCACCCGACAGCAAAAGATTGTTTAACCAGAAGAGGCCAAAGCTCAAAGCTGCCAAGATGAAACCGAATGTCCAAAAACTTTGTCGCCAGAGTGCAGGTGGGTAGGCAGTATGAAGTCGATTGGGGCGGTTTTGCGTCCAGAAGGCGATCGCCCAATTCCTATTTCCTTCCCCACTCCGCCGATTGGTGGTGTGAATTCCCAAGCTCAGCACCAGTTCACTGACTGACAGCACTAGCAAAATGCCTGCCCAGAAGCCTAGATTCAGCGTCGGTAGAATCCAGTCAACAGCCGACAGAACGGTAGCTAGTCCTCCCAAGTGGATTAGATAAGACAAGGAGCGGTGCGAGGCGAGAAAGGATGGAGGCGTGGATCGGGAGGAGGTAGAGGATAACGGTCCAGAAGTTGTGCTACCGATGCGGATGAGTTCGCTGACTTTAGCGCTTTGTGGCAAAGAGAGGAGAGCACTGCCTCTGATCCAGCGCTGGTGATTGGCGATCGCTAACGTCGAGGTAGAAAGCGCAAAGGTTATCGTTCTGAGGATGGGGCTAAACAAGCTCAGCAACAGCAGCACTACTCCAAACCCAATGGCAATTTGATCGGCGCAGGCTGTCAAATTTCGCTGCTGTCGGCGGTCTAGCCAATCTGCTGTTACGACCGTTAAGACTAAGTAAGGAAACAGCCCCAGGCAAAGCAGCACATCCGGGTTAGATTGAGTTCCGGTAAGCTGTGTTGCTAGTGTTACAGCTTGCTGCTGCACAACCAATGGCAGCAATCGCCACGCTAGCCAGTGCATCTGCAACCCAATTAGGAACAGGATCACCAGATCGCGGCGGTAGCGAAAACGGTAGAGGCGATCGCCAAAGAACCATAGCCCCAGTCCGCTGACTCCAAGTGCCTGCCAGGAAACTGATCCAACTGAGATGAGCCAGCCTAGCCCCAGTAGAATTCCTCCAATAGTTTCCCAGGTTGCGGGCTGAAGGGGGGAAAGGGGAGTTGGCGATCGCCCCGATTGAGCAATCTCCTGGCGAGCTAGCCATGCTAGCAAGAAGCCGCAGATGCCGACCGCTAAACCCAGACGCTCAACTTCTACCTCAGCAATAAAGATCGCTCGAATCAGCAAAATTGCCAGGGCATAAACAATCAGCGCTCGATTCAGGCTGAATGGACGGAACGGACGCTCTAGTGAAGTTTCTTGGCGACTTTGAAGCAAGGTAATCGCCGCTGTTGCGATCACGCCCGCATAGACGGCAATTAGGGCAAATCCAGGTAACCCCCAGCCCCATTGCAGGTAACTCAGCCCTAGATGATTTACCAATGTCAGTTGAGTCTGCTGGGGGTCCTGACGATTTGCCCGGAAATGGTAGATTGCGAGCGCGGTGAGAGTGAGAGTGGCGATCGCCCCAATTCCTGCTCCCAGCAAGCTTCTCCACAACCCAAAGCTATCCATCGCTAAAAAGTTCACGGGCAGCAACAGCAGACTCACCACCCGTAGTGCTTGAGCCGTTAGCCGTAAGTTTTGCTGCTTTCCTGCCCAAATGCTCGCACCCCAAAAGCCCAGCGTGTAAAACAACAAAATGCCGTACTGTCCCGCTGCCGGGAATCGCTGCCACTGACTCGCTGCCAACACGCCAGAGGAAACCACCACCAAAAACATCCCTAGCAGCAATAGCCACAGGACGCTGAGTTCCGCCATCAGCGAATGCAGCATTTGTGCGACTAGACCAGGGGCAGCAGGTTCAGGTGGCTTTGGGGTAGGGGCGGGTTTTCGCGATTTCACAGGTTGAGGAGGGGCAATCGGCGCAAAATCATCTGCCTCCGCCTTCTGTAAATCGCAGGCAAGATTTACCTGACCCAATGCCTTAACTTGGGTTTCAGGAAGTAATCCTAGCTCTAGCAAAACCTCTAACCCCTTGAGCAGATTGGCATGGGATGCCAAGCATGAAAGCTTTACCTCAACCTGACCTGGCTCCAGCAACCCTAAGCGATGCCATGCGTCTAATCCTTCCAGCAGATTTTGAGGCGAAATCTGAGTGCTAAAGTCAAGCTGAATGGCTGGCTGAGATAGCTCTGACCGAGTTGGAACTTTCCCTGAAAGAAGCGTCAGCTCGATATCATCAGCGGAAATCAAGTCAAGGCTCAACCAGGTTTTCAGACCTTGCAATAGTTCTGCTTGGGCTTGAGTTACTAGTTTTAGCTCAATCAATCGGTCTGGTTGAAACGACATACTCCGACGCTCACCCAAAAGAATATGTATAGCGGAATTGTGGCTGTAAACGATCGATTCAATTGCTGGCGCTTCGCAGCGTTTAAATCAATTTGTACGTGAAGCACGTTGTGAAGCGTGAATGGTAGCGTAGCTTCCCCACACTGCTAATCACGCAGCAATTAATACCTGCATCATGCTGGCAATAGATGTAGCTCACGTCAGTTCAATTCCAAATTGTCAACTGTCACACGCTTTTCTCACTGTGTCACTCTATTTAGCGTGAGAAGCCTGTCCAGACACAAAACTTTGGCAGGACCGTTGAGGAATTGTCCTGGTTATTAGCAAGTTATAAAAACGAGGAAAGGTTAGAAAAAAGGAGGCAGGGCTAAGCCCTGCCTCCTTTTTTCCTAATTCAAGTAACTAGCGCTACATACAAGAAACACACGAACTGACAGCACACACGATTCACAGCAAACAAACAGGAAGCCTTGCTCCAGCTAGCTTTGCTTGCTCTAGGCAAGCATGGGTCAAGTTTGCTTCACTCAAATCAGCTCCATATAGTTCAGCTTGGCTCAACCGGGTTTCACTCAAATTAGCGCCTCTCAAATTAGCGCCTCTCAAGTTTGCGCCTGTGAGGTCTTGTTGACTGAGGTTTGCCCCCTGGAGGTTGGCTTCTGTAAGATTGACTGACATTAGGTTTGTGCTTCGCAGATCTGCACCTGCCAAGTCAGCATGGCTCAGATCTAATCCACCCAGGTTGGCTCCATACAAGTTGGCGTTTCGTAGCTTTGCCTGTTTAGAAATTGTCTCCGTCAGATCTGCATGGGTTAAATCGGCTGTTTCCAGGGTGATATCCATCAAATCAGCCCGCCCTAAATTAGCACTTTTTAAGTTTGCACCTGTCAAATTTGCATTTCTCAGGTCAGCCGCCCGCAGGTTTGCCCCTTGAAGATTTGCGCCAACGAGTTTTGCCTGTCTAAGAGTTGCTGCACTGAACCTGGCGTTTTGCAAATTTGCGCCGCTTAAATCAATTCCGATCAGGTTTGTCCAGTTTAAGTTTGCTCCGGTTAAGTCGATTTCTCTAAAGTCTCGTCGTCCCTGCAAATACTGCTGCTTGAAGTCTACGATGTCCACTCAGGTGCCTCCTAAGGGTGAATTGTGTTTGGGCTTTTAACATCGAACCTGCGTATCAAATGACCGAGCATTGCTAAGCACTCACTACTTACAGACCAAAACTGACAGGTATTAATGAAGCAAAAACAAGGATGAACTGAGGATTGACCGAGGATAGACCAGCGCTGACTGATGAGTAAATCTACTGTCTGTGTTGCGCGTATTGCGGAGAGTGCAGAGTCAGGATCAATATAGCTTGAGAAAGATTATGCGATTAGAAAGATTTGTATCGTAAGGAAAAATTTCGTTACAAATAGGAGGGCGATCGCCCCCTCCTAACCCCTATTCCAGATGGGTTTCCTCTACAACATATTTAGCGTAGTGTATGAAGTGAATACGCTATAGATAGAGGTTTAGCCATCGTGAGCGACGATCAGCTTCTGCTTTTTTCTCCAGAAGATCTGCGCGGCTACCGAAGCTTAGGACGACAGGAAGAGTTTTTAGAAATGGACTGTGTTGCTTTGCAATCCTGGAAGCAGCGCATCTTTCAATATCAGCAAAAGGTAAAAATCAGCCCTCCGACAGAGCAAGGAACGCTGTTTGATCCGGGACTTACTTCTAGTTCAACCCAGCCTGACCCTGACGGTATTAATCCATTCAACCTGCCGCAACAGAATACAGAATTTTGGCGTTGGAAAGCAGCAGATCAGGGTACGGCAGCTCTCTATTTTGTGATCGATTATGAGCTACCGATTTTGCTCTATGTGGGTGAGACGGTAAAGTCAAATCAACGCTGGAAAGGCGTACACGACTGCAAGCGCTATTTGCTGAATTACCGACAGATTCACTATCAGCATCAACTCACGTCTATGTTAGGTATCGCATTTTGGGCTGAGGCACCCGTAGCAACTCGGCCCCGACAGCGGTTAGAGTCGGCTTTGATTTACAAGTGGCGATCGCCCTTCAACAAAGAAAATTGGGATTTTTGGGCAACCCCATTTGTGGGCGGCAAGTAGCTCACTGGCTACTTATTTCCCTTTCTTCAGATTCAAGCACCTGACGTTCTTTTTCAATCTCCAGGGCTTTTTCGAGATTGCTAATGTAAAACTCTACGCGGTGGTCATTGATTGCATCTAAACCTTGCTTAAATACAGCACGGCTAAACCCAATGAGAGAATCAAACCGCCGATAGAGCCAACCGGGTTGTTTAACTAAACCCCCAAAAGCGTTGAAATAGAACGTTGTCCCCAGGTGAATATAAATATGTGTAGGATTCCAGGGCAAATAAGGCGGCGGTACGCGAGGCACAATGTCATTGTTGTTGACAAATCGAAAAACTTTTCCTTTTAATGCTCGACCAATTTCATTCACAAACACCAAATCTCCCACGCGGGGCTGCCCAAACGTGTAAACACCCTGGATATTCTTCCGTCCTCGTTTGACTAACGAGGATGCGGCAACGGTTGCTAGTGCGCCACCTAAACTATGTCCGGTGATGAAAATTGGGAAATTAGATTTTCGTCCTGCACCCCAAATTTCAAGCTGTTTTAACACACCTTCTTCTACACTCCGCCATGCTGCTTGGAAACCTCGATGTACCTGACCAATCGGTGGAGTCGTATCTTCATCTAAAGGTTCCATACTTGTGGCAATGGCAAACTTTTCAAAGCGTGTTCTGGCGTTTGTTCTCCAATCTTGTATTTCTTGACTGCCGCGAAAAGCTATGATGACATAATCTTTTGTCTTAAACATAAAAGCCTGGGTGTCTCGCTCACGGTTGTTGAGATATTTAAAGTTTTCTAGGTCTTGAATGCCCCATCGGCGGACACAAATTTCTTTGATATAACTCAAATCTGAGTAAACTAGATTGGCTGCTTTGGCTAAGCTGAGCGCGGTTTGAAGATCAAATTCGTGTAAACCTTTTGACAAGTCAGCGAAGTCAAATTCTTTGTAAGGGGTCGGTAAAATGCGATAACCAAACCGCTCAAAGAGTTTGATTACACCTGAAAAACCATATCTATGAATGTAGGTATAAAGCTGATCATAAAATTTGGAAGCGTCCTGACGTTTATATTCCTGGTCGGCAATAAGTCGAATCCAGTAAATCATCCAGGGGCGAATTTCATCAACAGTGAACATGCCTGATTCAACAAAGTAGCCAAAATGCTCAAGCCCATTTAGCATTTTGTTGAACCAGTCTCTCAGCCCGGTTTCAATGTGATATTGCCGCAGCTTTTTTTTGTATCCTTCTAAGGTTTCTTCATCGACGGTACTTCCCTGTTCTGCGGCATTAACTTTTTGCTGAAGCTGATCGATTTCTTTCTGATAAATTCTGCGGTCTTCGTGGGTTCCTAGTGCCCGACAAAGCAGTTCGTTATTGACCCGAAAAACGATTTTGTCTTCTCCGTTTTTAATTTCGTAATCTCGATATTCCTCAAAGTCCAGAATCTTGAGCGCTTTCCAAATGTCTGGATCTTGCTCAAATTCTTTGACAGTTTTACGTAAAAACTCAATTCGATACCAGCGTTCGTTTTGGTTGTATCGATAGACACCAAAGCCGATCGCGATCGCCCCTCCAATCAATCCAAGCGCGATCAACCACTGAGTAGCGGGGAAGGATAAGCTTGCTAAGTCAGATTCAGGCAGATCAGGCTCTTGGGCGATCGCCACTTCAATAGGCGCATCACTAGGTAAAGGAGTATTAGACACCGCAGAAGCGGCAGGCTGAATCGATGCAAGGGAACTCGTTAAGGATAGTGATGCAACTAGAATCGCAGAAAAAAACTTAACACCCATAGTTCCCTACCCTGAAACAGTTTTTAGATGCTATCAGGGGAAAAGACTTCATCCAGTGTTTTTAAGGTTTAGTTCATGTTAAATAAGATACGAATTTGGAGAATTGTGAAGGGATGACTTTAAGGAGGAATCAGCCTGTTATTGAAGGGTAGACCGAATCAGGTTGAGGCGATCGCTTGAAGTAAAAACTGCAAGGAAATTTCTGTTGAGGTAGCAGCAAAGTGTACTCGAACGAGGTCTATGCGAGGTGAGTTGGCTGCTTTTAATCTGGTCGTGTTGCCATTCAATATCACTCTGTAGACGTTATGACGCTCTCCTCAGAAACTGTAAGTCCCATCACAGCTCAAAAAACGATGCATTGGAAACTGATGGGATTTTTTATTCTCGTCGTGATTTTTAACCTTTGCCTCAACGCTCAAGTGTTAACGGTGGGATTAGCTTATTTCTATCACCCTGAATGGTGGAAGATGCATGTATGGCTAGTGCGCGGCTACAGCGGCTTGTCTCTCATTTTGTTGGTCTGGGCATATCGCATCACCCTTCCTCGTCGGGTGCAAAGCCTCACTGCCAGTCTGCCAGTTCTGCTGGGATTGCAATTTCTCACCATTCATCTCAAAATGCCGATTCCATTGGCGATCGCCCATCCGCTGATTGGTTTTACCTTATTTTCAGTGTCAACCACGTTAGTGCATCGCGTCAGTCGTTTTCTGTTTCCTAAAGAGGACGAAACTGTATGACACGAACTCACCGTTGCTTTGAATAACAAATCAGGACGAGACGTGATGGACTGGGTGCAGCTTGCAAAAGAGCAAGACTGCACCATTTTGGTAATTACTGATGGCAATTGCATTCTAGACGTAGCCAATCACATTATTCACAGGGAAGAAGGGCGGCTAACTCAATATTGCAATTCAATGTATTGCAATCCAATGACAACTCTGTAGTAGGTGCCGGTTTACCGAACAAAAGGTGGGACAAGCCACACTCATGGAGCTCATATATTCCCATGCTAATATATGACTAGTCATATATAGGACAGCAAGAAACCATCTCGTCTTTAGGAGTTAAAGGTATGACCGTGCAAGCTGGAGTGCTACGAACCGTTGCTGGAATCATCAACAGCGTTGAAACGCTAGAAGGGGCAGGGTTCCTGGTGCGTCGTCCTTTTCCCAAAAGTAGCTTTTCAGCATTTGATCCCTTTCTCCTGCTGGATGAATTGGGTCCAATTCACCTGAAGCCGGGTCAAGCAAAAGGCGCACCCGACCACCCCCATCGCGGCTTTGAAACGGTTAGCTACATCTTGGACGGGCGCTTGCAACACAAAGACTCTGAAGGACACGCTGGACTGCTCAATTCGGGTGATGTGCAGTGGATGACAGCAGGCGCAGGAGTCGTCCATTCTGAAATGCCAGAGGCAGAATTTACCCGCACAGGAGGACGGCTTCACGGACTTCAACTGTGGGTTAACCTGCCTCAACGTGACAAGATGATTGCACCTCGCTATCAGGAAATTCCAGCAGCGCAAATTCCGGTTGCTCAAACTCCAGACGGGTCTGTAACGGCGCGGGTAATTGCCGGAGAAGCGCTGGGTGCAAAAGCGGTGATTGAGACGCGCACGCCGATTATCTATTTACACTACACCCTGCAACCGGGTGCCGTGATCGTCCAACCTGTGCCCCAGGAATACAACGCCTTTGCCTATGTCTTGGACGGTTCTGGACTGTTTGGAACCGAGCAAGAACCTGGAATGGATGGGCAAATGGTGATCTTTGCTCAGGATGGAGACGAGGTGGCGATCGCCAACCCTGCTCATGCTGAACAACCCCTCGATCTGCTGCTCATCGCTGGAGTTCCCCTCAACGAGCCAGTGGTGCGCTACGGCCCGTTTGTGATGAATACCGAAGCTGAAATTTCGCAAGCAATTGAAGATTATCGAAACGGAAGGATGGGACGAATTCATGTCTAACACACTGCAACAACGCATCAACCAGCATCAACTCCTCAGCACACTCCGAATTAAGTTGTTACGCCTGCACAAACTGTTGCTAAATACCGAGCGCAGAACCTATGAGCAAATACAAGGACAAATTTCTGGTGGCGAACTGCTACAACTGGTGATTAATCACGAACAGTTTGCCTGGTTGCACCGACTCTCAGAACTGGTTGTGCAGATTGATGAGCTGCTTCATGCAGATGAACCCGTTACAGCAGAGGCGATCGCCACTCTCATGGTAGACACGCGGACTTTGCTTACCCCCAACGAATTGGGAGATCATTTCGCGATGAGATATGACGCAGCGCTTCAGCGCAACCCAGATGTTGTATTGGCTCACGCTGATGTCGTCATGTTGCTAGCGAGCTAATACCCATTCCAAACAACAGGGCTATATATGAAAGGGCATCCCGCGCGGCGGGATGCCCTTTCATATATTTAGAGAGAACGTAGGCTTCTTTGGCGTATTTTAGGAGTTTTTAACCTCCACCACCCCTCGAAACATGTTCATACCACAGGTGAACTCATATCGACCCGGTTTGTCTGGTGTAAACTCGATTGCTGTCGTCCGGTTAAGGGGAAGATCTTGAGCAATGCGGAAATCAGGAAAGCGCACTTCCTCAAGGCAGCTACTGGGGTCTTTGCGATCAAAATTTAGCCGCACGAGTTGACCTGCTTTCACCACAATTTGGCTCGGTTCATAACCGCCATCAACAGTCACAGTGACTTCCTGAACCCCTCCTTGGGCTGTAGCTTGGCGTGATTTTGGTTTGCTTAAGAGAAACCACCATAGCTCCAGCCCAATCAATCCTAAACCGCTTGCGGTCACGGCTCCCTTGAGCCATAGAGGTTGTTCAATCCGTTGAAAGTCTCCATGCTCTGTAGCCCCATGCTCTCCGGACGGCATTTCCTCATGAGACATTTGAGCGATCGCCTCACCAGAAGTCAATCCCAGCAACATTATGGATGTTGCAATAATCCTTAAAGCTGTTGAGCGATTAACCATTTGAACACCTCCTATATTGCCCCTGCGATCTGCCCTGAAATCTCCACCGTTATCCAATTACCCATGACCCGTTGCCTTAAAGTTTCGCAGCCTCAAAGCATTCGTCACCACTGAAACCGAGCTAAACGCCATTGCCGCACCCGCAATAATCGGACTGAGTAACCAACCAAAAACGGGGTAAAGGATACCTGCGGCAATTGGAATTCCAGCAACGTTGTAAATGAATGCAAAAAACAAGTTTTGTTTGATGTTGCGAATGGTGGCACGACTGAGTTGAATTGCTGTAACAATGCCCTGCAAGTCACCCGAAATCAGAGTAATGTCGCTAGCGGCGATCGCCACATCAGTTCCCGTTCCAATAGCGACTCCGACATCCGCTTGAGCCAGAGCAGGTGCATCGTTAATGCCATCACCGACCATTGCCACAACTCGACCTTCTGACTGAATCGATTCAACAGTTGCCGCTTTTTGATCGGGGCGAACTTCCGCAAAGATACGCTGAATCCCCACTTCACGGGCAATTACATTGGCTGTTCGCTGGTTGTCTCCAGTCAGCATCACCACTTCTAAACCCATTTTTTGCAAAGTGCGAATGGCGTTAGCAGAAGAGGGTTTTACTGCATCAGCAATGCCCATAATGCCTTCGACTTTCCCATCTACCGCAATCCAAATTACGGTTTTGCCGAGATACTCCAGTCGCTCCCAGTGTTGTTGTAATGAGTTCGTTGCAATCCCTAACTCATTCATCCAACGGTGTGTGCCAATCTGCACCCATCGGTCAGACACATAACCCTGCACACCACTACCCGCGATTGCCTCAAAATTCTGAGCATCAGTCAACTCAACCTTTTGAGCATGGGCATATTGCACCACAGCTTCTGCTAGAGGATGTTCTGAGTTACGTTCAACGGATGCAGCTAGACGCAGTAGTTTTAACTCATTTCCATTTGCTGTTCCATTCCCCGTTATATAGTCGGTTACGGTGGGCTTACCTTGTGTAATGGTGCCTGTTTTATCAAGTACGATCGTTTGCAGCTTATGGGCTAGCTCCAGACTTTCGGCTCCTTTAATCAGAATGCCGTTCTCTGCTCCTTTCCCCGTACCCACCATAATGGAGGTTGGTGTCGCAAGACCCAGCGCACATGGACAGGCAATAATCAGCACTCCAACCGTTGTAATCAATGCCATCGTCACATTGCCCATGACGTTAAACCAGATGACAAAGGTAAGAATGGCGATCGCAATCACTGCTGGCACAAACCATCCCGTCACCTGGTCTGCCAACCGCTGAATTGGCGCTTTCGACCCCTGCGCCTGCTGCACCAGTTTTACAATCTGCGCCAGGAAAGTATCCTTACCGACTCGCGTTGCCCGAAACTTAAAGCTGCCTGTTTTGTTGATAGTGGCTCCTATCACTTCATCCCCAGGCTGCTTTTTCACAGGCACACTTTCACCCGTCACCATTGCCTCATCAATTGTGGAAGCGCCCTCCACAATTTGGCCATCCACCGGAATTTTTTCACCAGGGCGAACGAAGATAACATCGCCCAAAACCACTTCAGCGATCGGAATATCGAGCTCGCGACCGTTGCGAATCACTCGTGCTGTCTTCGCCTGCAGCCCCATCAGCTTCCGCATTGCTTCTGAGGTCTGTCCTTTTGCTCGGTTTTCCAGGAGTCGCCCCAATAGAAGCAAGGCAATGATTACTGCCGCTGCTTCAAAATACACATCGGGCTGAAGTCCCTGAGCAATAAACCATTGGGGTAGAAGCGTAGGGAATAAAGAGTAGAGATAAGCTGTTCCCGTCCCCACCGCAACCAGCGTATCCATCGTTGCGGTATGTCGCTTCAACGCTTTCCAGGCATTCACAAAGAACGATCGCCCTGCCCAAAATAGCACTGGGGCAGTTAGCACAAGCTGAAGCCAGGGATGATGCAGCCACATGGGAACAAAGGGAATCGGTAAACCCGTCATGGCAGGCAGCGACCCGATCACCAGAACAGCGCTGACGATGCCACTAAACCAGACTCGGCGGGTGAGTTTACGGTTTTCCGCTTGGCGTTCCTGCCGCTCGGCATCATCTTCGGGTGCTAACACATCCTCTTGCATGGGCAGAGCTGCATATCCCGCTGCATCAACCGCACCCTGAATGGTAGATATATCCGTTTTGCCTGAATCATAAGTGACGGTCGCTTGCTCAGCCCCAAAATTCACGCTGCATGCCTCGACTCCAGGTACAGAACGAATGGCATCTTCAACGTTACTAGCGCAGGAGGCACAACTCATGCCTCGCAGCTTTAAGTTTGCTGTATCCATGACGGATTCCCTCGATTCTTCAAAAGATTGAAGTAAATTAGTTCCTGGTTATGGTTCAACCAGTGAACGGATTTTGCCTACGCCGCTGTGTAGCCTGCATCGGCGATCGCTTGTTTCACCGCTGTTTCTGATTGCTGCGTTTCAACTTTGACCTGCTTTGTCTTGGGGTCAGCCTGAACTGTGGCCGCAGGGTCGATCGCCTTGATTGCCTTGGTGATGGTGTCGCTACAAGCAGAGCAAGCCATATTAGGAACTTGAAGTTCGAGAGCCATGATGTAAATCCTTGAACATTGTTCGACTACATCCATGATGAACTCTCCAGTACACTAGACAGTCAAGGGGGTAAATAGAAATTTTTGTTTAACGTTCAACCCGATCTACAGCTCTCTCCCTAGTAGGAATGAGCATGAATCTGCAAAGATGGAATGCATTGCTAAACCAAGGGTGCAACACTTATTCTTCCGTGACTTTGCCTCGTGCCGCCTTGATCTGACTACGTTTGCTTTTGCGATCTAAACGCTTTCTCTGGGAGCTTCGGGTAGGCTTGCTAGGTTTGCGAGGTTTTGGTAAGACGATCGCACTCTTGATTAAAGCTTGCAGCCGTTGCAAGGCTTCTTCCCGGTTTTGCTCCTGGCTACGGTGTTCCTGAGCTTTGAGGACAATCACTCCTTCTTTGGTTATGCGCTGGTCATTCAGCTTCAACAATCGCTCCTTGTAGCGTTCGGGCAGTGAAGAAGCCCCAATATCAAAGCGCAGATGAATCGCCGTTGCTACTTTATTAACGTTTTGCCCACCCGCCCCTTGCGATCGCACCGCACTCATCTCAATCTCATGCTCTGGAATACTCACCGTATTAGAAATTTGCAGCATGATTACCAGTTTAATGCAGAACAATTAATCATTTTCTTGGGCAGGCGTTAAGTGAGTTTATTCGAGTCAAATCTACTCCAGCATAAAGTACTAGGTTTAGTATTGGTTCCCTCCAGAGTTGAAGATTGTTCAAGCCACAGACTTACTTCCAGAGCAATTGCATTGTATTATCTAGGACGAGCAATTTAACTTTCCAAAAGAGCGTTTTCCCACTCATTCAGCGTTACTGTAGTACCCAATAATCAACGAATCAAATAAAAATGTTGAATATATTTTGTATTCTATTAATCTGCGCTCAACTGCATTTTCTCTTTAGCATCTTTACGGTTGGTTTGGCGTTTCAATCCTGGCTTAATCGAATTTGGCCATCGACGACTTTAACCCAGACATCCTATAGTTCTCTATTGTTGCCTATTGCTTTAGCCCTTTACTGGAATGCAGCCCAATTTTATATTTTCTATAGTACGGGGTTGCTATCCTCAAAATACATTCTGGCTCTTAAATATTCACTTGATATCCTGACAGTTATAACTGCACTTACCTTAAACTACTCCTATACCCGCAACATACTTCGTCAGGTAAAGGCTGTCATAATTCGAAAAGCAACTTGGTGTTTAGGCGTTATTGCTTTCGCTATAGGATTAGTCTCTTTCTATTATTTCCCCTATGCTTTTGACAATGCTCAGTTAGCCTGGACTCAACATTTGGTTAGACCAGAAATCTCATTTTGGGCTTCTAGTAATTATGGGCAAATTGGTTATTCAGCTCTCATCTACTACATAGGCAATTTATTCGATTACATTCCCCTAACAACCATTTCCAGCGCCTTTAAGCCAGTTCTATTTATTCTTATTCTTCTCTGCTGCCTCTACATATTTGAACAGCTTCAATACAAACCCCTATGGCTTTTCTCAGGTTTCTATTTTCTTATCCTATTTTTTAGCGCTTTTGGTCAATGGGGTGCTTTTATTACAGGAAAACCATCAATCTATGGAGTTGTTCTTAGCATGGTTTTCTTTGCATCTTTTCTTAAACCTTTCAAGGAGATCAAGTTTAGCGAGGCACACTTATACTTCTCGGTGGCTGCTTTTAGTGGCATCATAGCTATCCCTTATATGGTTATGTTTAGTGTATTTCTGTTTCTTACTTCCACCGAAAGAAAAACTTTAATCAGGGAATTTCGTAATTTGACGATTATTGCTTTTTTTCCCCTGTTTGTTGCAGCTTCCTACGCTACATCTTTATCCCCTACTTTGGTTGTAATTGGTTTACTAATCTCCTTACTGATCATTAGTCTTCTTATGAATATCGACTTTGATTCTGCTAAAAACTACCAAATTTTTAATAATTTATTTTTCTTAAGAAGAACAGCGTTCTTGCCGCTGATTGGGATAGTTGCCAGCTACTTCTTAATGCCAGCAACTCTTATGCCAGGTAGTAGATCACCCTTTCCGTTGGATGGAACGACAACGCTTTTTGAGTACCTGCTTCACCAGGATAAAAGAATTGCACCAGTAGTAATTATTTTAGGAATGATCGGTGCTATATTACTGCCCTTTATTGTTAAGCGAAAGGATAGCTTTGGTATCCAAGCACTTTGCATCTGGCCCATTGCTACAATAGTTTTTGTCTTAATCGTCGTACATCTAAATATTCCTCTTCCTCTTCATCCAGCTATATTCTGGAATATTATCAAAGATGTTGTTCAATGGTACGGGGGACCGCTCTTTGGATTATTAATGCTGCTGCTTATTGTTCAAGGTTTTGTTCTCTTTAAGCAGCGCATCAAAGAGGCAAGGTTACTGCCTTTCAATAAAGATAGCATTGTCCGATTTGTAGGAATTTTTCTTTCAACTGCCATTTTTCTAGGGCATGTTGGATATTTTCAGAAGACGTTGGCTTATCGATCGCCAACCTTCACTTCTATCGGTGGGCATGGCAACCCAGATTATGCACTTTTAGCAGAACATATATGGAGCCACCCTGGAGTTAGAACATTTATAGTGACTGATAATTCTAGTCAGTCCTCCTCCACTGGGGTAATGGGACAAGTAATTAGACATCATGGTTCGAACCCTGTGAAATTTAATCAAGCTCAGAATATAGACAACTGGCTAGGAAGATTAGAAAAAGAGCAGCGTTTTTGGATACTCATTGACAATTCTCATGTTGCAACTTTCTTTGAATGGCTAGATCGCCAGAAGGGTTCCTCTGAGTACGCAATGCCTCTTGACCACAATACGCGGCATTTATTCTTCGTTAAGCTAGATCAGCGTGGAGAAAGCACACCGCCCTCATTTGTAGAAAGAAACTATGAACTCGGAACCTGGGTAAAGTTTAACAATGGGGAAAATGGATGGATATATAGCTCTTTTGGTTGGACAGAACCAGGGAGTTGGGGAAGCTGGACTGTAGGCAATGAAGCTTTGCTGACAATGGCACTTGATAAGTCAAGCTCGTCAAGTGATATCCTACTTTCAGCAAAGACTAGAGCTTTTATCCGTGACGTTCATCCAAGACTAGATGTAGATGTGATTGTCAATGGCGAACAGGTTGCTCAATGGGAGTTTGTCCATGGGCAGGCTGACGATGGAGCGAGAACAGCCATATTGCCTGCAAGTTTGGTGAACAAGCAAAGCCCACTTCAAATCACTTTTAGCATTCCTAATGCTAAATCTCTTGCCGAACTTGGTCTTGGTGGCGATCAGCGTCAGTTTGGTCTTGGAATGCGTGAGTTGCGTTTAAGTGAAATTAATAGCTCACAGTAGGAACAGTTTTTGTTGAGAGGATTGAGTTGTCTTAATCATAAGCAAAAGCTAACAGCGACATCTCAATCCTCATATAACCCTGAGCGTAGTAGAACCAACCGCTCACCCAAGTGGGGTCATCTGCAAAAGCAAAAAAGTTCTCCCCTGTTGCTTCTATCCAGTTTTCAAGGGGAAATGTTTGCAGATCTGGTGGCAGATTAACTACGTGGCTTTAGTTCAGCCTTAGCTGAGAAACTCACGTGGATCGGTGACATATCCAGTCAAGGCAGAAGCCGCAGCCGTATAGGGAGACGCAAGGTAAACTTGTGATTGCTTGTTACCCATCCGTCCAGGGAAGTTGCGGTTGGTGGTGGAGACACAAACTTCTGGCTCGTTCATTCGCCCAAACGTATCTTTTGGACCACCCAGGCAAGCGGCACAGGACGGAGCCGCAGGTTCGATACAGCCTGCTGTCAAAAGAATTTCGGACAGGGTTTGTCCGTCATACTTCATGGTAAACAGGTCTTCGTACACTTTCTGGGTGGCAGGCACGATGTAAGTCGGCACTTTCACTTGATGCCCTTTAAGGATTTCGGCAGCGTGGAGGAAGTCGGAGGTTTTGCCACCTGTGCAGGAGCCAATGTAAACGCGATCGATTTTGACATCACTGCACTCCCGCGCTAGCGCCCGATTGTCAGGGGAGTGGGGTTTGGCGACGACGGGTTCAAGCTGGGTGACATCATAGTGGCGATCGCTATAAAGCAGAGCATCCGCATCGCTGTAAACTGCTTCAAAGGGTTTATCGGTGCGACTACGAACATACTCAAAGGTAGTTTCGTCGGGTGCAATCACACCATTTTTGCCGCCTGCCTCAATCACCATGTTGCACAGCGTCATCCGCTCCTCCATCGTCATGGTTTCGACAGCCGTTCCAACGAATTCCATCGTCCGATAGGTTGCACCTGCAACACCGATGTCGCCAATGATTTGTAGAATTAAGTCCTTGGCTAACAGGTAATTGGGCATCTCACCATCCAGCACAAATCGCATCGTTGCCGGGACTTTGATCAGCAGCTTGCCCGTACCCAAAATAAAGCCCGCATCGGTGTTGCCAATACCCGTGGCAAACTGCCCAAATGCGCCTGCATTGCAGGTATGAGAATCCGTGCCAAACATCACTTCACCGGGGCGAGTGTGTCCTTCTTGCGCTAGGGCAATATGGCAAACACCTTTGTAATCCGGGTTTGCTTTGAAGTTAGAGCGATCGGTAATGTCATAGAAATACTTGATATCCTGCTCGTGAGCAAAGTCGCGCAAAATATCAACGTTCCGGTTCGCCCGTTCGTCTGCGGTAAAAATGTAGTGGTCAGGAATCAGGACGATCTTTTCGGAATCCCAAACTTTAGCATCGGCTCCAAACTCGCGCTTAAACACGCCGATCGTGCCCGGTCCGCAAACGTCATGGGTCATCAGCAGGTCAACATTCACCCAAATGTTGTCTCCTGGCTCAACCCCAGCCCGACCCGCAGCCCGCGCCAAAATCTTTTCAGTCAGGGTCATCCCCATAGCGATCGCCTTCTCCTAAAGATAGACTTTAAACTCTATGCTAACCGACGCTATAGCATCTCAGCCCTTGTCAGGAGAATGTTGCTCAGATGTTGCAGGGAAGTCTATTGAGTGGTGTCCACTCACCAGAAGTACTTCGAATAGCTACATACATCTCATAACTAGAAGACTACATATTCTCTCAGGCACCTGAAGGGAGTTTACCGAGAGAGTACATTTTTACGCTTAGCGGTTGACAAAGTTATTCCAAAGGCTGGGTTGGTCACCTGTTGTGGAGATTTGATGAAATCTTGCTGAAGCTATAGAAGTTAGTTGATAAATCAAGACAAGTTTTTTGCTGGTTAGTTTTATTTATGACTTATCATGTGAAAAACCAAAATTGTCTCTAGATAGCACAAGGGCAGCTTTGAAGAGGCGAGGAAACATGACTTCGGTATGGAATGGACAAACTGCCATCATTCGGACAGAACGTGGGTTAACCATCGCGGGTACACGTATCACTCTCTACGATGTGATGGATTTCTTGAAAGCGCAGTATCCCTCTAAATTAATCCGCGACAAACTAAATCTCACAGACACACAGATTAATGCTGCTTTGGCTTACCTTGAAACAAACCGCACTCAAGTAGAGAGCGAATACCAGGAAGCTTTGCATACCAGAGAAGAGATTCGCCAGTATTGGGAAGAACGGAACCGCGAACACTTTGCCAAAACTGCTACGGTAGCGCACAAGCCTGGGCAAGAAGCTCTTTGGGCAAAGCTTGAGGAGCAGAAAGCTAAACGCACCTCACAGAGGATATGACGTTCCTGGTTGATTACAATCTTGACGGGTATGCTTTGACTTTTCTCGGACTTCTAACCAAACAAGGTTGGCTTGAGTTCTTACCTATTCGTTTTTTGACATTTGCAGAAGTTGGCTTACCTGTGGATGCCAGCGATCGCACCGTTTGGCGTTATGCTCAAGCCAATCAAATGATGATTCTCACCGCTAACCGCAACATGAAGGGCAAAGATTCATTAGAGCAAGTAATACGGGCGGAAAATTCAGCAGATTCATTTCCTGTTGTTACCATTGGGGATCTCAGTCGCCTTGACGAGTTTGACTATCGGGAGCAATGTGTTGAACGTCTAGTCGAGATTCTGCTTGAAATTGAAAACTATATGGGAGCCGGACGGCTATTCATTCCATAAAGCTTTAGATTTCAAAGAATTTAGGATCGCCCCTTCAAACTTGAAGAATATGCAGTTCGGAAAACGCTACTGGTTTCGAGATACCTTAAAAATTCGAGGCTCGGTCATTCCAGCAGTGCTGCCTCGCACGCTGATCTGTGGGTTGTTTGGGTTACTGGTTTCGCTATTACACCAGTTTGGAGTGCCCGTTTCTCTGCCCGCTCTAGCCAGCATCATTCCGAATATTGTGCTGGGCTTGATGCTCGTATTTCGCACCAATACAGCCTATGAGCGATTTTGGGAAGGGCGCAAGCTGTGGGGCGGGCTGGTCAACGCAACTCGCAATTTGGCGCGACAAATTTGGGTGAGCGTGTTGGAGAAGGATGGGGGCGATCGCCCATCTAAAGAAACAGCGTTGAAATTACTGGTCGCATTTGCGGTTGCAACCAAGCTGCACCTGCGCCAGGAGCCCGTGAACCAGGAGTTGAAAGACCTGATTTCTCCGTCCCGCTATTTCACGCTGAAATCAATGAACAATCCACCTCTGGAGGTGGCGTTTTGGATTAGTGACTATTTACAGCAGCAGCATGAGCGCGATCGCCTGAACATTCACCAGCTCACCTCCATGCAGCAACTCTTAAATTTAATGGTTGATAATCTGGGAGGCTGTGAGCGAATTCTAAAAACGCCGATGCCTCTCGCGTATGCTATTCATCTCAGGCAATTACTGTTAATTTACTGTCTAAGTTTACCGTTTCAATTGATTGGTGATTTGGGTTGGTGGACGGGTTCAATTGTTGCCTTAATTAGCTTTACTTTGTTTGGCATTGAAGAGATTGGAATTGAAATTGAAAATCCCTTTGGTCGTGATGCTAACGACCTACCGCTTGATGCCATTTGTGAAACCATGCAGCGCAACATAAATGACTTAATATCGCTATCCCCCAGTGGGGCAAACCTTTTAACTGACCCGGAAATCCAACAGGATTCCTAAAGCACAGATATCTCAACTCTCGAGCTATGCTAGGTCAACATAGACTAGCGGACATTTTTGTTGTTCACTAGCCAAGTTATTTAAAGTGTGGGGTTTCAGATTCATGAGGGTTCTGCTGCTTTATCCATTGTTTCCTAAAACCTTTTGGTCATACGAAAAGATTTTAGAATTAGTCAATCGTAAGGTTCTGCTGCCGCCTCTGGGTTTAGTGACCGTGGCAGCAATCTTGCCTCAAGAATGGGAGTTTAAGCTAGTAGACCGCAACGTCCGGGCAGTTACAGAGGCAGAGTGGGAATGGGCTGAGGTTGTAGTTATCTCTGCGATGATTGTGCAAAAGCAAGATTTGCTCGACCAGATTCGGGAGGCAAAGCGGCGCGGCAAGCGAGTTGCGGTGGGCGGCCCTTACCCCACTTCTGTGCCAGAGGAACCGTTAGCTGCCGGAGCAGATTACCTGATTCTGGACGAGGGCGAGATTACGCTGCCGATGTTCGTTGAGGCGATCCAGCGGGGCGAATCACAGGGCATTTTCCGCACAAATGAGAAACCCGATGTGACGACTACTCCCGTTCCTCGGTTTGACTTGCTGGAGTTTGCCGCTTACGACTCCATGTCGGTGCAGTTTTCGCGGGGATGCCCATTTCAGTGTGAGTTCTGCGACATTATTGTCCTCTATGGACGCAAACCGCGCACCAAAACCCCGGCTCAGTTGTTGCAGGAATTGGATTACCTGTATGAACTCGGCTGGCGACGCAGCGTGTTTATGGTAGATGACAATTTTATCGGCAATAAGCGCAACGTTAAGCTATTTCTTAAAGAACTGAAAGTCTGGCAGGCAGAACACCAGTATCCTTTCGCCTTTAACACGGAAGCATCCGTTGACTTAGCGCAAGATCAGGAGTTGCTGGACTTGATGGTCGATTGCTTCTTCAATGCGGTGTTCTTGGGCATTGAAACGCCAGACGAAGACAGTTTGGCAATGACTAAGAAGTTTCAGAACACGCGCAGTTCCCTTGCTGAATCGGTAGAGATCATTACTAGAGCAGGTTTGCGGGTAATGGCGGGATTTATCATCGGGTTTGATGGGGAGAAGAAGGGGGCGGGCGATCGCATCGTTCGCTTTACCGAGCAAACCACCATTCCCACTACCACCTTTGCCATGCTGCAAGCACTGCCCAACACGGCGCTATGGCATCGTTTGGAGAAGGAAGGGCGACTCCGAGCAGGCAAAGACGGCAACATCAATCAGACAACTCTGATGAACTTCGTTCCCACGCGTCCGCTCGAAGACATTGCCAGAGAATACGTCGATGCCTTCTGGCGGATTTACGAACCCAAAACCTATCTCGATCGCACCTACCGCCACTTCCTCATGCTGGGTGCGCCCCGCTGCAAACCTCCCGCCAAGTTGCCGAGTTGGATTGACCTTCGAGCATTGCTCACGGTCTGCTGGCGGCAGGGCATCAAGCGCAACACTCGCTGGATGTTCTGGCATCACCTGTTTGGCATTCTCAAACACAATCCCGCCGTGTTTGAACACTACCTCGCTGTCTGTGCCCACAACGAACATTTTCTAGAATATCGCCAAATCGTCAAGGATGAGATCGAGGCGCAACTTCAGGAATTCTTTGCAGAAGAAGCGCGTTTACAGCCCAGCGCAAGCTTGCAGGAAGATGAAAAAACGGTAGAAGCACTGGTATAGTACCAAATCCGTCTATAGAGTAGCGATGCCGGTAGTGGCGAAGCATTCGGTTACAATCCTTGCAATTGAAGCACAATTCTTTTGCCGAATGCTTCGCCCGTACACCCAATAGTGCTCCTTTACGAAACGGATTCCGTACAAATCGATTTTGTCACGATTCTGAAAACAAAAAAGGAGGGGCTTTTAGCCCCTCCTTTTTCTCGTTGTAACCCTATGTCACGTTACTAATCGACCAATGACCTGATCAGTTACTCAATTCCCTCAATCCGATCTTCGACTTCCTGGTAAAGTTCGCGCAATAGGTTGAGGTTGTTTTCGCTGGTTTCCCAATAGCCGCGACCGTTGACTTCCAACAGCGTCGTGACAATCTTGCGGAAGGAGTGAGGGTTGAGGTTCATTAGCCGCTTTCGCATTTCCTCATCCTGGATAAACGTCGCGTTGGTGTCTTCGTAAATCCAGTTATCGACAGCTCCAGCGGTGGCTGACCAGCCCATGGTGTTCACCAGTCGCTTTGATAGCTCCCGCACGCCTTCATAGCCGTGATTCAGCATTCCCTCGTACCATTTGGGGTTGAGCAATTTGGTACGGGCATCGAGCCGCACGGTTTCGGATAGAGTGCGAACCTGAGCGTTGGCGGTGGTGGTGTCCGCAATGTAAGAAGCGGGTGTCGTACCGTCGCCGCGCAGGCTTGACACAACCTTGGTGGGGTCAGAGTCAAAGTAGTGGGAGACGTCGGTAAGCGAAATCTCAGAGGAGTCGAGGTTTTGGAAGGTGACATCGACCGTTTTCAACGCCGTCTCGAAGATTTCCCGCGACTGATCCATCATGCCAGGGTTGTCGGAGTTAAAGGCGAAGGATTTCCGCGCCAGGTACATATCCTGAAGCTCGGACTCGCTTTCCCAGGTGCTATTCTCCACAGCCAGATTGACGTTTGCCGCGTAGGAACCGGAGGCGTTGGAGAAGACGCGGGTAGCTGCCTGTCTCAGGTTAATTCCCAGGTCGTCGGCTTGCTTCAGTGCGTGTTTGCGGACGAAGTTCATCTCCAAGGGTTCGTCTGCTTCGGCGGCCATTTTGACGGCGCGATCGAGCAAATTCATTTGGTTGATGAACAGGTCACGGAATACGCCGGAGCAGTTCACGACTACGTCAACACGGGGGCGCTTGAGTTCCGACAGGGGAATTAGCTCTAGTTTGTTCACCCGTCCCAGCGAGTCGGGCACGGGGCGAACGCCCAGCAGCAGCATTACCTGTGCCAGAGATTCACCGTAGGTTTTGATGTTGTCCGTACCCCAAAGAACGAAGGCGATCGTTTCGGGATAGCGTCCGCCATTCTCAGATTTCTGCCGGGCTAAGAGGCGATCGACCACAATTTGCGCTGCCTGAACGGCCGCTGTGGTGGGAATCGACTGGGGATCGAGGGCGTGAATATTCTTGCCAGTGGGCAGCACATCCGGGTTACGAATCGGGTCGCCGCCCGGTCCAGGTAGCACATATTCGCCTTCTAACGCTTGAAGCAGTGCTCCCAGTTCGTTATCAGCCACAATTTGCTTGAGGCAAAATTCCAGATATTCAAACAGCGGCTTGATTGCTTCAGGATCAACCTTGGGATAGCCTGACTCTTGCAGTGACTCGATCCAGGGTACCTTTTTGCCCATGTTGAAGAAGTTGAGCTTGGCGACTCTGGACACGCGCCCATCTGCGTCGATCTGCTCTTTCACCAGGGATGCGACTGCGATTCGGGTTGCCTGGTTAATGTCATAGAGCAACTGCACGTCTTCCAAAACGCCGCGATCGCTCTTCTTGTAAATGTCATCCAGATCACGCCCAATGCTGTTGGCAATAATCCGAGGCAGTCCGAGAATGTCGTCTTCGGGGCGATCGAGGCTGGCGATGTTAACCAGGGTGGCGATCGCCTCTTCAGCCGTGGGCGGTTTGCCAATGACGTGTAGACCGCAGGGCAACAGCCGCGACTCGATCTCCATTAGCCGAATGTAGACCTTGCCGACCAGCGTATCCCGTTCCTCTGAAGTCAGGTCTTTTGCGTCTTGCTCTGGCAGATCAATGTCCTTGTCCAGATTGACGATGCGGCACTTGTCTACGATCGCATTCACAATCGGAACGCCGCGTCCCGTGTCCTTCAGCGTTTGGTAGGAGGCAATCAGCTCGCTCAGTTCCTTCAAGCCCTTGTATAACCCAGCATTTTCAGCCGGAGGCGTGAGATAGCTGATCGTCTCGGCATAGCTGCGTCGCTTGGCGATCGTTGCTTCAGAAGGGTTATTCGCCGCGTAGTAATAGAGATTGGGGATCGTGCCAATCAAGCTATCGGGGTAGCATTCGCCCGACATCCCCATTTGCTTGCCGGGCATGAATTCTAGAGAACCGTGGGTGCCGAAGTGCAGCACTGCATCTGCTTTCCAGATGTGTTCTAGGTAGGTGTAGTAGGCTGCGAATCCGTGATGGGGGCTAGCAGAGCGGGAGAACAACAGCCGCATCGGGTCGCCCTCATAGCCAAAGGTGGGCTGAATGCCGATGAATACGTTGCCGAACTGCTTCCCGTAAACCAGCAAATCCTGTCCGTCTGTGTTCAGATGTCCAGGAGGTGGGCCCCAGGATTCGTGCAGTCGCTCAGAGTAGGGCGTCAGGGTTTCATATTCTGGCACGGACATGCGGTAAGCAACATTCAGTTCAGGGCTGCTGTACTGCGCCTGCGCGTCGTGAATTACAGCCTGCATTAGCGCTTCCGATGAGTCAGGCAAATCCTGCACGTCATAGCCGTTGTGCTTGAGAGCCTGCATTGCTTCAAAGATGGAGCCAAACACATCCAGGTAAGCGGCTGTGCCAACGTTGCCTTTGTCGGGCGGGAAGCTGAAGACGGTGATCGCCACTTTCTTTTGGACTTTGGGCTTGCGTCGCAAGGTTGCCCATTTCATGGCGCGTTGGGCGATGGCTTCGATTCGATCTTGAAGGGCGATCGCCTTACCCGTTGTGCCATCCCGTCCAGAGAGAATAATCGGCTCGATCGCCCCATCCAGTTCAGGAATTGCAATTTGCAGCGCTACCTGAATCGGGTGCAGACCTAAATCGCTATCCTGCCATTCCTCCGTTGTTTGGAACACTAGCGGCAGCGCCACCATGTAGGGGCGATTTAACCGCTTCAGCGCATCGATCGCCTTGGGGTGATCTTGCCGCGCCGGACCGCCAACTAGAGCAAAGCCAGTCAGGGAAATGACAACATCAATGAGGGGTTTGGAGGCTAGAGATTGGGCGGAGCGCTGTCCAGCTTCCCAGAAGTAAG
Source organism: Cyanobacteria bacterium FACHB-471 (assembly GCA_014695345.1). Taxonomy (GTDB): domain Bacteria; phylum Cyanobacteriota; class Cyanobacteriia; order Elainellales; family Elainellaceae; genus JAAUTN01. Next base: position 188,570 of record JACJOC010000077.1, read on the forward strand.
CATCAACGGGCTTTGAGAAGTCCAAACCACCCGCAAAAACGGGAATTACCCGTGCGCCCATGCATTCCAACTCTTGGATCATGGCGACGTAGTGAGCATCATCACCCGTCACCAAGTGAGTCCGCTGAAGCACTAGACCAACGCAGGGAGCCAATGGATCTTTGAGGTCGGCAGAAATGTCTTTGCGAGAGCTATACCAGTTGAGATATTCCTTTACATCCTCAAACATGCAGGGCGCTAGCGGATGCCAAATGCCCATGTCGGGATAGGTGACCGGATCGCGATACTGGAGCGTCGTTCCCTTAGTATCAGCGCTGCTGACGTATTTGTCGGTCAGCATCAGCAAGAAGTTTTCCAGGTTTTCGGCAGAGCCACCCAGCCAATACTGGAAGCTGAGCATAAAGTTACGAGCATCCTGCGCCTTGTCCATCGGCAGGTACTTCAGCACCTTGGGCAGGGTTTGCAGCAGCTTCAACATGCCGTCCTGGAAGCCAGACCCTGACTTTTCCTTGCGCTTTCGCATGAACTGGGCGATCGCGCTCTTCGACTGACCCAACTGAGCCATCGAAAAGCTGCCCATCTTGTTCAGGCGCATCACCTGTGGCATCGAGGGAAAGACGACTGCCACATCCAGGCGATCGCGGTGCGGCTCAACCGCAGCAACAACCTTGTCTGCCAGGTCTTCGATGAAGATGAGAGAACCGATGAAAATATTTGCCTGGGCGACATCTTGCTGGAATGCCTCGTAATTTTCGGGGCTGCGGAGTTCTTCCAGCAAATAGCCGCTAATTTCAATTGCCAGGTTGGGATTGTTGCGATTGATGGCGTTGACGGCTGCCGACAGTGAACTTTGATACTGCGGCTCTAGCACGACATAGACCACCTTGATCAGCGATCGCCCCTGAAGCTGCTCAGGCACGATATGTCTGATGGTGGGCTTGACGTGAGTGAACATGCGGGTAGGCTCCTTCTCAAAAGCGGGTCAGTACTCAGCGATTAGCCATAAAACTTAGCGATTAGCGGCTGCAACGAGCGACTGAAGGGACTCGATTCGCTGAACACAGAGGTAAAGTTTACAGCCTGTAACAGCGGCGAACCAACAGCATGTTGCTAAACGCTAAGTAGTGTCTCAAGAGATTTTTATCAGAAAACCCTTACCCAATGACAGATCTACCCGATATCTGACACAATTCGATAAAAACTCCGAGATATTTATTTACAATAGTTGACACGTCTAAAAGTATTTGCTTTCATATTTATGAATAAGTGTAAAGCTTGCTTCTGGTAATTATCTGAGACTGTCTCTCGGCAAGCGCCAGAAGATTTAGTTTCAGATATTTGTAAGATTAGAAATAGAGATTCAAGCTTTGTTTTTTAACTAGAGTTTAGAAATTCGCTTCTGAAGAATTTCGTTAGATGGAGCTTTGGAGAATCCTGCCTCTAGGCTTGTGCAGAGCGATCGCACCCTTTCCTAATTTTCACTCATTGAAATTGTTTTGACTGTTGAGATTTGCGACTTCTCAAGGAAGCCGAAAATTTTACGTTTCTTGTTTAAAACTGCTCTAGCTAGGCTAGGCGATCGCCCCTTCCCGCTCCACCACCAAACCAGCAGACGTAGCTAACAGCAATTGAGAAGCGATCGCTCTTTTTCTACGCAGATGGGTGCTTCTGGGTTAGCGATCGCCCTTACTCAAGATCACCAAAGCCTTATCAATCTCCCAAACCTTAATCGCTCTAAGCGCTGTAAGAATGGTCTTAAGCAGCGCAACCTCATCCTCTGAAAGTGTGACCATAACTTTTGCTCCCTGCAATCGTTAATTCCAGCTTGAAGTCACATGCCCTCTGTAGGCTACTGCCTACGAGAGAATTACACAGGCTTTTAGCCATCCGTTTATAAGTGCCCAAAAGAGACGATCAGCAACAACTCAGAGCAACAGTGGATAAGGACGTTTACAACGTCCTAAAACGTCTTGCGAGTGTCAGAGGGATAACATTGAGCCAGGTAGTCTCTGAGGAGATCGATCGCTACTTGGAATCGGAGGATATTAAATCAGGAAATTCAGTATCACAAGCTAGATGACTCCGTAGAGGATTGAGGACTCTCGGGTTTAAGTTCCGTGGACTAGTTTGAGCCTGCAACATGAGAGAATTTCTGATGAGGTGGTTAGTTGAAATCAGTGACGTTGTTGCAGATAAGCGCTTTTTAAGCGATCTACTTGAAAAGCTAAACGTCACACTGTACGTAGAAGATAACAAAACTTACCTCATTAGTAAGCGATTTGAACTGCTGTCAACAAGCTCTGAGGTCCTGAGATTAACTAAGCAAATATGCACTGTTGTATCTGAGGTGAGTAATGACTTTCCAGATGCTAGGATAAATCTCAAATTAGGGGACTTGTACGAACAACGGGAAGATGGTTCCCGGTGCCAACATGTTTTCCGCTCTTCATCAACACCAGTAATAACGTTGTCAATACAGTCTGGAAGAGTAACCCCAGTAAGAGGGATTTCAGAAGAAGCAAAGGCTAAGTTGAGAGCAGAGCGACTGGAGCATGAATACCAGGGGAAATTAGCTCTAGTCTCACATCGCATTATCTCGGCTTTCCACAATGAACATGCTCTAAAAGTTCATCGTCTCTTACAACAGGAGCTAACCCCGATACAGATGCATCGCATCTATGAGTTAATGAGAAATGAGCTTGGAGAGAAGTTAAACGACGTAGCTTCTAAGAAAAATTGGGACAGATTCACTCACTCAGTAAACCATCCAGGAGTATTTGGGGATGAATCAAGACACATGGTTTCAAACAAGGAACCACCTGCAAAACCAATGTATTTAGAAGAGGCTCAAAATTTTATCTCAAAAGCTGTTAACTTATGGTTTCATCAGATAGCTGATAGATTGGGTTGAGCTTGAAAAATTCAAAAGCAGAAAGATTTACTTAATAGCTTTCATGCTTTAATCAAACCTTTCAAAACTGCGAATATTATTGGTTGATTACTGTGTGAATTAAGCAAGCGCTTGAAAAAATATAAAGAGAATTAGCTGATGAAAAATTCGGAATTTAAAAATAAAGTTTTGCAGGAAATCGAGCATATTCCAGAAAACAGGCTTGTAGAACTGTACGACGTGATTCATACTTTCAGGCTTCAGGCAGAACTCGGTAGTTCTGAGCCTGGATCAATCATGAAATTCGCAGGCTGCTGGAGTGATCTTCCAAACGAAATTTACACAGAATTTCTTGACGATATTTCCTTGCGTCGCCAGCAAGCATTCTCCAGAAGGCGAAATCGTGAAACCAGTTCTAGTTGATACTGATATTCTATCTCTCTTTTTCCGGGGTAATCCGGCTGTTGTTTCTCGCTTTCAAGAATACCTAAGTGAGCATCAGCAGATTAACTTGAGCATCATTACCTACTACGAAATTCTTAGCGGCTTGAAACATCGCGATGCTCAAAAGCAACTTTCCTTATTCCTGGGATTTGTTGCTCAAAATACTCTTTTACATTTGACCCAAGAGTCTGTGACGCTCTCGGCAAACTTCTATGCAACCTTGCGTCTTAGTGGAACTCCTGTAGATGACATTGATCTCCTAATTGCTGGTGTTGCGGTTGCTAATGATCTTGTTCTCATCACTCACAATCAGCGTCATTTCAACCGGATTGAAGGTTTAGAATGGCAAGACTGGAACTCCTCATGATGTTTTGGCTGATAGCTGTAGCGAGACTAATTGGGTGTCGCTTTATTGTGACAGTGTGAAACCGATCAATTATTGTTGAATTGGTTGCAATGAGTTCAAAAAATTACCCTTATGAACCTTTGCAAGTTTTTTGAAAGAACGCTTAAAATTATCAGAATCTTCAATCGAGAAGGGAGGTGAGCCAGTCACGCACTTCTCGATTGAAGATTCGATTTGAAGATTCCGTAGCCAATGTATCCTTCAAAACTTTAGACATTGCCAGGTCGTAAGTAGGATTTTCACGCTCTATCAAATCAAGCTTCTGAAAACCTAACGCCTTCATATCACCAAGAAGAATTGGCTCCGTTGAACTTGCTTCAGGGGGCAAACCTTTACGAGCTTTTTTCCAAGGAAGTTCCTCATGAGCCATATCACTTAGCAGCGCCAAATAAATTTTTTATGTTAACAGAGTTGTGGCGATCGACCTTAGAACCCAAACAGTTCAAACATCTCGCTCTCGCAGTTCCATCCCTCAAAACTGCCTCCTACCATTAAAATATTCTTGAGTGAAGCAAAAAAAGGTCGCAATTCCTCTGAATAGGAATTGTGACCTAAGAGTATTCTTAGATTTTGCTTTTAGATTTTGGCTTCTTCGCGCACGAGTTTATCCCAGCCTAAGTCTTTGAGGTTAGTGTTGCGGCGGAGGGGGCGGGTGACGAGTTCTAGTGCATCACGAGCATTAGTGAAGCCGTGAATTTGGGCGAAGGTGAACTCAACTGACCATTTGGTGTTGATACCGCGTGCCTCCAGTGGGTTTGCGTGAGCCATGCCCGTGATCACCAGGTCGGGTTGGATCGCCTGGATACGCTGAAGCTGGTTGTAGTTGTCCGGCTTTTCAATGATTGTGGGAGTGGGAACGCCCATTTCGTGACAGGTCTTTTCTAGCAGGCTTAGTTCTGCTGCCTGGTAGCGCTTGTCCATGTAGGGAATGCCGATTTCGGGGACGGTCATGCCGCAGCGTACCAAGAATCTTGCCAGCGAGATTTCTAGCAGGTTATCGCCCATGAAGAAGACGGACTTGCCGCGAATCAGCTTCAGGTAGTCCTCCAGGCTTTCCCAGATTTGGGCTTCGCGTTCGTCTAAACCTTTTGGTTCAATGCCGAAGACGGAGCAAATTTTCTCAATCCAAGCGCGAGTGCCATCGGGACCAATGGGGAAGGGTGCGCCAATCAGTTTGCATTTACGGCGGCGCATTAGGGTAGTGGCGGTGCGCGAGAGGAAGGGGTTTACGCCGCTGACATAATAGCCTTCTTCAAGGACGGGTAGCTCGGTGTAGCGTTTGGAGGGGAGCCAGCCGGAGACTTTGATGCCCTGTCGCTTGAGTTCTAAGGTGAGTTGAGTAACAACGGGGTCGGGCAGAGAGCCAAACAGGACGAGGGGTGGATGATCGACATACTCAGATTCTTCGGCGGCAACGTCTTCTTTTTTGCGCCCAAAGTTGAGCAGTTTGGCGATCGCATTCCGCTCTTCCTTATCAGACTCTAGCTTCGGAGCCTTCTCAGGACAGCGATGTGCCATTGCTGCCAAGACGGTATCTTCGCCCTGAGTGAAGGCATAGTCTAAGCCATTTGCACGGGCGGTCACAATGGGAATGCCGATCTCAGCTTCGAGCTTGGGGGCCAATCCTTCCAAGTCCATCTTGATGATTTCGGTGGTGCAGGTGCCGATCCAGACAATCACACTGGGGTTGCGATCGCGCTTAATCTGCAAGCACAACCGCTTTAGCTCCTCGTAGTCATTCAGCTGGGCTGAGATGTCGCCTTCCTCCAGTTCAGCCATAGCGTAGCGCGGCTCAGCAAAGATCATCACGCCCATCGCGTTCTGGAGGAAATAGCCGCAGGTTTTGGTGCCAATCACCAGGAAAAAGCTATCTTCAATTTTTTGGTAGAGCCACGCGACGCAGCTGATTGGACAAAAGGTATGATAATTTCCGGTTTCGCACTCAAAATTGAGAGTTTGAGGCTCAGAGTTTGCCAGGGTCATAGTATAGGTTCCTCTTAAAGATCGGGGGCTAGGGGCTGGGGATTAGGGGGATTATTCGCGGAGGGGTTCGGTGGGGGCGGAGCGGCGGATACCTCGGCAGTCTTCATCGATCATGGCGGAGCGGCGACTGGGAGAAGGGGCGATCGCCGGATTAACAGCATCGGTTGCGCCACTGGGCAACATTCGTAGCGGTTCATCGTCTGGATCATCCTCTGCTTGATTTAACGCTTCTAGCTCGGATAGCTCAGAATCGGGGTTAAAGTTCAGCCCTAAAGCTGCCACAATGCGATCGGGGTTGGTGCTGAGATCTACGACCAGCGGCATCATTTGGGTTAAACGGGGTTCCAGAATGGATAGGGTTGCCAAAATAAAGCTGGATGAGGGACGGCGCTGCCCCTCACAGTTCACCCAAACGCCTAAACGAATCAGCCATGAGCGGTTTTCGCGATAGTAGCCCAACCACTTAGCCTTAACTGATTGACGTAATTGCTCAACGTTCACAGTCAACCTCAAAACAATGTAGAGCGTCCCAACTTAGCTCACCCCCGTACCAACGGGAACTATGCCAACGGGTCATATTGCTCTTGCTCCTGAGAGTCGGGCAGCAACCGAGACAGGTCATTCTCTGGATTGCTAGACCGCACATTAACTGTTGTGCCGCTTTCCTTGGAAAGTTCCATATCCGGATCAAAATTCAAGCCCAACACTTCAACCAGGGCATCTTCGTTGGCATTAAGTCGATAGAAAGGCACCATCAGGTTGCCTAACTTTGGCTCTATTGCGTTGACGACACCCAAAATCAGATAAGAAGAGGGTCTACGACCTCCATCTGGCGTACGGACAGAATGGTTTTCCATTTGCAGGCTTAACCAGCCCCGATTAGTTTGGAAATAATCCAGCCACTTCTGCTTAATGGAAGTCGTAAAGTTCTCAAAAAATGCCATGTTCTTGATGCTCTTAAGCTTGCTGAAGGTATAAGTTTGAATGCCTTAAGACCAGTAGTCAAGACCCGTCAGTCTGTACAGCATCATATTGTGGAATCTACCCATGCAATCAGCAACGCTAACAGGTTTAATGCGAAAGAGTAAAGTTTTAAATTCTGAATTTTACACTTGTAGTTTGTACCAAAAATTCAAAATCTAAAACTTTAAAACTTTCTACTTAAACCATCATCAGGTCTAGCTCTCCCTCTGCTCTCCCTTGGGGTTCTGCGGGGTTGAGGTAGAAATCAGACAGCAACGAGAACAGTTCGCGATCGGGTGAATCGTTAGGAACAACACCTTCGGGCTGAGCCAAAATTTGGTCAGCAATGTTGAGATAGTAGTCGCAGACATAGCTGAGTGAGGGATCGGTTTCTGCCATCTCAAATAGCGTTTTGCCTTTGACACGAGAGACGCGAATGTCTTCGATTAGCGGCAAGATTTCCAGCACGGGCATAGGTACGGAATCAATGTATTTGTCGATTAGGTCACGCTTAGAGGTACGGTTGCCAATCAGTCCAGCTAGACGTAACGGGTGAGTCCGGGCTTTTTCACGCACTGAAGCAGCAATCCGGTTAGCGGCAAATAGGGCATCGAAGCCGTTGTCAGTGACGATCATGCAGTAGTCGGCGTAGTTCAAAGGAGCAGCAAAGCCACCGCAAACCACGTCACCCAGCACATCAAACAGAATTACATCGTATTCGTCAAAGGCGTTGAGTTCTTTGAGGAGTTTGACAGTTTCTCCGACGACGTAGCCGCCGCAGCCTGCGCCTGCTGGAGGCCCACCTGCCTCGACGCAATCAACGCCGCCATAGCCCTTGTAAATTACGTCTTCGGGCCAAACATCCTCGTAGTGATAGTCCTTTTCCTGGAGCGTGTCGATGATGGTGGGAATCAAAAAGCCGGTCAAGGTGAAAGTGCTGTCGTGTTTGGGGTCACACCCAATTTGCAGCACTTTCTTCCCGCGACGGGCAAGGGCAACAGAGATGTTACAGCTTGTTGTGGATTTGCCGATTCCACCTTTTCCATAAACTGCTAATTTCACGCTGGTAATCTCCTGGTGATCTTGTTAAACGGGCTGGGATGTGACTTGTTTAGCGCTAACGTCTTGCGCCTCAGCTTCAAACTTGTCTTGGGGTTGATTGCATTATGTCGAAGCCACTTAGCAAAAGAAAGGGCCCCTAAGAATGGAACGGGGTGCTAAACAGAGCTAAGCTAAGCAACGAATAATAAGCTCTATGAGGATTACCCTAGTCCACTCTGAAAGCTTTTGAAACCCATCTGAGAGAATTTGTAACTTTGTTTTTATAGAAATTGGAACAAAAGACAATTTTTTGTTTTTCTTTAGGATTCATACAAGTACAAGATAAATTTAGGTAATTCTTACATCGCCAATGGTCTACGCCAAAGGGCACTGATTGAAGAGTGTTGCGTAGTACTCAATCTATCGCTTGTTGGGGCTTCTAGCGATCGCCAAGGGTCAGGGCAGATTTTGCCGAGTCAGGTTGAATTTTGCCGTTAAACCTTTGGTTGGTAAGGGTTTTGCCTACTAAGCTAGCCCCTGTCGCATTGCGGCTATCTAAGGGATTTTCCCTGGCTTCAACCCTATAGTTGTTTCGTTCACGCTGCTAATTGTCCAGGGTAAAGCTGAGCGATCGCCTCAAAAACTACCCTGTTTTCCCCAAATTCCAATCTTGTTAAAAATAATAAATTTTGCAATTTTCTGCTAACTCTTGAGCCGTCAGGGCAATAGATCAATCCTTCCAACAGAAGTATTTCCAGGATCAACAGTGGCAAACTAGAATCTCAACTAAATTAGTTGTGGATTCGGTTAATCCTACAAGTTCTACGACCGACTCATCTCATAGCTGATTTTGAACTGTTATAGAGATATAAAAAATTAGCGATCGCCCCCGTTCAACATGGTTTACGCAATCGATTTTGGCACCAGCAACACCGTCATTGCTCGTTGGAATGCAGCTACTCAGCAACCAGAAACTTTAGCTTTAGCAGATTTATCCTTTCGACTGGGACAAAACCCGCCCCTGATTCCCAGCTTGGTATACGTTGAGGATGCCGCTAGCGGCAAGGTGTTGGCGGGTCAAACAGTGCGCGATCGCGGACTGGATCTGAGCAGCGATTCTCGCTTTTTTCGCAACTTTAAACGGGGAATTGGGGCTGAGGTTCAGGGGTTTCTGCCAGAGTTAGATGGGCAAACGGTGACGCTGGAGCAAACCGGACAGTGGTTTTTAACCCAGGTGATTCAACAGCTTCAGAGTCTTGACCCGGACTTTGACTCCCTGGTCTTTACGGTTCCAGTAGACAGCTTTGAGGCATATCGCAACTGGCTGTCAGGCGTTTGTCAATCGCTGCAAGTTGAACAGGTGCGAATGCTGGATGAGCCAACTGCTGCTGCTCTGGGCTATGGCTTGACCGCAGGGGAAACGCTGCTGGCGATTGACTTTGGTGGTGGCACTCTAGATCTGTCGCTGGTGCAGCTTCAAGGCGATCGCCAATCCCAACCAAAACCAATGGGTTTCATCCTTAAATGGGGACAAAAAACGCTGACAGAATCCGGTCAGCGTTCCAAAACTGCCCGTGTTCTAGCCAAAGCCGGGCAAAATTTGGGCGGTTCGGACATCGATAACTGGCTAGTCGATCACTTTGCAACCACCCAAGGCTTAGCCGTCACACCCCTGACACTGCGACTGGCAGAACGGCTCAAAGTGCAGTTATCAGAGCAAACTACAGCAACTGAAGCCTACTTTAATGACGAAACCTTTGAAAGCTACGAGTTGCAGCTAGACCGCGATCGCTTCACTACCATTCTTCAAGAACACCAGTTTTTTGAACGATTAGATGAGTCGATGACGCAAGTGCTGCGGCAGGCAAGACGACAGGGGCTAGAAGTGGCTGATATTAATGCCGTTTTGCTAGTCGGGGGTACTGCCCAAATTCCTGCTGTACAGGACTGGGTGAAACAGTATTTTGAACCAGAAAAAATTCGCTCAGAACGTCCGTTTGAAGCGATCGCCCAAGGCGCTTTGCAAATTCATCAGGGAATTGACCTGAAAGATTTTCTTTATCACAGCTACGGCATCCGCTATTGGGATCGGCGCAACAATCGCCACAGTTGGCATCCTCTGATTAAAGAAGGACAGCCTTACCCCATGCCTGACCCGGTTGAACTGGTGTTAGGTGCATCCACTGAAAACCAACCCAGCATCGAACTCGTGATTGGTGAATTGGGGACTGAATCGGGCGGCACTGAGGTATTTTTTGAGGGCGATCGCCTCGTCACCCGCAGCCTCGGCAGCGGCAAAACTCAGGTGCAACCGCTCAACGATCAGGCAAGCACGATTGCTAAACTCACCCCTCCCGGGTTTCCAGGTAGCGATCGGATCAAAGTGCTGTTTTGGGTGGATGGCGATCGCTTCCTCAGAATCACCGTTGAAGACTTATTTTCTGCTGAAACGCTGTTAGAAAATCGAGCAGTAGTGCAGTTGAGTTAGAGAATCGAGACTTACCTATCCCAGGGATGTATGAATAACTGTTCATAGGCTGGCATTATGGGGAAGTCAATTGAAGTCGATTCTGGTAAAAAGCTATGGCAACTGTGACTCAAATGAAATGTGCTTGTGATGCTTGCGTCTGTGTAGTGGCAATTGAAGACGCGATCAAAAAAGACGGAAAGAATTATTGCAGCGAGGCTTGTGCCAATGGGCATCCCAGTGGTGAGAGCTGTGAGCATCAAGGTTGTGATTGTTAGATGAGGGCGATCGCTAAATAGCTTGATAGAGCTAAGCAGGACGGGAAATGTGAAAGGCAGAAACATAAGCCAGTTGAACCGTATCACCGTTCTGCTCTAACACTTGGCGTAATTCTGCAAACAAGGACTGCTTCTGCTGAGCTTCTAGCTTCAAGTAGGGCGAATAGGTATTTAACAGCAGCAAGTACTGATCAACGGTGTAAGTAACTTCTACTTCTATGTGCCCAGCTACCAGATCTTGGAAATAGCCGGATGCGATGGCCATTTGTCCCATTTCATTCAAAATTGCCATCTGGGTAGCACTGTCTTCATAGGAGCGGTTGAGGGTCGGCTCATGGGTTTGATAAATCTCAGATAGCTGCTGATAAACCTCATATTGAGGCTGGAGTTCTTTATTCCACAGCAAAATCAGCTGTCCTTCTGGGCGCAATGCTGCCGCCGCTTTCGGATAACCAATCTCTGGCGGAATCCAGTGAAATGAACTCGCTGCCAATACTGCATCAAATGATTGGGGTACTAACTCCCATTCTTCAAATGAGCAATTTTGCAGTTCTACTTGGGGATAAGCTGTACAAGTTTGTTGCGCTAGGTGATAGAAATCCGAATTAGGTTCTACACAGACCATGTGACAACCTAGAGCCGCAAATGCAGGAGTGGCGATCGCGGGTCCACATCCGACTTCCAGCAGCGATGAGTTAACGGAGAGTTGGGCAATATCTACAACGCGATCGATCAGCGCCTGAGGATAGCGGGGTCTGACCTGTTGATATGCTTCAGCAGCAGGCGAATACCAGTGCTTGCGTTGTTCTAAATCTCTGCCATAACACTCATTTTGAAGAGTCTGCTTCAAATCTTTCATCACACCGTAAATTATTCAGACTTAATAATAGATCTCCTGCGTGAGTTGGGGGTACGGCTTCGCCGCACCCCCATTCACGCTCCAAAAATGATTCATGCAGGGAGTCTATGTTCAGGTTAGCCCGAAGTCTGCCATAAAAAAACTTTGGATGCACCAAACAATGTTTAGTACATCCAAAGTTTATACAGAAAAGGAATTGTTTCCTTAACGAGGCAAATAGGCCATCGGGTTGACCGTTCCCTGATTAGGTAGGTGAACCTCAAAGTGGAGGTGTGGTCCCGTGCTGTAGCCCGTGCTGCCAACCTCAGCGATTTGCTGTCCCTGTTCGACTTCCTGCCCAGCGCGAACTAGGTTGCGGCTGTGGTGGGCGTAGCGGGTCAAGCTGCCATCAGCATGGCGAATTTCAACCATGTTGCCGTAGCCACCAGAGTTCCAGCCAGAGGACTCAACCACACCAGGTGCTGCTGCCACAACAGGCGTACCTGTTGGCGCACCGATGTCAATTCCCCGGTGCATTCTACCCCAGCGCCAGCCATAGCCAGAGGTCAACGTGCCTCTTGCAGGCCAGAGATAGCCGTTGAATGAAGCTGCTCCATCAGGTAAGTAAGCTTCTGCTCCCGGCAGGGGTGGCAGGTCAGGAGAAACCATCCGTCCCGTAATAGGTTGGGTAAGCGGCTGGTAGTTCTGAGAACCCAAGGGTGCAACAGCAACGAGTTCCTCTTCTGTTTGCGGCTCTGTTTCAGAGGAGGGTAGAGTCGCTACTTCAGTAGGCTGAGTACTGACTGAATTGCTTACCGGAACCTGAGCAACTTGATTGCGTCTTTCTTCCTGTAACCTGCGAATTTCTGCTTGGAACGCTTCTGTATATCGATCTGGGCTAAATTCTGGATTGATATCACTAGAAGGGTTAGGCAGTTCGGTCAGTGAATCTGGAGCGCCTGTTGGGGCGGTAGCAACCAGTGTAGATTGTTCAACTTCAACTTCAGCCGTTTCAGTTTGGTAGCGATCGCGCAGGTCTCTGATTTCAGTCATCAGATTCTGCACGTAGGGACTTGTTCCCGACGGAGCGCTAGCTACTTCGGTTCCGACTGCTGCTTCTGCGGGTGCAGCATCAGTAGGTACAGCTGCAACTTGTTCAGATTGTTCAAGCTGCTTATCGGCTGAATCATCCGAAGGTAGGCTTCCTCCGACCGCAGGCAATGCAGTAGGTTCAGAAGAGGCAATCAAAACGGGAGTTGGTACTGTTGGGACGGAAACAATGGGTGCAGAGGTTGACTCTGGAGCAAATTGCTCAGGTAGTACATTCGTAGGAGCGGTTACCGTAGGTACTGAAACTGTTGCACCAGGTACAGCAATCTCCTCGGCGTTAGCTTCCAGCCCTGAGTTTGTGGGGATATCAAGTTCTTGACCCACAAAAATCAGGTTTGGATCGCTCAAATGGTTAGCACTAACTAGCTCTGACCTGGAGATGCCATAGGTGCGGGCAATCTCACTTAAAGTTTCACCTGAACCTACCTGATGAACCGTTAGCGCAGTTTCTAGCGGAGCTTCCGGCTTGATCTGTACCTCGGGTTGAACTGTTGTCGATTCGGGTTGAGCTAATGTTGCGGATAAGTCAGATGCACCTGAGTTCACCGTTGGGATAGAACTCGGAACCGGACTTGCTAATGCGATCGGCTCGGATTGAGGAATCGCTAGGGACTGATTGACTCGCAGCCAGTTAGGGTCAACCAGTTGATTAACTTCTGCTAGCTCTTGCCGAGTAATGCCATGAGCGTTGGCAATCCTGTCAAGCGTATCCCCAGGCTTAACCTGATAGGTTGACAACCCAGTCGGAAGAAGAGGCTCAGCCTGTGTCAACTCGGTGGGGTCCATCAAAGGCAACTCAGCAGGTTCGACAGCAACCGAAGAGGGATTTGAAACCGCAGTTTCTGCCGCCGATGGTTGAATGGAAGACTCAACCTCTACCTCTGAAGCAACTGAATTCTGTAACTCCTCAGACCTCAACTCCGCCAGACTGTTACGCAATCTTTCTCGCTGCTGATGTAATCGCTCAAGTGCAATATCCTGCTCAGCCTTGAGTGAATCGTCGAGCGCTGCATCGGGAGCTTCTACCTGACGCAGCTGACTAAAATCGGGCGAAGAAGCGGACCGAAGCGCAGTAATTGCTTCTGGCGCAACGGGCTCAGGCACAATCGCTTCAGAAACATCACCACTATTGTTTCTGATACCGGAACCAGGAACCCAAAGCGTTTGACCTACTCGCAGGGTAGAATCGGTAGTAATACCGTTGGAAGCGGCGATCGCTTCAGCGCTAACCCCATATCTCTGAGCAATTTGCCAGAGAGTTTGCCCTTGCTGTACTACATGCTCCACTGAAGTAGCAACTACAGCAGATTCTGTTGTTCTGGGCTCTGCTGCTGCCGCTCCATCATCTTGACGGGGCAGTAGCAAGCTGGATGCGCCCATCGAAAGGGCGAGTCCAATCATTGCAGCAGAGGTACGGGCTCTGCGATTGACTCCTGGAAGAGTCCGTCTAGCTTGACCCACCACGGCCTCTATTACGAATGGGTGGCAGGAAGCAGACCTAACCTTCTGCGGAAATGCTCGTTTCAAAGAACGACCTCCTAATGACCAGCGTTATAACTGTCCTCAAGTCACTCAACCTTTTTCACCAGTCAATGACGTAAATCACAACGGGAAGAGAGCAAGATCACCGACAACGTCCGTATGCATAGGCAAGATTACCTTGCTTTTTTGGTTTAGACAAGCTTACACCAGCCGACAAAAAATTCAATACCGAGCCTCTAAGTAGAACTAATCTGTCGCAAAGTTTTTGCTCATCTGAGGCTACATTGGCGTAGCGAGTGAGATTGATGACAGTCAAGGGGTTAGTGTACACCACTCTTGCTTGAAAGCCATCAGGTAACAGCAACCAGATTATTTTTTTGTCGAAAGAAAAGTTGGCTATAAGCCAATTTATGTCTTCCGACCTTGATCTTGCGATCGCCAAAATACTTCTCCTGAGAGGATTCTACGGATTGAAGAGCTTTCTTGATTACGACTTGGTGAAGTACAAAAGATCTGCTCTATTGGGCTTCGTGATGCTTGAGGGTAAGACTTGAATTGGAGACTCAATTCAACACTCTGAAGGACAATAACACCCTTAACTGCTGTCTAAAAGCTTGTCATCAGGACTGATAAGAATACTTCGCTGATTTTCTTGTCTCTACTAAACTCAAAACCCAATTTTTCTATATGAATTTCTTATCGAACAGAATTGGGTTTAGTAGTGTAGAAGACTGAACAACTAGAAGTTTTTTCCGGATAGATAGCTGTGCCTAATCTCTTAATCGCTAGATAGCTTTTAAGAGAATCATTCATCTTTCAGCCTGACCAGCAAGGTTGAAACACCCAAATGAACCTTATGCACGTTGTTGTGAGCAGTAATCAGATTGTTGCTCACGCCGACTCCCTGCTCTGGTTTGTCAGGAAGCTAAGCGTACTTAAAGAAACAGGTAGATGAATGTAGATGTATCCATATAGATGCAGTTTCACATTGGTCAGGAAAACCAATGAACAGCTTTGCTGAGCCTTGAAAATAGCTTGAGATCAGGGGTTGGAGCTTATTCAAGATAACCAAGCTGCCGACGCGCCTCAAACAAACCGATTGCAGCGCTCACCGAAAGATTTAAGCTGCGAACCTGGGATTGTGCCATGGGAATATAGACCGTTTGCTGACAGGCAGACAAAACTTCTCGAGGCAATCCTGCTGTCTCGCACCCAAACAACAGCCAGTCATCAGGCTCAAACCTAAACTTAATATAACTACACACCCCTGAAGTGCTGAAGCCAATCCATCGCCCACCGCGCTGCTGGTGGTAGATCTGAAAGGCTTCAAAAGAAGCGTGGTAGTGCAAGTCAACCCATTGCCAGTAGTCCAATCCGGCGCGCTTTAGATAGCGATCGCTAATTTCAAATCCCAACGGACCAACGAGATGCAATTCTGTCCCGGTAGCGGCACAGGTTCGAGCAATGTTGCCCGTATTTGGAGGAATTTGAGGATTTACGAGAACAACTTGAGGCATGGAGCCTTTTCCTGACCCTGAATAAGCTGCTTACCAGCAAAAGGCTTAGAGGTTAAAGCTTTTGGCAACCTCATCCTATTCTTGCAAGGTATCTATATCCTGATCCGGGTAGAACCTAGATGAAAGTGGCACATCTACCCACAGAGAGACGAAGAATATAGATTTTTTTAATAAGCAGCAACAACAAATGACCAATTAGAAATTGTAAAGCTTTTGAGCGCTACTGATAGCCTAAATTAAGCAGCTGATTAGGCAACTAAGGGCTGACACAGTTCTTGTTCGAGCGCTTGCTCTTGTTGAGCAGCTGTCTGAATCGCCTGCTGAATCACGCTGCGGCTGTTTTGAGTTTGCTGATATAGCTCTAGCCAGCGCTGCGCTTCGTTGCCTTCTCGCAAAATTTTCTTGAGCGGCAGCAGAAAACAGCTAAAGCCCTGTTTCTTGGCGATCGCCCATACTTCCTGGTACAGTTCCGCAATCCAATCTCGCGCTAGCAGAACCCTGCCATCTTGCCAGTGCCTTAGCTCTGCGTCCAGGCTGTTTGCTGCCGCTGCCGCTTCGTTTGCGTCCGTAAGTGCAACCAGGTCTTCTGTCCGATTTGCTGCTGGAAGTGTACTACTTGCCAATGGATCAAGCGATGGGTCAAAAATAAGCTGTTGCAGTCGGGCTTCTAACAGGGCCGTGATGGCGAGTAAGGCAATCGGGTCAATTACCAGGTCGCAAATTCGTAATTCCAATCGATTCAGGTTGTAGGGGCGGCGATCGCCATTTGGTCGCACTGATGACCAAAGATGTCTAACGTTTTGCATTGTGCCTGCGACGAGCTGCTCCTCTGTCCAGCGGACGAAGTGAGCGTGGCTTTCAAATAGCGGTACATGAGCCGGAGTTTTTGGAAAAACGCCCCAACGGGTAGAATGATAGCCCGTCACTTCACCATCCAAAAATGGAGAAGACGCACTTAACGCCAAATATAGAGGCGCTTCTAGCCGAACCAAACGGCAAGCCCGCATCAGCACTTCGGGGTCGCTGATGCCAATGTTAATGTGAATGCTGGCGGTGACAACTTTGGTACCGTAGGTACTCTCGATGTAAGCGTGATAGGGATTGGCAGGGTCAGAGCGGTAGAAGCGATCGCTCTCTCCCAACGCTAATGTGCTGCCAGGAATCAGTGTATAGTTGCCCAACTGCTTCAGGTAAGCTCTGAGCTGTCGGCGGGGACGCACCAAGTCACACAGCAGTCGTTCATAGCGGCAAAGCGGAGCCGTTGTATACTCCACATTGCGGCTATCCGGTTCGCGCACAAATCCATCCAGTGCCGCTACAATCCGGTCAGACAGCCCGACGATTTTTCCGTCTGGCGTACCTGTGTACATTTCCACTTCAAACCCTTTGGTTAGCAGCACTGTCGTTTTCTCGCTTACAACACCTTCTCTTTAAGTATCAGGGAAAACAGGTGACTGCATCCGTCGATTGGTTTAGCCCGACTGCTCATTGTTTAGAACCGATGACTCAACTTACCGCCGCCGAAGCCCATCAGATTTTGAAACCGTTTGACTGTCTCAAGCGAGATGATGCTCTCTCTCTTGCTGACAAACCTCGCATTCGTGAGGCCCTGCTGACGGTCGTGCAGCTTTCGGATTATCAAATTCTGGGTATCTGTGCAGACAATTTGACTGAAGGGCAGCAAGCTCTCAAAACTTACTCAGCCGCTTTAGGATACGCGCCTGAGTTGAAAGGAGGGGCGATCGCAGACGCGGTCTACATCAAATTCAACCCTAAATCTGGCTTGTGCTACGCCGAGGCTTACACAGGTGAGCATCGTGGTGTTTTGGTCTCCTGCCAATCTGCCTATGAGTCAGGCGTTAATGAGATGTACGGGCACCTACCGCTTGATCTGTTTGAAAACTAGATGATTCCTTAGACCTTCTGCCTGAATGGGGCGCAGCGAAGCCACGCCTCCATATCACACTTCAAAAAATGGTTCGTGCAAGGCATCTATTTTCTTGAAGCTAGAAATAGCCCTACCAGACAAAGCAGAATGCCGACTAGGTTAACCCTAGAAACATTCTCTTTAAGGAAAAATATCCCAATGGGAACCAGGAAAATGGTTGCAGCGACCGTTGCAAATACCCCTGCGATGCTGGTATCCCACCCGGCTCGGTAGACCAGTAGAAAACCCAGTTCAACAACAACAATCACGACCCCAAAGCAGGATGCTGATAGCAGGGAATCTTTGACCGCAGTCGTGCCAAAGGGTGTCACCAAATAAATTACAGTGCTTAGTAGAGCGGCTACGCAGTAAGCCATTGCCAGAATTAGGAATGGGCTAACGGAGTGTGGTTGCAACTTGACCGCTAGATGGTAAAGCACCACGCCCACAATTGCTAAGCTCATTGAGCCGATAAATCCAAACAATTTTTGTCTCCTGCTCTTTGAACTGGTCTGAGCATAGGGTGAGGGCGATCGCCCTGTCTTCCCAATTCCTCCCAGAAATGTCGAAATTCTCCGATCTGCTTAAAGAGAATTTCTGTAAGCTTTGGGTGTTACCTTCACATATTTACGGAAGACGCTAGTGAAATGGCTTTGATTTTGGAAGCCGACTTGTTGAGAGATGTCGGCGATCGCCAATTCTCGCTGAGCTAACAAATGCTTTGCCCTCTCGATTCGGCAACTCAGTACGTATTGGTGGGGAGTTTGTCCGGTAGATTGCTTGAATAAGCTGGCAAAGTAGTGGGGACTCATCTGAACGACGGTAGCAATCTCAGAGAGGCTCAAGTTTTGGTCAAGATGAGCTTGAATGTGGGCGATTGCTACCTTTAACTTGAATAAAGATAATCCGCCTGCATAGGACTGAATTCCTGCTTTTTGGGTTGTGTAATGCTTGAGCAAATGAACAACTAACGCATTAACCATTGTCTCTACATAAAGACGGTTTGCCTCAAGCAAGGCACCCCCTCCTCCAACAGCAATCGATGATTCTAAGGATGTTCTCAGCGCTAATCCAATGTGCTGAATCAAAGGGTCTTGAGCAGTGCGGTAAGGCAGGATTTCAAGGCGATCGGGGTTAATCGATTCATAAACAGCCTGACTGAACAAAGTAGGGTCAAGATTCAGCTCAAGAAACTCAAAATCCTTCCTCCAACGCTGTTTCTGAGGGCAGCCAGCAGGATAAATACAGATATCGCCATAGACAAAATGCTCTTGCCGAAAACGTCCTTCCCACCACTGCTCTTCTATCCCTGACGAGCCAAGGTGAATACTGATGGTATGTTGAGCGGGACAATATTCCGGCGTTTCATGAGCAGGCTGCTGATAATGCCCCAAGTGAATTCTTTCCCAAGCTGCTTGCCGACTGGAAAGAATAGGCAGGCGAGAAAAGACCTGTAGAATACCGTCGTCCTGCGTGAAATCAATTTTTAAGGACTGCGTTGGAGAGGGCTGCATCGCGATTGAGTCCCAATTAAGGATGTTTGAAGCTTAGCGAATGTCCTCTGTAAAGGTGCAGCATTACTCGTTGACCTGGTTCTCATACTGCAACAGCAAAGGAACTACTGATAGCCTTAGTAGCGCAACGGGAACATTTAAAGCGTCACCTAATACTTAGGAAGCTTGAAAATGCTAAAGAGACTTACCGTAGTTGGAATAACTGTCGTAGCTTCAGCCTTGACGATTGTAGCCCCCGCACAGGCTGAGGTGAATCTTGCTTATGTAGATACCAATGAAGATGGAATTAACTACTACATTGATCTCAATAGCATTACTCGAACTGGTGATCATGTAGAGTACATTCAGTCAGCTAACGATCAAACTCAATCTTGGTTTACAGTTGATGTGATGCGAGGAAACTGTGCTACTGGTGAAATGCAATTTCAGCTTGGCAGAGAATACGATGCAGATGGAACTCAAACTAGTGCTTATGATATCCCTGGAGAGATTACGATTGTCCCTTTAGGTTCAGTCGGTGAGACAATGTTAAACACGGCTTGCAACAACTAAAAATGATGCTCATGTTAACAGAAACCCCTTGCCTAATAGGCAGGGGTTTCTTGTCTTTGGGCTCGTCATGTACTAAAAACAAAAAGTGGGGTAGGATAACGCCCACCCCGCTTTTTCACTCTAGTCGAGCTAATTAGTACTAACCTAGTGCGTTCGCGCCGCCGACAACTTCCAGAATTTCCTGGGTAATTGCGGCTTGACGAGCTTTGTTGTAGGACAGAGACAAGCCTTTGATTAGCTCTTTAGCGTTGTCACTGGCGTTGTTCATTGCCGTCATTCGGGCAGCTAGTTCACTCGCTGCAGATTCTTGCAGGGCCCGCAACAACTGGTTGTTAAGATACAGCGGCAACAGTGCATCCAAAATTTGGATAGGATCTTGCTCAAAAATCATGTCTTGAGGCAAGGGTGCTTGCGCTGCGGCTTCGACTCGTTGTCGCTCAACCTGGAATTCACCGCCCCGACTGGTCAACCTGAAAATTTCGTCATCCTGTGGCTCTAACCCTTGTGGGTCGAGTGGCAACAGCGTTTGAACGACGGGACGAGAGCTAACCAGGGAGACAAACTTGGTGTAAATCAGTTCAACTCGATCTACTTCTTCTGCTAAAAACAGAGACAGCAGTTCGTCGGCGATTTGAGAAGCTTCGGATGAGGTAGGAATCTGTTCTAGTCCAGAGAAGGAGGCGCTGATAGGGCGCTCCCGACGCTGAAAGTACTGATTGGCTTTGCGACCAACGAGAACCAGCTTGTAGTTAACGCCTTCAGCCTGTAGCTCTTTGATGCGTGCTTCAGCTCGCTTAATCACGTTGCTGTTGTAGCCACCGCAGAGTCCGCGATCGCCCGATACAACTAGCAGACCAACGGTTTGCACATCCCGCTTCCGCAACAGCGGCAGGTCAGCATCTTCAAACCGAAGGCGCATTTGCAAGCCATAAAGTACCTGAGCCAAGCGATCGGCAAAAGGACGGGTTGCAATCACCTGCTCCTGGGCACGACGCACCTTAGCCGCCGCCACCAGTCGCATCGCTTCTGTAATTTTTTGAGTATTCTTGACCGACTTGATGCGATCGCGAATTGCTTTGAGGTTTGCCATAGGTAGGAAAGGGGGGGGGGTAGGGGCTAGGGGCTAGAAGCTAGGGGCTAGCCCCTAGCTCCTCTCCTCTACGCCGTTGCCAGGAAAGTTTTCTTTTGTTCAGCGATCGCCTCTTTCAGCAAGGTTTCGGCTTCGTCGCTCAGCTTCTTCTCGGAGCGGACGATTTCGCCAAAACGGGGCTTACTGTTTCTCAAGTACTCCCGGAGAGAAGCGGTGAAGCCTGTCACCTTATCAACGGGTAGGTCATCCAGGTAGCCGTTGATGCCTGCGTAGATGATGGCGATTTGCTCAGCTACGGGCAGCGGTGAGTTTTGTGGCTGCTTTAGAATTTCGCGCAAACGCTGACCGCGTGCAAGCTGGTTCTGAGTAGACTTGTCCAGGTCAGAAGCAAACTGTGAGAAAGCTTCCAGTTCAGCAAACTGAGCCAATTCCAGCTTCACCTTGCCGGCAACCTGCTTCATCGCCTTGATCTGAGCCGCAGAACCTACACGGGATACGGAGATACCCGCGTTTACCGCTGGACGTAGACCAGAGTTAAACAGGTCAGAAGACAAGAAGATCTGACCATCCGTAATCGAAATTACATTGGTAGGAATGTAGGCAGATACGTCACCCGCTTGGGTTTCTACGATGGGCAGAGCAGTCATGCTGCCTTCACCCAATTCAGGGCTGAGCTTCGCCGCGCGCTCCAGCAAACGAGAGTGGAGGTAGAAAACGTCGCCGGGGTAAGCTTCACGTCCGGGTGGACGGCGTAGCAGCAGTGACATCTGGCGGTAAGCCTGTGCCTGCTTTGACAAGTCATCGTAAACCACCAATGTCGCTTTGCCCTTGTACATGAAGTACTCAGCCAAGGTTGCGCCGGTGTAGGGAGCCAGGTATTGCAGGGTAGCTGGGTCGTTGGCGTTTGCAGCGACGACAATGGTGTAGTCCATTGCACCGCGCTCTGCCAAGGTGTCTACCACCTGAGCAACAGTGGATGCCTTTTGCCCGATCGCCACGTAGACGCAGATTACATCTTCACCCTTCTGGTTGAGGATGGTGTCTACAGCAACGGCAGTTTTTCCGGTCTGGCGGTCACCAATGATTAATTCTCGCTGTCCCCGACCGATGGGAATCATTGCGTCGATTGCGGTGATTCCTGTTTGCAGAGGCTCATACACTGACTTCCGGGCAATGATGCCGGGAGCGGGAGACTCAATCAAGCGGGTTTCACCTGTATTGATGTCGCCTTTGCCATCAAGAGGACGCGCCAATGCATCGACCACACGGCCAATCATCGCATCGCCCACTGGAACTTCGGCAATTCTACCGGTTGAGTTGACAGAGCTGCCTTCCTGGATGCCGCGACCGTCACCCATCAAAACCGCGCCAACGTTGTCTTCTTCCAGGTTGAGGGCGATACCAACGGTGCCGTCTTCAAACTCCAGCAGTTCTCCCGCCATTGCCTGATCTAGACCATAGATCCGGGCAATGCCGTCGCCTACTTGCAGGACGGTTCCTACATTGGAAACCTTGACATCCTGGTCATACTGTTCAATCTGCTGCCGAATAATGCTGCTAATTTCGTCTGGTCTAATCGCTACCATGATTGCTTCTCTCTAACAAGATGATAAACACAAGATGATGAAAGGAGTCGATTTGCGCGCTTACGTTGCGCTACTCAAGCGAAGCCCAATTCTTCTTAATTGCCCGCGCAGGCTAGCATCAATCACCTGGGAGCCAACTTTAATGATGACACCGCCAATTAGATCAGGGTCGATATTTTTTTCTAGCTCAACCTGCTGTGCGCCGACCAAGGTCAAAACTTTTTGACGAACGGACTCTTCCTGAGCTTCTGACAAATCTACCGCCGAGATGACTTCTGCCAAAACGGTTTGCTTCAGTTCGCGCAGGAGTACCTGGTATTGCTTACAGATTCCCTCCAGGAAAAGAACACGACCGCGATCGACCAGAATTCTGAGGAAGTTCAGCATAAAAGGATGAACCTGCTCTCCGGCAAGCTGTTCTAGCACCCCTTTTTTGGCTTCTGGCTTGGTTAGTGGGCTAGACAAAAACTGGCGTAACTCTTCTGATTCGTTTAGCAGACTGAGCAAGTAGGCAACGTCTTCACCAAAGCGGTCGGTTAAGTCATTTGATTGAGCTACCGCCATGAGTGCTTTGGCATACGGCTCCAGGATTCCTCCCATCACTAGCGTATCTTTCACGACTCTCCTCCTAGCATAGCGATGCTGCGGTCAATCAACTGCTGCTGCGTATTTTCATTCAAGTCAGACTTGAGACGAGATTCAGTCTGTGTCAAGGCCAGTGCTACGACCCGTTGACGCAGTTCAGCGATGATCCGCTCTTGCTGCGAGTTGAGGTCTTGCGCGGCAGCGGCTTTGATACGCTGAATGTCTTGCTCAGTCTGGACTAAGACCGCTTCTTTTGCCTTCTTGGCGCTTTCTTCAGCAGCAGCACGAATGCGGGTGGCTTCAGTCTGCGCTTGAGCTAGCTTTTGCTGCTGATCTGCTAGGGCTGAGGCTGCATCTTTCTTCCGCTTTTCTGCATCTCGAATGGCAGTCTCAATTTTTTCGCGGCGTTCTGACAGGATCTTTCCTATAAATCCGCGACCAAAGTAAAACAACACTCCCAGGATAATCGCCAGGTTAATTAGGTTGGTATCCAGAATGTTGAAATTTAACCCGAATCCACCTTCTTCGGCCGCTTCCGAGAAATCGTTGGCGATCGCCCCAGCCTCGGCTGCTAAAAATAACAAAGTCCCCATGATTCCTTCTCTAATCTGCTCGACCTTACACCGAACCTAGCCCACTGCCGATGAGCCTAAAAGCTTTTCTAAAATTTGGCGGCTAAGTGCATCTACCTGCTGTTCAAGCGATTGCATCGCTGCTTGCTTTTGCTGGTCTAGCTCCTGCTGCACCTGTTCACGCTGTGCCTGGGCTTCCTGCTGGGCTTCGGCGATCTTGGTAGCAGCAATCTTTTGAGCATCCGCTTGAGCCGCTGCGATTACCGCTTGAGACTGTCTGCGGGTTTCTGCCAACTCCTGCTCATATTGCTTCGCTAAATGCTCTGCCTTTGCCAACCGCTCACGAGCATCGGTCAAGTTAGTACGGATGTAGCTGTCACGTCCATCAATGGCCTGCCCAAGCGGCTTATAAAAAATGGCATTGAGAATGGCAACCAGAATGAGGAACTGTACCGCCATCAGCGGCAAGGTTGCATCTATGTCAAACAGTCCGCCTCCTCCCTCTTCAGCGGCAGCCTCGACAGCAAGCAGAATCGTCCAATAACTCATATTCAGTGCCCCAGTTTCCTAAAACTCCAAGTGGGGGTCAGACAACAAATTGGCTGTCATGTCTACCAATTACTTTTGAGAAAAGCTTCTCTAAGCAAAGCGAATGGGTAGAGACGTGTGCCTCTACCCAGAGCCCCAAGCTTAGGAGAAGGGGTTAGCAAACAACAGTACGAGAGCAACGACTAGACCGTAAATCGTCAACGCTTCCATGAACGCCAAACTGAGCAGCAGCGTACCGCGAATTTTGCCCTCTGCTTCGGGCTGACGAGCAATACCTTCTACAGCTTGACCGGCTGCATTACCTTGACCAATACCAGGACCGATCGCAGCCAGACCAACAGCCAGAGCAGCAGCTATAACAGAAGCAGCGGCAATTAATGGATCCATGATGTTTTCCTTACCTTGAGTACAAATTAAACAGATGTGCGTCAACGAACGAGCAGCGCATTTCACGCTGGATACAGGTTGCTAAGCGTTGGGTTACCCAACTGCTACAGCAGAGCCTTACAAGCAACTGAGGAGACTAGTGTTCCTCATGACCCTCACCATGATGATCCTCCATCGCTTCTCCGATGTAGGCTGCCGCCAGGGTCGCAAAGATGAGTGCCTGAATTGCACTGGTAAAGAGACCCAAAGCCATTACTGGCAGCGGTACAAACAAAGGCACGAGGAGAACCAGCACTCCAACCACTAGTTCATCTGCCAAGATGTTGCCAAACAGACGGAAACTAAGGGAAAGAGGCTTGGTAAAATCTTCAATGATTTTAAAGGGCAGCATGAAAGGTACAGGCTGCACGTAGTTACCGAAATAGCCCAACCCTTTCTTACTGAACCCAGCATAGAAATAAGCCAGGGAAGTTAGCAGCGCAAAGGCGATCGTCGTATTGATGTCGCTTGTCGGCGCAGCCAGTTCACCTTCGGGTAGCTCAATCAATTTCCAGGGCACCAGAGCGCCTGACCAGTTTGAGACGAAGATAAACAAAAACAGCGTGCCAACAAAGGGAACCCAAGGGCGATACTCCTTTTCACCAATCTGATCTTTTGCCAGCCCTCGAATAAATTCCAACGCATATTCCATCAAGTTCTGGGTTCCTGATGGAACTCGTTGAAGATTTCGTGTTGCGAGGAGTGAAACAATGATCAGAACGCCAATCACAAACCAGGAGGTAAGAAATACCTGCCCGTGTACTTTGAGATTGCCGATATGCCAGTAAAGATGCTGACCAACTTCTAGCTCAGCCAGGGGAAAAGAGGTGAAGGCACTTAGAGAATTCAGCATTTCCATTCGCAAGGTTTCCCCAGAGAATTGTGGAGTACCAGACTCGCCTGACCTAGTTTGGATCAGGCACAACCGATGTTCGCAGAACGTAAATGATGAGCCCAGCTTTATAAGTCAGAAATCCTAAAAAAATAGGCATGATTTGAAGCTGATCCCAGCGCGATGCCACTAGAATCAGCAGAATCAGAAGGGCAAGCCGGGTGTTACTCAGGCGCTGCTTCTCTCTGCCAAGCTGCTCAACGTTTTTAGCCAACATCCTCAAGTAAACCACACCCGTACACGCTCCGATCAGATAATTCAGAGCAATGTTTAGGGAATAGAAAATCCATACAGAGATAAAAATTATCCCAGTGAGAACGAGGATCACTTTCAACAAATCTTGTTGAAGCTTGATGTATTCCTGCATTGAGGAATTTGGATCTGGCGGCAAACCACCAGATGGGGTGTCTCCTTGATCAGGAGCGGTTTCTAGGGATCTTTCTGGCGAGTTCACAGGTTAGAACTTAGCTCAGAGAACTGGCTTTACGAGTGCGGAACATGATCGATCATATCACTCGCTGGTAACAATACTTAAGGAATTATTTAGGGGATTGAGAATTGGGGATCGGGGGTTAGGTGATGGGGCGATCGCTCTACAACCTCTTCACCATCTGGACCTACTGAGCTAAGGCTAGGCTTGCTGCTCTGCGATTTCCAGCTATATTTGGGCAAGCTGTTGCTCAATTGTCTTGGTCAGCGGAGTCTCGATATCTCCGGTGTGCTGAGTTGTTACGGTTTCAATCAGGACAATCCAGCATTCATTTTCGGCAACTGGGTTGTGCATCACGCCTTTGGGTACCACGCAAAAATCGCCTTCTTCAAGTTCGACTACATCATCTTCAAACTGAATCACTAAACGCCCTTTGACCACGTGGAACAATTCGTCCTCGTGGTCATGCTTGTGCCAAGCCGGTTCACCTTTAAGCTTCGCGACCTTAATGTACTGGTCGTTAACCTGACCAACAATTTTAGGTGACCAAAATTCAGTAATACTCTGGAGTTCCTTCTCAAAATTTTTGCTGAGCTGCATTTTGGTTTCCTTGGACTTTCGTTCAACTCGGAACTTTCACTCAAATTGGCTGGACAACCAGTTGAGAATCTAAGAGTTCAAATAGGGCTTCAAACTAAAACTGAATTAAGCGTTGCTGCTAAAGGTGCGCCGGTCACAGGTAAAAGCACCTGTGACAGGTGGCTGCTGCCACTATATATAGATAGCGTGATGATTTGAGCGTCTATGAGCTGACTGTTGCCGGGTGACGTGCCTGTACCGGGATTGACAGCGTAAGCAGGAAAGCAAGCAGCACTGAAGCTGAGTCGTAGAGCATTTCCTTTGGCAATTTGAGCGCAAATGGGTTGCAAGACGATCCGGAATGGCTCGGTGAAATTGGGGGTAGCGTCATCTGAGCTTGAGTCGATTCGCAGGTAGCCTTGAACCAGATTGTAGGCGCTGCCGTTGGGGTGAACTTCGGATAGGACGGCACAGAGGTCGAAGCTGGGAGCATCAGCAGTGCAGTAGAGTTGGGCGATCGTCTCCCCCATCAAATACAAATCCTCATCCAAAGGCTTCGTTGTATAGGTCACAACATCAGTCCGGCAATCGACTGCTGAGCGATCGAATGAGCCTGCTGGAAATGCAGCGTGTCCCCCGACAGACGGTACGGGTCGCCAGGGGTCATGAACAAAGACATCCTGGGAATCGGATGTGGGCGGTGTTTTTTCCAGGCTGCCTTCCTGATCGCTCATGGTGGCAAGTCCGGGGCTATGGAGGAAGTAGGGTTGTTGCTTGGCGGTGGGGAATTTTGGGAGTGATCGCCACTGATTACTCCCCAGTTCGAACAGGTGAACAGGCTTCTCGTTTAACAACCCTGTATCAATGCCTTTGAGAAACTGGTCAAACCAGCGAATTTGCAGGCGATCGATCGGGTTTGCGGCTTTTGCGTCATAGTCAACCGCTCCAACTTTTCGTCCCCAGGGAAGGTGTGCCCAAGGTCCAACCCAGAGATGCTGTGGAAATTGACTGCGGGCGACCATTTCACGGTAAAACCTGAGCGTTCCGCGCATGTAGGTATCAAACCAACCGCCGATGTGCAGCATCGGCATATCTACATCGGCTAGATAGCGCCCAGGTGAAAGGTTTTCCCAGTATTCGTCTCGCCAGGGATGGTTTAACCAAGTGTGGTAGTAGGAATCTGGGGCAAGCTGCTTGAGCAATCTAGAGCGAACATCGACCGGATCGGGCAACGGAGGATTTCGGGCGGCTCCGTAAAGGGTCAGGTATGCTTCCTCATCACCCTTGAGTCGAGCAGTTTCAGCCGCAAGCTGAATTGCCCAGCCTAAATTTGTTTGGAGGCAAAAGGCTCCTCCTTCATAAGCCCAATCTGCGTAGAGGTCGTAGCCAATCATCGCAGGGCAGATGGTTTTTAGGGCGGGGGGACAACTACCAGCCGCATAAAGCTGAGTCATTCCCTGATAGGAAAAGCCGTACATTCCCACTTGCCCGGTGCTGCCTGGGAGTGTCGCTGCCCAGTTGACCGTGTCGCCTCCGTCCTCGACCTCGCAGGCAAATAGGTCAAACACTCCTTCTGAAGTGCCTCGTCCCCGCACATCCTGAATCACAACGATGTAGCCGTGAGCGGCATACCAGGTGGGATGAGCATAGACCACTGTGGAGGCGATCGCCCGTCCATAGGGCTGTCGCATTAGCAGCACGGGAAACTCCCCCTCAGCATCGGGGTAGTAAACATCTGCATCTAGCCGCACGCCATCGCGGGTCAGCATGGATGCAGTTTGTTTTTGTCGAACTAGGAGCATGAATTCAATAGGGTACAGCACTTAGGCTAGGGGCTTGGCACTGCTAAGTTCCTACAGCAGGCTAATTAATTTACGTTTTTTAGCGCGGCACCAGTGAATCAGAGCGACTCAAAACTGCCATGTCTTCTGCGTCTAGCTCAACTGGAGTGCCGCTGCGAATCAGTTCAGCAAAGTCTTCATTCGGCACCATAATGCATAGAGTGTACAGGCGATCGGAACCTGTATTTTCCAGCACATGGGTTCCAGTAGGCGGCACTAAGACGCTGTCTCCTGCTCGAATCGATACTGTTTTGCCATCACAGGTTGCGAGCCCTTCGCCCTTGAGGACAAAGAACATTTCAACTGCAAGCTGATGTCGGTTGGGAGGTGTTTTGCCGCCTACGTCAAAGATTTCTACGCAATAGGTTAAAGACATGTTGGCGATCGTGGGGTCAAATACGATCGCCAATCGATTGCTGTCGTGAGGGCTGATCCGAAAGGCCTGGTAGTCTTTGGGAGATTTATAAACCGGAATAACACAAGCAGAATCCATGAGATTCCTCCGGGAGTAGTGAGTGTTTCTAACCGATCGCTTTTAGTAAAGTTTCAGAATCGCTGACAAATCCAAAGCACTGATTGACGTTATAAATGGTCGCTTTGAAGCAGTAGTCGGGAGAGGTGGTGGCGGTGCAATCGCGCAGCAAAATGCAGTCATAGCCGAGGAAATTGGCATCCTGTAAGGTTGCCATGACGCACTGGTCAGCATTGACCCCAGCAAAGAAAATCGTGGTTCGACCCAGGTTTCGCAGAATGCTATCTAGCGGCGTGTCCCAAAAGCCGCTCATCCGGTACTTATCGACGTACACATCGGTAGGCTTTTGCTCTAGCTCGTCTACCACAGCCGCTGCCCAACTGTCTTTCATTAGAACAGGTGCCGAATTTGTGGGAAGCGGGTCGCCTAGACCAACACCTTCTCCCGTTGGGTTGTAAACGTGACGCAGTCCGGCACTGATATTGAGTAAATCAGGGCGGTTGCCCCAGTTAATCCAGAGAATTGGTACACTAACCTGCCGAAGTTCCGGCACCAGAGTTTTGAGGGGGGCGATCGGGTCACGCGCGGGGGTGACATCGACACCAATATGCGCTAGCCAACCGTCAGGGTGACAGAAGTCGTTTTGCATATCGATGATAGCGATCGCCGCCTTTGCTAAATCTAGCCGTAGGGTCTTTGTATCAGTCGCCAATGTGATCGGTCTAGGTGGCAGGGGCGGACGGGTAATGTCTGCGGTTGCAGCATCCACCGACCAAGCATTAGGCGCGACACCCAGAGTCCGGAGTTGAGTCATAGGTCGTTCAGGTCAAGAGCTATGAAGATTGCAAAATGGGCAAAATTAAGAGTGAAATCTGTAAGCCGTTGAGAATCAGAACTGAGCCTTTGAACCTTCTGTGGTAAACCAAAACCGGGCTGGCTTCAGTATTGAGGGGCACTTCTTGGACTACCTCTGCCTAAAGAGTTAAGCCGTGAATTCTTGAGCGAGGTTGCGAGGTTTGGACAATCTCCACCAGTAGCCAAGCCTGCTACATCGAAATCAGGTTTACGAATGTACAATCTATCCTGAAATAGGGAGTTGGCAACGTATTGTTATTGCTCCTTAAGATTGTTCTTCCCTGAAAGAATTTCCCCTGAAACTCTTTTCGAAATTTGCTGCAAAGGATAGAAATCGTGAGTTTTACAATTCAAAGTGTTCTGATTCCAACTGAGCAGGGTTATGAAACGGTTGACGTGCAGATTAAGGGCGATCGCATCACTCAAATTGGCCCGAACCTGGAACCAACTGGAACCCTGATCGACGGACGCAACAAACTGCTGCTTCCTGGATTTGTCAACGCTCACACCCACTCCTCAGAAATGTGGCAGCGGGGCATCATTCCACCCCGACCGCTAGAACTTTGGATTGCCGAACTCTACGACTTCACGCCGCTAAACCCCGAACGAATTTACCTTAGCGCCCTTGGCACAGCAGTTGAAACGCTGCTCTCTGGCGGCACCAGCGTCGTCGATCATCTGGTGCTAATTCCTGGACAGGAGGCGGAAACAATTGCCGCTGCGGTACGAGCTTACCGAGAAGTCGGCATTCGAGCCTTTGTCGGTCCGCTGATTCAGGATGAATCGCTGGGGGCAAGCGTCCCTACGGGTGGCGAAGAAGTCAAACATGAACCTTACCTTCGCACTACCCAAGCCACGCTCGATCTAGTTCAAGATGCGGTGGAGAAATTTCACCGTCCCGCTGAAGGCATCAGCATCATGGTTGCGCCAACGGGAATTCAGCTCTGTTCAGATGCGCTGTTTGAAGGGTGTGCTGAGTTGAGCGATCGCCACAACCTTTGCCGCCACGCCCACCTACTTGAGACAAAAGCGCAGCAAATTCTGGCGCAAGAAAAATATGGCTGCACTGCTGTCGAACACCTAAAGCACATTGGCTACCTCAGCCCTCGCACCTCTTTAGCGCACTGCGTTTGGCTCGATGACAGAGACATTAGCATCCTGGCAGAGACTCAATCCACCGTCGTCCATAACCCTCTCAGCAACTTGCGTCTGGGCAGCGGCATTGCTCCCATTCCCAAGTATCGGGAGGCAGGTGTGAATGTCGCCTTTGGCTGTGATGGTTCAGCCAGCAACGACTCGCAAGATTTGCTCGAAGCCATCAAAATCGGCTCCATCCTGCACAACATCACCGACATGGACTACCGCCACTGGATTTCACCCCGCGAGTCGGTCGAAATTGCCTCCCTCGGTGGCGCAACCGGACTCAACATGGGCGACCAACTAGGAACGCTCACGGTCGGCAAAAAAGCAGACCTGGTGCTGTACGACCTGACCAATCTTTCCCTACTGCCTCGCACCGACCCAATTGGACTACTGGTTTTGGGTCGTCCCGTGCAAGCAGTCAGTAGCGCTTGGGTAGATGGCAAACAGATTGTCGCTGACGGTAAAGTGACAACTATCGATGTCAATCAGCTTAGACAAGCTCTCTTTGACCACAGTGAATGGCGCACTAACCGCAAATCTAAAACAATGGAAGAGATGGAGATTCGCTATCGTGCCGTGATGGGACTGCCGGAAGGAGTGGCTAGGGGCTATAGCTAAGGTTTCTCGTTTCAAACTCAGCCTGCTAACTGGTCAAGATGGTTACTCCCATTCCTAGCCTTTGCCGTTCTCTAGCCCCTATTATTTCTCCTTCAGAGAATTTTCTGATCCCATCCTATTTGCCTGATTAAGGATATCAGGGGGTGCCTTTGACCCCGCGAATTTGCTGCACAGGTTCCCTATCGGCTTGGGCAGGTTGTTTACCGCGATCGCACCTCATGAAAAATCCAAGATTCAGCGCATGATTCGGATCTTGCTAGTCGATGACCAAACTATCATCTGCCAGGCGTTGAAAGCTCTACTTGACCGTCAACAAGACTTTCAGGTCGTTGGCATTGCCGCAGATGGGTACACCGCAATCGAGCAAGTTGCAGCTCTGCGACCCGATGTGGTGTTGATTGACATTCAAATGCCAGGACTGGACGGCGTTGCCGCAACGCGACTGATCAGCCAGAGATTTTCGGGCGTTAAGGTTTTGGTGCTAAGTGGCCATGACGATGGCGCATATCTCAAAGCGGCTCTCAGTGCAGGTGCACAGGGCTACTTGCTTAAAGATACGGGCGCAGAAGACTTAGCGGCTGCGATTCGATCTGCTCATCGGGGCTATGGTCAGATGAGTCCGGGGCTGTTTGAGAAGATGATGTCCCGGAAGGAAGAGGAAGACGTTGCCATTCCCCCTCCTGCACCTGAGTCAACTCAAGCTGTCTTATCAGAGACGGAGTTGCTGCTGCTGCTGCAAAGTTTTGACCCGCCTGCACTGTCAGATGTGGTCGAGCGGACAAAGGAGCAGGGGGCAGCCACCGAACTGTTCAACACCCTAAGCCATCACTTGAGAAGTTCCCCAACTAACTTGGCGACGCTTTACCTATCTGGAGCGTTAGCCGGAAGTCGGGCGGCTCAAGACCCAGAACAGCGGTCTTCTGCAATGCAGTATCTGCGGTTTGGCTTTAAAGAAGGAATTCGCCAAGGGCTACCTGCTGAACATTTGCTGCTGTTTTACCGGGAGGGGGCAAAACTGGAGTCCGAGGAGGCATTTGGCTGGCTATCGCAAGCCGGAAGTCCCTGGAACAACGAGGCAGGGATGGTATTTCTCAGCCAAGAAGCTGCCCAAACCTTTGGTCAAGACTCCGTTCAGTATCGAACCCTATCGGCGCTAAGGCAGATCAGGAGCCTAAGAACCTTAAGCGAAACCTGTAGATCACTCACTCCCAAGCTGCAAGTTCTACGCCAGGGACTCACCAAGCTTGAGCCAATGGTTCCCGCGATCGCCCATGCAGGTGGTCGCACCCAGCAAAACGGCAGAAGATAGCCCCGTTGGTGCTGCTACCCGCAGTGTCCGATTCGCAAGTGCCCCCTTGCCAGTAAGCCTGTTCCTAACCTGCCATTCCCCTACCCACCCACCCGTCAACCTACAAGGCGCTGATCTGCGAGGAATTTAATATGATTATGGCAAATCAAAAAAACGAGCTAGAGCAAGTCGAGTTAGAGCTTTCAGAACTGCGAAGCCATCTCGAGCAATCCTTTGGCGTACTGGACGGGCTAGCCCAGGTACAGGCACGATTTGAAGAACTGGCACGCACCTATCAAGATTTCAAAGCGCGGGTGGGTGAAGCCGGGGCCGTGTTGGGTACTGTCACTCAGCAACAGCAAAAACTAGAACAGCGCTTTTCTAGCCTGGAGCAGGAGATTGGGTCAGGCTGGAGCGAAATTCGCAAAGAACTGTCTCAGATTAGGGGTGAAGTAGGAGAGGGCGATCGCCAGCTCAACCAATCCATCACGGAGCAGGTGATCCATCTTCAGCGGTTAGAAGAACGGTTTGGTGACGTTTCACGCAACTTGACCAACCAGCGAGACGAAATCTCTACAGAACTGTCTCGTGCCCATGAAGCACTCAGAAACCAGGTCGAAGAAGCCAAAGCCAACCTGGAAGCCTTCGTTCAAACTCAGGGCGGTTCTGACCAACGAGTGGCAGAGCTAGAGAAACTGATCGAAGCAAGCTGGAAACAAGCCCGTAACGAGCTATTGCAGGCCCAGGAAGAACTCAGCACCGCCGATCGCACCCTGGGCTCTGAAGTGTCTAAGCAGATTAACGGGCTAAAGCGAGAAGTTGAAGGGCGGCTAGGCACCATCCTGCAAGAATGGATGAACCAGCGGGAAGCGATGCGCGCCCCGATGGAAGAATTTGAGGCGCGGCTCAGAACTGAACTGCGGGCTAACCTTACTCGCTTGCGCGAAGCAGGGCTAAATCCAGCCAGCTTTGAGAAACTCGACAAACTCGAAACCCAGCTGCGCGGCGTTCAGTCCTCTTCTCAAGAGACAAACAAACAGCTTCGCCAGATGAGCAAGCGGTTGACCCTCACCACCGTGATTGCTTGCGTTGCTCTCGCCCTGCCCGTTGCCCTCGTTGCACTCAACCCAGATTTACTTCCCTTGGGCAACGCGCCCGCCCAACCGGACGCTCAACCAGGCGCTCAACCAGACAATTAGGGAAGTCCAAACAATCAAGATCAAGGATGAGGGATAGGAAATGAAGTCAGGTGGACAAGGTTCACCTGATACCAATTTGAAGATGTTGCAGATGTGGGTAGGGGCGCACCGCAGTGCGCCCTTACAGAAATTGACGTTTCGCTTCCTCAATACCCCTCAGGCATGAAACTTAACAGGAGCATGGGCTGTGTTGGGTTTCGCTTTGCTCCACCCAACCTACAAGTTAGGGTGCTGTGGTTGTTTAGAGGTACCGCTTCATCCGTCATTCTTCCTCTACGGCAGCCAGGGATATTGGCGAAAGTCGGGCTTGCGTTTTTCCAGAAATGCCTGCTTCCCTTCTGCTCCCTCTTCAGTCATGTAGTAAAGTAACGTGGCGTTGCCTGCTAGCTCTTGTAGCCCTGCCTGTCCGTCACAATCGGCGTTAAAAGCAGCTTTGAGACAGCGGATGGCGATCGGGCTTTTCTCCAGAATTTCTTCTGCCCATTGAATGCCCTCTGCTTCCAGTTGCTCAGTCGGAACAACGCAATTTACCAGTCCCATTTCCACAGCTTGAGTGGCGCTGTATTGGCGACAGAGATACCAGATTTCCCTGGCTTTTTTCTGACCAACGATGCGGGCCAGATAGCTTGCCCCAAAGCCACCGTCAAAGCTGCCGACTTTGGGACCGGTTTGACCAAAGATGGCGTTGTCAGCGGCGATCGTCAGGTCACAGAGCAGATGCAGCACGTGTCCGCCACCGATCGCATACCCCGCGACGAGAGCAATCACGACTTTGGGCATCGAGCGAATCAACCGCTGCAAATCCAGCACATTGAGACGTGGAACGCCTGTCTCATCCAGGTAGCCCCCCTCACCCCGGATGCTCTGGTCGCCACCGGAGCAGAAGGCATATTTGCCATCGGTATGCGGCCCTGCGCCCGTAAATAGGACAACCCCAATGCGGCTGTCTTCGCGGGCGTTGCTAAACGCGTCGTAGAGTTCAAATACCGTTTTTGGGCGAAAGGCGTTACGTTTGTGGGGACGGTTAATGGTGATTTTGGCGATGCCGTCAGTTTTGTGATAAAGGATGTCTTCGTAGGTCTTGGCGACCTGCCATTCAACTTGCATTAATTGCGTTTGCCAAAAAGTTTACGTATCCATTGTGCTGGGAAGGGTGGGCAACGCAGCAAGTAGATTGTTGGCAACTTGCGATAAGCCCAATTCCACAGTTTTAAAGAAACTGGGATTGAGCAAGGCTCTGATTTGGATCAGGGCTTCAGGGTCAGAAATTTCCTGGTGGCTAAATCCGTTTTCTAATGCGCTGATGTGGCGGACATGGACATCAAGACGATGGGCGATCGCTCTCAGATACATTGTCTCTCGTGCATCCACTTCACCATCAGAAGCAGCCATTTCATAGCCCAGTGCGATCAGCAGCAACCGTTCTGGCTCTGAAAGGGGGGTTGCCAGGTTCAAGACCTGCTGAGGGTTGAGATAAACTTGCTGCCGCTCAATCCCGTGGATCATCTCCTGAATGAGCGGATAAAGGCTGTGGTCTGGCGTAACAAAAGACTCCAGCAACACTTGCAGCCGCTGCTGTTCGGCGCTGTCTATTTTGCGATCGATGACAATCACGCCTAACATCACCGTGACCAGTGCTGCCAAAAACAGCAGTGTGGGGCTGAGATCTTGTGGTTTGAGATCACGCCCGGTCACTTGTGAGAGTAGCGTTATCGCCTCCGGATTAACCAGGGATACATCCATACGCCAATATTGTGGGTTTCATAGTCTACTCTTAGCCCAGAACTCTACTGTAAGGCAGAAATTTTAGGCAAAGTCATAATCTTTCAGGCTTAACCCCTTACCTTAGTAGGTGACTATATTCTCGTTGTGCCGAAGGTTGAACTGTGAACGCGACTTTAGAACAAGCTCAGACTTTAAAGCAAGCGTTGGTGGATTTTGTGCTGGATGCCGAAGGCGATCTGGCGGAAGCGCTAGAAACCTATGCGGCAGAACAGGCACGGCGAAAAGGCGTTTCGCAAGATCTGATTATCGATATGTTTTTGACCGAGGGCAGAGTTGGCGACAAAACGCCGATCGCCCTCTTTATCGAAGATCAGCCTGACTTAGGTGAAGCCGATCGCCAGCTTGTACTGGGCTGGGAAAAAACATTCACTGGCTTATTTGCCGTCGAACAGGTGATGCCAGATGGCTTTGAGCTAGTGAACTGGCTAACTGAAAAGCATTATCCGGTTAAACCAACGGGCGATCGCCCTACCACTGAACTAGCCCGTCTCAAGCCTGGGGAAATTGTGCTGACCCGGATTTCGCCCCTAAATGAAACAGACTGGATTTTCTCCGGGCCGTTGTCACTTCTGGGAAAGCTAGGCAAACCCAAACTGGCAGTGGCGATCGGCAACTTCAAAGACAACCACAAACAGTCCCTCTATGGCGATGCGCCAGACTTGCTAGAAGAAGCATGGCAGTCAGTCGAAAAATATCACCTGGCATTCTTGGACTTCTTTGGCAGCGAGGAAATTACCTTACCTGGCTATCAGCTCAACAAGCAAATGGGCGAATTTCGGGAAGTCCTTTCCAAGCGCTTCCTGGCAGATGCTGGTATTGACGACTCAAAATCGTTAGCCGAACTCGCTGCCGAAGCCGGAATTGACGAAGAGGAAATGGCTGCTGTCGCCGAGGAATCCGGAGCCGATGCAGAAACAATTTCCAAAGTGCTAGCCAGCAAAGGCGGCAAAATGGCGGCACCCCAGGTGCAACTACCCGACGAATTGAAAAAGGCAGAACAGGTCACGGTACTAGCTCATCCCAAATGGGGACAAATGTTCCTGCCGCATCACAGCCAGTTCAAAGCCATCCTGGAATCAGAGGACTGGCAAACGAACGAACGAACTGGCAAGCTGGTTCGCCAATACTTACAGGCTCCCGAAGCAAACTTTTTTGTCTGGCAGCAATTGGCAGAACAGTATCCCCAGCGGCTTGAGCAAGTTTTGCAAACCGTACTGGAACGTCCTGACTTTCAGTTAAAGGATTTAGCAGCCCTGCTAAGAGAAAACGGTAAGCCCACCGAACCAGAACTTCCCGAAATTGCCAGCGTCCCAATTCACCTGCACAACCTGTTTGAGGCTGCGATGATCGAGGTGAATAAGTCCAGTAAAGCGAAGGGCAAAAAGGCGAAAAAGAGCGGATTTGGAAAAGGGTAATGAGTAGGACTTAAACCCCTACCTCAACGTTGCCCGACTGCGACCTCGGCGGTTTTTGCTGGTGACAGGGGGACGAATCAAGGCTCTGGTGTCGGGTGCGACTTCAGAATTATCTTTAGCGATCGGGATAGTGAAATGAAACTGGCTGCCCTGATCTCGTCCTGCTGACTCGGCCCAGATTTTCCCGCCTAACCCCAAAATAATTTGGCGACAGATAGCAAGTCCTAATCCAGTGCCGCCAGCGGTGCGGCGTAAAGCTCCTTCTTCCTGGTAGAAGCGATCGAAGACGACTTCCAAGCGATTGGGTTCGATGCCGCGTCCGGTATCGGTGATGGTAACTTCTAACATGTCACCGCCATTCGGCTTTGCTTGAATTAACACCTGTCCTTCTGGCTCGGTGAACTTGCAGGCATTGTCAAGCAGTTTCGAGAGAACTTCTACCAGCCATTCGCCATCTGCTCGAACGAGCGGCAGTTCTACAGGCACTTGAGCTTCGATGTCGGGCAAATGTTCTTTAGTTTTGCGGGTGCGAATGCTGCTTAACGCTAAGTCCACACATTCGTCCAGGGCAAGGGGTTCCAAGTGCCATTCCACCCGACCACTCTCTAAGCGAGATAGGGTGAGGAAGTCTTGCACCAGCTTTCGCATCCGTTCTGCGTCGGTGAGGGCGGAGCTAAGCATGACCTGCCGCAACTCCAAGGGCATGTCGGGTTCGCTAGCAAGGCTTTCGAGGCAAACCTGAATGGTCGAAAGAGGCGTTCGCAGTTCGTGTCCGGTGATGGCAATCAGGTTGCTGCGGGTGCGTTCTAGTGCTTCTAGCTGTTGGTTGAGGTCTTCCAGGTTGGCGTAGGATTCAGCTTGAATCAGGGCAACTCCAAGTTGGGTGGCGATCGCCTCCACCATTGCAATGTCGTCTTCTTCCCAGGGATGCGGTTCCGGCGCACAACCCTGTAGCTCAACCATGCCCATCAATCGCCCCTGATAGACAATCGGCACCATCACCCACGAGCGAATTTGCCAGCGATCGATCCAGTCTTTGAGCGGCGTCAGGTCGTAGTTTGTTTCTTGTTGAGTGTCGGTAATGGACACCGGTTCTCGCTTTTGAGCTACTACTTGAAATAGCGGATTGTCTTGCAAGGACAGCGTTTGATTGGACAGAGATCTGAGGGTCAGAGCCGCCAAAAATTCATGCTGCACTATAACGGACGTATCTGCTGGCTTACAGCGGTAGAGAATGCAGCGGCACACGTCCATTGCCTGCCCCAGTTCTTGGACGGCGACGGTAAAAATCTCTTCAGGGTCGAGCGATCGCCGAATTGCTGCAGTGATTGAGTTGACCAATCGCTCTTTGCGTTCCTGTGCCGAAATCGAACGGTAGGCCTTGAGCAGCTTGTATTGCCCCGCCTGCAAATACGTGACTAATCGTTGCACAAAGGGATCGGGGTCAACACCCTGCAAACCCGATGAAACCTCTTCGGTCAGATATTCTTGCTTTGCCTGCTGAACTTTGGCTGCTAACTCAGGCCGATATTCTAAAACTCGGTCGAGCAAGAGGCTTGCTGCGGTACAGCTTACCTGTCGGTCAAACGTCCAAATTCCTTCAAACCGTCGAGTTTGATCCATCGGCATTGGCTCAGCCGACTCAGCGTCTACGACGGCTACCTTACGCTCTCGGCAGATCAGACAGGTTGCATAGTGCTGCCCAATTACGACCAGGTGCCACTCTTGACTAAGCTGATCGTCTGGCTCGAAGGCGATCGTTTCATATCCTTGCGAGGCATTGGTAAAACTGGTTTCAGGAGCCGCTAATACATAAACTTGCGGTGTGAGTTCGGCAATTCGCAGGTAACGGTGAGACTCCTGACGATAAAATCGCTCGCGCTGAAAACTAGCAATGACCAAGGGCCGATTTAATCCAGCCAACACTTGATCTTCCATTGCGTGCGAGAGCGCCGTTAAGGATGACTTAAAGTAAAGCTGCGATCGCAAACGCGGAATTCTTTGCAGTAATTCTTCCAGCACAGAAATAGCGATGCTCATTGATGGTCTTCTCTATCAATCCAAACTCTGGGCAAAATCCAAGTCATAGGGTGCTAGGCGGCTTGCTGCATAACGGCTTCTCTGCCTTGCTGCACTTAAGCGGGGTCTGGTATTGTCAATCAATTGAAGCCGCACCGAGTGTTAGCTGGAAGATGAT
The DNA here is from genome assembly GCA_014695345.1 of Cyanobacteria bacterium FACHB-471. Lineage (GTDB taxonomy): Bacteria > Cyanobacteriota > Cyanobacteriia > Elainellales > Elainellaceae > JAAUTN01. The sequence goes on from JACJOC010000077.1 coordinate 227,504, forward strand.
CACTGGAGAGGGGCATTGAGAGATAGTTCCTCCTACGTCCAATATACGACTCTAACCCCCAGTCTTGTGCAGCTAAAATCTGTCGTAAAGGTTCATTAAGGTCTACAACCTAATCAAACATCCTCTTGGTTTAAGCAATACCGCTTTGCGGTAAAGTTGACAGTATGTATGACGATGATGAGCTAGCCGTGTTTGACACTGAGATCGAGCTAGAAAGCCCATTAGACAAAATGGGTTCGGTCGATGATCAGACAGAGGCAGAAAAACCCAACCCAGAAGCGATGTTAGCGCTGCTAGAGGCTCCACAAAATCAGCAGCGAATGTTGGCTGCGCGAGCTTTTTGTGAACTGGAAGATGTGCGGGCAATTCCGCTGTTGGTGAAGCTGTTGACAGATGCGTGTCCGCTAATTCGAGTCAGTGCAGCCTATGGCTTGGGAAGAAACCCTAGTCCGGATGCAGTTGAGCCGTTGATTACTCAACTTCAGCAAGATTGGAATGGTTACGTCAGAAAGGGAATCGTTTGGGCACTCGGAAACTGTCGCGATCGCCGTTCTCTAGAACCTTTAATTGACGCACTCAAGACCGATATTTCGGCAGTAAGGCTCTGGGCTGCAAGCTCTCTGGCGCAAATGGCAAATGTTAGCTATGAGGCGATGATCACGTCCATTCCGCCGCTGATTGAAGCCCTGCGGCGTGATCCCGTAGCTGCCGTGCGGAGCAATTGTGCCTGGTCAGTCGGTCAGCTTTGCCGGGAATTGCCCTCCAACGTGGTTTACGCGACGGCAATCGATGCGCTGCTTGAAGCATTTGCCGAAGACGAGGAACTGGGTGTGCAGGAAGATGCCAAACTTGCGCTGTTGAAAGTGGGCGACCCTCGCGGCTTGCAGGTGATTGAAGAAATCGAGCAAGACGGCTTGCTATAAGATTCCTAGTTCCCAATCTGGAAGGGGTCTGGCATTGCCAAGCCCGTACAGGAATTGCTGCGTCTTCAATTCAAACTGGTATTACATTAGCCAATCCCGAAGTAGCCAGAGAATCAACAAATGTAGCGGATAAAAGCTGTAGAACCACTTTGCCTTAGCTCCCTGCTCGTAGTTCGCGAGTTGAAAAATCATTGGAGTGGCAATCGCCGGAAACTGAAAAACGCCAAAGTTAAAGTCCGCGATTAGCAAAATCAAATGCGGCAGCAGCCACAGACCCCACCAAGCGAGATAAGGAATGGTAGGAGACTGAGGTTTGGGTCTGAACGGAGACTGAAATTGGGCAATGATCCAGGTAATCGCAATGCCGTATATGCCGTAGTTGAAGTGAGCAAACTCGGCGATCGCCCCACCCGTCATCCAAATCGGGAAAGCTAAATCAGGCGCAAGCTTTGCACCTCTAAGGCAAGCTAAACCAACCAACAGGGTCAGCAAAATATTGATATCCGGGCTGTTGTCCTGCTGGTTAAATACCAGCCAGTACAGCGGTTGAGAAATGATTCCCGCAATGAGCAGTCTGACTCCGTAGCGCCAGATATTGCGGGTGTACTGCTCACCCTGCACCAGCAGCCAGACAAACAGCGGAAAGCTGAGGCGACCCACCATCCGAAAGAGTGGCTCTTCTGGAAAGAAAACGTACCCCACATGGTCAATCACCATGAAAATGGCTGCCAGGAGCTTAATTTGATAGTTTGTTAGCCCCATTTCAGCCTTCCAATCCGGCAACAAGCCAACTATAGCGAAACGACCTAGACCTCAGCAGATATGTCCGCTCAGATCTGCGACTTCTCTAAGAAGTCGCACTGAATCTCTGAATTGAGACAGGGATTACTTCAAGCCCATTTGTACCCGCCAAAGGCTTGCGTAGATGCCCTGCCGCTCTAGCAGTTCCTCGTGCCGCCCTTGCTCAATTAAGCGCCCGTATTCCATCACATAAATGCAGTCGGCATTGCGAATGGTGGAGAGGCGATGGGCGATCGCAATCGTTGTGCGGTTTTGAGTGATGCGCTCTAGCGATCGCTGAATTGCGGCTTCCGTCTCGTTATCGACCGCAGAGGTAGCTTCGTCCAGGATCAAGATTGGCGGATTTTTGAGAACGGCACGGGCGATCGCCAATCGTTGCCGCTGCCCACCTGATAGTTTTTGTCCCCGTTCGCCCACGACCGTATCGTATCCCTGCGGTAGCCGTTGAATGAAGTCGTGCGCCTCAGCAATTTCCGCCGCTGCAATTACATCGGTGTGGCTAGCATCAGGTGTGCCATAGGTGATGTTCTCCCAGACGGTGCCGTGAAACAAAAACACATCCTGGCTGACTAGCCCGATCGCCTGTCGCAAATCGCGCAGTTGCAGCTCGCATAACTCAATGCCATCCAGGGTAATTGAGCCAGACTGAATTTCGTAAAGCCTGAGCAGGAGTTTTACTAGGGTGCTTTTGCCCGACCCCGTCGAGCCCACAATGGCGATCGTTTTGCCTGCCGGAATGTGCAGCGATAGATGTTTGATAACGGGAACCTGATCGCTGTAAGCAAAGCTCACATCCTGCAAAATCAACTCACCTTTGACAGAATCAGTCGGTAGAGCAATGTGTCCAGGTGGCGCGGCAATTTTTGTGTCGAGCAAATTCATTACCCGCGCGGTGGAAGCCATTGCTCGCTGGTATTGATCCAAAGTTTCGCCCAGACGGGTCAACGGCCACAGCAAGCGTTGGGTGAGGAAGACTAAAACACTATAGGTACCCACGGAAATTACGCCTCTGGAGGCTTCTAAACCACCATAGAGCAACGTTGCTGTGAATCCGACCAGAATGATGATCCGAATTAGCGGTACAAAGGCTGCGCTAAGGGCGATCGCCCGTCGGTTGCTCTGCCGATACGCTTCACTTTCGAGGGACAGTCGTTGAATTTCGTACTCCTCAGTCGTAAAACTCTTGATCGTCGTGATGCCGCTGAGGTTGTTAGAAAGCCGACCGTTAAGCAGACTCACCTTCTCCCGCACATTGGCATAGCGGGGTGCGAGGAGACGCTGAAACGCAACCGACCCCCACAAAATGAACGGCATTGGCAGCATCGACATCCACGCCACACTGGGCGCGAGGATAAAGAAGGCGGCTCCAATAATCACTACCGTTGTCGTGACCTGAAGAATTTCGTTTGCCCCAAAGTCTAGAAATCGCTCTAGCTGGTTAACGTCATCATTCAGAATCGACATCAAGCCGCCCGTACTGCGCGACTCAAAATAGGAAAGCTCCAGATTTTGCACATGCCTATAAGCATCAAGCCGCAGGTCGTGTTGAATCGTCTGGGCTAGATTACGCCAGAGTCGAGCGTAAGCATACTCAAAGATCGACTCTAGCCCCCAGATCACCATGCTCAACAGCGTCAGTGCCAAAAGCTGACTAAATACGGACTCCAGCCCCAATCGAGCAAGCATAGAGTCCTGTTGTTCAACCACAACATCCACCGCTATCCCGATCAGAGCAGGAGGAGCCAGGTCAAACAACTTGTTGAGTACAGAGCAAATCGAAGCCTGCCAGATTTGCCGTCGGTAAGCACGCCCATAGTGAATCAGGCGCTTTAGAGGAGAAGTTGAGGCGACCTGCGCCTGTTTTGAGGGCTGGAAGTGTGGCTCTTTCAGAGGTTTGCCTGCTGCTGTTAAGTCTTTCCAATACTTAGTTTTAGCCAATTTCAACCCTCCGCAAATAACGCACCCTAACTATTTTCGCTATTTCTAAAATTTTTTACCGATGTTGTAACAGCTGCATTCGAGTGTTCCTGGAGAGGCGATCGCATCAACAATGACCCTCTGACGTACTTCAATAAGCATCTCACGAGCATGAGAAGGAATGTCTTTAGCTGGAAACCGTTGATTCAATAAAGAAGGCGGTTCTCTTGGATTGATTCGGTAATCCCTTTCCTGCTGCCATCTGACTCAAATCTGTAAACCTTGCCCCAATCGGTGTCAAGAAAAACCGAATTTCTTGAGCAGTTGTTGTCAGGATTTCTGGCAATTCTAACGATTGACGAATTTGACTAGTAATTGGGTGAAGCAACTGCTCCTGGTTAAGTGTTTCTCGTATCATTTTAATTCTCTTAAAGCGACTTAATCAGCTAATCAGGGAATGCTAATTGACTCACTACAACTTATTTTCCTGGCATAAAGGAAACAACTTAAGTTTGAACGTAATAATTGACGTGGGCTGAGAAATATCACATAGCTTTGACGTATCATTCGGCACTCTACCCACATGGGTTTTCCTTTTCTGTAAACCTTGCTTATTTAGAGCAGAGGGATACGTGCTTCAAAATCCTTTGCTCTTCTCTAACCCGCTTTGAAGAGAAACCCAAACCGCTCAAAAATTCCCGCTGGAAGGGCAACTAGAGCGAGCTTTGAGGATGTTTGCTCCGATTGGAGCACCTAAAATGCGCCTAAGTCTCGTGTGGGCGTAAAGATGCTCGGCTTCACCTTTTTAGATAAGTCCTGTCTCTACTAGATGCCTACTCAGTAGGAGAAATTGGACATACCCAACTTTACTTCTAAGCAGCTTCTATCAAGATATAGAGGCGTTTCTAGAGATCAGCATCTATGGTGACTTCTAAAGGGATAGAAATTAACGAAAACCTGAGTTTAATTTTGTCTAGTTACTTAAGTGGCTCATAGAAGCACCAGGAGTTAATCAAATATGTCAAACGATCCAAGCCTTGAAGAACAGGCAGTTTCACAACTAGTAGAGAGAGGTCTGTCAAGTCAGCTTAATGCAGCAGAAACTTTAGATGTAAACATTCAAACTAGCATTCTCCAAATCCTTCAAGGCAAAGTAGATTCCGTCTCAATTGAAGGACGGGGTTTGGTGTTGCAAGAAGGGATCCGTGTGCAAAAGTTGGAACTGCAAACAGACAATGTTGCAGTCGATTTACTCGATGCACTGTTGGGGCAAGTCAAGCTAAATCAACCGGTCAACACGACGGTTCAGCTAGAGTTAAATGAGGCAGATATTAATCAGGCTATCAACTCAGATTTTGTGCAACGCCAATTTCCCCGAATAGAGCTAAAGCTGCCCGACCGGATCGTGATCTTGGAGATCAAGTTACCGATGCAAATTCATCTTTTAGAAGGGGGGAAGCTAGGAATAGACGGGAATATGCAAATCAACGATAAAAATACTAGTCATCAGATTGGCTTTTGCTCGATTGCTAGCCCTCGTACAGATGAGCAGCCTATTCGGTTAGATGAGTTTCGCTGTACCGCTGGAGAAGGGATTGCTTTAGATGTAACGATCGCTATGATGCAAAAAATGCAGGAGTGGGCAAGCTTGCCGTATTTCGACTTGGAGGGAACTGCCCTCCGCTTGGCTGAGATGAATGTGCAAAAAGGCAGACTAGCGCTCAAGGTTGAGGCACAGGTGCGGCAGGTTCCTGCATAAAAATTGGCTCGGACATGCTCGGTTTGGGGCGTGCTTAATGCTATTGCAAAAGCTAATTTCTTTCCCTTATCGCAAAAGCCCACCTTTCGAAATGGAGCCTAATACCCATTGGGAACATCCATGCTTTCGTTGAGTCACGGAGTGCAATTCAACTTTTCTGGGTCGTTATACCAATGTTGCCCTCTATGTGCCTCACTTCCCATCCCGTGTTTTTGCAATGCCTAGTTGGTTTCGTCGCATTGGGTGCGATCGCTCATCCTGCTATTGCCCAAACTTTAGCCCAACCCATCTCTGATGAACTGGGGATCACCTTGCAGTCTGATGTGCAGCAGATTGACCCTGACACTGGTACTTTAACTGCCACTGGCAATGTGCGCCTAAGCTATCCCGAACGACAACTGGAAGGATTTGCAGAACAGGTTCAATATCTCGAAAGTCAAGGGCTGCTGATTCTATTAGGTGAGGCTCGTCTGATACAGCAGGGCGACGTGCTAGAGGGAGAGCAAATCACCTGCCGAACCGATGTTTGGCAATGCACGACTGATTCATCTACCCTCAGTGCTGCTGACTCAGCCTTGTCTATTAGTCTCTCTTTGCTGGATGAGGCTTGGGTCAGAGTGACAGTAGACGGCGTGATCGAGCATGAAGGTGTGATGCAAGCGGGCGATCGCCACTTTTGGCAGGCAACTGAGCAAATCACGATTCGGACAGGGGATGCGGGTGCCGTCTTGGTGTCTCGGAATGGAGAACAACCTCAACCTATGGGCGACCCCGGAGAGGTTGAAGAAATCACCTTCTCCACCCCTGAATTGCCCTGAAAAAATCCATCAAATAAATCACAAAAGGGAAGTGGGAGGTAACGCCAACGCTGCCTCCCACTTCCCTTTTGTGATTTCTGATGCACGCGCTGCCCAGTTCTAAACGGGGATCGCTTCTGGGGCTGCAAGAGCCAAGATGTGGTAACAAGACGGAGTGTCTGCCCCTAACACTTCATTAATTCGATGTCTAATCAGCACATGTAGGGTTTGAATGGAATCACTAAAGTCATGCTTGACATTTAGGACGGCCGTTTGCTTATGAAAGTCCTTACCGTAGTGAGCAACAAAGTAAGTGTAGCGGTTTTCGTTTGGGGCATCGAGGACGAAATCTTTCATGTGACTCTCCTAGAGATGGAGGCTAATCAGTGGATATATTTGTAGCGTAGAGCGAGAAATTGGGGGGAACGTTCAAAGCGGTAGAAAAACCTGGCAGAAGTGAGTTAGATGGATTACTTATCTCAAACCAGCTCTTGCCAACCCGTTTAATCTCTTAACTATCTTGAGATTAAAGCCATTAACTGTGGTTCTCCACAGTGTTTCTACTTGACTAAACGACAAACAGAAATTTCCCTTCTAGGGAACTCAGTGATCTTACGTCCCTTAGGGCGCTTTGAAAAGCGAAAGGAGTAAATTGCCTTTGCTTTCAGGCTTAATAATTCTAGGTTCTCTAATTTGGGCTCCTATTGCCATCCTGCTATGGAATGGCCTTGCTGAGTGAAAGGGGTGTGCCACAACAGTAAACGACACATCGTGATGAAATCATGGCGCAAATCTCCCATCGGTTGTTCCCATCAAACACTTGTTATGAAAACTCCTTCCATTCTTGTTGACTGCCAATGTGAAAATGCTGAAGGTCCGCTTTGGCACCCGATCGAGCAGTGCCTTTATTGGACAGATATTCCTGCGGGTCACCTGTATCGCTATGACCCCATAACTAACACCAGTGAACAGATTTATGAGGGTGAACCTGTTGGTGGTCTCACCATCCAAGTGGATGGTTCGCTGTTGTTGTTTAAGGCACGGGGGGCGATCGCCCGCTGGCACAACGGTAAAATCACAACGATAATCGAGCAGCTAGAGGAAGAACGAGAAACCCGCTTCAACGACGTGATTGCTGACCCGGCTGGGCGCGTCTTTTGTGGAACAATGCCAACTCCTGAGCGCTTAGGACGGCTCTATCGACTCGATCTAGATGGTTCTTTAACAAAACTGTTAGAGGGTATCGGCGTTTCTAACGGAATGGGCTTTACCCTAGACCGAAAACAGCTTTATTACACCGACTCACCCACCCGAAAAATCTATCTGTTTGACTACGACCAGGCGACTGGTGCAATCAGCAACCAGCGAGTTCACATTGAAACACCAGAATCAGAAGGGGTTCCCGACGGAATGACTATAGATGCGGCAGGCTATTTGTGGTCAGCACGCTGGGATGGTGGACATTTATTTCGGTATGCACCTGATGGCACCGAAGTTCTCCGAATTCCGTTTCCCGCCAAAAAGGTCACGAGCGTCACGTTTGGTGGCACTGACTACACCACTATTTATGTCACAACCGCAGGAGGTAACAACCGCGCCGAGGAGGGACCAGGTGCTGGAGCTGTGTTTCATTTCAACTCTGGCATCCAGGGTGTACCCGAATTTTTCTCTAACATTGCTGTTCCTGCTGGAGCTTAGTTATATAGCAGCCCTAAACCATTTGCGCCTTTAAAATTGGGTTGGAGAGGAACTGAGGGCGGAAAGTGGAGTGAGATAATTGAAGTTATTTAGCATCTCCAAAAGCTTTTTAGAACGCAAAACTTGCTTCAAATGATCACAGGTATAATATTTACCCTAATTTTTTTAGGTGGTCTATACTACTTCGTCTTCTACCCTAATCAGAAGCTAAAGCGAATTAGGAGTAGTCCTATTTTAGAAGTAGATGGAGCAAGTACTCGCTACCCCAACTTACCGTTAGGTGATTTAGGTGTCTTTTTTGAGTCCAATGCAAATCGCAGAATTCGAGTTGTTTTTCCGAAACTGACACCCGATGGTGATGTGCAGTACATTTACTCCTGGCATGATCTACGATTCATTCGTATTCCTACTTCACGGGGGGCAGGGCAGGGCAGAATAAATCTCAAAATAGCTCAAGAACTTGCTTTCTTGATGAAGGAGCATATTCAATTTGTTGAGCCAGAAATTCTGAATTTAAGAAGACAATGGCACAAGATTAACGAACTGCTTGAGCTAGTAGCTACGTCAGATTTCTATGCTAGTCAGCAGGAAATTTATGAAAGAGCTCTGCTTCAGGTAGAAAATTTGCTAGATAAGGCAGAAGAACTACAGCAGGTTTATGTTCGTTTTATTCGAGAAGTTCTGATTGGTAGGCAAGTTGCTGGCTATGACCCAACTCTGCTTTTGAGTGACAGTGTGACCATTGATCACCAATACAAGAGAATTCGGGAAGAGTATCAGGATATGAAGGAGACAGCAACAGCCTATGCTGAGCTGCTACGCACACGTCAGTTTTAGTTAGGACAGCCATCAGTTTTGAGATGATAGGCGCTGTTAATTTGTGCTAGTTGATATCAATAAAAATGCCCAGTCGAAGACTGGGCAATGTATTAGACAGCAACTCTAGCGCGCTAACGAAGCTGTAGAGTTATCAGCATTGGGAGTTGATGAGTTAACTATCTGTCCAAGTTTTCGCGGCGGGCTTCATCGAAGCGATCGGTAAGGCTGACTTCGTTAGAAATGCCTTTGTCCAGATTTTCACGGCGGGCTTCGTCAAAGCGATCGGTAAGGCTGCCTTCGTTGGAAATGCCTTTGTCCAGATTTTCACGGCGGGCTTCGTCGAAGCGATCGGTGAGGCTGACTTCAGCAGAAATGCCTTTGTCTAGGTTTTCGCGGCGGGCTTCATCAAAGCGATCGGTGAGGCTGACTTCAGCAGAAATGCCTTTGTCTAGGTTTTCGCGGCGGGCTTCATCAAAGCGATCGCTTAAAGCAAAACCAGGAGTAGCATAGGCAGAGAGAGCCAAAACAGAAAGGCTGGTGAGGATGTAGCGTTTCATGGTGTTGTCTCCTAAATAATCGATAAGACTGGCTGTCTCTAAATCTGATTGGCTGTCACAAAGATAAGTACAGCAGCAAGTAGATTTTCGAGAGTTGAACGGCTCACAGAAGCTTCTAGTTGTTATTGTTTGGGCTAGAACTATCTGTTACTTATTATATTTGCATGGTTTTTGTTTTAATGCAAATAGTTTTTGTAAAGACATTCTCTAGAAATACTATCCAGTCATGACAAAGCGCAGGAGAGCTAAGCTCTCCTGCGCTTTGTCGCAGCTCTTATGGTGTCTATAAGCCACAGAACCAGAGGCTGGATTGCAAGGCACTGGCTCTCGAAATCACCCGAACTCTCTAGATGCTGTATCCTCTGGCGAGCAAGCAACCCTTTGCAGATCAAACATTAGATGTCTGAAGCTCTGTAGTGTAGCCAACTTCTTGTAGCTTAGCCAGAACCTGGGCGACACATTCTTCTAGGCTATGTAGATGAGTTTGGCACTCCACCTCGGCATTGAGCGGCGGTTCGTAGGGATCGTCAATTCCGGTGAAATGTTTGATCTGACCAGCACGGGCCTTTTCGTAGAGTCCTTTTACATCCCTCTGCTCACAAACCTCTAGTGGCGCATTGACGTAAACTTCAATGAAATCGCCAATTTTATGTCTCACTTCGTCTCTGATATCGCGGTAGGGCGAGATGGCGGAAACGAGGACAATGACACCATTTCGAGTCAGTAAGTGAGAGACAAAGCCGATACGACGGATGTTTTCGTCCCGATCAGCTTTGCTAAAGCCCAAGCCTTTGGTTAGATTTTGCCGGACGATGTCGCCGTCTAGCACTTCAACTTTACAACCTTGCAATCGCAGTTCTTTCTCGACTGCCATCCGAATCGTTGTCTTGCCTGCACCGCTTAACCCAGTAAACCAAACTGTTACCCCACGATGGCTCGCGCCCATGCCTTACTCCTATCCCCTAACTTCGCTACTGAAACTTTAGTTAATCTTTATCAACCTATCATGGAGTTGGCTCCAGGCTTACACTTGAACATTCAATCAAGCCGTGTATAATGATGCTACTTGAAGGGGAGTAGCTGCTGGTACGAGTTGCCAGCCCATCTGAGTCAACATGCTGGCGATGAGCCTGGTTCAGATGACGATTTAGCGATTTACAGCTTTTCGCAAGCGAGACCTTCACTGAGTTCACATCTGAGGTGAACTTGGTGAAGCATTATGCCCATCAGGTTCCTTCAGACTGCTACACCTATCTGAGGGAATACAGGAGCATGTTAGCTGCTTTTACAGCCGGTCTTTTACTGATTACAGTTCAGGAGTTGGGCGATAAGACTTTCTTTATCGCTGTAATTTTGGCAATGCGCCATTCGCGGCGACTTGTCTTTGTAGGATCGATCGCCGCTCTAGCCGTCATGACGGTTTTATCAGTGCTGGTTGGACAAGCAGTTTCCTTTTTGCCTGCAATTTATGTCAGGTATGCCGAAATTCTTCTATTCGTTGGGTTTGGCTTAAAGCTACTGTACGACGCGAGCCAGATGACTACAGCGTGTAGCTTGGCTGAACAGCAGGAAGCGGTGGAAGTGGTAAACCAGGCGGAGTCTAAATTGCCCAAACACTATACTGACCTGGCTATTGTGCTAGAGGCATTTACGCTAACTTTTTTAGCAGAATGGGGCGATCGCACTCAGATTGCGACGATTGCATTAGCGGCGGCTAAACCTCCCGTTGGGGTGGCACTTGGGGCGATATTGGGTCATGCGGTTTGCGCGGCGATCGCCGTCCTAGGCGGCAAATTTATTGCCAATCGCATCTCAGAACGAACGATTACGAGTTTAGGAGGGCTGTTGTTTTTGGTCTTTGCTGCCCTATCAACCGCTGATTTGCTTTGGGGTAAAGCCGGGTAAAGACGTAGTAGTATCTCTGCCACTGTAATAATTGTCACACAATATTCTCACTTCACCAGGAAGCTAGCTAGGATCTAACTAGTAGTCTTCTATACAGTTCTGCAGAATCCAGATTCTCATTGCTTGTCAAATTGCTTATCAAACAGACGGTGGTAGGTAGATAGGGGGGTTAAACCGGTTTCCCCCTATCTACCTACCATCTATTTCCTACTCTTCATCCTTCATCCTTTCGAGGTGGAGGTGCATCATGCAAACAGCAAAATTCAAACCGGGCGATCGTGTCAGAATTCAAGTTAATCGGCTCATGCCGCCTTATCATCTCAACGGCAGAACAGGAACCATTGTCAGCGAACCGAAGATGACTTCCCTTTGGGGGGTTGCTTACACGGTTGAGCTAGACGGTGATGAGCTGCATCCTAAAATTCATGAGATTGATTTGATGCCTCTCAGGCTGCGATAGGCTTGGTCCTCTTAGTCCTCTAGGATGCCTGACGTGGCACGTAGCCCGACAGCTCAGGGACGTAAGTGCCAAATAGGGAACCGTCAGCATTGTAAAGTTCGAGCGGCACTTGCGTACTCTCGCTAATATCTGCCAGCGCTCGCAGTAGTGCATTGCTATGGGCTGCTGCTTCTGCCTGGACGCTAGGGTTGCCTGCCGCTTGTCCGTTGGCGATCGCCTGTTCGATGGCCTGATCGTAGTCGGGTGTAATGTTTACCTGAATTTCTTTGCCCGTCAGCGTAAAGGTACAAACTCGGACTGTTCCAGCGCAGGTTTGCTCTAGTTGAGCTTGAGCATTTCCCCTAGCGACAGCAGACCTAAGTGTTTCCTGAGCCTGAGACAGAGAGGTTGTGTATGAGTTGACCAAAGGCTGTACCTGACCGTGATAGCTCGTTCCCGTTGGGATCTGTTCAGCGTTGGCAAGGGCGCTGCGCCATTGGCTGACTGCCTGTGACCACTGGTTTTGCTGTTCTAGCTGACGGGCTGCTTCTGCCATAGATAGCGCCTGGTTGTAGGCTTTGGCTGAGATTTCTTCTTGCAGTCGGCGATCGCCTGCCTCGTCCAGTCTGGGTTGATAGATTGCTAAAAGCTGTTCAGCTTCGGCGTGAGCCATCGTGCCACTGGGAATCTGCCGCAATAGGTTGACGACGACCTGCCAGGTGACATGAGCTAACTGCCAGCTTTCAGGGGAGTCAGCTACACCTTCCCGCGCTTCAGCCAGACGAGCGGTATCTCTAGCAAGCTTGATTTTGTCTTGTGCTTGCTGTTCGATCACAATCCGCTGATTAATCATGCTCAGGCTAGCCTGATATTCTGTTAGCTTTTGCTGGGCTAATGGGTAAATGGGATGGTTTGGCGAAACCTGCTCGAGGGGGGCGATCGCCCCTTCCCACATTCCCCGAATTTCCTCCCACCTGCTTAACGGATGAGGTGGATTTTGACTCGCATGGGCCGCTTCATTCGCAGTTTGCAGCGCTGTGACGACCTGCCCCAATGCCTCAGATTGCCTTCCATAAACTTGTAGCAAAGCTTGTGCTTCGGCATATTCCCCTGACCATTGCGGAATTGTGCCTAGTAGATAGCTCCCTTCTGCCAGCTTTTGATAAGCCTCACTCACATCCATTGCTGACGAGTTAGCCTGCGCCAATTGAGCTGCTTCCTGACTGAGCCGTTGAGCCGTTTGCAGTGGCACACACGCGCCAATGACACAAGGACGAGTCAGCATGTACAAGCTGCCAGCCAAGGCAAATAGTCCTGCCGCAGCTCCCAATCCCACCATTGATACGGGCAAGCGAGAAAGGAAAGTTGACCTGGAATGAGCCGTAGGTAAAGCTACATCAGTACTTAGCTCAGAATCAGATTCGGAGTTTGACTCAGCCTCATGCAGCACCGCAAGCTCGGTAGCATCTGAACTGCTCGTTTCTAAATGGCTGCTTGTCTCTAGATGATTAGCTTCTAAAGGCTCTGCCTTTGGAGAGTCAGCTTCTACAGGGTCAGCCTTCAGGGAGTCAGCTTCTAAATTGGCAGCTAAATTGACAGCTTCAGTTGCTTCACCTGGAACCTCATTCTCTTGGGTTGCTGCAATTGCATCAATTGCAGCAATCTCATCAACCGCCAATTCTTCCTCTGCTGCCGCAGTGCTCCCATCGGACAAATCTAAATCGTCTGCTTGAGTGCTAACTGCTTTGCTGCTAACTGCTTTCGGGTCAGTTGCTTGCACGCTAGTTGCTGGAACAGCGGGTAAGCTCAGTACGACGGCATTCTGATGTTGAGGACTACCAGCAATTCCTGCTTGCTGCACACCATCCAGCGCTCTATCTGCTGGGAATGGATCTAGCTCAAATCCATCTGCCGCATAAGGCTCGTGGTCCCCTGCAATGCGGAGATAAAATCGGACTGCTAGAGTACCAGGAGAGGCGATCGCCGATCGAATAAGATCAGGATAAGCTTGCCGGACAGTCTGCTCAAAAACCTCAAACGTTCTCCAGGGATTGGGCGAAACCTCATAAGCGTGTTGAGCCAAAATAATCAGCGTTTGCTGCTTGATCGCGCATTTCACCTGAAGCGGAATCCTTAGGGGAAACTGCATTTGCACTTCTGCTTGCAGTCGATGTCCCAAAACTTCCATCTCATCCCGGCGTATTGCTGTTTTCATGCCACACCCAAGTGTTGGATTTTGTTTGAGTTCAATAGTCTATGCCAGTAGTCTGTACCAGTGGATAATCAGGACTCATAGCCACACTCCAGACCAATTTACACAATCTGGTTTAATCTGTCCTACGGTTGAGCAATTTTTCTAGAAAATTACGCTATCTAGCATGGATATTCTCATTGTTGAAGACGAAGCTGAGATCGCTCAGCTCATCCAACTTTATTTAGAGAAGGAAGGATTTTCCTGCCGCACCTGTCGAGATGGCATCACGGCGATCGAGATTTTTCAGGAGCAAAAACCCGACCTGATCATCCTCGACCTGATGATTCCTGGGCTGGATGGCTTAGAAGTGTGCGCCCGGATTCGTCAAAAGCCAGGGAGCAAAGACCCCTATATTCTGATGCTGACTGCCAAGGGCGAAGAACTTGACCGCATCATTGGTCTTTCTACTGGGGCAGATGACTACATGGTGAAGCCCTTTAGCCCTAGAGAACTGGTTGCCCGTGTGCGGGCGCTGTTGCGGCGCACCTTGCGCCAGGGTGGACAGAGCCAAACTTACCACACCCAGCACTTTTCCATTGATATGGATCAGCGGCTCGCGCATCGTCAACTTGACAATCAGGAACTAGAACCACTCGACCTGACTGCGCTGGAGTTTGAGTTGCTAACTACGTTCATGAGCTACCCTGGTCGTGTTTGGAACCGGACTCAGCTGATCGAAAAGCTGTGGGGCAGCGACTTTTTTGGGGATGAGCGGGTTGTGGATACTCATGTTGCCCGCCTGCGCAAAAAAATTGAACCTGATCCTGCTAATCCTACGTTCGTCAAAACGGTCATCGGAGTAGGCTACAAATTTGAAGACACACCAGCAGGCTAAGCTGGTAGCTGGTCACTGCTCCAACCCCGTTCCTACATTCTTCACCTGCATCCATGCCCTCCACCCCCGCCCCCACCAATGGCAAAGCTTGGACTGCGATCGCGCCTATTTCTGTCCCACGTCATTGTGATGATTGTGGGACTGTTGACGCTGACTACCATCGGCAAGTTCTCCTCACCCCGGTTCTTTGTGGTCTACCTGGAGCGCATCGAAGGAGAAGGCTACAGCGTTCGGCAGGTGCGGACTCAACTGATTCAAGGGTTTGAGTCAGCTTGGAGCCGTGGCGCAGTCTGGTCCGTCGTGTTGGGAGCGACTGCGGCGGGTGGCTTGAGCTATTTGGTATCTAAGCGAATTGTGCAACCGTTGATTCAAATGGAGGAGATTACTAAGAAGTTTTCTACCGGAAATTTAGAAGAACGGGTTCCCGCTTACGAAATTCCAGAGCTAAACCAACTAGCCTCCAGCTTTAACCGGATGGCGGCTGAGCTAGAAGGCGTGGAGCAGCGACGACGAGAATTGGTCAGCGACCTGACCCACGAACTGCGAACGCCGCTGACCGTCCTGGAAGGCTACCTGGAAGGGTTGGCGGACGGCACAATTGACCCAACCGAAGATGTTTATCACCTGCTGGCCCGGGAAACCAGCCGAATGCGGCGGCTAGTCAACGACCTACAAGAGCTTTCCAAGATGGAGGCAGGTTACTTGCCCATTGACGTGCAGCCCGTCGATTTAAAGCCGATGCTGACTTCGCTAGTGCAGAAGTTTTCCGACCAGCTTTTGGAAGAAAATAGCCCCAAAATTCAGTTGTACTACCCGCCCGATACGCCTCTGGTGCTAGCAGATCCAGGGCGCGTCGAGCAGGTTTTAGTCAATTTGCTCAGTAATGCTTTGCGCTATACGCCATCAGGTGCAATTCAAATTCAGGTCTACCAGGGCACAAATAAGCTCTGGATTGCCATCGTGGACACAGGTTTGGGCATTGCTCCTGAGGATTTGCCACATGTGTTTGAGCGATTTTGGCGGGCAGACCGATCGCGCGATCGCCACTCTGGCGGCACAGGCATTGGTCTAGCTATCTCTCGCCGACTGGTTGAGCTTCAGGGCGGCACCATCGAAGTCGAAAGCGAACTAAACAAAGGCAGCACCTTCCGCTTCTCGTTACCCCTTGCACCTGTGAAAGCTTTGAGATAACGTACTCAGGCTGTAGAGGTCTATATGCTGTAAATTGTCTATCTAATGCTGGCTGTTAGCCATGAGGCAGCTTGAGCAACCGCAGTAGGCATAGGCATAGGTTGAAGCCGCTGCGGGCACACCCGCGACCATGTCCAAGCTAGAGCGCTGGCTGGCAACACGTCGGGGGGCAGGGTTTTTAAACGTAGCGTTGTAGTTAATCTGATAGCCAATGTCATCCAGGATAGCGGCATCCAGAGCAGTTGGGCGCGATCGCACTCCCTGACCGAACCTGGCTTCCATCAAGGTTTTGCCTG
Organism: Cyanobacteria bacterium FACHB-471; assembly: GCA_014695345.1. GTDB lineage: Bacteria > Cyanobacteriota > Cyanobacteriia > Elainellales > Elainellaceae > JAAUTN01. The sequence continues at coordinate 243,695 of JACJOC010000077.1, forward strand.
ATCCGCCATACTGATAGCCCTCTTTGACGTGGCTACTTCCAAAAAACTCTAGAGGAATTGGTCTACCACCATTTCTAGCTCTGGCGTTACGGCCAATGAAGTTCTCTTCATCCGTTAAGTTAAAAAATGCATTGATGCCACCTGCGCCGTTGGAGAAGCCCAAGACATGACCCAATTCGTGTGCTGCGACGGAGATGAAGTCGTAGCGATCGCCAGGAATATCAGTATCAGTGTTGGGGGTGCGATCAAAAAACCAGTTGGTGGTAGAGTCAAACGTCATTGAACCTATCCAGGGCTGAAAATCGTCTCCTGTGTTAGGTCTGGAAGTTAACGTTAATGGGGTGGCTCAACTTAGCGTTGCTTCAGTTAGTCTAGACATTAACAAAGATCCCTGTTTGATTTCTTCCTAATGCGGGAAAGTCTTCCTGTCTAGAGTAAAGTACAGACCAAATAGGGTGGAATAGTGATCAGTTTTTTTCGATTAGGTTTTTTGATTAATGAATTGATTAGCGATCGCAAATGACTCGATCAAACACAATCGCTTCACTCCAGTCAGATTCTGTTAACCCGGTGCCTCTTAAATCTGCTCCGTTCAAATAAGTTCCAGCAAAATTTACTCCTGCTAGCTTCGCGCCGATGAGTTGTGCTTTGGTCAGGTCAGCATTCGATAGGTTTACTTCACCTAAGTCTGCGGCATTCAAGTTAGCGCCTCTTAACTTTGCCTCACTCAGATTGGCTCCCCATAGGTTAGCGCCACTCAGGTCAGCTTCCGTCAAGATTGCTTGGCTCAGATCTGTTCCTGATAGAATTGCCCAACTCAGGTTGGCACTCGTTAGGTTGGCACCCCTGAGGTCACTTCCCAAAATCGCTCGATACAGGTTAGCTCCCTTGAAATTGACTCGCTTCAATTTAGTGCTGTGAAGGTTCAGCCCACTCAAGTTTGCGCCCCACAGGTTTGCGCCGGTCAGGTCAGCATTCGTTAAATCAGCGTCAATCAGGATGACCTGATTCAAGATGGCATCCTGCAAATTAGCACCCGTCAAATTCGCGCCGCTCAAACTGGAGCCTCGAAGGTTTGCGCCTGCCAAGTCTGCCTCAGATAAGTCTGCTCCAGATAGGTCCACGCCGCTTAAGCTAATCCCTCTCAACACCGCTCGATGGAGCGCAATTTTGCCAAAATTGCGCTCCTTCATCTCGTAGCGCGCTAACAGTTCCTTAACGTCCATCAGGTTAAATCTCTTCTTTAAATTGGTAGTGCCGGAGGGTGAGTGCGGTTGGGAATCGCTTTATTTCTCAAAATCAGGTCGGAAAAAATCAGATAATCTTCAGCAAGGTTGGCATTAATGCGGCAAAATGATCCTACGATTTGCCAAATTCGGGAAGACTTTATGACCATTCATCCCTCTCTTCAGAGTTCCCTCAGTCGAGGCAATGCCCTCAAAGTCATTAGTGGTTTAACCAATTTCAACTCCGACCGAGTTGCAGCGATTGTCAAGGCAGCAGATTGCGGTGGTGCAACGTTCGTTGACTTGGCCGCTGACCCAGATCTGGTACGGCTGGCAAAACAGCTTACTGGACTACCGATTTGCGTTTCAGCAGTCGAGCCAGAGCAATTTGTGACTGCTGTAGAAGCGGGAGCCGATTTGATTGAAATCGGGAATTTTGATGCGTTTTATGCTCAGGGGCGGCGATTTGAAGCAGCAGAAGTGCTGGAACTCACTCATTGGACGCGATCGCTCCTCCCTCACATCACCCTCTCAGTCACCGTGCCCCACATCCTGGAGCTAGACCAACAGGTACAGCTTGCCGAGGAATTGGTTAACGCCGGAGCCGACGTTATTCAAACAGAAGGTGGCACCAGCAGCAGCCCTAACCACTCTGGCACACTGGGATTGATCGAAAAAGCAGCGCCTACTTTAGCGGCGGCTTATGAAATCTCCCGTGCGGTTTCCGTGCCCGTGCTGTGCGCTTCTGGTTTGTCAAACGTGACGGTGCCAATGGCGATCGCCGCTGGCGCATCGGGTGTAGGCGTAGGCTCTGCAATTAATCAACTGAACAGCGAAGTGGCAATGATTGCTGCTGTTCGCAGCTTGGTTGAAGCGCTAGCAACGGTGCAGCGGAGCCGAGTAACGGTTTAATTCAGTAGTGAAAAAGTGCCCAGCATTGCGCTGGGCACTTTTACTTTGCTCATTATTTCCTTGTTGCCAACCTAGAGCTTGGTGTACGGGCGAAGCATTCGGTAAAAGAATTGTGCTTCAATTGCAAGAATTGTGACCGAATGCTTCGCCCCTACCGATACCGCTACTCTACGGACGGATTTGGTATAAAGCAGCAGTTTGTAGGAGAGTTAACGATCAGACAAAACTACAGAGGCAACTTGTGTAGAGTTAACGATTGCTTGAGATTCGCTCACGGTATTTCGCATAATGACAGCCGCAATTCCACTTGAAATTAGCAGTCCCAAAAATATTCCTAAAGCCATCGGATAAGCCTGTTGCATAGTTAATCTCGCAGATACTAGTAAAACTTCTTGGTTACAAATTTAACTAGCGATCGCCAGGGCAACTAGCGAACGATCACGGAGACTTAGCCCGGTGGTTATCCGCAGTCAAGTACAAATACTTAAAGCTACTAAGCCTGATCTTGTACACAGCGAAACCCTGCCAGGATTTGGCGTACACCAGGGTGATACCAGTTCCGAAAGGTGGAGCGGAGTGCCCAGGGACGGGTTGCCCAACTGCCGCCCCGCAAAACTTTGTGCTGTCCGTCAAAGTAGACCTGAGAATAGCCTCCATACAGGAAAGGCTTAAAACCGGAATAACCTGTAAACCAATCCGCTGTCCATTCCCACACGTTGCCCAGCATATCTTCACAGCCGTAGGCGCTTCTTCCCGTAGGATAGGCATCAACGGGTGTGGTGTGTCCGATCCAGTGGTCGTGGTTGCAGTGTCGGGAGGTTGGTAAAGCTTCACCCCAGGTATAGGTACATCGCTGTTCTAGTTCTGGATTCCAACTAGCGGCTTTTTCCCACTCGGCTTCTGTGGGCAATCGCTTGCCGACGGAGTTGGCGTAAGCTTCTGCTTCGTACCAACTTACGCCACACACGGGATGGTCTTCCCACTCTGAATTGTCTGACCAGTAAAGCGGTTTGCCAACTGGATGCTGCTGCAACCATTGCCAGCCTGCTTCTGACCACCATTTTGATTCTTCATAGCCCCCTGCCTGGATGAACTGGCGATATTGTCCGCAGGTGACGGGATAGCGATCGATCCAGTAGTCATCCAGGTAAACGGGATGCACCATGCGTTCGTTGTCCAGGGCATTGAGGGAGTTGCTGCCTTGCTCGAAGTGTCCGGCCGGGATGAGGATTGGGGGTTGGGAGTTGGGAGTTGGGGGCTGAGGGTTAGGGGCTGAGGGTTGGGGGCGATCGCCAATTCCTGATACTTTTGCCTGCTGAAGTTGAAGTACCAGGGTAATGGTCTCGTTGTGCTGGCTTTCGTGCTGGAGGAGCCAGCGCCAGAGGCGTTCTTGCTGATCGACGGGAGCAGTTTTAAGGTAAGTCAGGACTTGAACCCGAATGGCATCAAGGTAAGTGCAAAGCTCTGGCAGGGTGGGCAGGTTAGCTCGTTCTGCTTTGGGTAAGCCGTCTGCGGCAAACAGCCGATGGTACTGCGGAAACTGAGGCGGCTGTCCGGCGCACTTTTCTAGAATCCAGAAAGCTTCGGTATAGGCGATGTGTCCCAAATGCCACCCAATCGGGCTGAAGTCGGGGTGCGCCTGGCGGGAAAGACTGCTGTAGTCTACGCCTTCAAAAAGTCCCAATGTTGCTTCTCGACACGCCTGAAGCTGCTGCCGAAGCTGCGATCGGCGATCGCCCAGATCTCCTCTTGTAGAGACGCGATTGCTCGAATCTTGACCTAGAAATCGGGTAGACACCTGCTTGCTCCTGCTTTCGTTTAGGAAATTGGAAACGCGATCAGACGCATTCCTATCAAACTCCGATTCAGAACTGTTGGATTTGAACATCAAGATCTTCTCCCACACTGAGAATGCTGCGTTCTGGGCAAGCAACCCAATTACCAGCAAATAACGGCTCGGAAGCAATCACAACTGCCTCAGGGAAGAAGGCATCGTCCCTGAGCCAGTAGAGGGAAGGGGCGGGCGATCGGTTAGAAAACCGAGAAGCGACCAGACGGTGCCCATCCGCCAGAATCAAATTAGCGCCTACTGAAACCTGATAAAGCTGGGCCAGGTCAAAGACGGTTACCAGCGTGTTGTGCAGTGCTGCTTCCAGGCTAATTCCGGGGGAATTGTGCCATTCGTTGAGTAGCAGGGCAAACAAATGCTCGGAGTCCGTCATTCCTTGGATCGACTCATACAGCGCATCACTCAGGCGATCGCGCATGGGTCGATATAGCGTTTGTCGAAAGTTTTCGATGTAGCCATTATGAATCGCCAAGATAGGATCTTGCTGAAAAGGCTGACAATTGCTCAAGTCAACTGCCAGTCCTGGCGTTGCACTGCGGACGCTAGCCAAAACACAGCCTGATTCTACATAGCGACTTAATGGAGGTAGGTTTACGTCATTCCAAATTGGCAGCACACTGCGATATCGAAAAGGTGGCACCTGCTGATTGGTGTGATACCAACCCACGCCAAAGCCATCTGCATTGAGCAGCCCTGCCGTCATCTCACGCGGCTGATAGCTCTGCACGATTAAGGAATGTTCTGGTTTGTAGAGCAGTCGATCTAGAGGAATAGGCGGCCCTAAATATCCGAGTAGACGGCACATGTTTTGATTACGACAGTTCAGTTAGGATTGTAGCCCCCCTGTCTGCAAAATCCTTTTGGAGAGAAGGGAGTAACCCTCACTCTGGTTGTCCTATGAAACTGGGCACTCAAAGGACAAAATGCAGCACTTTAAGTTAAGTCCTTGCCCTGAAGGAACCCGAACACCAGGAGCAAGGGAATAGAGGACTGCTTTGCCCTCTCGCTGCGATTTGACGAGCTCGTGTTGCCGCAAAATCCTCAGGTGGTGAGAGAGCAAACTCTGTTCCAGAGCCAGTTCTGCATTTAACTCCCAAACGTGTTTAGGGCCGTCGAGCAGAATCTTGAGAATAGCGAAGCGATTTGGATCAGCAAGAATTTTGAGCTGCTGGGCGCAGAACGAGGGTGAGTATTGCTTGTCCGACGTAGGGCTGGCTTCAACAGCTTTATTATTAAAATCGCTATTCATATGAAAAATAATTCATGCCACGAGGAAACGGTTTATCATTGAGCCTGTTGCTCGAATTCACCGTCCGATGTTCACTAGACCTCTTGATTTGAAGGTTTTGAAGCAACAATTAGAGGCGCATCTAAACCGATCGCACGGTCACTTAGAGTTAGAGTTTCTGGCCCACGGAGAAGCCAATGTCATTTTTAGATTAAACCAGACCGATTTAGTTCGGGTGGCAGTTAATACACCAAATCAGCGGTTTGAAGGAGATGTGAGGCGCGTTACCCAGTTTGAGCGTGTCATCTTAGATTATCTCCAGCAAACCGACATTGGGCATCAGCTACAGACAGCCAAACTAGACTCAACTAACGACTTTCCCTACACATTTTTAATTACAAATTATCTAGAAGGCGGTTCACTCGATTACTGCCGCACTCATTTACAAAAATGCGCCGAAACTCTAGCGCGGCTTCACCGTTTACCGACGATCGCAGGCTATGAGGTCGATCGCCTTTTGCCAACGGTGCCAGTGGTCGAGCAGCCCTTAACGCTGTTTTACCACGAAGCAAAAAGCTATGCTCAGCCTTACCTGGACTCACCGAATGCAGAACCAGAAATTGTCGAAATGCTGCACGCAGTGTTAGATAAGGCGCGATCGCGATTGTCAGCAGAGCAACTGTTAGAAGCCTATCCCCATCGCTGCTTAGTCCACAGTGACCACACTTATGAGAACTGGGTCATCAACGATCGCCAAGCTTATTTAATTGATTGGGAATGGGCTGAAATTGGTTCGCCTGCTGGAGATTTAGGGCATTTCCTTTCCCCTGTAACCGTTCGGCGACGACAAGACTATCGCTTACCGGCTGAGGATCGCGCCTTCTTTTTGCAGTGTTATTACAATGCGTTGGGAGAGCCGTTAGCTACTCGAATTGAGCGTCACTTTGCTGCATTTGGGGTTTACCCAGCGGTGCGATCGCTCTGTTGGACGGCTGGATATTGGATCACCGCTAATCGCTGGTACGCGGATGCAGAAGATAGCCTCAATACGGCTGAGCGAATGGCGCGATGGCAGCGAAGCCGTCAGCAATTTTCAGAACTGTGGCAGGAGGTTATGTCCTGGTTAGATGAGGAAATTTAGAAGCTAATCTAACTCTCAGGGAGAATCCAGCCAACTTTTATATGAATTACTTTTCATATCATCCTGTGCTGTATTGGCGAGTGTTCCGTGTCCCCTAATTCATCCAGAACTCAGTCATGCCTCTTAAGCTCCAACCTCCTCGACATCAGACCTCTCCGAATCTGGCACAGCCTTTTCCCTGGCAGGCTTATCTGCTGATGCTTCCAGCAGTGGGAATCGTTGGGTTGCTGTTTGGTGGTGGGTTAGTGTTGGCGATGGCAGCGAAGCCGTCAGCAATTTTCAGAACTGTGGCAGGAGGTTATGTCCTGGTTAGATGAGGAAATTTAGAAGCTAATCTAACTCTCAGGGAGAATCCAGCCAACTTTTATATGAATTACTTTTCATATCATCCTGTGCTGTATTGGCGAGTGTTCCGTGTCCCCTAATTCATCCAGAACTCAGTCATGCCTCTTAAGCTCCAACCTCCTCGACATCAGACCTCTCCGAATCTGGCACAGCCTTTTCCCTGGCAGGCTTATCTGCTGATGCTTCCAGCAGTGGGAATCGTTGGGTTGCTGTTTGGTGGTGGGTTAGTGTTGGCATTGCTTCAAAGTGTTGGGGCGATCGGGCTGTTGGGAAGTCAGATTTCGTTAACGGCATATCAAGCGGCGTTGACGAATCCAGAATTTCTGCGATCGCTGACACTTAGCCTTTACATCGCAGTAGTTGCCACAGGATTATCAACCGTTTTGAGTGTTGGCTTAGCCCTGCTTCTAAGAACCGCCGGACGCTGGGCCAGTTTTGCTTGTCAAATCACGCTACCCATTCCACATTTAGTTGGAATTGCAGGCGTCTTGCTGTTGCTATCACCGAGTGGATTTATCTCGCGATCGCTCTATGCGCTGGGCTTGATTCAATCCGATCAGGACTTTCCACTATTGGTCAACGATGCTGGCAATATTGGCGTGTTATTACATTTTCTTTGGAAAGAGATTCCTTTTATCACATTAATCTTGCTGGCAGTCCTGCGGAGTATTAATCCTGCCTACGAAATGCAGGCACAGATACTTGGTGCAACTCCCTGGCAGCGTTTTTGGAATGTGACTCTGCCCATGATGAGAACCGGAATTTTGTCATCCAGTTTGATTGTGTTTGGCTATATTTTTGCTTCGTTTGAAGTTCCCTTTTTGCTAGGGTCAACTCGCCCACGCACATTGCCAGTATTGGTTTATCGCGCTTTTACGGATAGTGATATTGCTCGTCGTGCAGAGGCGATCGCTCTGGGAATTATCCTGTCGATTCTCTCGCTGTTGATCATTGTGGCGTACTCGTGGCTGGTGTCGCGCGGTCGTCAGAACCGTCAGCCTATAAAAGGAGCGTAGGGAATCAGGATGTTGCGAAAGGGACTCATTGTTCTCGTTATTGTGGTGTTGTTTCTACCGTTTTTGCCGTTGGTGATCTGGTCCTTTGCACAAGGATGGTTTTTCCCGCAACTCATTCCTGACCAGTGGACACTTCAGCACTGGTCGCAGCTTGTATCACCCGCTTCTAGAGTGATCGAAGGGCTGTTGCAGAGTTTGGCGATCGCCCTGATCACCACAATTCTCTCACTGTTGGTTGGGCTTCCCGCAGGACGCGCGATCGGAGTGATGGAGTTTCCAGGAAAGGAGGCTCTAAAGTTATTTCTGTTAACCCCTATCATTGTTTCACCATTAGCAACCCTGATGGGTATTCAGTTTGTGCTAATTCGGCTAGGGTTAAACGGTACGCTTCTGGGTGTGATTTTGGTACATCTGATGCCGACCATTCCCTACATGACGCTGGTGTTAACGAGTGTGTTTGCCAACTATGACATCAGGTATGAAACGCAGGCGCGATCGCTCGGTGCTTCTCCAGTTCAGGTGCTTTCACAAGTCACTTTGCCGCTAATTGCTCCTGGCATTGTGGTGGGTGCATTATTTGCCTTCCTCATTTCCTGGAATGAGTTTCTCCTGACGTTCTTTGTGGGTGCAGGACGGGTATTTACTTTGCCAATGGTGCTGTTTACCTTACTGCAAGGAGGAAACAATGGACTGGTTGCGGCGGTGGCAATTACATCCGTTGTACCGGGATTGTTGTTTTTACTGTTGGCAAGCAAGGCATTGGGAAATGATACGGCGTTAGGAGGGTTGGGAAATGTATAAGACCGTCCCTCATTCCCAATCTCTTATGCCTCATCTTCACCTCCAAGATCTCACCAAATATTTTCCAGGAGTCACTGCCGTCCAAAGTCTGTGGCTTGAGGTGCAGGCAGGTGAGATTCTAGCGCTATTGGGTCCGTCGGGTTGTGGTAAGTCCACAACGCTTCAGATGATCGCGGGGGTAGTGCAACCTGACAGCGGCACGATTACCCTGGATGGTCAAATTCTCAACCGAGTCCCACCTGAGCGACGAGATATTGCACTGGTGCTACAGCGTGGGTTGCTGTTCCCACACTTAACAGTGGGTGAGAATGTCGCGTTTGGGCTGAAGATGCGCGGAGTCGGTCAGGCTGAGCGAGAAGAAAAGGCGATCGCCATGCTGCTTCAGGTTCAGCTAGAAGGGTTTGCTCAACGTAAGCCATCAGAGCTTTCAGGCGGACAGGCACAGCGGGTGGCATTGGCGCGATCGCTGATCATTCACCCCAAACTGCTGCTGTTAGATGAGCCTCTGTCTGCTCTAGATGCCAATTTGCGAGAAGAAATGCAGGACTTAATCTTACGGTTACAGGCTCAAACGGGAGTGACGATGTTAATTGTGACTCACGACCAGGCAGAGGCAGTGGTGATGTCTCAACGAATTGCCCTGATGTTTGATGGATGTTTGCGTCAGGTTGACACACCCGAACAAATCTATCAACAGCCCTGTGATGAAACGGTTGCTCGATTTATGGGAGGGGTCAACTTCTTTGCTGCTGAAGCTCATGGTCGGCAATGGACGTTATCCAATGATTTAACGTTGCTGAGTGAGTATGACCACCACGGTTCAATTCAAGTCACCATTCGTCCTGAGCAAATTCAGGTGTTTATAGAGGGGCGATCGCAAGCAAACACCCTACCTGCCACCGTAATTGCCAACCGATTTACTGGAACGCAACGACGCTTAACCCTGGCGATCGCCCCGGAGCTAACCCTACAAGCTTGGGTTACGCCTACTCAAGATTTTCAAATTGGACAATCCGTTTGGGCCTATCTCCCACCTACAGCCCTTTGGTACTTCCCACACAGCACCGTGCCCCATCCCGTCCAAGTTTCCTAACTTCCGTTCAACTATCATTCAAAACTCATCTTCTGCAAACCACTTCAACTCTAAAAAACTAATCCATGAACCTAACCCCCAATCCCCACTTCCCCCTAAACCGTCGGCGTTTCCTCTGGCTATCTACCGGTGCTTGCTTAGCCACATTGGCAAGCAACTGTACCCAACAAAATTCTTCCTCTGAAACAGCTAGCTTTGATCCCACAGCCGCCTCTTGGGATGAGATTGTAGCGGCGGCTGAAGGGACAACTGTAAATTGGGCGATGTGGGGCGGCAGCGATAAAACGAATGCCTATGCTGATCAGTGGGTTGCCGATCGCCTTCAAAGCCAGTACAACGTCACGCTTAATCGAGTTCCCCTTAACGACACGGTAGAAGCGGTCAATAAGGTGTTGGGAGAAGTGCAGGCAGGGCAGACCTCAGGCGGCAGCATTGATCTGATTTGGATCAATGGTGAGAACTTTCGCACGATGAAGCAGGGGGATCTGTTGTTTGGTCCCTTTCGTGACAAGCTGCCCAGCAACCAGTACTACGATGCGGATGATCCGGCGGTGAACTCTGACTTTGGCTTGCCCATCGAAGGATATTCTGCGCCCTACACGGGCAGCTATTACGTCATGGCGACAGACAGCGCGAGAGTTCAGCAGTTTCCCACAACCTTTGAAGAACTGCTGAACTGGACCAGGGCAAACCCCGGACGTTTTGCCTACGTTGCACCTCCTCAATTTGACGGTAGCCGTTTTCTGCTAACAGCCCTGTATGGCGTGACGGGAGGCTATGAGCAATATGCTGGAGCCGAATTTGATGAGAACCTGTGGAACGAAAAGTCGCCTCAAGTGTTTGAATATTTGCAGGAACTGGAACCTTACCTCTGGCGGAGCGGTGAAACTTATCCACCTACGCAAAACCGTCTGCAAGAACTCTTTGCCAATGGTGAGATTTGGATGATGCCTGTATTTATCTCCGAGGTGGCAGAAGGAATCGCGAGTGGACGGCTTCCCGACACGACGCGAGCCTTTACAATGCCGGGAATTTCATTGAATGATCCCTCTTTCACCGCCATTCCTATTAATTCTGCTAACCCCGCAGGCGCAATGGTGTTGGCAGATATTCTCTCTAGCCCGGAGGGCCAACTGGAAAAATTTAAACCGGACGTTTGGGGTGACCCACCCTTGCTGAGTCCTCAAAAGGTTCCAGCCGAACTGCAGTCCGAATTTACTAAGGTAGAGGGGGAATATGGCATTCCTTTGGATGAACTGACTTCCACTACTGTTCCTGTCGTTAATGCTGAATACACTACGCGACTAGAACAAACCTGGGAAGAGCAAATTGCTTTGTAGAAATGCTTTGTAGAGTAGGGAAGTATGGTTTTTAAAGAGCGACAACCCCGCGATAAAGGTGTGATCACCGACGATCGCCTGATGGAACTTCACCTCTATCCGGGTAACCAGTGCAATCGGGATTGTTCATTCTGTACGGTGTTTGGTAGCCCCAAAGGTTGGTACAGCGAATACACCGTCGAACATCTAGATGCGGTCTTGCAGACGGTGATGCTGAATGAGCAAGGCACAATCAAATTCTATGGGGGTGAGCCGACGCTTGATTCTGAGAATGTTATCTGGGCGATCGCCTATCTACGGCAGCAGGGCTACCAGGGGGCGATCGTAATTTATTCCAACGGCATTCAGGCGGAGCGGTTGCTGCATATTCTAGAATCTGACCCGCTGGGTCAGACTACCGCATCCTTGAACTATTCCATCGCGACGGGTGATGGTGCGCCCCAAATGCCGAAAAAGGCGCTGGAGCAATTGGAAGGATATGAGACGGAACATGCAGGAGCGATCGCCATTGGTCATCCGGATGTGGTTGACTCAGGGCGAGGCGTAGACCCTTTTACTGGAGAAGCAACCCGTCCTAAAGCCAATTCTCGCTGCCCCCATTGCTATCCGGTTTTGACGACAGAAGGAAAGTTTCACGCTTGCCCCTTTGCCATCGAAAATCGATCGCCCCATTTTCAGCTTGGAGACATTCACAGCGATCCGTCGGAAATTGCCCAAAACTTTCGAGAATTCTTTCACTGGCTAGACACGGTACACGAACCCTATGCGATCGCCCATAACTTGCCCGCCTGTACCGTTTGCTGGAAACATTTAGATCAGCTTCCAGTTCCTCAAGGATTTGCAGAAGCGCGAGCGCAGCAGGATGGCTAAGGCTCCAGTTTCTAAAATGGATCGGATCTATGCCTGAATTCTGAAAAGTCTTTATGCTGGGATTTGGTAGTGTTTGTCACTGATTCCATGATTTCAATGAGTCGGTCAGTCTCTTTATCAGATTTTTGTCGAAGCAATCGTGCCGCTCGGAGCCGAGTCATCTTGTGGAATCGAGCTATCTTTGCGGTGCTAGCAGCGATTTTGCTGTTTTTAGGAACGCCTCAAGCCGCTTTAGCCCAAACCGCTGCTCAGGCTGAGCCAGAAACCGCTGACCTCAGCACCTACATTGATGACGTAATTGATCGCGTTACTGAGTTTACGCTCGACAACGGCATGAAATTTATCGTGCTAGAGCGGCATGTGGCTCCAGTAGTTTCCTTCATGACCTATGTAGATGTGGGTGCTGCCTATGAGGAAGATGGCAAAACGGGAGCAGCCCACTATCTAGAGCATCTTGCATTCAAGGGCACCAAGCAGATTGGCACGACTAACTACGAAGCCGAAGCCCCTGTGTTAGAGCGGCTAGATGAACTGTTTGAGCAACTTCAGGCGGCGCGTGAGGCTGGAGATGAGGCGGCGATCGCCCGGATTCAGTCCGAGTTTGAAGCCGCTAAAGCCGAAGCCGCAAGCTATGTTCAACAAAACCTAATGGGGCAAATCGTCGAGCAGGCGGGTGGAGTTGGCTTAAACGCAACCACCTCTGCTGATGCTACTCGTTACTTTTACAGCTTTCCCGCAAACAAGCTAGAACTGTGGATGTCTCTGGAGTCAGAGCGGTTTTTAGACCCCGTCTTTCGTGAGTTTTACGAAGAGAAGGACGTAATTTTAGAAGAGCGGCGGATGCGAACCGACAACTCGCCCATCGGTCGAATGATTGAGGCATTCCTGGAAACCGCTTTTCCTGGACATCCCTACGGTCGTCCGATCATTGGTTACGAGGAAGATATTCGCAATCTAACCCGCGAAGATATTCAAAAATTCTTTGAAACTCATTACACGCCTAATCAAATCGTCGCTGCTGTAGTTGGGGATGTTGATCCTGACGAGGTGCGGCAAATGGCAGAAACTTACTTTGGGCGCTACCAGACTAGAGACAGTTCACCTGAAGTCACTGCCGTTGCACCAGCTCAAACTGAAGTTCGAGAAGTCACCCTGGAACTTCCCGCAGAACCCTGGTATCTGGAAGGCTATCAGCGTCCTGCAATTAGTGATCCTGATAACGTGACGTACCAAATCATTGATGCGATTCTCACGTCTGGACGCACTGCCCGACTTTATAAGTCCCTGGTCGAAGAACAGCAGCTTGCCCTCAGTGTTCAAAGTGCGAATGGCTTTCCTGGCGATCGCTATCCCACACTGATGATGATCTATGCCCTGACTGCTCCTGGACATACCGTCGATGAAGTCGCCGCTGCGATGGATGCCGAGCTAGAACGCCTCAAGGCTGAACCTGTATCCGCAGAAGAACTGGATCGCGTTAAAACTCAGGCGCAAGCAGGACTTTTGCGAGTGCTGGCTTCCAACCAGGGTATGGCTAGCTTGCTGCCAGAGTATCAGGCAAAAACAGGCGACTGGCGCAATTTGTTTAACGAACTAGAGGCGATTGCTGCCGTCACTGCCGAAGACGTACAGCGTGTGGCTCAGGAAACCTTCCAGCCTCAAAACCTCACCATCGGCAAACTCCTCACCCAATCTGAACCCTAGAATTTTTCAGGTAATTTTGTGTACTGAACTCACAAAATTATCCTCTCTTAATCCCAATCCCCAAAAGGAGTCCCATCGATCATGCAGTGGTTCCAATTCCAGCGCAGCCAGCGCAAAAAGCTAATTCGCTACAGCTTCATTGCGCTGGTCACCATAGCAATGATTTTGCTCGGGCTGGGTCGAGTACCTGCGCTGGCGCAAACAGCCCGTCACTACACCGAGTTAGAATTTGAGCCGCTTCCTGAAATTCAACTGCCTGACTATTCCCGCTTTGAGCTAGACAACGGCATCATCGTGTATCTGATGGAAGATCACGAACTGCCTCTAGTCGGTGGCACTGCCATGTTTCACACGGGTGAACGGCTTGAACCAGGCGATAAAGTGGGGCTAGCCAGCATTACAGGTTCGGTGATGCGGAGTGGTGGCACCGTGCAGCACCCGCCCGATGAACTCAACCTGTTGCTAGAGCAGCGTGCCGCCTCTGTCGAAACTGGAATTGACGAAACCACGGGCAGTGCTAGCTTCAGCGCTCTGACGGAAGACTTATCAGAGGTGTTTGGGCTGTTTGCCGAGGTCATTCGACAGCCAGCCTTTCCTCAAGACCGGATCGATCTGCTGAAGAACCAGATCCGAGGTGGAATTGCCCGTCGTAATGATGATCCCGATGAAGTGGTTGGGCGCGAATTCCAAAAGCTGGTCTACGGCGCACAAAGCCCTTACGCCCGCACTGTAGAGTACTCCACGCTGAATAATATTTCCCGCGACGATATTATTGGCTTTTATGAACAGTATTTCCACCCCAACAACATGATCTTGGGGATCGTGGGCGATTTCGAGAGTGAGGAAATGCGATCGCTGATCGAAGCAGAGTTTGGCGACTGGCAGCCCAACCCCAACCTCGAAGCTCAGTTGGATTTACCCGAAGTCGCTCAGGCACAGACCGGTGTGTTTCTGGTCGATCAGCCCCAGCTAACTCAGAGCTATGTTCAGGTCGGGCATCTGGGTGGACAGTTAGATAACCCTGACCACGCTGCTCTCACGGTCGTGAATGAAGTGCTGAATGGATTTGGCGGCAGGCTGACGAATGAGGTGCGATCGCGCCAGGGGCTAGCTTATGTCGTCTATGCTTACTGGAATCCTCGGTTTGACTTCCCTGGCACCTTTATTGGCGGTGGGCAAACTCGTTCTGACGCAACTGTGCCCTTTATTCGCTCGGTGCTATCAGAAATTGAGCGCATCCGCACGGCTCCGATCACTGAGGAAGAACTGGTACGCGCCAAAGACTCGGTACTCAATGCCTTTATCTTTAACTTTCAAGATCCGGGGCAGACATTATCGCGACTGATGCGCTACGAGTATTACGGCTACCCTGCCGATTTTATCTTTCAATATCAGCGTGCTGTTCAGGAAACCACAATTGAGGACGTTCAGCGGGCTGCTCAAGAATACCTGAAGCCAGAAAATATTGTCACGCTGGTAGTTGGCAATGCGGCTGCCATTCAGCCCCCGCTCAGCAGTTTGGGTTCTAATATCGAAGTGACTCAGATTGACATCACCATTCCAGAACCGCAGGGTTAGGAGTCGTTTTAGAAGTAGAAACCTCGTAGGGATGGTTCGCGAACTGTCCCTACGCTCACCTCAATTGTTTCGCAGGTTTTGGTGACGATAAAAGGTGAAAGTATCAAACAAAATACCAACCAGGCTGCAAACCAGCCCAATGACCAGCAACCCATTGACGGAACTACCGCTGCCAAACACGGACAGAAATTGGGTGATTTGCTCTAGCCCAGCCTGACTGATGGAGCTAAATAGCGGAACGTAGCCCACCATAGAGAGGCATAGCAAAACTCCTATGATGAATAGGGTAGGAGTCATGAAGCTAAAGATTCCTGTAATCAGAATTGAACGCAGAAAGCTTGGCAAAGTACTCATAGAGAGGCTTATGCTCTAAGGGTTGAAGATCCTAACAGGCTGAAGGTATGGCTATACCTGCCAGTCCCTACGATAGGGGCGATCGCCTCAATCCAGTCCAGATGTCAGAAATCTTAAATCTCTATTAAAAAGCTTGTTGAAGATCTATGAATCCAACTCATAATCCAAACAGCACCTTCACCTTAAAGGACACGTCAAACTAGCCCGAAGAGCCGCGAAAAGTGGAGATAGACCGCAGTGCATCCCCGGTCAGAACCCCAGGGCAACAATCCGCTATTGTTTACATTGAGGTTCATTTTAGGTAGGCAAACTGCTTATCTGCGTTAACCACGTTTACTTAAACCTTCATCAAAGTTTAGGGGTACAGCACCATTGAGTGAAACCGCTCAGACTTCTGGATTAGGGCTATGGAGTCAGCGATTACTTGCCGCCATGCTATTAGGCGGACAGGTGATCGTTCATCTGATTGCGGGCAAAGTTCATCGCCGCAACACCCTCGATCAAATGGCTGCCGTCGGGCCAGAGTCGCTGTTGATTGCTTTGGTTACGGCCGCTTTTGTGGGCATGGTGTTTACCATTCAGGTCGCCAGAGAATTTATTAACCTGGGCGCGGGTACAGCCGTTGGTGGTGTTTTGGCCCTTTCTCTAGCCCGAGAACTCGCCCCTGTCCTGACTGCGGTGATTTTGGCAGGACGGGTCGGCTCCGCCTTTGCCGCTGAGATTGGCACGATGCAGGTGACTGAGCAAATCGACGCACTGCAAATGCTCAAAACCGACCCGATTGATTACCTGGTCATTCCCAGAGTGGTTGCTTGCTGCTTGATGCTGCCAATTCTCACTATCCTGGCGTTTATTACAGGGATGACGGGTGGACTGTTGATTGCCGAAGGGCTTTACGGCATTTCCTCGACCGTATTTCTCAACTCAGCCCGAAACTTCCTCAGCGTTTGGGATCTGGTTAGCGCCCTGGTTAAAGCTTTTGTGTTTGGTGGGTTGATTGCGGTAATCGGCTCAAGCTGGGGTTTGACTACCACCGGAGGAGCAAAAGGAGTTGGGCAATCTACGACTACGGCAGTTGTGACCGCACTTTTGGCAATCTTTATTGTCAATTTCTTTCTCTCCTGGATCATGTTCCAGGGGACAGGCAGTGCTGTTCTGGGTGGCTTCTAGCAGGTCTTGTTCTGCCTGGGTTGAAGCACCAGGAGCATCACCCTTTAGAATGGAGATGGCTGAACTAAGCTGTAACTGAAGGGATTCGCGCTTGTGACTGTCACGCCCTCTCCGACTTCCACTGAAACGACTGTGCTGGCTCCCAGCTATGCGTTGCCGATCGCCTTGATTGCGATCGCATTGCTTTTAACTGCGCTACCCATAGGGCTGGGGCAACCCTGGGTGAGTGGGGCGATCGCCCTCTTAGGGCTATTTCTGCTGTTTCAAGCGGCTACCCTGCGGCTTCAGTTCACCTCCACTGCGCTAGACATTACCCGTGGAGACACGCTGATTCGCCGCTTCCCCTACGCCGACTGGCAAAACTGGCGTATCTTTTGGAGTGGCATCCCGATTTTGTTCTACTTCAAAGAAGTCAAAAGCATTCACTTTTTGCCGATTCTCTTTGACCCTAAAATGCTGAGGCAATGCCTGGAGCAACACTGCCCCATCTCCGACGCTTAAGAGCAACGGCTACTTGACTGTGGAAACCCTTGCTAGTTCACTCTCAATTCAAAACTTAAAACTTACCGTCCCACTTGCCCATGAACTCCAACGACTCGCCAAGCCGTGAATTTATCGCCAAACCCCTAAATGATATCGTTGCCAAAGAACAAGCTATCGAAGACGCTGCTGGTGGTGATGAGATCCTTGCCGAAGAAATGTCCCATGAGGCGTTGGGTGATGAGATAACAGTCCTGACCCAGCGAGTTGCAGATCTGCGGCGGCAAGAAAAAGCCTTACAAAAAGAAATTGCTGCCTTACAAGCCTCCTACGACAGGATGTTGCGAGGGCAGATGGCAGATGTACAGACAACAATTGGGCGCATGGTCAAAGAAGGGCTGAGTGAACTGGAGCAGCGCAAGAAAACTCTGCAAATCTCAGTTGAGCAGCTAGAGCGCCGACAAGAGCGCATTCGCACAGAAATGCGAACCACTTTTGCGGGAGCGTCTCAAGATTTGGCAATTCGAGTTCAGGGCTTTAAAGATTATCTAGTGGGCAGCTTGCAAGACTTGGCGACAGCAGCCGAGCAGTTAGAGCTCGTTGCCCCTGCCAGAGAGCCGGAAGTGCGAGAAGCCCCTCGTGATCTACGAGGCTCCCGGGACTTTCGAGACGCTGATGAATTTGAAGATGATCAGGTTCTCACCCCTCGATTTGCCGAGCAAAATTTTGAAGACCAGGCAAGACAAATTCGCAAGATTTTAGACCAATATCGGACCATGCCCGACTACTACGGACCACCCTGGCAGCTGCGCCGTACCTTTGAGCCAATTCACGCAGAACGGGTATCAAACTGGTTCTTTGCTCAGGGTGGACGGGGTGCGCTGCGGACGATGGGGTCACGCTTGCAAAATATTCTGATTGTCTCGGCAACGATCTCGGTTCTGCGGAATTTGTATGGCGATCGCGTCCGTACTCTCATTCTCGCCAACTCTCCCGAACGCTTAGGTGAATGGCGCAGAGGCTTACAGGATTGCCTTGGTATTTCACGGGGTGACTTTGGTGCAGAGCAAGGCATCGTCCTATTTGAAGCACCAGAACCGCTAGCTCAACGGGCCGATCGCTTGGTACGCCAAAAACAACTGCCGCTGATCATCATTGACGAATCCGAGGACATGGTGAACCTGTCGCTGCTGCAATTCCCGCTGTGGCTGGCGTTTGCCTCAGATCCGATGAATCCGACCGTCATCTAAAAACAGCAGTCCTAAATCAGTTGTAAGAAGAGCGAGTTGTGAGCGCATCCCCTGGGGATGCGCTCACAACTCTTTTAGGATTACTATATACTGCGGGTTCTTTTGGAGAGATTAGTTGCAGAGGCTCATCAAATTGCAGAGCTTATAAACGATTCTGGCTCCCACATTGCCGTCCCACTCGGCATTGCCAACCTCGACCACATCAAAGCCAATAATCTGCCGTCCGCTATGAACGACCTCTCGGAATAGGCAAAACGTTTGTTCCAGTTCTAGCCCACCGGGGACAGGAGTTCCTGTGGTGGGGCAGAGTTTTGGATCTAAGCCATCCACATCAAAGCTGATGTAAACCTGCTGGGGAAGCTCTGCCACGATCTGCTTGCAAAGCTCTAGCCAGGAAATGCCGCCATACAGCTTTTGCTTTAGCATCGGATCGTAGTAAGCGGACACTCGCCCGTTTGACTGTTGGATTAACTTCACTTCATCGTGAGATAGATCGCGAATGCCAACCTGCACTAGTTTGGAAAGTTGTGGCAGCTTGAGCGCGTTAAACATGATCGAAGCGTGGGAAAATTCAAACCCCTCATATGCTTCGCGTAGGTCAGCATGAGCATCGATGTGCAAGATGCCGAAATTGGGGTGGTGGTGGGCGATCGCCCTCAAATTTCCCAATGGCACACTATGATCGCCACCAATCACTGCAACCCGTTTGCCTTGAGCCATAGCCATTTGTGACTGTTCAAACAACCATTGGTTAACAGCTTCGCTCTCCTGGTTAATGGTTTGCAGCAGTTCAACCAGTTCTGGACTGTCCTCAACCTGCTCGCCCTGCTCCATGTGCTGAATAATCCGGGTTGCATCCTGCCGCAATGTATCACTTTTTTGCTGAATTGACTGAGGAATCTCAGCCATAAAGATGCCTTGCTTCCAGCCATCCGGATTGTCAAAGTCAAACAAATCCAGTTGCCGAGATGCATCCAAGACAGCCTGCGGCCCAGCGGCCGTGCCTGCGCCATAAGAAACAGTCACTTCCCAGGGAACGCCAAACACGATGATGCTGGCTGAGTCGTAATCGAAGGGTAATCCCAACAAATTACCGTTATCAACGCCGATGCTACTGGGATCGTAGTTTTGTAGGATTTCTTCTTTAGTAATCATGGACAGGTTGGAGTTTCTAATGAGCTAAATCTAAGAACTTATTCCATTCTCTCTAATACTTCTGATTTAGGACGGTAGATGTGATGTGCGATCGCCGTTCCCTTTATCAGCCCAAATTACTCACTTTTTGCGATCGCCCATTCCTCGGGAGTATTGCAGTTAAACAACATTTGCACATTATCCAAAGTGAGTTCCTGAACGGGTTGGTGAGTTAACCACTTTTGGAACGATCGCCCCCCACTTTCTACAAAGTTTGTCAATTCGGATAGACAGTTGCTGCGATAAAAGCCGCAGAGGGGTTCCCACCAACCTTGTGGATTTTTAGGGAGAAAGGCGATCGCTTCCACAGATGCATTCTCCAATTCCGCTACCCAATTCTGTAGAATTTCAAGTTTTAGATAGGGTAAATCGCAAGCTAGTAGCAGAACCCACTCGGTTTGTATATACGTCAAGGCTTGAGCAAAACCGACTAACGGCCCGTGTGGTTTGGCTTCTTCTGGTTTCCAGGTTTCTTGAATAAACCGACAGTTTGCTGGAAGAACGTCACGATATCGTTCTATCCAGGGAGTTACGACATAAACAGGGTCAGCACACTGTTGAGCAATTTGATACGTTCTTTGAATCAGCGGAATGCCGTCCAGTTCAAGCAGTGCTTTGTCTTGACCCATGCGAGAACTTTGTCCACCTGTCAGGGCGATCGCCGCTAAACTAACCATCGTTTATATTCATCCTGGAGTTGGGTTTGACTTTGACTCGCAGCGTTTCCATATTGGAATACACTCAGGTTTGAGCGGAGCATATTCACATTATTTCAGTCTGCCTAACAGACCGATAACTTTTCCAAAAGGAATCGGTCTGCTTGATCCCAAAACTTAAGAGAAGATAGAGGGGTAGGTATTTTTTCGCATCGCGGGGAGGAAACCGCTCATGGTCGTACTAACCGATCGCACGCAGCGTAGGCTAACGATGCAAACGGCTGAAATTGCGCCAGAAACATTGACAATGCGATCGCTTGACTGGGATCGCGATCGCTTTGACATCGAGTTTGGCTTAAAAAACGGCACGACCTACAACTCGTTCTTGATTCGGGGTGAGCAAATTGCCCTGGTAGACACCTCCCACGCCAAGTTTCGGCAGCTTTACCTGGATTTGCTGAAAGAAACAATTAATCCAGCCGAAATTAATTACCTGATCATTAGCCACACGGAACCCGACCACAGCGGCTTGGTGCCCGACATTCTTGCGCTTGCACCCGACGTGACGGTGGTTGGCTCAAAGGTGGCGATTCAGTTCCTTGAAAATCTGGTGCATCAGCCCTTCAAGCAGCGGATTGTGAAGAATGGCGATCGCCTCGACCTGGGCAACGGGCATGAACTAGAGTTTGTGATTGCGCCCAACCTGCACTGGCCCGACACCATTTTCACCTACGACCACAAAACGCAAGTTCTCTTCACCTGCGATGCGTTTGGGATGCACTACTGCGACGATCGCACCTTTGATGAGGAGCTATCGGAAATTGAAGACGACTTTCGCTATTACTATGACTGCCTCATGGGTCCTAATGCCCGCTCGGTGCTGTCGGCGCTAAAGCGGATGGATCAGCTTGAAGCCGTTAACATCATTGCCACAGGACACGGACCACTACTGCAACACAACGTGGCGGAATGGACGGGGCGCTACCGCCAGTGGAGCAAAGAGCAGGCGAAGTCTGACAAAACGGTGGCGGTGTTTTACGTATCCGATTATGGATATAGCGATCGCCTCTCGCAGTCGATTGCTAAGGGCATTACCAAAGCCGGAGTTGCGGTCGAAATGATGGATCTGAAGTCCGCCGATCCGCAAGAGCTACAGGAAATGGTTAGCCACGCCGCTGGGCTGGTGATTAGTATGCCGCCTGCCTCCGGTGACATTGCGACTTCAATCCAAGCTGCGCTCAGCACCGTTCTGGCTGCCGCTAAAGCAAAGCAGGCAGTCGGGCTATTTGAATCTTACGGAGGCGATGACGAACCTGTTGACCCACTGCTCAACCGCTTTCGGAACCTGGGCTTGGTTGAGGCATTTCCAGCAATTCGGGTAAAAGATGTTCCAGGTGAGTCACTTTATCAGCTTTGTGAAGAGGCGGGAGTTGACCTGGGGCAAGCGCTGACTCGCGATCGCACCGTCCAACAAATCAAATCGATTGACGCAGATCTAGAAAAAGCACTGGGACGAATCAGCAGCGGACTTTACATCATTACTGCTCAGAAAGGCGATCTGATGGGTGCAATGCTAGCGTCCTGGGTAATGCAAGCTAGCTTTAAGCCACTGGGCTTCACCATTGCTGTTGCTAAAGATCGAGCAATCGAATCTTTGATGCAGGTAGGCGATCGCTTCGTTCTCAACGTCTTAGAGGAAGGCAACCACGCTGGCTTGATGAAACACTTCCTCAAGCGATTTGCTCCTGGAGCCGATCGCTTTGCTGGAGTCAAAACCTATTCCGCCGAAAACGGCTCTCCCATTCTGGCAGATGCCCTCGCCTATCTGGAATGTGAAGTCACCAGCCGCATGGAGCAGAGTGACCACTGGGTTGTTTACAGCACAGCTAACGTCGGACGAGTTTCTAAAGCCGATGCCTTGACTGCGGTTCACCATCGCAAGCTTGGGAACTACTACTAGAGTGCTTTAAGCGTGTTTAATTCAAAACGTTAGTTCCTTTAGGGCGGAGCATTCGGCAGTTGAGCGTTTGAATTAACGCAGCATTACTGCCAGAATGCCTCGCCCTTAAGATTGTGAATATAGCCTTTCCTAGAAGTTGACTGAGTTTTTGGGATAACTGCGTCCGTTCCATTCACGCTTTGGCAAAAACCTTTCTCGATCAAGTCCTATGCCATCTAGTCAAGACAAAAGAGCAATCCTTGAACGGTTTATAGTCAACAATAAAGATCTAGAAAATCTAGAGTCTAAGATATCTAGATTCAACCTCTTTGAGGCTATTGGCATGGTTCGACAGGAGATCAAACATTCCAATTTCATCAAGTTTTTGCTAGATCCATCTGAAAAGCATCGCTTGGGCGACCTGTTTCTGAAAAAGCTCCTAGTCAGTGTTTTAGGTAATTCGGAAGATATTCCTTTAGATAGCCTTGAAGTTAGTGTTTCAAACTTTAGCGATGCTGAAGTACGTCGTGAGTGGAGAAATATAGATCTTCTAATCTATTCTCCAAGTAATCACTTTGTTTGCACAATTGAAAACAAAGTTGATTCCTCAGAAGGGTTGAATCAACTTATAACTTATGAAGAAGTAGTTGAGAAAGAGTTCTCCGACTGTAAAAAGGTCTTCATTTACCTTACAAAAGAAGGCTTTACTGCTTCTAACACTAGATGGCTGTCACTCAGCTATGTAACTGTTGCAGATCTTATTGAGTCAGTTTGTAACGAGAGGAGATCAATCCTCAGTGAGGATATTCATGTTTCAATGCGTCACTACGTTGATCTGATCAGGAGACACCTCATGAGTGAGTCGGACATTGCTGAACTTTGTCGAAAAATTTATAAGCAACATCGTCAAGCTATTGAACTAATCTACGAGCATCGTCCAGATCTTCGAGTAGAGATTGCAGAATTTATAGAAGAACTTATAAAAAAATGTGCACAACAGGAACATCTTGAAAAAGATGATAGTACGCAACGCTGGATTCGTTTCGCACCCAAAGAATGGGATGATTTGAAGTTTCAGAAAACTTGTTGCAACTGGACGAGTAGTCAGAGAATCTTGCTGTTTGAGTTTTGGAATGAGCCGCAAAACCTTCAACTGCGCTTGGTCATCGGTCCCGGAAGTGCAGAAACAAAACAAGCTATTTACCAGAGACTTCAGCAGCCCAATATACCAGGACTTAGGAAGACTAAGCTTAAGGAAGATAGTTGGAGTCAGGCTTGTATTATGGCAATTCTCACTCCAGCAGATTATGAAGATGGAAATTTGGAAGATTTACAAGAGAAAATCAGATTATTTTGGAATAAGTATATGAGCGGTGACATGAAACTAATTCGTGCAGCAATTTCCAGTCTTCAAATCTTATGAGGTACTTTACATTACCGCTAAGACACTTAGGGAATTTGGCGATCGCACTAAAGACTAAGAAATTCATATAATATTTGTGATTTTTGATGTAGTTCCTCATCAAGAGGAAGAGTAAAAAGTTCCTCAATTAAATTCTTTAGCTCCAGAACACAACCTGCTATATCAGTAGTGAGTCCATAGAATCTGAACTTAAATGCCTCTCTTACTCTTTCACGAGTTACAGTTAGATCTTTTTCTGTTAAATCATCTTCACTTTGTGAACCTAACCATCTGTTTGCCTGCTCCTTTACAAAACTGGCAATTTCCGTTTGCTTCTCTAAATCTGAATGAAAGTAGTATCCATTCATAATTGAATTGAGTATGTTGAACACTGTTCGTTGTCCTAAATCACAAGTTACATCAGGGTATGGAGAAATATAGTGAAAATATTTATTTCGGTACTTAATTGCTTTGTTGTCGTAATCTCCTTTATAGAACTTGAACTTGTCATTGATAGAGTTTAAGCGATTCAAAACTTGTTCGTCTTGCCTAGCGCATTGCCTTACTCTGCTCACAATCTTTCCAATGTTAATCTCTTCGTCCTGCATGAGAAAAGGACGTAAGATTGTGAGCATTTCTATAAACTCTTGCCGCTCTGGAACTATGGCTTCTGTCAATTCATCACCTAGAGCCAATGCCATCCCAGATTTGTTCGTTTCGAAGAATTTACAAAAGGAAAGCCTATCAGCTTGATTGACAAACATCTGAAGCTTTCTCTTATCCTCCAAATTTAATTGTTCTTGCATTTTGAAAAGATTCAAACTGGAACGATTGGACAATCAGCCAATTGATTTGGCTACGACTATATAACCATCCTTCATTCTAATTTGCTCCTTTGAGAGAAGATGGGGGTTAAGGGGAAATCAACCTGCTGAATAATAGAGTGGATGAAACAGAACCGTAGGTTGGGTGGAGCAGGGCGGAACCCAACGCTTTGGATTTGCTGCGCGACTACAACTTCAGAAGCGATTTATGTGCAAGGTTTAGGCTTTTGCCGCTTTAAGATATCGAGAAAGGCAAAGACGGCAGGGGTATGTAGCTCATTCGACAGGACGGCCACACCAATGATTCGCATCAGGGGAACGGGTAAGCTGTAAACCTGAATTCCTGCGGGGATGGGTTCAGCTGCTAAGCGGGGCAAAACGGTTGCTCCTAATCCTTGAGCGACCAGGTTGACGATGGTGGCATCGGTTTCTACTTCGTAGGTGACTTTTAAGAAACAGTCAAACTGTTTGGCGTGGGCATAGACCATCTGCATCATCACGTTATCCACGGGGGGCATGATCAGCGGAAATGTGGACAATTCTGCCCAGCTTAGCTGCTCTGCCTGAGCTTGAAAGGTAGGAGGAAACAGGGCCACAAATTCGTCGCGTAAGACTTCGCAGGTTTCCATGTCTTCGCTAGCGGGTAAAAAGGTAAAGCCGATGTCGGCTCGTCCTTCGCGCAGGGCTTGCTCGACGCGGGGGTAATCGTCGTGTTCGGTGAGGCTGACGGCGATCGCCGGAAAGCGTTGGTGAAATTGGGTAATCACCAGCGGCAAGATGTGAGTGGCGACGCTGCGAAAGGAAGCAATTCTCACTTGCCCGCCTTCTAGCCCTTTCGCCAGTTCTGCTTCTTTAGTAATTTCCTCGGACCGATGCACGATTTCGCGGGCATGTTCGGCAATTCGCTGTCCGACGGAAGTGAGGCGAGCCCCGTGCCGCCCGCGCAAAAATAGCACCACGCCTAAGTGTTCTTCTAGGGTGGCGATCGCGTGACTCACTGCGGACTGAGACATTTCCAGTTGCAGGGCCGCTTCGCTAAAGTTTTCGCGATCGGCAACGGCAACTAAGATCCTGAGCTGAGACAGCTTCATCTGTCTTTGATGACTCTCTTTCATGATGCAACCTCAGCCCCTGCTTACTAAGCCTAAGTGAGATCTATCATTTGTTCTCAAAAGCTGAAGCTGCCAAATTGACATTACTCAAGGTAGATTTCCAGGATGCAAATCCTACTCAAGAAATCTTCCCTCAGAATTATGGCACTCCTCCCAAGACGCTGACACACTGATCAAGGTCAGCAGTTAAAGAAACTTAATCACTTTAATTGCTAGTAATTATATTTTGGCAAGCTTATATGGTTCAGACTTGGCTTTGGATAGGCGTAACGGGCATGGCAGTCGGAGCCGTTTTCTTTGGCTTTGGAGCGCATAACGCCCGAACAGAACGTTGGAAAATTCTATACACGCTCAATTTTTTCATTTGTCTCATCGCCAGTGTACTTTATCTAGCAATGGCATTGGGGCAAGGGTTTAACGTGATACATGGTCGTCCTACTTTTTGGGTTCGCTATGTCACCTGGTTCCTATCAACGCCACTTTTGTTGCTTGATCTCACATTTTTAGGTCGAACCAGTTTACCGATTGCCGGAAGTTTGTTGGGAGCTAATGCACTCATGATTGCAACCGGATTGGTTGCTGCCCTCTCACCCGATCCGATCAATTACATTTGGTATTTAGTAAGTTGTGGTGCCTTTGTGGCTGTTTTTTATCTACTGGTGTCACCCTATCGCTTAGAAGCGGAGCAACAGCATCCTAGAAGCAAAAAAGCATTCCGCAAACTGCTCACGGTTCATCTGGTGTTGTGGACTGGATACCCGATTGTGTGGCTGCTTGCAGCGAGTGGTTTTGATGTCTTGACGCAAGGGTTAGAAACCATGTCCTACACCTTGTTAGATTTGGTGGCAAAGGTTGGTTTTGGTATCCTTTCACTCAATACATTAGGACAATTAGAACGGGCGGGTGAAGTTGAGAAGGTGTTACAGACAGAGGTGTCTGCTCGATAGAAGCGATCGCCCTTTCCACCTAATTCACGGCGCTTTCGGATAGGGAAACTTCTAGTAGATAAAACACTCATAGAACCAGGTTTAGCCACAACGTCATCAGTCAAATGCAAAGACGCTGACAAAACCTGTCCATTGCCTGCGGTAGGGGCACGGCAATGCCGTGCCCCCTCGAAAATCATTCGTCAAATGTGTAAAGCCTGCAACGGCGAAGGGATCTTATAGGGGCGATCGCTCCGCTCAATTATCCAAATCAAGACACTATCATGTCGGAAAAGTGCTTTGAGATCTCGGAAAAGGGTTCTGGGATCTCAGAACAGTGTCTTGGGATCTCGGAAAGGGATTCTGGGATCTCGGAAAGAGGTTTTGTCGTGCCGGAAAGAGGTTCTGCTGCGCTGGAAAAGGGTTTTGTTGTGCCGGAAAGAGGTTTGCCACGCCGAAATCCCTTTTCAACGTGCTGGAAACAGGTTTCGTCTCGTTTAGTGCAAAAGTGCCTCAAAGATGGGAACTATTAGCTCTTAACGATCAATAGCTCATCGCTTGCGGAAACTTTTTGCCTAGGGCCGTCAAGACTGGACAGGGCATTTTATCTTCCAGGTTGTCGGGTTTGCTCCAGGTAAAGGGAGCTTTTTGAGCGGCGGACATCCACAGCAGGCGTTTGGCTCTAGTCATCGCTACATAGAGCAGGCGAAATTCTTCGGCGACTTTCAGGTATTCGGCGCGTTCCCAAGCGGCGGCGAGTCCGGGCATGGGATATTCTTCATGCACACGGGCGCGAATTTGCGCTCTGGCGACCTCTGGCAAACTAAAGTCGCCAATAAACTGTGCCTGGGGCGGAACTCTCAGACTGCCAGGGATCAACTGCTCATGCAGGAAGGGAATAAACACAAAGTCCCAGTCCAGTCCTTTGGCTTTGTGCATAGTGATGATGGTGAGCTGACCTTTGCGGGTGTAGCGCTCTTCACTATCGCCAATTTCCACGGGTTCAAATCGCTCGGAGTTAACGATTTCACTCAGCACATCGATGGGGGAAGCTCCGGGATTGGCAGATGTGCGTTGGTAAATTTGATCGCTCAGTTTGTCGGCGGTCGCCAGTTCGGTTTGCTCGTACTTCAACGTGAGCGCCAGGAAGGGAATCAGTTGATATTGGGGCAACTCTAGCCGCGCCCGTAGCAGTCCAGTGCAGTAGCGCTGCGCCTGAAGCACGGGGTCGGGCTGAAGCGGGTCGAGCGGGCCGGGGTAAAGGAACTGTTCGGGCAGACTGGTCAGCAGGTTGAGATCTTGAGTAGGAATCAGCTTGCGATCGACCAAAACTTTGAGGGCAGCTTTGAGGTTGTCGGGCGAATGAGGGCGATCAAGAAACTGCATCAGTGCCAGGATCTCAGCAGGAATGTGAGACTGGCGATCGCGCTGTCCCACGTCGTACACTTCGATTCCCAGTTCCTTCAGATTCACCTTTAGCCCGTGCTGTTCTGGGTTTTGTAGCAGATCCGCAATAAATCGCCCCTGTCGATTTTCCCGCACCAGAACCGCCATGCGTCCATCGGGATGCTGAGCAAAAAGTTCTGCGACTCGTTGCCCAATTTGATCGACCGTCTCAAATACATCTTCTGGTATGACGATTTCTAGCCCCCGTCCAACGGGAGCGGGGTTTGCATCTATTTGAGGATCGTCTGCCTCAACAGGATGAATTGCCTGAGAGCGGAATGGATTCTTGAAGGAGGCGATCGCCCCCTCTCCATCTGAGTCGCCGCTACTCCCTCTGCCATATCGACGATTGACCCAATCGAGCATGAAGTTTGCCGCATCCATAATGATGGCGGCGCTGCGTCCTGCCTGATCCATCTCTGCCAATCTGCCCTGAGCTTCACAGGTTTCGCAAAACTGCCGGAAGAACACAGGGTCAGCCGGAGTAAAGGTAGAGTTAATCGCCTGGTTCGGGTCACCCACGCGCACCAAATTGGCTGGTCGATTGCCATCGGGGTCAGATGCAAGGATTTCTAAGAGACGAGTTTGCAGCGGAGACGAGTCTTGCGCTTCGTCTTCGAATACAGCAAACACCTGCTGTTGCCAAAGCTGACGGGCATTGTCGTCTTCTAGCACTCGCAGCGCTGCCAAAATCATGTCGTCGTAGTCAATCAGTCCGCGATTTTTGAGAAGTAACTGATAGCGTTCATAAAGTCCAGCAGCGATCGCCAGCACATCATAGTTAACCTCATCTATATCCTGGTGCATCACTTCCTGACTTAACTGCCGCAAATCGGCAGGCAACAGTCCCGAACTCTTTGCCTCATGAATGACGGTAAGTGCAAGCTCAGGCAACACTTCTGTTCGCAATACCGACTGTCGCCTGAGCCGTTCGGTTTCTTCACCGTCAAACTGCCGCCCCTCTAGCAACCGCTGATAAAGCTGAGGGTTAGAGCTAATCCACTGCTCGACACAGGTACGAACCAAGCGATTGCTCTGATTTGGCAACACCAAGGTCATGCGGTCAAGGCTCAGCCCAGACAGATCGGGATAACGAGTAGCGATGTTTAGCGCCAGTCCATGCAGGGTATAGACAACGAATCCGCTTGGTGTGAGTGAAAGCTCTCGCAAATATTGACGAATTTTGGCTTTAAGGTTGGCGACCGCAGAGCGAGTAAAGGTCACAACAACCAGTTGTCCGCTATTAGAATTGTCAGCTGGTGCAGTCGGCTGCATTCCCCGATAGCGTTTGGCGAGAAGAATGGCGGAGGCGATCGCCATCCCAGTTGATTTACCCGAACCTGGCACGGCTGACACCGCTAGCGCCCCGCTCTGCCAATCTGCCATTCGCTGTTGCCCTGGACGCAGGCGCGATCGAAGCTGTTGCAGCGTTTCTTCCCAGGTAGGAGTGGGGTTTTGCGGATTTGCTGAAGTCACCATGCTGCTGTTATGCCGTTAGTGCGTCTGATCTTCATCATATTCGGGGGATTGAGGGTTGAGGTTGAGGGCACATCTTTCTAAGCGATCCACAGCACTGCTACTGTGTATCGGCGAGCGCCTGCTCTAAGCAGAGGCATGAGAGCTTGAGTTCTAACACCAAAATTTAAGCGAACATTCCGCAAATTTGTGAAGCGCAATGCTGAACTTCAGCAACGGATCGAAGACACTCTTTAGCAGATGGAAGCAGACGTATTTGATTCGAGCTTGGGTACTCATAAACTAAGTGGCAAACTTGATGGTCTTCAGTCTTGTTCTTGCGGCTATAACTGTCGTATCGTTTTCTCAATTGAGCAAAATATTGAATCCGAACCGGGCGTGGCATTCGGTCAGAAATCAACGGTGAATGGCGCAATGAATTTGCCGAATGCCGCGCCCCTACCCCATGCGTTGTCTGCTGCTGCCCGTCCTGCCAACGCAAATAGGCTGATACACGTATGATTAAACTGGCGTAATGTTTTGATGTCCTGGCATGAAGGGATTGCGGTTTCAGATTCAGCAGTTAAGCCAGCGCTGCAACTGGCATTACGTCGGGCTGGCAGCAGTGCTGCTGCTGGGAGCGGTTCTACGATTTTGGCAGCTTGACGCGAAACCACTGTGGCTGGACGAAATCATCACGGCAATCTTTAGCCTCGGTCACAAGCAAGCCGATTTGCCGCTGGGTATGGCATTTTCAGTGACTCAGCTCAAGCAAATTTTTACGCTCAATCCAGGGGTGAGCTGCGCTCAAATTGCCCAAACGGTGTCTACAGAATCGGTACATCCGCCGCTGTTCTTCTGTTTGCTCTACCGCTGGATTAGCTGGCTCAACCCCAATTCGGAGAACTGGATTTGGGCATTGCGATCGCTCTCCGCCTCGATGGGAGTGGGGGCGATCGCCTCCATTTACTGGCTGAGTCGACTTGCTTTCTCTAAGAGGGCAGGGCTGATGGCAGCAGCCGTAATGGCGGTTTCTCCCTTCGCTGTCTACCTGTCTCAAGAAGCCCGCCAATATACTCTGCCGATGTTGCTAATTTCGTTAGCGCTGGTAGGACTGGTGCAAATGCAGCAAGACCTGCATCCCGGTCGGCGGTTGCGTCCGGCGGTATGGCTGGGCTGGGTGGCGGTGAATTCGTTAGGGCTTTACATCCACTACTTTTTTGCCCTGGTACTGGTGGCTCAAATCATGGCGCTGGGCGGCTGGATGCTATGGCAGCGGCGCAGCATTGCGCCTCGCGGCTGGATGGCATTGGGGTTGGCGATCGCGGGCATTACTTTAAGCTACTTGCCCTGGCTCACCGTCCTGCTAGGGCACATCAGTCGTCCTGAAACTACCTGGCTCAGTTCTCGGGAAATCGATTGGGAAAGCCGAATTGCGCCGATTTATCAGGCGATCGCCGGATGGGTCGTGATGGTGATTACCCTCCCGGTCGAAGACCAGCAAGAGTACATTGTGATTCTCTCAGCCACACTGATGCTGATTTTTGGGGCGTGGCTGGTGTGGCAAGTGAGCCGAGGCTTGAGAAAAGCCTGGAGTCGGCTTGATATTCGCCCATCGCTGTTGTTGCTGACAGGTTTTGTCCTCAGCGTTTTGGTTCAGTTCTTTGCGATCGTCTATATTCTCAACAAAGACATTACCGTTGTGCCTCGCTACAACTTTGTCTATTACCCAGGCGTTTGTGCGCTGCTGGGCGTGGCGCTGGTGCATCTGCCTGTTCGCAAAGTCGTTCTGCCTTTCTTACTGGTCGGCATCCTCAGCAGTGTGCTTGTTGTGAATAACCTGGCATTTCACAAAGCCTACTACCCCAGCCGCATTGCCAGAGATATGTATGTTGACCCAGAAACACCGCTGATGCTGGTGGGCAGCTATACCTCAATTCAGGAAATTGCCCTGGGGCTAAGCTTTGGGCTGGAACTGAGCGAATACTTCCCCGATCGCCCCGATGAATCTTTGGGCTTTGCTTTTATCGATCGCACGGATGGATTTGAGCAGGCATGGAGGCAACTTTCGCGGGTCACTCCTGATTTTCCGTTGCCGCTCAACCTGTGGGTGATTGCTGCACCGGGAATGAAAACCAGGGATTATCCCCCGAGGCTCCAGATTACTCATGCTGGAGAGGGCGATCGCCCCTCTAGAGTCTTCTGCACCCTTGACCCTGAGGAGTTTGGGAGAATTGGATTCCCCTACCAGTTTTATCGATGTCGGTAAGGGATGATGTTTAAGCAGGTGTAGGTTGGGTGAAACAGCATGAAACGCAACGCTTATATAGATGTTGTTGGGTTCCGCTTTGCTTCACCCAACCTACTAGCTACTGGCTTACACGAACACTTGCCCCTTCTCAAAATCCTTCAAAAAGGGACAGCACTTACTCATCCACCTGCCACGGATCTTTAGTGAAGTCCTCATCCAAAATCTTTTTCGGACGAACAATTACAATCACTCGTCCCAAGAGTGTCACCTCTGGCGTTTCCTCAAACCACTGAATCTGCAACTGCCCATCCTGGTCGATGATGAAAAAGTTGTCTGGATTCCACTGTCGCTGGGCACGATCGATCACGACTAAGACCTGTTCGCGCTTTCCTTCCAGCGGTTCAGGAAACTGGTCAGTATCTGCTAGCAGCACTACCGGGTCTTCTGCCCCCAGCACCACCTGCCATCCCGGAACGGGTACCCATGCTCCTGTTCCTGAAAAACGCACCAGCCCAAACGGAGCCTCTTCCTCAATCAGCGGGACGGCTTGCAGATCAGCCGTCGTTAGGGGAAGCTTACCTGCAACCGGTAAAACCCTTGCCAGTTCTTCTTCTGAGTCGAGCCGATAAAGCGGCAGACGGGGTGCAGGACGCTTACGAGTAACAGTGAAATCGGTCAACAGTTTCTCGGCTTGTTGGCGGGCTGACTCACTCTGAGCAAACCGCAATGCTAGAGCAATTAGGCGCGATCGCAACTGCAAGTCTGACTGCTGCCGTGCTAGTCGCCAGTAGTGCAGCGCCACTGCATCACTGGGATATTCCGAAAATTCTTCAGGTGGAGTCGCGAGTCGTGAAAAGTCTTTGAGCGCTTTGGCTACCTCACGAGCGCCTTCAGAGTCGATGCCTTTTTCAACGACCAGTTCTGCTGCTGCTGCTCGTTCTGGCTGAGTCAAGATGCGAAATTCGTAGAGCGTATCGCTGCCTGTGCGCTCAAACCGCGATCGCACCTGCTCTGACACTCCGCTGCTCACAATTGAGCTGTAAACCTGTGAGGCAACGGTAATTTGATTCTGGTGAACTGGCTCAAATCCGGTTTCCTCAAAAATTTGCTGAGGGCTATAGCCAGCCTTTTGAAGCTGCTGACAAGCTTGCCCCCAGACAACCCAATTTTCCTGCTTGCGGCGCAGAAGAAGGATTAAGTCTTCGATCTGGCGATCGCCTGACGCAGCATCAGGCTGCTCAGAATTGACTTGTTCAGGATTGGACTCAGATGATTCGGTCATAACAAACGACGGTGCTCTGGTCTATTGGAACCACACAGCAAATGTACCGCGATTCCAGGTCAAAGCGATCGCGCTGCAAACCAAGCTTGCAAATCAGCCAACTCGCTGAAATCTAGCAGTGCTTCACTCAACTCTTCTAAAACGGGGAGTGGCAAATCAGAAATAGTGGAACGAACCTCTTGGGGAAGTGACCCAAATCGTTTAGTCAACAGTCGAACTATCAGGTTGATAGTTGCTTCTTCCCGTCCCTCTTCCCGTCCTTCTTCCCGTCCTTCTTCTTTAATTTCTCGATAAACTCTTGTCTCCTTCAGGCTGATATCCAGCATTGCCTCTACCTCCCTGCGGCTCAAGCGTTCAAAACGGTACACCATGATCGTTGTGATTATTTCTATTATGGGCTGTCTGGTAGACGAGGGTACTTCCTGCCAAGTTCTATCTAATAAATATCGAGCTGTTTCTGGAGCCTGCTCTTCATCTACCGTAGTCAACACCATCAGTGCTACCCAGAGAGGAAGTTGTTGAATGTCTCCCAACTCGTCTAGATACACCCGATGCACCTGCTCGCCATTCAGCAATGATCGATAAGGGTAATTCTCACTTTGTTCAACTCGACGCGAAGGATAAATAATTACAGCCTGCCAGTCGCTAAATCGGGCGCGGTTGCGGTAAAAGTACAGTAGAGATTCGGCGAATACCCTTTCGTAAAGCTGCTCATCTTTCTGAAACTGCACCTCACAAAAATAGATAACTCCATTCCCTTCCTCTTCGGGAGGTAGAAATACGCCATCGATTTCAAACTTTGGTTCTTTGATTGCGACCGCATCAAAGCGATACTGCGCTGCGTTGGCAGGAGGATTAGTCAAAAGTTCAAATAGGAGTGCCGGGGATTGCTGAAATAGTTTGTAGAAGATTGAGTCACGACGCATGACTATTTTCTGAAGGGTTAGCTGTAATTCTTCGTTTCATCAAAACGACTAGTAACTTGCGACGGCAAAAGCAAGAGGCAGAGCTTAGCCCTGCCTCTTGCCAAATCTTATCTTGTATCGCCACAGTTACAGCAACTGCTACAGAGCTGTATAACGCTCTAGCCACTGTTGGTATTCGTGCTGAAGCTTAGGGTCGCTAAGGAGCAAGGTGATTTGTACTTTCTCGCACCCAGAGTGAGATTGGTCAGCGATCGCCTGCAAAAACTGGCTAGCTGCTCTCACCGAAGTAAACTCACCGCTGAGTACAGATGGCACACTCGCGTGGGCAGCTTCCCTAATCTCAACGCTATCGTGTGTTTCACCCAGATCAATTGAGGCAAGCTGCTTAGCTTCTGTACCAACTTGCTCAACAATTAGCTTTTCGCGTCGAACAGGAACTTCAACAATTCGAGTCTCAATTTCTTTACGAACAATGACTTCACCGAGCTTACGTTTCTCACGATTGACGGTCAATTGCTCTTCTAAGAGGCGAACTGTTTCTGTTGCTCCGCCTTGCCCATTTGGTTCAGGTGTGACGAAGCTGTTAGTTTTGTTACCGTAAGCAGGATCGTAGGCTGGCAAACTGGCAACTTGAGCAGAACTGAGTCCATTAAGATATAGCTTGCCCGCATTTGAGTCGACCCGAAATCGCTCTATTGGTAAAAGAACCTGCTTGGAGGCGATCGCAGAATCTAACTCAACGACTAGATAACGAAGATGTCCTGCTTCGTCCGCCAACCCATCACTGACTCTGCCAACTAACTCATCTCGGTCAGTGCAAACGACAAACTGGTGAATATCATGATTGCCAAAAGCTTCACGATAGCGAGGATCAAAGTTATCAAGTCTTGAAAGTACCATATTGTTCTCCAGGGTGTCAGGTGGAACCAGGAGTGGTTCCACCTGCATTAGTTCAGGTTCGAAGCTTGCTAGAGTTGTCTCTAGAGACGTTCATCAGATAGCGAGTCAAGTCTTTTATCCACATTTGGATGTCCCGTCGTAGTTACGTCCAGTTTTTCTCGACGAATTTGCTCTTCCGCATCAACAGTTTCCCGATTCACTTCTTTCCTGAGATTCACTTCTTCCCGCAATACGGCTTCTTTGTGCACATCAGGAGTTTCTTCGTAAACTTCTACCCTGGCGACCTCACCTTCCCGGAAAGCATCTTCTCCAGGTGTTACTACGGTTCCTGCGTCAGTTGGAACTGTTCCTTGAATGATGACACGCTCTTTCTCGATGGGAACAGTTGCCGTCGCAACTTTAGTTTCAACTCGCTTGCTAAGGGCAACCTCTCCTACTTTTTGACGAGTTTTATCAGCAACCAGACGCTCTTCATAAAGCCTGAGTTCTTTGTGGTTTTGCTCATCCAGGTTATAAAGTGCCGCATCTTGTTGATAGCTATAACTATTACGGTCATAGCCTGAAGCTGCCACATCGGCTGAACTAACGGCTGTACCCGTTGTAGAAGCCGTTGGACGGTAAACGTTTCTGACGTTCTCCTCATAGTCATAATCGACTAAGTCAGACTCGTTGTATTCTGGGAGATTCTCAACCTGAGCCCGAGTGAGGTTGTCTGCATAAACTCGATTCTCATTGAAAGCAATCCGAGTACGACCGACGGGCAACAGTACTTTCTTGCCAGCAACCCAAAAGCCAGTATTGATCACAAGATAACGAAATCGTCCCTCATCATCTACTAGCAAATTGTCTATGGAACCAACTTTTTCACTGCCGCTGTAGAGATCAAAATCTAGAATATCTTGCTTGTTAAATGAGTCTCGATAATTAGGATCAAAATCTTTAATCTTATGGAGTGCCATGTTTTCGTCTCCTTTTCAGTGCTAAGTCAAAGTTAAAAAAGCCTGTAGTTCACCTCATCCATCTGTTGGCTGAGTTGTTTGTGACTAGCCAAGTTGTTGTGAGGAATAGAGATTGTGTTGTATGCAGGTATGTTTGGCAGTTAGGGCGTTTCATAAAACGCCCCAATTCATCTCTCTTGTTACTCAAGCTAATCGTTATTAAATGGCCAAGTTTTGCAGGATGCGATCAATGTTTTCTGCCTCTCTTGTGCGTCCTTCGGATTGACAGATTGTTCTCGATTGCTCGATGTGAGTAATACCTTGCTCTGTCAGACCGTACTTACACAAAACAACACCTAAGTTGTAGTGTGCTTCTGCATAGTTGGGGTCTTGTGCAACGACAGACTGGAAGGCGGCGATCGCCCCTGCCAAATCACCCTGTTTACCTAATGCAATTCCCAGGTCATATTGTTCCTCGGCCGATATTAAACTAGAATCTGTGTCGGTTGATGAATAGGCTGTATCGGATGCATATCCTGGCGAGGACATGGATTCAGTTGCATATCCTGTTGAGGACATGGATTCATAGTTTGGGGACTGGTCTTCGATGTAGGCTGAGCCAGAGTTAATGGGCTCAGGTGAATAAACATCATCCGCAATATATCCTGATGAGCTCTCAGTGTAATAGCCCGTAGAGCTATCTGCGTAGCCTGAAGAGACGTTCATGGTGTCAGCAGCACTACTCATCAAAGCTGCGTCGTCAACATAAGATGTGTCTTCAACATAGGCTGAAGTTGCATCAAGATTGCCTGCTGAGTAGATGTCGTCTGCAGTTGAGGTGGGTGCAATATCAGCATCTTGGATCACCGTTTGGTCGTCTATGTAGGTACTACCAAGGTTGCTGGATGTGTAGGCAGTCTCAGCAGTGTATCCAGATGTGTATGCTGGAGAATCTATTTCGGGTGCAGAGAGACTTTGCTGCGGAGTAAAATTCTGTGCGTTAAAGTCTGCATTGCTGGAGCTAGGGTCACTGTCAGCACCAGAAGTTGCGTCATCAACTTTAGTTTTGAGGGTGTTAATAGCTTTGGCTGCACTCGGGTTGATGGTGCTGGCTTTGCTTTCTGCTTGATCCAAGGCACCCATTACGGAAGGCTTAATTTCCTGAGCCTTCTCTTTTGCTGTTTCTACTGCGTTGTCTACAGCGTGGCTAATTTCTTCCCCTTTCTCATTGCTGATTGCAGCTCCAGCAACTCCACCCACTACGGCACCAATGGCTGCGCCTAATCTTCCAGCTACCATGTTGCCAAGGACTGCTCCAGCTAAACCGCCGCTTACAGCCCCGATTCCAACAGATGTTGGGTGGTCAATTGGTAAGTCAATACTGGGTTCAGCAGCTTCGTTGTGCTGAGCCATAATGCGATCGCTATCTGTCATCTGATTTATCCCCCGTTTACTTAAAGCGGCATAAAGCCTGGTTTGTTAAAGCCTTATGGCCAAATTTAACAACCCAAGCAAAGCCTTACACTTGGCTAGAGGGGGACATTGCCAACCTGGAGATCAGTCTATAGTTGTAATAATTGCCCAGTAGGAAGACAAACGCTTTCGGTACTGGATATCGAAGCCTCTACCTCAGCTTATTCAGATACTTCTCCGGCTGTTGGTTGTGAGTTTTGTTGAGCCTCGTTATTTCCAGTGTTTGTCATTTCACTATAGACATTAAGTAACACTGCTAGAGTTAAGACCCCGCCGATCGCGGCTGCGACACCTCCTAAGTTAAAGGCAACTGATTCCACAGGATTTCCAGCGTTTCTTTGATCCTTAGACATGGCAATGGGGCAAATGAAAGACTGCTAACCCCGTTTTCATGCAGCAAAACTTTTTCCCGCCAAATTCTTATCAAGTTGCTGTAATCGTTTGTAAAGAAGAATTTAAGTTTGCTAGAACCCTATGGAGCGATCGCTTGATAGCCACGGATACATCAGATTAAAAACTTTTTGGGTTAAGAACTTCGGATAAATATCCTGTACTTAGACAGATGCCAATTTCAGCCCGTTCTACTGAAATTTAAGGGATAGACAAAAAATCTTAGATGTTGGATGAGGATGGTGCCCATGGCTGAGGAAGTTAAAGAAACAAAAGTGACTCGTGAGGAATATGAAGATCAAGATGTAGGTGAAGATCCGGAAGTGGATCAGTCCCCTGCTGAAGCTGTGACTGACCCTAGCAAGATTACAGGTGAAACAGAGGAAGACAATCCTACAGATGCAAGCGATATGCCGACAGAAAGCTCTCCTGCAGACGCGCCTGGAGTCAAGTTGGATAAACCCATCAACAGTAAATAATTAGAAGGGTTTTAAACACAGCCCAAGTCTCTTGTGTGAATCAGCTTTACAAAGGCTTAGTATCAGTTATGCGTTTTTCAGAGGAGTTAACCCTGAGTAGAGGCAAACTAGTGTTTGCCTTTGAGGGACTTACAGCAATTTCTACTTGTATAAACCACAAACCTTTGTAGGGGCGGTTCGCGAACCGCCCCTACCCTATAGCTCACCCATTTAGAAATGGCTGTGTGTTTCATACAAGTAAAAATTGCTGTGGGTTAAAACCAGAAAAGGGAGGCAAAACTCTTGCCTCCCTTTTCTGGTTTTAACTTGTATAGCTGCGGTCACAAAGAAATCAGGAGTCCGTCGAAGTCTATGACACTCTAGGAACTGGTGAGGATGTTGAGCACCTAAATTCTTGGTGTGCGATAAATAAGGACGAGCTGTGAGAAATTATGTAGCAGGTACTACATAGTTGCATTGGCTTTGTAAGGCGAAGGGTTGGAGAGATGTGAAGTCTCTTTTTACCCAAGTTTGAGCCTTGCTATTAATCTCGCTTCATCCTTACCTCGCTTTGTCAGGAGTTCTTTCAGTGAAACGGTTGGTTTTGCCGCTAGCTATCGCTTTAGTCGGAGTACTTTCTTGGGTCGAAACTGCGTCTGCGACCCAGCAGGCTTTAGGAGAGACATCGCAAGATGCATCGATTGCTCAGGTGATGAGTGATTCTGCAAACGATTCAGGTAGTGCGGTTGATCGGTCCTGGCAACTAATCGAGACGGGACAGCGGTATGCAGCAACGGGGTTGCGTGAACAGGCGATCGGTATGTTGCTCGAAGCTGAGCAAGCAACCAGAAGCGTTACAGACCCAGTGACGCAAGATCAGCTTTTAGTCAGGATCGTGGCAGAGCAGGCAAAGCTGGGCAATGCTGATTTGGCGATCGCCATCACTTCCACGATGGGCTACGAAACCTATGCCCCTGAATATTGCTGCATTCCCCTCAGAACAGAAGCGGAGAGGGCGATCGCCCAAGCCTATCTAGGCGCTGGGCAACTTGAGCAGGCAGTCCAGTTTGCCCAAAGCATCGAGTCGGCGGATTCAAAGTATCAGGTTTTAACTTGGGCGATTAATGAGTTAGCCAGTCAGGAACGCTTTGACCAGGCGATCGCCCTCACAAATAGCATCGTGGATGATACCTATCAGAAAGTGTCAGCTCAACATACTGTTGTCAGAGCCTACGCTCGAGCTAATCGCTATGACGAAGGACTCGCATTTACCAACACGATCCCCGAAGAGAACAATGAGCGATCAACCGCTCAATATACGCTGGCGCAAATGGCTATCCGCAATGGGCAGTACGACCAAGCGCGTCAGATTGCCCAACAGCTTACAGACGTTAGCTCTAAAATTCAGGCTTTTACCGAGATTGCGTT
This sequence comes from Cyanobacteria bacterium FACHB-471, assembly GCA_014695345.1. GTDB lineage: Bacteria > Cyanobacteriota > Cyanobacteriia > Elainellales > Elainellaceae > JAAUTN01. The sequence continues at coordinate 283,052 of JACJOC010000077.1, forward strand.
TGCCTATGCAGGCATCGGTGAGTCACAGCAAGCCGTTGAGCTTATTTCTCAAGCTTATGAGTTGGCTCAAGCCAATGCCCAGATACAGCTTTACTCACAATGGGTATATAACTTTGCTCAGGTTGGGGCGTTTGATCGGGCTTTGCAAGTTGCCAATAGTGCGGAGAATGAGTACGACCAAGCTGATTCTAAAATCAGCCTTGCCCGGGCTTACCTGAACAATGGGGAGTATGAGCGTGCATTTGAGATTGCTCAAACAGTTCAAGATGGCGAGTTGCAGCCGTTTGCAGATATTCCAGATCCAAAAGTTGAGATCTTTAATCAAATAGTCGAGCGATCGCTTGCTATCGAGCAAGATGGTCTCGCGTTGCGGGTTGCTCGAACCTATGGCAGCCCTGTCAATCAGACGAGAGCGCTGCGATTAATTGCTCAACATTATACGAACACAAATCAGCCTGAGTCTACCGTCGCAGTTTTGGCGGAAGCGCTGGAAGTTGCTAAAACGATTGATTCAATTCCTGTTGCGATCGACCGCAACACGGTTTACAACACGCCGAATTCTAGTTCGCTACTCAATATTGCCACCGATTATGCTCGTCTAGGCGAAACGGAGCAAGCGATCGCAACGGTTGATTTAGCCTTGCAATCCGTCCAAACCTATAATTATGCAACCAGCGGCTACTACAGCAGTATCGCAGGATTAAGAACTTCGGCGTTAACTGCGATCGCTGCCGCTTATGCAGACTTAGAACAGGACCGTCAGGCAGTTGAGACATTAAGCGCGGCTGTTTCTACGGCCGCGACCATTGAAAATACGGCTGTACGAGTTCGGGAATTAAGTCAAATTGCCAAGACGTATGGTGCAGCAGGTCAGGAAGATCGGGTTCGCGAGACTTTGACAGAAGCCTTGCAACTGAGTGAAAGCATTGCAGACCCTCAGCAAAAACTTGGGCTATGGAATGCGATCGCCGAAGCCTACGCTGCAACGGAGCAACAGGCAACTAGAGAACTGATTAATACTGCCCTACAAACCATTCAAACGTTAGATGAAAGTCAACAAGACGGACTGGTTGGGCAGTTGGCGATCGCAGTTGCTTCATCCAATTCACCAACGCTCTCCTTGGAGCTGGTTAACCAGATTTCTGATCCCATTGTGAAGACCACAATTCTGGTTGAGATCGGAGCAAAATATGCAGCTGCCAACTCCCAACCTCAAGCTGAAGTAATTGCTGCAATTGTTCAAGCGGCTGACAGCATCCCCGACAGAAACCAGCGTAACAATCTTTTGAACGACCTGATCCGCAACCAGTATGCGCCTTCTTGGTCTGGAAGCAGCCTTTGGCAGTACGATTTTGCATCTCAACTCAATACCATGCTGCAAGCGCCTAACTTAAAAGCCTACAACTGGGCGTTGATTGCTTGGGGCTATGCCAATCATGGGCAATCAGAACGGGCGAGTGAAGTGCTAGAAATGGGACTTGAACTGGCTGATGCGATCGCCGACCCTATTGAACAGGAGGAAATGCATTGGCAAATGCTGAATGATGCGATCAGACTGCGGCATTACGACCTGGCAACACAAGTTGCCAATAGACTAAAGCAACCTGCTCAGCAAGCTGCGGCTCTTCGTCAAATTTCTTACCTCCAGTAATGCCCCTTTGACTAAGGCTACAGATGGAAGGGCACCCCGCGACGCGGGGTGCCCTTCCATCTGTAGCTTGTTTTTGTAGAAACGGTATTAGTTAACTTTCAATTCATCCCGGCGCTTCTTTGAGCGAGAAATGAGTCCAAGTGTGCCAACGGTTAGCATTCCCAAAACCATAGCGGGTTCTGGAACAGATTCAGCTGCTTCAAAAGATTCGATTTGACCGCGAATTTCGCCGCCAGGAAAGGCTGCGGAATGAACGTTGAAATAGTAGCCGCCCGCTAAGAAACTGTTAAAAACCACGTCGGGAGTCACCATGCCTGCGGCAAGTACATCGTTGGAAGTATAGTCTCCGACGATGGTGCCTGATGTAGTGCCTCTAAAACTGTCGATGCTGTCCAGAAAGTGAACCACAGGACCATTGGTGCCGCGCTCGCCAAGGTGAATATGTCCGTCTGCAAGCGGCCCTTCCAATCCAGCGTATTCGACCGTGTAGTTAAATACCCAACTTGTTACGTCTCCAACTAGTGTTCCTGTTGCAGTACCCTGAGCTGAACTGGTGCTAATGTTAGGCGCGACTTCTTGCTCAGCTTCTAGCGGAACGGAATAGGAGAAGGTTGCTGCTTGTGCAACTTGAGGGGCGATCGCAAATCCTGCACCCAAAAGACCAATCATCCACAATTGCTTCATAAGAAATTTCCTCACAGTTAGAAAGTTAACGGGTCGGCTACTCAGAGAAACCACTGTCTTTATCTACGAGCTCAACTTTCAATTGGATTGATCTTTCTTTTTTTGACTGGAACTTAAAAATTGCTTGACTTTCCAGTCAACTGGAGGCTCTAAAACAAGAATTAGACCTGAACTAGATCTGATGGATAGTCTTAGATCCAAAAGATGTGTTCTTGTCTGTAAAGAGTTAGGAGTATGAAGCAGAAAACTATGAAACTCAGAAGCACTCTACTAGCACTAACCCTTAGCGGTTCATTAACCGTTCTGTCATTTGGACTTGCTGCCTGTTCTCCTTCCGAATCTTCGACCCAACCTGAGGTCAGCCAAGAATCCGGTACCGCAATGGAAGGGATGAACCACGGTGCACATGCCATGAATATGGATTTAGGCCCTGCCGATGAAAGCTTTGACCTGCGGTTTATTGACGCGATGATTTTGCATCATCAGGGGGCTGTCGAAATGGCACAAACGGCGTTGGAGCAATCCAGTCGAGATGAAATTAAGCAATTATCCCAGACGATTATCGCCGCCCAAGAGCAAGAAATTCAGCAAATGCAGGAATGGCGACAAACCTGGTATCCTGATGCAGCAAATGAACCAATGATGTATCACGCTGAAGCAGATCACATGATGCCAATGACTGAAGAGATGAAGGCAAGCATGGCGATGAATATCGATTTAGGATCTGCTGATGAAGAGTTTGACTTGCGCTTTATTGACGCAATGGTTCCTCATCACGAAGGGGCAGTGACAATGGCTGAAGAGGCGCTAGAAAAGAGCGATCGCCCCGAAATTCAGCAGCTAGCTCAGGAGATTATTGACAGTCAGCAGCCTGAAATTGATCAGATGAATCAATGGAAGCAAAGCTGGTATGGGCAATAGTTTGGCATAGCTAATAGTCATTGCGGTATCGCTTCATTTCTGCCTCCAAAGGGAGCGATGCCGCTTCTTTGAGTTTGACCTCAGTTTGGAGTTTGGCGAGGAGGAAGGATTGAATGTACCCGATTTAGTAATTCTTCATACTCGATTGGTTTACGTAAAAAGCCATCGGCACCCACCTCAAACCCTTCTGCTGCCTTGGGTTGGTCATACGCTGTAATCAGTAAGATGGGAATAAACGGAAGCTGGCGGTTTTGACGGATTTGTCGAGTTACCTCAAAACCGCTCATGTCTGGCATCATGACATCGAGTAACACTAAATCTGGCGGTTCTTCTGCAATTTTAGCTAGAGCTGCATAGCCGCTATCTGCGACTTCGACTCGATACCCTTCCTCCTCTAAAAGAACCTTGAGTAGAAATGAATTATCTGGAAGATCATCCACAACCAGAATTCTGTCAGCGGTGACAGCTACCTCATTCAACAGAGCAACCATAGGACAACAACCAGGTATCAAGTCTTAAAAGACTATTTAAACTAGATTGTCGTCGTTTGAAGACTCATTGTCCTCACTCATTAGAAGCATTGTTGCCATTTGTTAGCCGCTTGCCCACTGCTGGCAGCCTACCGGAGTTTCACATCGTTGTTCCGAGGGGGGGAATGGCTTGAATCTTCTGTTTGCTTAGAGTCAAAGTCAGAGCAGGCGATCGCCCGTTCCGTAGCTGCGTCTAGCGGATTCACTGCACACTTAAGGTATGCGCTGCTAGTGTAAAAGCGACAGTTTTTACAGGGAATTTGGCTAGCAGGTTGAAGCTTCTTAAGCCTGCTCTGGGTAAATCGAAAGCCTTCCGAGAAGGCAAAAAACAGTACAACCCAAACGATGGCAAACCAAAGCGGCAGCAACAACCAGGCAGCATCCGTAGCTTTAAATTCTGATCGAGTAGATTCAGAGGTAGACTGAGCGATCGCGGTTTCAGTCCAGACTGCGTTTGTCAAAGGTTGAGAAGCTGGCTCGTCAGTCGTTGCGTGCATCAACTGTGTGGTTTCAATGCTCTCGCTTGGGCGACTTCCTGACGTTAGGTCACTCACGTTTCTGGTCAATCCCTGTTCAGACGATGTATCAACACTCATGTTGCTTATAACCCTACCAGAAGCACACGCCTGTACAAACTTGTCAAACAACCTACCCCAAAGTCAGAGTAGCTCTAGTCCTTTGGATATCTTTATAACTAATTTGTGCTGGGCAGCGTCTCTGTCAAAGGTTCGGGTTTTATTGGTTCAAGGCATTCAAGATCTGCTTTAGTTACACTCTCGTGAATTAATTTGTGAATTAATGAGTTAAGTTGGCGATCGCTGCGACTACTTCTGCGGGCTGAACGGGCTTTGTAAGGCAAAGCTGAACGTTTTGCAAAAAGTCATCTTCAAGTTTGGAGGCAGTTAGAGTGATCGTCAAGATTTCTCTACTCTGAGCGTTCTCGACTGCTTTAATCTGATTCATCAAAGCAGGTCCGTCTATTTCAACAAAACTAGTATCGATGATCACAACATCTGGCTGAAGCTGATCAAGTTTGACGATCGCCACTTTGGGAGTAACTACAATTGCCCAAAATCCGTGAGCCTCCAAAAATTCTAGAAGGCGATCGCCTTCTGCCAGTGGTGAAACCACCAGGACGCACAAACTGCCAAGCGGCATGAAGCTAGATCGATATTCGGGCCGGTGTGCTTTGCCCCAGTTACACATCAGTTCCATAATGGGGCGAATTGTCTCACCATAAGGCGTGAGCGAATATTCAATGCGAGACGCAGTTGCACGATGGGCTTGGCGACGAATCAAGCCATCTGCCTCCAGTTCTCGCAACTGTTGCGTCAGCACCTTGTGAGTGATGCCGGGCATTAGCTGTTTCAACTCGCTAAAATGCTTTGTTTCCTGCCTCAACCACCACAGGATGACACACTTCCATTTACCCCCAATCACTTTAAGCGTGATTTCTACCGGCGAGTTGTACTTTGCCTCAGACCTTCTCATTGCCCCTTTGGTATCATCCTTGTCTCTATTGGGTGGCTCGTGCCATCCTGTAATGTCTCCGTCGGTGGTTGAATCATCAGGTGATAAACCTACGAAAGCCCTCTGATGATAAGTCCCGATAGCAATCACAGTTTTCAGCTAGCTGATTAAGTGAGCTAGTTAGACTTTGTTGAATAGAGTCAACCCTAATGGCAATGGTGAAAGTGAGATTTATTCCTAGCTTATGGTGTAGAACTTCTGTTTTGTGAAGAGGCTCCAACCTCCAGATAGACATACGGACAAACGCAAACAGTAGATGCTAGATGAATGAATTTAGGATCATGCTGTCAGTGTAAACCCTATTGCCCAGAAGATCCGTAGCGATCGCTCTGGGAAACTTCACACTTGATCACAATGTTCCTTAATGAACTGTATCGTTGGCGTGAGATTGTCTAACTCTTAAGGTAGAAGTTAACCGTAGGGGGAGGCAGTATTCTAGGTCCAACAGTGAGTTAAAAGCGATACGAAATACTCAAACTTAAAGATCCTTCCTTTAATCCAGCTATGACGTTCACACCTAAACTGTGAACAAGAGAATGCAGGGCTTAGCCTCTAACTAGAGGCTTTATTCCTGTACCGTTTCCATCTCAATTGAGGTTGAGATGGACTGTATCCGTTTTATCGCTTCCGATCTCGTTGCTTACCTCACTGGCTGATTGCTGGTGAAGGATAGATCTGGGCATAAAAGACAGTGTTGATGCTCAAACTTGTCTTGAACCAAGCACCCTCAAATCTTGGCTCAAGGGAAGTCACCTGGGATGTAGGGGGGCAAACCTCAAATTCCAGGTTCATCAGTTGAGATCTTCAACTTGAGTGAGTTTGATCAACGTCTCTTGTAGGCAAATTACCTTCTGACTCTTCAACAGTTGCGTTGAGGGGCAGCTTTTAGTGTGGTGGAAAAAATGTATAACCTTTTACGGCTCTCTCAATCCTTCCTACTCGTTAGTTCTCTCGTAGCAGCAGGCAGTTTGATCGGGTCTTCTCCTGTGAAGGCCGATTCGGTAGTGGTAGATGACAATGGGGCAACGAATGCAGCGATCGCACCCGAAACCGAGTTTGAAATAGCTGATTTTGAAAGTGTTAGTGAGAATCATAATTCAGCTATTGAACAAGCTGCTGAGCCAATGGCATCTGTTAACAGTACCGCCGTCAATCCAAACAGCAATTCAATTTCTCAAAGTCTATTTAGTTTAGAGACTGATTCTCAACCCGATTTACAAACTAATCCTCAAGCGAATTTGCAAGATAGCTCTCAAGCTAGTTCTGAGGCTTTTGCTGAAGACTCTACAGCTGCATCGCTCCCAGCATTAACTGAACCAGTATCAACTGAGTCGGTTGTAGCTCAATCGGTTGATCAGCCAGTCGCTCAGTCAGTTGCCCAGTCAACGGTGGCTCCAAGTGATACTCAAGTTGAAGTACTTGCTAATCCACTTGAAGACTCTCAGGGGATGGCTCAACTAACTTCCGTTTCTCAACTTTCTGATGTGCAACCTACCGATTGGGCTTTTCAAGCGTTACAGTCTTTAGTTGAACGATACGGTGTCATTGCAGGCTATCCCGATGGCACGTTTCGGGGCAATCGTGCGCTGACTCGATATGAATTTGCGGCTGGACTCAATGCTGCCCTCGACCGAGTCAATGAATTAATTGCAGCTGGCTTGGCAGAAACGGTCACGCGAGAAGACCTGGCAACGTTGCAACGCTTGCAAGAAGAGTTTGCGGCTGAACTGGCAACCCTTCGCGGTCGAGTCGATGTGCTGGAAGCACGAACAGCTGAACTGGAAGCTAACCAATTTTCTACCACTACAGTATTAAATGGTGAGGTGATTTTTGGACTGGTTAGCGTCATAGATGGCAACAACGCTAATGATGAACCAATCGATCGCAATCCTACCTTTGGTTATCGGGTGCGGCTAAACTTGGAAACTAGCTTTACGGGTGAAGACCTGTTGACTACTCGTTTCCAGGCAAATAACATCACTCCTCTAGGTGGCACTAATGAGGGTGTGCTGCAAACCAATGAAGGACGAGTCGAATTTGACGGCGACAGCGACAATGAGTTCCAACTAGGGCTATTGCGTTATCGCTTCCCGCTGGGCGATCGCACCAACATTTACCTTGCCGCCACGGGCAACGGCTTTGTTGACTTAGATGCATCTGCCCAACTCACCCCCTACCTCGACGGCAGTGCTGTTTCCCTGTTTGCCCTGCGTAACCCGATTTACAACTATTCCTCAGGGGCAGGTTTCGGTATCAGGCACTTCTTGACCGACGATATTGAAATTAACTTGGGCTATCTCGTGCCCGATGCAGGCAACCCTGACCCCGGTAGTGGTTTGTTTAACGGTAAGTACGGCGCACTCGCTCAAGCGATCTTCTATGGGTTTGACCAGCGCTTGCGGATTGGCTTGAGCTACATCAACAGCTACACCCCTTCCGATGAGTTTTTTGGCCCTGCCACAGGCAGTAACCTGGCAAACGAAACGTTCGATCGCCCTGTTTCTGTCAATTCCTACGGCGTTTCTGGTACGTTCACCCTGACTCCTGGTCTTGCTGTCGGTGGATGGGTTGGCTATTCTAACCACCGCTACATCGGTAGAGGGGATGGAAATGTATGGACGTGGGCAGCTAGCGTCGCCTTCCCTGACCTGGGTGGTGAAGGCAATCTGGGAGGCATCCTGGTGGGGATGGAACCTCGACTCACGGAGATCGACGACTCAGTCAACGGTGGAGAAACTGACCCCGACACTTCACTACACTTAGAGGCGTATTACAAGTATCGGCTGTCAGACAACATTGAAATTACCCCTGGCGTGATTTGGCTAACTGCGCCTAACCACGACGCTGATAATGATGATGCGATCATTGGTGTTCTGAGAACCGTGTTCCGCTTCTAACGGAGTCGGATTGTGTTGAGGGTGAGTGTTGAACCATTTGCCAGTCCTCCCGATCATCACCTATTGTTCACTGTATCAAACCTTGAATTACCCATTAGTAATGTAGTCATGGTGAAATGCTGAGAGCTGCGACTTCTTTAAGAAGTCGCAGCTCTTAATCCCTAAGGGGACATCTAGTTAGCGATCGCCACTATGCTGCCATATCGAACAACAGCACTTCTGCATCTTCAGCGGCTCCTTGAAGCGTGATCTCAGATTCCTCCGAGATAGCCGCTCCATCCCCTGCGGTGAGGGTTTGACCGTTGAGCTGAACGGCACCCCGTGCCACTTGCACCCAGGCAACCCGTCCGTCTGCCAGCGTGTGGTTTGCAGTATCTCCTTCGCTCAAAACACTGGCATATAGATCGACGTTTTGGTGAATCGTAATTGAGCCATCTCGACCATCACGAGAACCAACTAGCCGCAGTGTGCCGCGCTTTTCTGCATCAGAGAAGGTTTTTTGCTCATAGCCTGGTTCAATTCCTTTTTTCTCGGGCAGAAGCCAGATTTGCAGGAAATGCACCGGGTCAGTGTTGGAAGCATTAAACTCACTGTGCTGAATTCCACTGCCAGCGGACATCCGTTGCACGTCTCCAGGACGAATCACTGAGCCAGTGCCAATGCTGTCTTTATGTTCTAATGCACCTTCAAGCACATAGGAAATGATTTCCATATCACGGTGTCCGTGAGTGCCAAAACCCTTTCCAGGAGTTACTTTGTCTTCATTAATCACGCGCAAATCAGCAAAACCCATGTAGCTGGGGTCGTAGTAGTTGCCAAAGGAGAAAGTGTGACGACTATCGAGCCAACCAAAGTTTGCAGCGCCACGTTCTTGAGCCGGTCGAATGGTAATCATCTGGATTCCTCCTGATTCAGCGGTTGAATTGCTTTTGGAATACTTTTATTATGGATTGAATCTCCTGAAAAGACAATATACTAAATTAAAGACATATTGTATCTAAAAAATCTACAATCTCTACGCTATGGACAAGTTTGATGGGATTCGCGCTTTTACTCAGGTCGTGGTTTCAGGCGGGTTTGCGGCGGCTGCACGAGACATGGGACTGTCACGATCGGCGGTCAATAAACTGGTAATTGCTCTAGAAAATGATCTGGGGGTGCAGTTGCTGCACCGCAGTACGCGAGTCGTGACTCCAACCGAAACGGGTCTAGCCTTTTATGAACGGTGTGTAGAGATTTTGGCCAGTCTAGAAGAGGCAGAGCGATCGCTCACTCAGCTTCAAAAGGAACCCAAAGGAAGACTGCGCATCAATGCACCGATGTCGTTTGGCATAATGCATCTGTCTCCTGCTCTGGCTAACTTTTTGGTGCAGTATCCCGATCTTCAGGTGGAGTTGACGTTGAGCGATCGCTTTGTTGACCCAATCGAAGAAGGCTTTGATATCACCGTGCGAATTGCCAAACCCCAAGCGAGTGCCAGCCTAATCGTTCACACCCTTGCTCCAGCTCAACGGGTACTCTGTGCCTCGCCCACCTACCTTGAAGCTCACAACATTCCAACCCATCCTAATGAACTGCGGCATCACTCCTGTTTGCATTACGGACAGCTTGCTTTCGAAAATCAATGGACACTCATCGGACCCGATGGAGAACATACTTTCTCCGTCAAAGGCACATTATGCTCTAACAATGGTGAAGTGCTGAGAGATGCCGCAGTTCGAGGGCTAGGCATTACACTTCTGCCTCGATTTATCGTAGAGCCAGAACTCCAGCAGGGCAAACTTCAGGTTGTGCTGCCAGACTACCACCCGACTGAACTCTCAATTTACGTGATTTATCCCGTCAATCGTCACCTTTCTACCAAGGTTCGGCTACTCGTTGACTTCCTCCAACAGCAATTTGGTTCTCACTAGGAGATTTCAGAATCACTTACTGCTTCTCAAATTGACGATCTACGTTTGGCTCCCTCCAAGATGAGTGGGATGGTTCGTCGGAGCTTTCAAGCCCAAATGACGGTGAAGTATGGTGACGGTAACGCTCGTTAAGCGGAGCGGGTATTTGGGTGGGACAGAAAAGAAACGTTATTACTACAGTAGGAGAGATGTATCAAAAAATTATTAATCTAAGGTGCCAACTTGTCATAGCTGTAGTTATCTTAGTTCTAGTCAACCTTAGAGCGAGCAGGTGCAAAATGCTATCCTAGCCTTCAAGTAAGTCAAAATGCTTAAGTGACGCCCCTGGCGGAAGTATCAATAGAAACGCAGCCAACATTGATTCCATTAACTCTCCTATTTAGAGAGGGAAATAATGGTTTTTATACCAATTCTCCTCAAGGCTGCTATAGAAACGGTATTAGCTGATAGTTATTTGTTTCATGGGTCAAAAATAGCTACATCAATCTTCTAACTAGGAACTTCAGGACCGATAAATGACAAGCCAAAAATCTCCGCAGAGGCGAAGCTTCTACCGCTTTGACCCAGTTGCAACTTTGCTAATCAAGAAATTTAATCTTATTCCCGTTAGCTTTGGATTGTTGTCAATTCCAATCGTCTCCATCTTTTATCTATTGGTTGCCTGGATCAGCAATACGCTGTGGACTCAAGGAGAACAAGTCGGACTATTACAAGACTGGTTTCCCTGGTTCTGGACACTACTCATTAATCCAGTCGTTTTAGGGTATTACTTATGGAGCTTTGAGGCAATCAGTGATGTCATCGAAGATCTCGAAGAGTCTGATGTTGTGACGACTCAACAAGCGGAGATTGATGCAATTGTTTTGAATCCCTATTATCAAAAGCTGCATAAGTACATAGCTCTGGGTTGTGCAGTTGCTTACAGTGTTTTCGTTTTTATTAGCCAACCCAGCTTGAAGAATAACTGGTATGGTGCTGGGGTACTACCAAACTTAGCCGTCACGATCGCCACTTTTGTGGGTGTGTACGTCGGTAGTATGTTGGTACTTACTCTCATTACCAATATCAGAATTCTTCATCGCATTTTTGAAGAAAAAGACCTTAACATTAATCCTTTGCATCCTGACCGCTGTGGTGGGCTTCACTCGCTCAGCAACTATTCCTTGAAAACTGCTTATCTTGCTGCTGTTTTAGGCATCATGGTTGGTCTAATCGAATATCAGTTTGTGACTCAGGGTGTTGGAAAAGTTTATTGGTTTGTTCATTTGATTATTCCAATACACATCGTTTTATCAACAGCCTGTTTTTATAGTCCGCTGTTGGCTGCCCATAGGGGTATGAAGAAGGCTAAGGAAGAACTTCTCCACAAAATTGCTCGACAGTTTCACGCTGATTATTCCCGAATTCACGAAAGCTTAGCTGGAGACGCAGAAATCTTGAAGCAGGGAACCGAGAAAATTCAAGGATTACGCGATTTCTACAAGTTTACTGATGAGTTTCCTGTATGGCCCTTCGACGTTCAAACCTTTCGGCAGTTCTTGCTCACTGTTCCGGCTCCTCTGCTGCCTATTTTTCTTGGATTGCTGCAAGAGTTTGCTGGGATGTTGCTCAATAATTTAGGTATTAATCTTGGCTAAAAGCTAGAAGAGAGAATAGTTCTTGGAACTATTTGCTAACTCTTTATCCGACATCGTAGGTGCGCCGAGTGTAACTCGCGATCGCTGACCAAAAGCTGTTTTAGGATTTGCTGAACTTGCTGTAGGCATTTGCGGCACAGAATTGACCGCAAGATTTTACAAGTAGAACAGAAACCAGATAGCTGAATGTTTGTGGGTTTCTCTAAGCTAAAGAAGTTTCGTTCAAGGCTCGTATCTAAGTTGCTTAGTTAATCAAGGGATGAGGTGCTAGATATGGCAACTGTTTATCACTGGTCTTTTGCAGTCAAGCTATTCTCAGCGTTGGGTTGTGGGCTCATAGCGGGTGTCTTTTTTGCCTTCTCCACTTTTGTGATGAAAGCGCTGGCTCAACTTCAGCCCGCTCAAGGTATTGCTGCCATGCAGTCGATTAATATTACGGTAATTAATCCCTGGTTTTTTCTTGCCTTCTTTGGCACGGCGATATCTTGCCTGTTTTTAGCTATCTCCTCGTTGAGATGGCATCAGCCGGGGACTGTGTTTTTGCTGGTTGGCAGCTTACTTTACCTGATCGGCACTGTTTTGGTAACCATTGCATTTAATGTGCCGTTGAATGATGCATTGGCGATCGCCAGACCTGATAGTCCTGAAGGGGCTGACCTGTGGGCAAGTTACCTCACTAACTGGACAATCTGGAATCATGTTCGAACCATTGCGGCATTGGCAGCAGCAGTATTACTCACAATCGCCCTTTGTTATCCAGCAGCGAAGTGAGAGGTGAGCGGCAGCGTTTAATCAACATTGTTTCAGCTTAGTGACGGCTTTCCATCTCTAAAACTCGTTTGGCAAAGTCACTGTCATGGTCAAAAATCCTCAAATTCCTCAGAATCACTACAAATAGATGTCCCCTCTAGAAAATCTCTAAAGGGGAGCTTAACGAGCGCATTTTCTGAAGTGGTTAGTTACTCAGTGTCGTCATGGGCAAATCGGTTGTAGAGGAAGTCTAGCGCGTGGTTGCGGAGGTCATAATATTCCGGGTCTTCCATAATTTGGGTGCGATCGCGCGGACGAGGAAAGGGAATCTCCATCACTTCACCAATCGTAGCTGCGGGACCGTTGGTCATCATCACCAGGCGATCGGCTAGAAATAGCGCTTCATCAATGTCGTGAGTAATCATCAACACAGTGCAGCGGTGGTCATTCCAGATCTTCAACAGTTCTTCTTGAAGTTCCTCTTTGGTAATCGCGTCGAGTGCGCCAAAGGGTTCATCCAGGATTAGAACTTCAGGACGGATTGCTAGGGCACGGGCGATCGCCACCCGCTGTTTCATCCCACCTGAAAGTTGTGGTGGCTTTTTATCTGCGGCATCTGCCAATCCAACCATCGCTAAATGTTCTCGTACAATTGCTCGTTTCTCGGCTTCCAGCTTTTTAGGATGAACTGAATCAACTGCTAGATAAACATTCTCAAATGCCGTCAGCCAGGGTAAAAGCGCATATCCTTGAAACACCACCATTCGGTCTGGACCAGGCTTAAGAATCGGCTTTCCGCGTAACTGCACACTTCCTTGACTCGGTTGGTTGAATCCAGAAACCATGTTGAGCAATGTGGTTTTACCGCAGCCAGAGTGTCCGATTAAACAAATAAACTCACCTTGCTTAATAGAGAGGTTGACACCTTGTAGAACTGGATAAGGACCCTTTGGGGTGGGATAAACTTTTGAGACGTTAGCGATTTCCAAAAAAGACCTGCCTTGAGGCTGCTGAGAAATCGCTACGGACTTGGCTTCAACTTGTTTTAGCATTTGCATTACTGGTAGTGGTGGTTCGTCTGGAGCAAACCCCTGTAGAGATTTTGTTTGCCTATCTATAGGGGTGTAATTAAGATTTACTGTTGGAAGATGTGTGAGAAGCGAAGCATTCGGGCAACAATGTTTTGTTGTTTCAGACGATCGCTTGCCGGATGCTTCGCCCTTACACAGGGTATGAGCTACTTCTCAGACATCCTCTTAAGCAGCAGTCCTACGAGAATCAAGCATGACTTCTGCCACGCTAAAGTCACGTTTGACCGAAAGAGCATTCAGGTAACTGATTGGATCTTCAGCATCAAACTTAGCACCATCAAACAGTTGGATAGGGCCTCGATGATATTTGATATCCACCATTCCTAACTCTCGTGCCGCTGTGCTAAACGCACCGACCCGGCAAACTCGCTCCAAGATTTCTAACCAGTTGCGAGGAAAAGGAATATCTCCCCAACGAGCCATTTGCGTCATCATCCACAGATGCTCGGTGCGGCTGGGACGATTAACTCCTTCTCCATAAAACAGGTGGTGAGCGTACTCACGCATGGGCTGATCCAAACTGCAAGTTTGAGTATTAGGATCACCCAGTTTGATATAGTCAACCGATGTTCCAACATAAGCCTTGGCAGAGAGGATTTGTTGGATCTCCTGGTGATTCGCTTCATCCGCGCAGTATTGGCAGGCTTCTAGCAAGGCTTTGATCAGGGCAATGTGAGTGTTTGGATAGGCGATCGCCCAATCTTCTCGCACGCCCAACACCTTTCCAGGATGACCCAGCCAGATCTCCAAATCCGTTGCCACAGTAAACCCAGTACCTTCGACCGCAGCCCGAAGATTCCAGGGTTCGCCCACACAGTAACCATCAATCGTTCCAGCTTTTAAGTCAGCAACCATTTGAGCCGGAGGAATGGTGGTGAGTGAAACATCGTGATCGGGGTCAATTCCACTGGTCGCAAGCCAGTAACGCAGCAGCAGATTGTGCATTGAAGAAGGATGTACCATTCCCAATGTATGGCGCTGACCAGGTGTTTCGAGAATCAAGCGCTTGAAGTCGGTAGCGCTATATACACCCTGTTCATAGAACTTTCTTGCGAGTGTCACGGCGTTACCGTTGCGAGTCATCGTGAGTGCACTCACCATAGGCAATGGCTGGTCTTGATGCCCGCCTGCTGTTAGCCAAACTGGCATTCCTGCTGGCATTTGAGCTGCATCTAGATATCCACCTGCAATCCCATCGACAACGCCGCGCCAACTTGTTTCACGTACCAGGCTGACCTCATCTAGACCATGTTTAGCAAAGAAGCCTTTTTCCTTGGCAACTGCGATCGGGGCACAGGCTGTGAGTGGTACGAAACCCAGTTCAAGATTTACTTTTTCTAGCCCATGACGGGCGATCGCCGTTGTCTTCTTAGCCCGCAGTTTCTTGATTCGCTTTTGTTGGTTGAGAAAATAGATTAGCTCAGACCGCAGGCTGTAGTAGCTGGGATGACTCACTACATCCATGCGCTTGCGGGGACGAGGAATATCTACCTCTAAAATTCCGCCGATCTTAGACGCAGGGCCATTGGTGAGCATGACAATTCGGTCAGAGAGGAGGACTGCCTCATCCACATCGTGAGTCACCATCACGGCAGTCACTTCGTTCTCCTCACAGATTTTCATCAACTGCTCTTGCAGATTGCCCCGCGTTAGAGCGTCTAATGCACCAAAGGGTTCGTCTAATAGCAGGAGTTTAGGACGGGTCGCCAAGGCACGGGCGATCGCCACCCGTTGCTTCATACCCCCGGATAGCTGTCCCGGCGGCTTGTCTGCTGCGTGTTGCAGCCCAACCATTTGAATGTGCTGTTCTACAATTTGCCGACGCTCTTGCTTGGGTAAGGCTGCCAATACCTCATCGACCGCTAGCGCGATGTTTTCGCGCACCGACATCCAGGGCAACAGTGAGTAGTTTTGAAACACCACCATTCGGTCGGGCCCAGGGCGCTTTACCAGCTTGCCCTCCAGCGTCACAATACCCTCGGTCGGTAAGTCTAATCCAGCAATCATATTGAGCAATGTAGACTTACCGCAGCCAGAGTGACCAATCAGGGAAATGAACTCCCCTTTTTTGATGTGGAGGTCGATTCCTTTGAGGGCAACATAACTGCCCCCGCCGCTCAGGGGAAATACTTTATCGATTTGATCGACAGCAACAAAGGTAGACATAGGTTTAGGAATAAAGGATGAGGAATGAAGGATGAGGGTTAACACAATTCAGAAGAACGTAGGGGCGCAGCATTCAGACAAAAAATCTTGGTTGATTTCGGAGGCTATCTGCCGGATGCTACGCTCTAGCAGGAGTTCATCGCTGTTCTTCAGGAAGGATCATCCGTTGGAGATATGCCATTGCTCTATCTAAAAGCAAACCTACCGCACCGATATAAAACACCGCTAGAATCACTTCGCTGACGTAGTTGTTCTGGTAAGCGTTCCAGATGAAGAAACCAATTCCGATTACACCAGACATCACAATTTCAGCCGCGATAATTGCCAACCAAGCTAGACCAATCGCAATCCGTAGACCTGTGAAGATGTAAGGTAAAGCAGAAGGAATCAGGACTTTGAAGAAGTATTTGCGTGGAGAGATTTGGAGTACTCTAGCCACATTCTTGTAGTCCTGAGGGATTTGCTGCACACCTACTGTCGTGTTGATTAGGATGGGCCAAACCGCAGTAATGAAAATTACGAAGATCGCTGCTTGCTGCACATTCTGTAAAGCGATCAAACTGATGGGAACCCATGCTAGAGGCGCAATCATTCGCAAAAATTGGAAGATCGGATCAACTGCTTTGTTGATGGTTTGATTGGTTCCAACCAAAATTCCTAGACCAATGCCCACAACCGCTGCCGCTGTGTATCCTTTAGCGACTCTGCCCAGGCTATACATGGTTTGCCAAAACAGTCCCTTATCCAGTCCGCCTAAATCATAAAAGGGGTAGAGCAATAACTCCCGTGTTCGCTGTTCAGTCACCAGGCTGAGTGGTCCAGGTAGTCTAGTTAGCCCGGTTGAGGAAAGCAACTGCCAGACGACCAGAAAAACGAGTACTCCGATGAGGGGGAGCATGATGTTCTGACCCTGTTTCTTCCAAAAAGTCCGAGCAAAATCTGCAAAATTAGAGCCTGTAGGGCGAGTTCCTGGATTAGCAACCATTTTTTCTCCTTGAGTTGTTTATGCGAAATAGTCCAAGCTTGAGCGCGAGTAGGAAATAAGTGGGTAGGCGTTATCTCTTGTACCCTTAGTGGTTAAACCCGCTTAATCTGTAAGCTATTGAGGTATGCTTCTGGGTTTTCTGGATCAAACTTTGTACCGTCAAAGAAGGTTTCGACCCCTCTGGAAGTACTGGTCGGAATGCCAGAGAAACCTGCCTCTTGTGCTGCTTCTCGCCAGAGGTCTTCACGGTTTACACGATCAACGATTTGACGGGCTGTGTCGAAGTCGGCGATTGCCCCATTATGGAAATTCCAGCGCATCGTTTCGGTCAAGAACCACAAATCATGACTCTTATAGGGATAGGAAACGCTACCGATGTCATCCGACCAATACAACGGACTCTTCTTAAAGTCATCAATAGCCGCTTTGCCATCAGCCATCTCGTACTTTCCTTCATATGGAGGAGTTAACACATTGGCTGGTACGTCAAAGAAGTTACGTCCTGAAACAATCTGAATGAGTTCTGCCCGGTTTGCAGGATCATCACACCATTGCTGAGCCTCCATAATGCCTTTCAGAATGGCTTTTGTTGCTTTAGGGTTGGCATCTACCCAATCGGCTCGAATCGCCAAATATTCTTCTGGATGGAATGGCCACATCTCAGCGGTCAGAGTTGCCATGAAGCCGATATCATCTGACACAATTCGGTAGGGCCAGGGGTCGCCTGTGCTGAAAGCGTCCATTGATCCAGTCCGCATTCCCTGTACCGTTTCAGCCGAAGGTACTGCCAGCAAATCAATGTCAGTATCCGGGTCAACTCCACCCGCAGCAAACCAATAGCGAATCCAGAAATCCTGATTCACATTAGGAAAAGTATGTGCCGCCTTAAACTTTCTGCCTTGAGTGGCTTGAAAGCCTTTAACGTATTCTGCTGCATTTGAAATATCTAGCCCTATTCC
The DNA here is from genome assembly GCA_014695345.1 of Cyanobacteria bacterium FACHB-471. Lineage (GTDB taxonomy): Bacteria > Cyanobacteriota > Cyanobacteriia > Elainellales > Elainellaceae > JAAUTN01. The sequence continues at coordinate 300,766 of JACJOC010000077.1, forward strand.
TTTACCCGTATGGATTCCAGAGATGGCAATTCCATTACCCTGCGTATTGAGTTGCGCCAGAACATACATGGGTAACTTCTGACCATTTGTAATTAGTCCCTCGGAAATCAAATGAGGCATGGGCATTTGCCATTGCCCACCGTCAATTCCACCATTCCCAGAACCAATGACTACGTTGTCACGTGCAGATGCCCAGTTTGATTGCTTAGATACGGTCACTTCGGTCATTCCGTACTTGGCAAAGAAGCCCTTTTGTTGGGCAATCACAATGGGGGCAGATTCCACAATCGGAATGTAGCCCAGTGTAATGCGCGTGGTTTCAGGAGCCTGAGCTGGGTCGATCGCCGCTACAGGAGTTTGTTGTGCTGTCGCACTATTAATGGTTGCAGAAGGGGGATTTCCCAAACATCCTTTAAGCAATATAGAGCTGGCTGCACTTGCTCCAGCAGTGAATAAGAATTTGCGTCGAGAATAGTTAGAAAAATTGGTCATAAAGTTCCTCTACAGCGCCCAAAGCTGCTAAAAACGGCTGAATTCTTGATCTGGAAAAACTTAGCTAAAGTATTCCACTATGACGATTTACACCTGGCTCCTGTGTCTGCTTCCCTCAGACAGAGCGCCAGATATGTAATCTAAACTTCAAAAACTTCAAATCAATGAACAAATTCCCTTAGCAGTTAGCTTATCCTTTTTATGACAGGAAAGGTCAACTCAAAATGAGAATTTGGAAATAATTATTAAATGTCGTCGATAAAATCTCTTGATTAAACACAGCAAAATCTCGATATCTTTGAGTAGGTTTATAAAGACTATTGATATTTATTGATATTTCCTGTCCCTTTTCCTGAGCTGCTTTATAAGGACTATGGATATTTACTGATGTATCTTTTCTGTCGGTCTAAGAAAGTTTATAAAGACCATTGATATTTACTGATATGTTGCTTTCCCCTTCAAGTAGAGGAAGCAATTCTTGTACTGCTAATAGGTCGTTTGTCTGAATTGATTAGATATGTTAATTAACTGCATTAATTGAATTTCCCTCAAATAAAGTGAATGCAGCCTTAGTTTTTAGAGATGAACTTTTCCTGTTATATCGGTTGGTCTAGTGGTTGATAGGGGCTAGATGAATGTCTGAAGTGACTGAAATGCTCAAAATAGACTTGAGTGCGATCGCTTTCAATGAGCTGAAAGCGATCGCCTCACTAACAACCTGAATGAATCGCGTTAATTTCCTTAGCTTCTCACTGCAAGTTGCCGAATTGTAAAGAATCGTTCCTGAATGGTTTGCCCATCTTTTCAGGTTTGCATTGCTAACGCTTCAGTCTAAGTTCGATAGCCATTCTGAATTGATAGATTAATGCGTGCCTCGGTCACAGACTGTCTATCTGGAGTAAAACCAAAATTCAATTTCAGAAGTTGCCTGATCAAACCGAGCCGCGTGGACAGTTTGTGCTGGTACGTGATACCAGTCTCCTACCATGTAGTGTGTTTCCTGACCGTCTACGATTAAAATCAGTTCTCCTTGAGTAATCACACCAACGTTGTCAGTATCGTGAGTGTGAGGTGGGATGTTTGTTCCTGCGAGATAGGAGGCAAACAATACGTCGCAGTTTTTAGCTTCTAGCTTAAAGGCATCAAACGGTCCCTCAAACTTAGGTAGCGATCGCAGTTGTTGGGGGAAGTGCGTCATGGTTTTTGTTTTCCTCAAAAGTAAAGTTGGTTTTCTACGAGGGGTATGAGAATTAAGATAAATGGATTGGAAAAACAAATCTTTCAAATTCAATATTTCAAAATCTTGCAGCATAGGTGCATGATCGATGACAAGCTCTCTCTATTCATCCAGTTTCTAGTACGCCATTACCTCTCTCGCCTCCATTGCAGGGACGGCGATTTGAGAGCGATCGCCTGTTTGTTGAGCTGTGTCCCAGACAGCCTTATCAGGTTCGCTATCAACCTAACTGGCATGTTTTAGGAATTGCGCTAGAAACCCAGTCTGGCTATCATGCGTTTGCAAGCGATCGGATTAGTCCTTATCATGCGCCTGCTAATACCTTTGCTTTTACCCCAGCCCATTGTGAAACGTTTTCCGAATCTAGCCGAGGAGGAGCCTATCTAATCTTCGCTTTGTCAAAGGAACTATTTGAAACTTATGTGAGTGATATTGCACCACACCAATCCCCAACGCTACGGCGGCTCTCACATCTCCACAATCAGCACATCACGGCGATTGGACGAGCAACCCAAACGTTTATCCAAACTAATCCATCAGGTGGTCGTCTTTATTTTGAGGCGCTAGCCGCGCAATTTGCGACCCATGTCATTCTTGCTTTGGTGTCCAAGCCTGAAAACACACCCCAAGTGAGTAAGCTCTCAGCACGGGCATTTGATCACCTGCTTGAGTTTGTTGAAGCTAATCTGTGTGAAGATTTATCGCTCAATGCCCTTGCTGAAATCGTAGAAATGCCTCCATCTCAGTTTATGCGATGGTTTAAGGCAAAGATTGGGCAATCTCCTCACGCCTGGATCATTACCTGCCGCCTCAACCGTGCCAAAACGTTGTTAGCTAAGACAGAACAACCGATCGCCCAGATTGCTTTTGACTGTGGCTTCAGCAGTCAGAGTCACATGACTACATTATTCTCCAGATATATCGGTATCACGCCTAAGCAGTATCGGGAGAAGGTTAGTCACTAACAGTTCTAGCTAGCCCTCAGACTTTACATGATCAAGCGGCGATCGCCATACCATTGACTCAAATCTCGCTCAAGTTGATCAAGGATGGCGATTGCCTTCACTATTGAGTCTGCATCAACGGTTAAAAGAGTAAACGCTGACTCAACCCGTTGCTGATAGTTTTGCGGACACAGTGCAAAGCTGTTGGCAACTGCTACTGCACCTTTCTCGTTCAATAAGTACTCTTCGTTGAGGGCAAATAAGACCTGATTCATACAGGCTACGCTGCGGAAACAACAACCTGCTGCATAAGCAACATCATTACGCGCGATCGCCTTTTGAGCAACGAACAGTGAAAAACTAATTTCCCAGGCAAACTTATTAATGGTTGCTTGTTTAAGTCCAGTTGGATAAGGAATTGTCTTAGTCTTTAGAGCAGCTAAAATGCCATCTGGATCATGAAGTGGCAAACCGAATGCAACTTCACCCATATAAATTGAAGATACAAAGCCGTGAGGATGTCCCGGTTGATAATCAATCGTGATTTGCCCAGCATGGCATTCCTCAATTACACGATCAACTTGAGCCACATCCCGATAGAGAAAATCTACAGAGACACCCTCTATCTTGAGCCAGCCACCCCCATTAATCCATTTGCCCCACTCACCAATGGGAGTGATTAGGTTTGTGCGATGATTGTCGTTCAGTTGCGAGGCGAGATGATTAAGAGCGATGAGATCAGGCGGGTTCTCTGGCTGGTAGTAAATACCTAAATCTACGTCTGACTTTGGTGTATGAGTACCTCTTGCTCTTGAACCACCGAGGGCGATCGCTGCAATTCCCTCAACTGATTGCAGGCGATCGACAACACGGTGAATGAATTGAGGCAATTGCTGATTCATTTTGACTCCACTTTCATCACCGCTTCAAACCAATATCTTGAAAGTGACAAAAACTATAGGGATCGCTCTCCTAGTATTTCTGAATCAAAGTTCTTAACCAAGGGATGAGGCGATCGCATCCTGTTCATCCGCAAGTAAAGTCTTTAGTTGGGCAATCGCTCGTTCAAGTAACTCCGTCATAACTCTTCACTGCAGAGGAGTTTTGCTAATCATTGCTTATAGCTACCGTGGCAGTCGAGTAAACTTCATCGTGATACCCCCTGTATTGCCAAGCTTGCCTCCGTTACCAGCAAGCCCAATCTGCCCCTCTGCATTAACCTCAACTGAAAGCGTTACTTCATCTAGACACATTCCGTTATTTTGTTCTGCTTGAGTAAACAAATCACCAACGACTTGCATTAATCCATTCATCTGTGTCTTAAGAGCTTGGGCATCCAGTGGTATACGTTTCTTTGTGAAAAGACGGCTAACTCTGTCTGAAATAACACTAGGTGGACAATCATATCCTCCACCTGTATCTTCACCCGAACGTTCGCCATCAATGATAGATGATTCGATAAATTCTTCCTTTTCAACAAGTACCCAAATCGTTGAGTTCTCTTCTGTCATGACTGATTTATTTAACTCCACAAACACATGACTATATGAAACTAATTGTAGGGTTAGAACCTCCGTGCTCAAGCAACCTTAAGCTTCTTCTCTTGAATGGAAACCTTCAGAATAAGCATTTCATGTAAATCACTAGAGGACAAGAGCAGGAAAATCTTTTACGCTCAACTATACAGCGGGACATAGTATTCATGATGTAGAGACAACAACACGAAAGCCGAGAGCATCATCACGGTTATCAAGTTCTGCTTGGGAACGGTACGCTGAACGACAAGCGGCGGGATCGCTGCTCCACGACCCACCGCGAATGACCCGAGAAGCATGATCACCTGCTTCTATCCATGCTCTTGCATCTGTGGGTGCTCCATTATAATTCTCATGCCAGATGTCCTGACACCACTCAAAAACGTTGCCGTGCATATCCGACAAACCAAATATATTGGCGTAGGAAAACTCATTAACTGCGTTCGTTGACTGTCGGTACTTCCCCACGGGACCACATCCATAGATGTAATCACCATGATAATTTGCTTCACTTGTTCTAATTGTTTCGCCAAAATGAAAAGGAGTTGTTGTTGTCGCTCGGCAAGCATATTCCCATTCTGCTTCACTCGGTAAACGATATTCACGCCCTGTGTAAAGACTCAAACGGTCGCAAAACTCCATAGCTTCATGCCAACTTATGCACTCTACGGGATAAGTATTGCCTTTGAATCTAGCAGGATTAGCTTCCAACTCTAAATTCACTTTAGGTAGAAACGACACCACACTCCATTGAGCTTGGGTAACTGGATATCGTCCCATCGAAAAAGAACTCACCTTTACTTCGTGCTGCGGTCTTTCACGCTTGGTTCGTCCCTTTTCACCCTGAAATGTCCCCATCATAAAAGAACCACCCGGAATATTGACTAATTCCAACATAATCCCATTACCCAGATCTTCCTTCTGGCATACCACTTCAGCTTGACGACGTTCTATTTCTTGACCTTGAGAATTTACCTGCACTATTTCAAATGAAAAGCTTGCTCCTAGTACAGGTTTAGTTGGTAATTGTTGCGGTCGCAATTTACTAATACTGCTAGCAGGCAGTACACTTCCAGTTCTGCTTCCTGCATCACAAGGGTGTTTAGCTGTTATTTCAGTTCTGGACCAAATTCTTTTCAAGCCTTTCCATGCAGATTGATCATCGTGGTATATGGCTAACACCCGCTTCCATAAATGCTCAGCCTGTTCAAGATCTCCCTCTAATTCTGCCTCTCTCGCATCTTCCCTAAGGGTAGCAATATCAAGTTCTGTTGCTTGTTCTGGTAACAATATCAGATGCAATTTTGTTGCTGGCTCTATAACGATATAAGGAGTTTGAGTAGGTTTCCCATACTTCTGATTCAAAGCTGGAACGTTATCCAACAAAAATTTATTCAACCGCTCCACTGTTGCACAGTTCTCTTCTCCTTGAAGACGCAGTGCAGTCAATAGTACATTGGTGAAAGAACCTTGTTGCAATGCATCTATTTCGTAAGATGACTCATCAGGGCTACACGAAAATACCGTTATAATGCCTTTTGGTTCCTCTGTACCAACGCCAACTCCATTTCGACGTCCTTGATTCCGGCAAGCATCTATCATTAGCACTACGTTATCTGCACCGCAACGCCGTAGCCTCTCCGTAATGTGATAGATAGATATGCCAGTTCCATCCACATCACCTGGATCAGCATCAAACGGCATTAAGTAATCTCGTCCTTGATGGCGTAAACCATGTCCTGCGAAGAAAAACCAAAAATTGTCCCCTGAGGACAAGAAAGGTTTCTCAAACCGAACTCGTAGGAATCGTCTCAGAGTACCAATGCTAGGTACTGCTTCAAAGGGTAAGCCATAATCTTGTTTGATAGGAGGTGCATCCTCTGCAAAGAGATAGGCCTCAAATCCTGCTTCTTCTACAAGATAGTCTCGCATCAACTCAGCATCATGCTTGGCATAGCTAAGATCTTGAAGGTTATTGTACTTATTTATGCCAATGCAAATTGCAAAATTCTTCCCCATTTTTATCTGACAGTCGTCTTCTCAGATTTATGACAATAAAACTTTTTAATCTTCTACGGGTCTAATTTTCCGTCCGCTCGCGGCGTTTGTAATGAGCGGAAGTGCGTCCCGAAGGGAAAATTCCGTAATGCCTCGTCCGCTGGCGGCGAGGATAGGAATTTTAGCGCTCCGCAACTTTTACTCTATGAAGCGCAACACGCTATCTTATAACCTAATTCAAGAATGCGAGGTAGGAGAGAGTCCATTTTTTCCACCTAATTAATGTTGAGATAACATCGCTGATGTTATTAACTTAAGGGGGTTGACGGAACGTCGAGTTAATTCTTTGCTCCTTTTCTATTTCTAGCTTATCTAGACGACTATCGATCATCCAAAAAAATATAGAGCCAAGAAGCAAAAAAGCTATTGCTATCCATGTTATTGTTGCCCACCATTCAGCTTCAGAGTTCTTCTTAGCTTGAGATAGCTCTCTTCTTACAGCACCAATCTCTTCAGAATTCTTCTTGACTTGGGTTAGCTCCTCTCTTACAGCATGAATGTCTTTCATTGCACCATTAACAGCTGTAGTTAAAACTCTAGAGTGTTTTCCTGTATTCTCTAAATTCGATCCTATCGATTTTATATTGACTGATAGGGCATCAATTTTTCTACTTAAATTCTTAATGCTAGATTGATTTTCTTCTACGCTCTCTTCCAACCAGTTAATTTCTCTCCTTAAATCTTCAATATTAGATTGACTTTCTTCCGTAATCCTTTCCAGCGAATCTACTCGATTATTCCTGTCTTTAATGGTAAGCCAAATGCTCTCCTCAAGTAGTTGAATACTTAAGGTGTGTTCAGCTACTAAATGACTTTTTTCTTCTTTTAATCTCTCAAGTTCTGCTTCAACCCCGTTCAACAATTCTTTGCTGTCATTAACAGTATTCCTGACCTCATGAGACAATCTATCCTTCACTTGCTGAAGCTCTTGCCACAGTATTTTATGTCTCCGTCTAGTATCACTCTCCATCTCATTTATGTTTTGTTGTAAAGCAAGTTTCAGCTCTTCTTCTACCTTAGAAATAGATTCCCTTATGGTAGAAGGTAATTTTTCTATTTCTAGTTCAAGTCGTGCAATGCTCTCTTGGATGCCATCCAACAAATCGATATTATGAGCTGCACTATTGAATCGATGGTAAGCATCCAGAAGAACGCTTAATACAGTATAAGTTTCTCTCTCTTCTGTAATATTTTTATTTCTTGAGCCAATGTAGTTTTCAACTTTCAACTCAGCTGTATGAATTATTTGATCAGCATTACACTGATTTACCTGAAGCTTGTCGAGTTGACATCGGTCAAGATTAGGTCTTTCCTTCTTAGGCTCTGGAGTTAAGTTTAGTTCATGGCTATAGAATGCGCTTAGAATTTTTATTGCTGTCTGTTTCTCGTACTCAAAAGCATCTGCAACTAATAACTTCTTTCTTAGTTCTCTATATTCATCTATTAACCGTTTAGATACCGTGACCTTTTTGTTGTCATAAGGGCTAACAAACTCTGGATTTTCTGGATTTTTGCTAATAAATTCTTCAATCCACTCTGCGATATCAGTAACAGATGGAGGAATTTTTTCAATTGCAATTCTTGCTTTAAGCAGTGAGAGAACATCAATCGCGTCTTGTTCTAATTTTCTTTTCTGATACAATTCCTTGATTAAAGCTAATTCTAATTGTGTGATAATCTTTTGTTCAACCATTAACTCAGCTAGATCTGGATTGACTCTAACCGAGTGATTTTTCATTAGTGGTAGAAGTAGGGCGACTTCTGCTTGTATAGGATTGCCGTCACCAAACTTCTTAATGCAACTTGAACCAATCCGAGCAATGTGTCTGGTGAAGAGGTTTCTAATGTAAGTGACATATTTAACTTCTTCACCATCACCCTTACCTTGACCGCACAAACAACTTGAATTTGGTTCAATTTCTGCGCCAGTAAAGAACCATTGTTCAGAAATATCCTGAAGATTCTCTTCAATGACATTCTCTAGATTCTGGACAAGATCTGTTTCAGAAAACTGAACAAGCCGACAGACTAACAAATCAAATTTTTTACGTCTGTATGGCTCATTTCGATTGTATAGATCATCCCGATCGTTAATGAGTTTGTGCATGGTAGTTCACCACTTAGCATGATTTATGTATAACTCAACGAAATCAAAATCACCAGTGTAAGTAAACCAGAATTGAGATGAATTTTGATCTTCTGCTACTCATTCAAAAAATGAAAGGTTAATTAATCTTTGTATTGATCCCTTCATTAAAAGCACTACAAAAAAGAGGGTGAGCATTGCCCACCCTCTTTTCAACTCACTTCATCAATGTCAATCAACCAACCAATTCCTTCACCTTGCTGATGATGCCATCGGGGTCAATGCCTTGGTGGGGGAACTGTTCCCATAGACCACCACAGCCTTCCTTGTGAGTGCCCAGGTGAGCAAACTTAGGAGTCAGCCCACGCTCTAGCAACCAGGAACCAAAGCGGCTGCCCAGTCCGGTGCGACGGTTAAAGGCTTCAGTCACTAATACAAATGGGGATGCGCCAACTTTGGCGATCATCTCTTCGTCAACCACGTTTAATGTGGGTTTGTTGATCAAACCTACGTCAATTCCTTCTTGCTTCAGTTTCTCGACTGCATCTAGGGCGCGATAGAGCGACTCACCAAAGGTGACGATGTAGCCTGCTGTGCCTTCGCGCACGACTTCATCTTTGCCGGGGACAAAGGTGTAACCTTCACCATAAAGGTCATTGCCATTTGCATCCAAAATGTTTGGTGTTTTGGAGCGGGTGGAAAAGATAAACCGCAGACCCGGATCGTTAAACACGGCTTCCACGCAAGCGGTCATCTGAGCGGCATCGGCAGGGAAGTAGAGGCGTGTTTCGTGACCGTCATCTAACCCGTTGTCGGCAAACAAGTTATTGATGCCAAAGTGACAGGTGTTGTCTGCCATATCGTCTACACCGGAGTGTGAGAAGTGACAGAGCACGTTGGCGTAGTTGAGCCGCGCCATTGTGATTTCGGAGATGCACATTTCCAGGAAGGCGCTGAAGGTGGCGAAGATGCCCTGTTTGCCTTGCTCCATGCCAAAGCCAGCCGCAGCAGCGAAGTTGCCTCGCTCCATGATGCCGGAACTGATGAAGATTTCGGGATATGCGTCGTGGATTGCTTTGAGTCCGCAGGAGCCTTCCAGGTCACTGTCGATGCACAGCACTTTTTCTTTACGCTCTGCTTCGCTCATGCGGCTGAGGACGGAGACAACCGCTTCGCCAAAGACGTTGCGGTTTGAGCCTTGCTTGTCGCCAGACCCCAGGTAAGTGTAAGGATTTTTGGGCTTCTCAATGTTCTTGAGGTACTCGGCGGCTTCGGTTTGTCCGCGAGACTCCAGGTAGGCGATCGCCAACTTCACCGGAATCACATCATGTCCATGGGTGGAACCTTCCAGCCCTTCAATGCCGACGCACATTTTGCGCTTGTTGATCAGGGCAACCGGGCCATCGGTGGTGACAGCAGCACACATGCGGCGATACAGGTCGTCAATGTCTTCGGGGTCGCCTTCATTTACGTCTAAGCCATGAGCTTCTAGCACTCTGCCAACGCTAAAGCCCTTCAAATATTCAGAAGGATGTCCGGCAATGGTGACATCGTTATCGTCAATCAGCAGCTTCACGTTCAGACCTTGGGCGACTGCGAGACGGGCGGCTTCTGCGTCGTTGCCTTCCTGCTGGGAACCGTCAGAGCCAAGGCAGAAAACGATTTTACCAGGATTGGCGATCGCCACCCCATTCACATAGGGCCAAACATGTCCTAGCCGTCCACCGCTAAATTTGACACCGGGAGTCAACCCCAGCTCTGGGTGTCCAGGAAGTTCTGAATGAGCGGCACGATATTGAGTTAGCCGCTCCACGTCCAGTTCCCCATGAATGACTGCCATCAAATATTGAGTGGCGACGCGGTGTCCTGCCTCATCAAAGAAAACTGGCACAAACTTGTCTGGCGCTCCCCGGAAGAATGCATCCAAAATCACCACTTCCGGCACCGTGTCGTAAGGTCCGCCTGTGTGTCCGCCTACGCCTCTTGCTGCTCCAGTTGCGGTGAAGAATACGATCGCATCCCGGCAAAGCTCAATATTTGCTCTCAATGCATCCCGCTGTTCGCTGGTCAGGGTTGGATTAGTCGGGTCAAGGGCGATGGGTTGGTAGGCATCCAAATCAATCGGGAAGCTGGTTCTGGCTTTAGCAATAGTCATGGCTGATTTTCTTTAAGTGGGCAGTTATTTAAGGCGGACACTTCCAGAGACAAAACCATCATCACAGACGGTTTTTGGCGAACAGGAGAATTATTAGAGTAGAACTGCTGGCGATCGCTACGCCGCATTACACACAGGATAGATCTCAATGGACGGAGAACTACAGAGAATGCCGTCTCGCTAATGTCCAATCTCCTGATCTTATAGCGCTCTGCGTGGGTCTTTGAGGTTTGGTTCCTGAGAAATTTTGCCTAGTAAGACACAAATTTTCAAGAAGCAAAATAACTCCTGTGCTCCTCAAAAGGCTTAGAAACGCCTGAGTCAGAGCAGAAATTTCTGTAAACAGCTATACCTGAGTATAAATGCTCATTACTCTTACGATCAAGATTGTTAATGAAAAGTAAAGTTTGGTAAATAATCTTTAATCATCGCCTCAAGCGCTTCTCAAAAAATCCGTCTCAAAAAATCCGTAGTTTGCCACCTTGACGGAGAGTCACTATCCCAGATATGCTCTCACGTTAAGGTTGTCATTTTTACTCAAAAGCAGCCCTACTACGCCCAAAAATCTAGCGCCGCCCAAGGTTGCTGCGAACAGCCTTGAGCGACTGACCCCCAAGCTGTGTGTACCAGTCTGGCGGCTAACGGTGAATTTTAACACTCCCTTAGCCACCCCGACTTGTCATGTCAAAACGTTGCTGATCCATCAGGACATGAAAGTGAAAATAAACTCACTTTTTATCCTCTCGTTCATTGCAACGTGTGAATTAGTGCGGGGTGGCTAGGTTTTTGGGGTTTCCTCAAAAACCCTAAGGAGTTACAACTTATGTCTCAATGTTTCCTGGAATCTCCCAACGTACCCACTGTTGAGAGAGAAGTTTCTGCACTTCAAAATAGTGAGCGCGATCGCCTACGAATCCTCATTATCGGTTCTCGTGATGGTGTGATAGAAACGATTCACGACCTCTATCACCGTGGCTTTGCCGAAGTGAGTGCCTGGAGTCCCTTGTTACCTGCACCGAGTTCTGGTGAAGTGATGAGTATCTTGACTCGCGATCGGAGAAGGTAAGAGAAGGGAGGGGGCGATTGTCTGGAAGAGGGGCGATCGCTCTCTCACCAAAACTTCGGGTATTAGGTTGAAAAGCATAAGGCCTAGAAAAGTGAGAAAAAATGTTTACTACAGTAAGATTGCCGATATTTATGATCGAACTCGTTGGCTGACAGAGCCAATCGCTGAGGAAGTTGCAGATTTTATTCTTACCCTAGTCAAGGCAACTCCTGAAACCACTTTCTTAGAACCTGGTATAGGAACTGGGCTAAACGTTCTTCCTTTAGTAAAACGCGGCTATTCTGTGACTGGCATTGATGTCTCTCAGGAAATGCTTAACCAATTTCGTCAAAAGCTGCCTAAAATTCCCCGGAATCTAAAACTGATTCATGGAGATGCTTCACAATTACCTTTTTCAGACAGCAGCTTTGACGTTGTGCTAACTGTTCACATGCTTCACTCTGTTGCCAATTTGAGAATATTTTTAGATGAGATCGATCGTGTTCTAAAACCAAAAGGTTTCTATCTTAATGCTCAATGGATTACTCCACCTGCACGACTGGAGTTTGAGCAGTATTTCAGAACCATCTTATCCAAGTATCAAGAGCCACAACCCTCACAACAGTCACGAAAAGTAATTAACGAAATTAACATAGAGGAGTATTTACGTAATCAAGGATATCAGTGTAATTATTTGATAGCTAAGGATTGGACAGTAAGCAACCAGGTTCAGGAATTACTCAGCTTCTACAGGCTACGGGCATATGGGTTGTGCTGGCTTGTTCCAGATGAAGCCTTTCATCTTGCACTAGAGGAGTTCGAAGTATTTTGCCAGAACCATTATGGTTCATTGGATGCGGAGTTATCATCTCAAGCACGCTTTGAAATATGGGCATACACCGCAAGCTAACACTTCACGGCAGTGGACGGTCGAAAGTCGCTTGTGCTTAGTTCCAGATTATTCAGCACTGAAGATTGGCTCTCGTCGAGGTCAGTCGCTGATAAAATGTTAGAAGGCAACGCGCGATGGAGGACGGATGAGGAACGTGCAGTATCACGGAGGATGTCTCTGTGGAGCGGTCCGCCTGGAAATTGCTGCCGAACCGTTTCGGGTGGGCATTTGTCATTGTCTAGACTGCCGCAAGCACCACGGGGCAATATTCCATACTTTTGCGGTGTTTCCTGCCGATGCGGTCAGCATCACTGGCACGACGGCCGACTATCGCGGACGCTATTTCTGCCCAGTTTGCGGCTCCTCGGTCTTCAGTTGCTCGGACGACGAAATCGAAATTCCTGCCGGTACTTTGGATACGCCGAACCAGGTGACACCCACCTATGAACTCTGGATTTGTCGTCGGGAGAATTGGCTGCCTCCGTTCGACGTCGCACGCCGATATGAGCGCGATCGAGAAGGGACGGCACGCACCGAACCATAACCGAAACTCAGCCTGACTTCATTGTGTGTGTTACCCACATCTAACAGCTTCGAGAGTTCTTCGAAGAGGTGCTTCCTGGACCCGAGCCGGGGTCAAGCTATCAACCAATGTAAGGATAAATAGGTTCTTCTGACTGTAGAAGCAAGCTCCAATAATGGATCGCATACTTCTCACACCTAGCTAAGTTTCTCTGGTGGTGACCTAGACCTATTTGAAATGAGTAATAAGCTAGTTTGGCTTCACCTAAGACGGATAACTTACTATATTTATGTTGCTTCAGGATATAGCTCAATGCTGCAATAATCTTTTTATGTCTAGAAAGCATCCACCATTGAACTTGATACTCTGCTGTTTCAATGGGCAAATTTAGTAGTTTTACTGCTTCGGCTAATTGAAGCTGAACCTCAGAGTAGTACTTTAATTCCTTTTCTGGATCACCAGCAAATCTTGCAATCTGAGCATCATCAGAGATTCGATAAGCCTCAGAGATAAAGCGACCAACTTGATTACTCAAGGATTCAGAATAGCCTAAAAGCTGATAGATCTTACTCGCCGTATTAGTTAACTCATCAAACTCTTCTGCATCATGTAGCCAATAGATTCTAGCTTGCAGTCTTCCCAAAGTATCAGCTAGCTGTGTACTTATCATAGAAACCTAAATAACATAGAACTAAAATAGCTGGACGAGCAACTGTGTTGCGATCGCCCAATTAAAGCCCACTCAACTCTAAAGTTAAAGTGAGCGATCGCAAACATCTCGATCTTCCTCATTCACTTCAGGACTGTGAGCTAAGTAGTCCTGAAGCCATACGCATCCCTGCTTTAGCAATTCGTGTAAGTCCCAATTCCACAGAATGATGGTGTGGTCATCGCTGCCAGAAACAATGGTTTTGCCATCAGGGCTAAAGCTAACACTGTTGACTCCGCCGCGATGTGCTTGAAAAGTTTGTAGCTCTTTGCCTTCAAGGTTCCAAAGCTTCACAGTGTAATCTGCACTGCCAGAGGCAATCGTTTTACCATCAGGACTGAAACTGACGCTTCTCACCCACAGTTGATGTCCTCGAAGAGTTTGCAGCACTTTACCGTCAAGGCTCCAAAGCTTCACGGTGCGGTCAGCGCTACCGGAGGCAATGGTCTTACCATCAGGGCTGAAACTCACGCTCCTAACCCAGTCCTGGTGTCCTTGAAAAGTATGTAATACCTCTCCATCAAGGCTCCAAAGTTTTATGGTGTGGTCAGCACTGCCGGAAGCAAGAGTCTTACCATCAGGGCTAAAACAAACGCTTCTGACTCTATCTTGATGTCCTTGAAAAGTATGTAATACCTCTCCATCAAGGCTCCAAAGTTTTATGGTGTGGTCAGCACTACCAGAAGCAATGGTCTTACCATCGGGGCTAAAACAAACACTTAAGATCATGCCAAGATGTCCCTGGAAAGTTTTTAGCTCTGTTCCATCAAGGCTCCAAAGTTTCACAGCGTAGTCGGCACCACCAGAGGCAATGGTCTGACCGTCAGGGCTAAAACATACACTCCAAACCCAATCATCGTGTCCTTGCAAGGTTTGCAGTGGACTGCCGTCACGATTCCAAAGCCTGATGGTGTGGTCAACGCTGCTAGAAGCAATCATTGTGCCATCAGGACTGAAACAAACACTTCTGACCTTGTCGCGATGTCCCTTCAAAGTCTGTAGTTTTTCTTGCTCCAGGCTCCAAAATTTTACGGTGTAGTCAGCACTACCAGAAGCGATCGCCTTACCGTCAGGGCTGAAACTTACACTTCTAACTCTGTCGGTGTGTCCTTCAAAGGTTTGCAATTCCTCTCCATTCAGGCTCCATAACTTGACGGTATGGTCATCACTGCCAGTGGCGATAGTCTGTCCGTCAGGGCTGAAACTTACACTTCTGACCCACAGTTGATGCCCCTGAATAGTTTGTAATTCTTCTCCGTCAAGGCTCCACAGTTTGACCGTATGGTCGGCACTGGCAGAGGCAATGGTCTTACCATCAGGGCTAAAACTCACACTCCAAACCCGACCGTGGTGTCCTTGAAGGGTTTTCAGTTCTCCATTAAGGTTCCACAGTCTGACCGTATGGTCAGCGCTGCCAGAGGCAATCACTTTGCCGTCGGGACTAAAGCTGACACTTGCCACCATCTTTTCGTGTCCCTGGAAGGTTTGTAATTCCGCTCCGTCCAGGTTCCACAGTTTGACGGTGTGGTCAGCACTGGCAGAGGCAAGGGTCTTGCCATCGGGACTGAAACTTACACTTAAAACGATGTCTTGATGTCCGTGCAAGGTTTGCAGTTCTTTGCCCGTGACTGTCCAAAGTTTGATGGTGTGGTCAGCACTGGTAGAGGCAAGGGTCTTGCCATCGGGACTGAAACTCACACTTAAAACGATGTCTTGATGTCCGTGCAAGGTTTGCAGTTCTTTGCCCGTGACTGTCCAAAGTTTGATGGTATGGTCAGCACTGGCAGAGGCAAGGGTCTTGCCATCAGGACTGAAACTCACGCTCCAGATCCAGTCATCATGTTTGAATTGATTGCGCGATCGCACTCCATAAACAGTTTGCCAAAGCCGACTCATCATTCTAGTTTGCAGCTCGACGGGTGCTGCTATCTCCTGAAGTTTGAGACAAGCTTTAACGCTGGCGAGTAAAGCTGCCAAATCATCATAGGAGAGCAACAGCGCTTGAGAAGCGGCTCCCAGTGCCTCAATTTCGGCAATTTCGGCGCGCTGACGTTCTTGCTGCTCCTTCAAAAGTGCCTGTTCCTTGTCGCGCAGGGCTTCCCTGAGTTGTTCTTCGCTGAGGCGGCGTTTTTCTCGTTCGGCTTCGAGTTCGGCTAGGAGTCCGTGTTCCTGCTGCTGACGAATGTAGCTGACGAGGTAATCGTGGACAAGCTGGTAGCGATCGCCCGGCAACTCAGGCACGTTTAGCACCAGCCCGGAGCCGACCATGATTTCCAGTACTAGATCAAGTTGTTTAGGGGGAATAGTGATACCCGTAAGTTCCAGTTCTTCTAAGAGTTCCAGGCGAGTTTTGAAGGGACGAGTGCCGTTTTCGTCGGTGAGGAGAAAGAGGACGAGTTGGGCGATCGCTTCATTGGGTTTACCGCAGTCGCGAATGATTTCCTGTAGGTAGCGCTGTACCAGCGTTTGCTTGGGATGTTCGCCTAGCTGCTGATATTCAACCAGCGTATCTATTCGGTCTTCTTGAAGCTGTGCGCCAACGATTTGTAGCTCGATTGGGCGAATGCCGCCCAATGCACCCGTCAGGTCTTTGACCAGAGCATCCACCAGGTCTGGGTCTAGGTAGAATTGCGATCGCGCGGTTAAATTCTCGATCACGGCCCTGGCATCGGCAGGTGAAAAGTCGCCCAAAGGATAGCGGATCTCGCGACTGAGAATGTCATGGTTGATCACTTCCAGGTCTGCGACGCGATCAATTTCTAACAGGTAGTGCAGGTAGTCTTCTCGCAGAGACAGGATGACCTTGACATAGGGGATGTTGAGGCAGTCACGCAAAAACAGGTAGAAAGATTTGCGCTGGAGCGGGTCAGGGCGAACAAAGAAGAATTCCTCGAACTGATCAAAGATCAGGACGGTGAAAAGGTTGCGATTCTGATTTTGGCGGAGTTGAGTCAGGAGCCAGAGGAGGCTATCTTGCTCGTTGCCGACGGTCTCCGAATCATTTCCGACCACTTCCGAATCATTTCCGCCTGTGTCTGAATCGTTGCCGACTGCTGCTGAATCGTTCCTGACCCCCGCTGAATCATTGCCAACCACTTCTGAATCGTTCCCGACCGTCGCTGAATCGTTCCCGACTGCCTCTGAACCGTTGCCGACCACTTCTGAATCGTTGCTGAGCGCTTCCCGGCTATAACCGATCGCCTCCAACCCCTCTCTCAGGTATCGTTCTAAAGTTTCTTCCCAACCTGTGTAGACCGATAGCAGCAGAGGAAGGACGCGACGGGCTTCGATGGTACGACGTTGCAGGGTGGGAAACAGTCCGGCAGTGACGATGGAGCTTTTGCCTACACCGGAAGGTCCGTGAATCACGGTGAGTTTGTCTTTTGGGGTGCTGATGCGGGCAACCAGACGGTCAACATCTTGTTGACGACTGGAGGCAGCAATCTCCTGAGCCACGATCGCCTCTGGAGAGGAAGGGGCAACTTCAAGGGGAATGGGCGATTGCTGCGGCTCTAGCCGACCCGCTCCAGCGAAGGCACGAAAGCCATATTGTTGCTCTACACGCCGCTGTGCTTGCTTGATCCGAAAGGCTTCCAGGTAATTTCCTTTGACAAAGTAAAGATCTCGCAATTCCTGCAAAATATGAATATAAAGAACGGGATCATGCTGCGGATCGCTGGCAGTCTGGGCTGATTTGAGCGAGGCGATCGCCCCATTAATGTCACCCAGGTGAGATTGCGATCGCCCCAACAGCAGCAAATACCAGCTCCGTTGATAGCGTTCTGCCAGGGCAAGGCTGTCTTCTATCACTGGTGGTGTGTTTGCTGGTTGTGACTGTGTCTCAGTCACCGTTGAGGATGTTGCAGGCAGGAGAGTAGGTGCAACTTCCGTCTCCTCTGGGGTTGCTTCATCCAAAATTTCTAACGCTGCTTCGGCACACTCATGGGCTTCAGCCCAATCTGAACGGGCTAACATCAATTCCGCCCAAAACCCGTGATCTCGCGCTAAACGCACCGGATCGCTATAGGTTTCGTGTAGCTCCATTGCTTCGCTGGTGAGGGTTTCCAGTTCCTCCCAATGGCGCAGCTTTTGCAGCGTTTCCTGCAAGGCAGTGATGAACTTAGCTACCAGTTCTAGCCGTCCTTCCTGCCGAAATAGGTCTAGGCACTGGCTGAAATATTCCTTAGCGCGACGGCACGACGCTTCATAGGTCGCCCGCTGCAAAACCGCATAGCTGCGCCACCACAGCCCCAGGTGAAACAGCAGAATTGCTTCTTTGAGAATGTAGGAAGTCGGAGTGTGGGGAATCAGCGATCGCAGCGGCACCGTTCCCAACTGCTCACCGTTTCCGTCGCTTTCAATATCGGTGATTGTGGTGCTGCCTTCCCGCCAAAAGGTGAGACTGTTTTCGTAATAGGTGCGGGCGGTTTCCATCTCGGCTCTGGCGTGGGCATCGCGTCCGCCGAGGAAGTCAAGACTGGCTTGCAGTTCAGGATCTAGGGTGCGACCGCTGTTGAGAATGTCGGCGATCGCAAATTCCAGTTCGGTTCGCAGGGGTGATCCGCTTTGCAGATTTAGCGCTGCATTGGGCAAGAATCCTTCGGCCCCGGTACTCAGCAGCGTGATAAAAATCTGGTGGGCATGGTGACGCAGGGATGTCACCAGTTCCTCAATCGGAAACTGAAACCGAATCGGGGCAGCCGCCCAGCTTCTAAAGTCAGGCGCAGATTGGGCCAGTTGCCGCAGCACATGATCGTTGCCCCACAGCACCAGCGGGAAGGGCAATTTCTTACGAAATTCGTCTCGAATCAGGTTGGCAGAGCCAAACACCGCATCAAGCTGCTGCACTTTCTCCAGCCCTACTACCATCAGGGCAACGGGCAACTCACTGGGAGGGTTATCATTTAACGCTTGCAGATGCGCCTGAATGCAGGTAAATAAGGTCGGCGTAAATTCGGGCAGTTCCAGCGTTTGGATGTTGAGCGCGGAGGAGGTTTTGATGTGATGGAGGATTTGGTCACGCAGTCGCCTGTAGTTGCAGCGCACCAAGATCAAAGAGAATTGCCCCTGAGAGAGGGTGAGCGATCGCATTAACGCCTGGAGCGATCGCTCATTCAGTATCAGCGCCTCGTCCGATGGAACCACCTCAGCCATCTATAAAACTGCCTCCACAGAATTCGTAGGTTGGGTGAAGCAAAGCGTAACCCAACAGGGGTAGTAGATTGAGTTGAAATCCCGAAACCCAATAGTGTTGAAGGTTGCGCTGGGTTGCGCTGTGCTACACCCAACCTACGGCTACTTTCCTTCAGGATAATTCCTCTAGCTCGGACAGAGCTGGATTCAAGTCAAACCAGCGCCCCTGTGGTCCACGATACTCAAACACAAACAAGCTCCGCAGCAAAGCCTGATATTCCGGCGCGTTGCCAATCGTCTTTTGTTGAGCAACCTGCCGCAGCAACTCTTGCTGAGACGCATTCATCCGCAGCACCAGGTCATCTTGATAAGTTCTAATTACGCTTTCCAAAGTGCTGCGTGGGAACGGCGGGTCTTGCTGCTGCAGACAGCTATAGAGCAGCCCTAACAGATTTCGCACATGACCGCCGCTGATTCGGCAAAGGCGATCGAGCGTTTCAGGCTGGTCAAAAATCTCTGAAATCAGGTTGAGTCGCTGCACTGAATTCATTTCAGGAAAGGCTCTGGCTAAAACCAACTGTCGCAACAGCGCCATGCCTTCCAGGTTTTCGCGCCCGTCTCGATACGTGACGGGCACCATCGGCAAAACCATTGGCGCAACGCCACCCCCCAGGCGATTCTTTAATGCTTCTCCTTCGCTAGAAAAGATCAGCGATAGGGGAATTGTGTAAACCACATGGCAGTTGAGATCCTGAAGCTGTTTCCCCCGATCGATAAACAGATATTCGGGCTGCGATCGCCCCGATGCTGCCAGCCGATTTTCAACCCGATCCAGGTTATCGACGATCACCACCAGTCCGCGATAGCCTCGCCGCTCCAGCTCGACGGTTGCCCGTTGCAGCAGTTCTTGATTGATCGATTCCAGGATGCTGCTGGTGCGAGTTTCTAAAAACTGTCGAAGCTGACTGCGAAACTGTGGACTGTTTTTGGTGCGGGCAACCACTTTGCCAATGCCGACGGAAAACTCTGCTTCAGAAAACTCAATCGGCGTTTGCAGCATCGTTCCAATCTCAGAAAAAAGCCGAGAGAAGTAACCCGGTTTGAGCCGTATGCCCATATTTTCTAAGCTGTGGCTAACCTGGCGGGCGATCGCCAGCAAAATGTCGGTCACATCCACATCGGCTACGTCTAAGTCCTGGTCTGCCTCAAAGTAAACAACATAAAACCGTTGCTCTTCCAGTTCTGCCTTCAGCCGAAACAGTTCGGTAGACTTGCCGCAGCCAATGTGCCCGGTAAAAAGCTGGCAGGTTGGGTCGTTGGGAGAAAGCAGGGCGATCGTGCGCTCCAGTGCTTCGATAATTTTGCCGCCCCGCACGCCCGCAAAATCAATGTAATAAAGCTGGTCTTCAGGATTGCCAACCACCAGCGTGCGGCTGGGGTTACAGGCTCTAAAAAATCGGGCTAAGTCAAGCGCCATCGCAATATACCGTTGCTTCCACTTGGATCTTGCATCAAGGTGAGTTTAATGGCACGATTTCAGCCGCACACGTGCGGCTGAAATCGTGCAAAGTTACCTCCGTTTGAGAATAAAAAACTTAAGGATGCCCGAATTGAGACAATCTAGGATTATTCTAGAGAGCTTGATACTCTCTGCTGCTCATCTCTAAATTCTCCCAAGTCCTATGGATCGCTTTACCGTTGCCGTAATCTCGCAAACTCCCAACCCCCAGCAGGTCATTTATGCTGCAATGCACCAGGACTACGCGGAGGGGTTTGTCTGTGATGAGCGCGATCGCTGGCCCAGTGAAGAAAAAGCCGGAGAAATCATCGTCAAACAGCTTCTAGCAGGCAACCGAGGACACTATGGCCCGTTAGAGCATCCGCAAATCGTGCTCAACTGCGGCTGGTTTCCCCACAGCACCATGCAGCAAATCCGTACTCATCGCGTTGGAATCAGCTTTGATGTTCAATCCATGAGATATACCGGACAGCGAATTGTGGATGTGGTTGAGGGGAAGCAAGAGGTTGAGGATGTGTTTTACCTGCGTCCAATCGGGGCTTATAGCGATCGCCAGGGCAAGCGCTACGAATACACCCCAGAACAGCGACAGCAAGATTTGGACTGGTGTTTGGCAGCCTGCAAGCGCTACCAAGAACGAATCAATCAAGGCTTCTCAGAAGAACATGCGCGGGGGCTGATTCCCTTTGATGTGCGGCAGCATTGGGTGCTGTCGGCAAATGTGCGATCGCTCCTGCATCTATTAGATCTGCGCTGGAAAGCCGATGCTCAGTTTGAGGCGCAAAAACTGTGTGAATTGATCTGGGTGCCCTTCCAGGAATGGGCTCCGGCGATCGCTGACTGGTATGAAAGCAATCGCCTTAAGAAAGCCCGGTTAGCGCCTTGATTCGTTTCGAGATTCCAGAGCAACGCCCTCATGCTTCAGTAGCCAGCGTTTGCGCTCAAGCCCACCCGCGTAGCCCGTTAGGTTTGCTTTTGCCCCAATCACCCGATGGCAGGGCACCACGATCGCCACTGGGTTGAGTGAATTTGCCATGCCAACAGCTCGGTAAGCCGTCGGTTTGCCTAATTTTGCGGCGAGTTCCCCATACGTGACAGTCGTTCCAAGCGGGATGGTTCGCAGTGCTGCCCAGACCTGCTGCTGAAAGGCTGTTCCGCCTGCGCTAACTGGAATGTGATCGAGACTGCTGTAGTCTCCTTCTAAATAAGCCTGAATTTTGCTGCTGATTCCGGCTGGATTTGCCATTTCCTTCAGGTGAAAGTGACCGTACCGCACCTGAAGCAGTTGGATCATGCGATGTTCGTAGTCGGCAAAGTCTAATGCACACAAATTCCCTCCATCCGAAACCAGCAAAATGGTTCCCAATGGGGAATTGATCTTGTCGATAAAGAGTTCCATGCTGTTTTCTCCTGAAGTGAGATGCATCCGTTTCTACTCCTCTAACCCTTCTGACAACCACAGATACATGGCAGCATAAGCCCGCCAGGGTCGCCAAGACTGCGCCATTTCTAGCAGTTGTGTTTTTGTAAGGGGATTGTTTGGGGAGAGCGATCGCCGCAACCCTAAATCCGTTGCCGGGAAAGCATCTGGTTCCCGTAATGCCCGCATTGCAATATAGTGAGCCGTCCATTCTCCAATTCCCGGCAGCTCACAGAGCGTTTGAACGGCGCTTTCCAGGCTGGAAAAACTGCTTAAAACTTGCCCTTCCACAACCGCTGTTGCTAGAGATGAAATGGCTTTGGCACGGGCACGAGTTAACCCCAATTGAGTCAGGTCGGCGATCGCCAACACCTCTGGGCGAGGAAATACCCGTTGCAGTGGCGTTTCGGTTGGAGTTTCCAAGTTCAGCGGCTCACCATAGACCTCCACCAGTCGCCCTGCCAGTTTCGTAGCAGCAGCAACGCTGATTTGCTGTCCCAAAATCGCCCGCACCGCCAATTCAAAACTATCCCACGCGCCCGGAACGCGCAGTCCTTGCAATGCCAAAACTCGATCTCGAAGCAGTGGATCGCGTTCTAGATGAGCTGCAATTTCGGTGGCGTTAGCGTTCAGGTCAAAGACACGACGCAACCGTTCAACAATTGGGGCGATCGCCACCACTTTGGGAAACCGAATCTTAGATAGCAAATGATTTTGTCCTTCAACCGGACGCACTTCAACAATTCCGTGCAATCCATCTAGACAAATCGTGCGGCAATAAAAATCAAAACTGACTGCCTCCACTCCAGAAATGACTCTAGGTGCCAGGAAACGCACCAGAGCAGACCAGTGATAAGGCGGACTAAAAGGTAACTTCAGCGTAATTTCGGCTGGTTTAGGGTTGTTCTCTGGATCTTCAGCCACATGAATTCGTCGCAACTCACGAGGCGATCGCTGGTAAGTTTTTTGCATCACTTCGTTAAACCGTCGAATACTCATAAACCCTGCCGCCATTGCCACATCGGTCATGGACAGGGAAGTTTCGTCAATCAACTGCTTGGCAAACAAAATCCGGCGAGTTTGCGCCACAGCCAGAGGGGGTGCGCCTAAGTGTTCTGTGAATAAGCGCCTGAGATGGCGATCGCCCATTCCCACCTGTTCCGCCAAGTCTGCTACCTTACCATCATCTAAAGCGCCTTCTGCAATCAGGCTAAGCGCTCGTGAAACAACCGCAACCCCTTCAAACTGAGCAAACAATCCAGGGGAAATTTCTGGGCGACAGCGCAAACAGGGACGAAACCCCTTCTCATGGGCAGCGGCAGCACACGACAAAAAAATGCAGTTTTCTCGTTTCGGCGTTGGAGCCGGACAGATCGGTCGGCAATAGATTTTAGTCGTCAAAACTGCGGTAAAGAACCGCCCATCAAAACGGCGATCGCGGGCTTGTACAGCTCGGTAGCAGGTTTCATGATCGAGTTTCATGGGCACAGCATAGATCTGCCCCACAGGAAAATCTAGCCGTTTTCGGACATGGGTGTTGGGTGATTGCTCCAATCCCTAACCGCCCAACACCCTACCTATGTAGATTTGATAAAAACTGCGTGTTCAAATTGTAAAAACCCATACTAAAGGGAACCTGTGCGCTACCTGACAGGTCAACTTAGCAAAACTGGGAACTGATTGGGGCGGGGCTGTTGAGCCGATCGTCGGTCGTCAGTTCTTGTCCATTCACCGTAATCACCTCAACTTTCATGAACACAAACAAACAAAATAT
Organism: Cyanobacteria bacterium FACHB-471; assembly: GCA_014695345.1. GTDB lineage: Bacteria > Cyanobacteriota > Cyanobacteriia > Elainellales > Elainellaceae > JAAUTN01. The sequence continues at coordinate 324,288 of JACJOC010000077.1, forward strand.
GACCAGCAGGAAATCTGCTTCCTTCTGGAAAAAGGGTGCGATCGCTTTAATGGCTTCAACGTTAATCTTGGGCAGCTATTCCCAAGTTTTGGCAGACCCTGCGCCGCTGCAAATCAGTCAGCGTCAGCAAGAATGGGACAGCGTCTTAAGGCTTGGAAGACTGGTCAATGCGCGTCAGCAGGTTACCTCTCTGGTGATGCAACTGGACGTTTTAGAAAAACCTGAAACCAGCTACGCAAACGCCGTTTACCAAATTTTTGCTCGTCAAGATGGTCGCTGGAGACTGATCTACAGCAGCACAGGTGCTCGTCTAATTAACAACAACGGAGGACGAGTAACGCTAGAGCCAGAGGTGATTTCGCTGGACGACTTGCAAGATACACTGGACGACGATGACCTGGATGACGTAGAGCTACGGGCAGTCGCTCAACTGCGCTATGACGTGCGTGGCGGGCAGCGAAACCAAGAAGTGACCTGGGAGCATGTGCAACGTTATCGGGCGATCGCTCAAACCACTACAACCCAGATCGCCAGTAGCCAGACCAGCACCACTCAGGTGACGAGCAGCCAGACGACTCAAACTAGCACTCAAACCTCTGTTCCTGTCACGGTAACTGGCGCAGGGCAACCTAACAATACTCTGAACCCGCTGCGAGGACACTTTAGTCTGGCGGTTCTTCAATCTCAGCCTACTTTTGATAATGTCATTGTTCGCGTTTCGCTTAAGGCTCAGCGTCCTAATGCATTCTTGCAAGAGCGGTTTGTTGGTGATTTTCGCTATCGCATCAACCAACGAGCAAGATTTATTCGTGGACTCAATCCAGGCGATCGCGTCGTCGTCCGCCTCTTTACCCCACAAAACGTCCTGATTGGCTACAGCGAGTTTGAGCTACTGGATGACAACGCTGCTGTAAACCTGATTTTGCCTAGCCAAAGCAGTTCCTACGGCACCGTTCGCACCGTTTACGGTGTTGATAGTGATGAAAACGGTGTCATTGACGCAAACCGCAATACCTATAGCTACTACACCCAGGTGAGTGGTTCAAGCTATCGCGATAGCCGCGTCACTTTCCTCAGCAGTACCCGAAACATTAACACCAGCCTGTTCCAAACCCAGAGCATTTCCACTTCTAGTAGCTCTGTTTACAGCAGTTCCTTTGAAAGCGGTATTTTCTCTCTGGTTGGTCGCACCATTCCTTGCTTCATCTCTGGGCTGGCTCCTGCCTTACTCGCCACTCCTGGAGAAATCGTTGAAATTAGTAACATCAGCACTAGCAGCATCTCCACCTACGAAGTCAGCCAATTAATCCTGGTCTATCAAGAAGTTGGCTTTACGGAAGGAACAATCATCGACATCGATGACTACGACGACTACGAGTACGACGATGACGATGATGATGACGACAACGACGGTGATGATGACGACGATGACGACTACGAATATGATGACGACGATGACGATGACGGCGGTCGCTCTCGTCGTCGCAACTGCAACCAGGGCATTGGCAACGGTTCCGAAGGATGTGACCCTGGCAACTCTCGTCCGCATGGCGGCAGCAATGACGAAAATGGACGCACTCCCGGTGGCAGACGGCGCTAACGTTTAGAATCGGCGACAGATGAAAGGGCACCCCGCTAAGCGGGGTGCCCTTTCATCTGTCGCCCGTTTTTATCAAAACGACATAACCATTAGTCCTGATTAATCTCAAGCGTTGGGCAATTATCAGGAGCCAAGCGTAAATAACGAATGCATTCCTCATCGGTTAGCTGACGGAAACTGCGATCGCGGGCAAGCTCCAGCAGCATCTCCCAGGTCGCAGCCCATAAATTCACCTGCCCTTGCTCGGTTAATGTGGCAACATACTGACCATCTGGGCTAAAGAAAGCCCGACGAATCAGCTTTGGCTCAGCTCCCGTGTAGGTTGGGTGAAGCTGTGCCTTTTCTACACCCGTTTCTGCATCCCAGATGCGGGCAGTGCCATCTGCCCCGGCGGTAACGAGCGATCGCCCATCAGGACTAAACTGGGCATCTAAAACCAACCCTCGGTGCCCTGACAAAATTACCTTGAGCGCTCCCGTTTCTACATCCGTCACTCTAGCCGTGCTATCCCAACTAGTCGTTACCACTTGTTGTCCATCCGGGCTAAAAGCGGCACTGCTAACTGCATCTTGATGAGACAGCACCTTGACTGTTTGCCCAGAAGCCACCTGCCAGATTCGTGCCGTTCGATCCAGGCTGGCAGTAATAATCTGCTGTCCATCAGGACTAAACTGCGCCTGCTGAATCATTGCTTCATGTCCATGCAAAGTCTGCAACAACTGCCCTGACTGCACATCCCAGAGGCGGGCAGCAAAATCATCTCCCAAGCCCAACAGCAGTCGACCGTCCGCACTAAAAACTAACTGATGAAAAACTGCAGGAATATCTGAGTGCCGCAGGCTAGAGGTAGCGTTATCACGAACTTCTGCAACCTGTACGCTCTGAATCCGTTGTAATGGTTCTGCGATTTGGCTCGACTGGTTTCGACGAATTTCAACCCATCCATCACTGGTTGCAGTTGCAATCATTTGACCATTTTGGCTAAAAGCAACGCTGGTGAGCACAATTTTTCCAGTTGTCGTTGCAGCACCTGCGGGTTGTAGCTGTCCCATTCTTGCCCCAACTGCCGCAACAGGCGTTTCAGAAGCAGGCGCTTCTGCATTCGGCGAATTAGTCTGAGAACCCAACAGCGATCGCCATCCAGAAGCTGTCAACCGCTGCCAAAAGTTTTGTGGCTGAATAGAGGTATCGATTTGAGCCGTGCTAGCAGAAGGTAGCCCCTGATCTAGATCTACCGCCAGAGTAGGATTAGCAACCGAGTTTGGAATGACCTCCCAGCGTCGCAGTGCCCCATCCGCTGTAACTGTCATAATGCCTGTCGGGACTGCTGAAGCGGTATTTGGCTGAATCTTAGGGTTAGAATTGCCTCCTATCAACATGGAGGATGGATTCAGGTTGATGCTGGGGACGCTATCTGCTGTGGATGCACGTGCGCTCAAAGGTTCCGCTGGTTGAACAAAGGCTGCCCACTGGACTAGCGCATGAGGAATATGGAGCGTCGGCAACTCACCACCCAACTCTGCTGACCACAAGCGCACCGTGCCCTCTTGACTAGCTGTAACGAGATAAGCACCGTCCGGGCTAAATTGCGCTGTAGTAATGGCAGCATGATTTCCGCGTAGTGTACCTGTTTGGCTCCCCGTTTGAGTGTCCCACAGGTAGATACTGTAGGAAACTTCCTGGTTAACCTGCGCTCGATTTGTGGTGATGATTTGGCGACTGTCAGGGCTAAATGCGATCGCCCCTATCCCTTCATCTTGATCCGTTTGGGCTACCCCTTGACCGGTGAGTCTGGACCGAAGCTGTCCAGAGCCGACTTCCCAAAGCCAAGTCTGGTGACTCGTGCTTGTTGTTGCCAGGAGTTGTTCATCCGGACTAAACAACACTTTTACAACGGGGGCAATCGGGTTGATGCCTGGTGTGGGTTGGGTTGATGCTGACTGAGTGGTGCTGGGTGGTCGATCAACTGAGGTGTTTTGAGTCAGAGTGTGGCGCAGTTGTCCAGTAGCAATTTCCCAAAGTCTGACTTTGCCATCATCGCAGGCAGTGGCGATCCAGCGTCCCTTGGGGCTAAAGCTGGCGCTGTTTACTGCATCTGGATGCTGCAAGGATTTGATGAGTTTTGCGGTTAAGGGAGCGGTTGAGGATGCAGCCGTCAGTTGCCACAGATAAGCAAAGCCATCAGCCCCAGCCGAAAGTAGACGTTGCCCATCTGAGCTAAATTCCAGGCTGTTGACTACTCCTGGCTGAGTGAGACGAACCTGAAGCTGACCTGTTTTGGCTTGCCAAATGGAGATACTTCGATCAGTGCTGGCTGTGGCAATCCACTTTCCGTCAGGGCTAAAGCTCACTTGGGTGACGGCTTGAGTTGCTTCGATTTGTTGAGTCAAATTGCCAGATTCAACTGACCAAATTTTGATTTGGGGTGAGTTTTGGGCGATCGCCACCACCTGTTTGTTGTCAGGGCTAAACGCAACAGTGGTCAAGTTTGGTGTGTCTGAAGTTGCAGCAGCATCTGGCGAAGAAGAGTCAGACCAAGACAGAATCTTGAGCGGCTGAATGCTGTCAGTTTGAATAGTGTGAGAATGGACTGGCCAGAGGCGAATCGTGCCATCAGCACTAGCGGTCGCTAGATAGTTTTGGTCAGAACTGAAAACAACCTGGTGAACCGCACCCTGATGCCCATGCAGTTCCAGTTGCAGTCGCAAATCTTGCAGGGCAGCCCGCAAACTAGATTGAGCTTCGTAGGTTTGTCCGCCCTGTTCTGCGGCTAAGCGACTGATCAGCAAAGCGGTCATAGGGTCGCTATCCGGCTCTTGCAAAATTGACTGGGCGATCGCCGCCCGTTCTCGCGATGTTGAAACCTGAAGCTGATAATCCTTTTCTGCCTGCGTCTGTACCGCTGTGCGGTATTGGTTAAACGTTACCAATAAGGCAACCAGCAAGACTGACGGTACCGCAATTTGCAGCGATCTCAGTTCCTTTCTGGCTCGGTAGCTCTCCTCTTGGCTAACGATGATGTAGCGCTGTGCCAAAGACGACAAATCATCCGAGTAGTGGCTGAGAAAATCTTCAGCATCAATTAATCGGCCACCGCGCAGCAAATATTCCACTCCTTTGGGCTGTCCTGCATTGTTCCACTCCTGGGCAACCTGCTCAATCCGTCGCTGTCGTCGTAACACCTCCCGATTTTCGTCCAGCCAACTCCGCAGCAGTGTCCAGTTCCGAATCAGGGCTTCATGGGCGACATCAATCGTTTCCTGACAGAGCCAGGCTTGGGCAAAGCTGACCGTTGCCAGAGATTTTTCGCTAGCAGGATCATTCGCAGCGTCGTCCCCTTCAGCTGACTGCCAGCTCTCACTCTGGTTTGTCACCACGAGCTTTGCAGCAACTAACTTTTCTAGAGTCTGCTCGACCAATTCCCGTGAAAAGGCGGAATTTACCAATTCCGCTTTAAATACGCGCCGTCGGGTGTCCTCCGTTCCTTCTCCCAGTTGCGTTAGCGCCAAAAAAATACGCTTGGCAACACCCTGCTCTTCTAGCGATAGTCCATAAAAAATTTCGGTTGCGCGTTTTTGCAGGGTTCCTCTTACACCGCCTAATTCTGTATAAGCATCCAGGGTAAGGTAGGCAGCGCCCCTGTCCGCGTCAATCTGCCGTCGCTGCCATAGCTCCAGTAAGGTATATTGCAGCAGCGGCAGTTCTCCGGGCGCACCAATCACATCTAGCAGCATGGTGTAGACCAGATTTGGCTCACAGGTCAGCCCTACTTTTTGAGCAGGCTGCATGATGGTTGCCTTGATTTGCTCATAGCTCAGCGGTGTCACAATCACCATGTTTTGCTCAATTTGCTGAGCCAACTTCTCGTAAAGAGAACATTTGCCAAAAAAATCTGCCCGCAGCACAATCACGATGCTGAGGCAGTCGCCCGCCACTTGTAGGGCTTGGGTGAGGCATTGAAAAAACTGGTGGCGCTCCTGCTCTGCCTGGGTTCCATGACTCAGGGTGAAGACTTCCTCAAACTGGTCAATCACAAGCAACAGATGTGGACGTTTTTCAGCCCCAAAGGAGGAGGGGCGATCGCCCCCATTCCCCTGCTCGGTTAACAAGCTTGCCTGCACTAGCTGTGCCAGTCCGGCTCCGCCATCCTGCAAAAAGACCTCTGCTCGTCGAAGCTGCTCTGCTCGCTCCAAGTCAGAGACATTCAAATCTACAAAAGCAGATGCCAAGCTCTTGAGCGGACGGTGAGTTGGCGTGAGCAGCTTAATTCGCCAGCGATCGCTCCCCGAAAACTTTTTTCCTTGCCGCAACTCCCAAAGCAGTCCCGCCCTGACTAGAGAAGACTTACCGCTGCCCGACGCACCGACTACAGCAACAAAGCGTCCTCTTCTCAACTCATCAAGCAGCTGATCGGTTAGATCCTCTCGCCCAAAAAAGTACTCAGCGTGGGCTTCATCAAAAAATTCCAGTCCTCGATAAGGGCAGATGTCGGTTGATTGCAGCGGCTTCTTTGCCGTTGCTGAACTCTCACCCCGCGTCAAAATAATTTCGCTGCCTGAATTCTCAAACAGCGGTTGCTGCAATTCTCCCTTGAGGGCATCGTTTACCCAGGTGGTCAGGGAATGATTCGTGATAATCCCTGTCTCGCTGCGTTGAGGGTCTAGTCCTGTCAACAGGGCTTGGGTAAAGACACTATAAGGACTGTCTAATGACTCGTAGGCAGATTCGTATTCCCTGGATGCTGCCATGAAGAGTCGGTCTGTACCGGGACGCGCTCCTGGATCGGCTTCCAAAAAGTTGAGAAATTCGCCGCTGTGGCAGCAATCTAGCAAAATGATTCGCTGGCGTACTGGACTCTCTTGCAGCAGTCGTCGCAGCCAAAACAAAGATAAGCCGTAAAACCCGACATCAGGATTGGAATCGCTGGGTGCCAGATAACCCTCTTGAATCCCGGCTTCTCGCTGAATGCCGTGTCCAGAAAAGTAAAATAGTGCTGTATGAGGGACGTTGCTACCCTTTGGCTTAAACAGATTGACTAGGGCAGTCTCTAGATCACGTAGGGTGACTGGAGTTTTTAACCCGACTTGGGGCTGCCCTGAACTAATGATTTCTGGCAGCCGATGAATACGAAACTCGCCTTGAGTGTGCAATTGTTGGGCGATCGCCTCAGCATCCCGGGCTGGAGCTTGTAAGCCAGACAAATACTGATAGGTATTAACTCCGACAACAAGTGCATCCCGTGACATTAATCTAGTTCCTTATAAAGCAGCGTAATTTTTCAATAGCTTTTGGAATGCCCTGGATGGCCAAGGGGCAACTTTTGCTAGACCTGATCCTTACAGGCAAGAATGCCCGTTCAGCAGAGAATAATCGCGAATTCGGTACTCTGCCATTTCTTCTGAAGGTCTTTCCGGTGCCTTACCTGCTGCATCACAGCCAAGCAGAACCAAGGAGCTTTGTCGAAGACTTCTAAGTTGAGCCGTTTGAGGTTTCTGAACCAGATTGTTAATTTGAATGAACCCGCACGTCTGAAAGTGGACAGTAAAGCTTATCTGAGCGATGGTCAAATAGTTAGATTTTCTAGTGATTTAAATCATCTCAAAAAAGAATTTTGCATCACTATGATGACTGTCTAGAAGAGACGATAGCGAACAGATTAATTCTTGTAAAAGGGGGTGAGAACCCTTGCTGGCAAATAATTGCTCACGCGTTGATGAAATTTTAGTAAAGACGATTCTACTAAATTGGTTTTTATTAAATCTCTGAAAACAAACTTTTAATCTTTTGTTGTAATCTGCTTTCTGGACTAAAGAAATACCTGCATCAGTTACTAATTAGCTATAAAAAAGTTTATTGATTTAAGTAAAGAGGTGAGTAAGATCACTGATTTTAAGTGAAGATAGAAGGTCAATACTGAGTTATAGACAGCTATAGATTGACATAGGCTCGGTTTTTCAAAGCCCACAGCGTTGGGATCGGTATGGATTACCCTCTTCCTAATTTCGACAAAGTCTTAGCAGCTCAAACAGATAGCAGTGCGGTTTGGGTTGCTCGAGGTGATGCATTGGCTCGTTTAGGTCGCTATACAGAAGCGCTTGACAGTTTTGATGAAGCCCTAAAAATTGACCCAAACGACTGTGCGGCTTTAGTATTTCGCGGAGTTGTGCTGATTCATCTGGATCGCTACCAGGAGGCTCTGTCGAGCTGTGATAGAGCGCTAGAAGTTCAACCTACCCATTCAGAAGCCTGGATCTTTCGAGGGGCAGCGCTGCACCGTCTCGAACGCTATCAGGAAGCCTATGCCTGTTACGCCAAGGCGCTTGGAGTTGAGCGGCGATCGCTCTGGCAAAGAATAACTCAAGCCTTAAGAAAACTTTGCCCCTAGTTTCTGTCCTGATGATGCGTCAAGCTTTACTCAGGTCGATAGAATAGATGCGTTGGGTTCAGCAATCAGTGGTCGGTTACGCCTATCGAAACTATTTACGGTAATCTTCAAGGTCTCAAGCCGAGTCAGCTTAAGCAGCTTCAGCGGCTCTATCATCAGCGGCTACCGGGCGATCGCTTCACTACGCCTGAGTTTGCTCAACGTCTCGCTGCAATCAGCAATGATATCAAGCAGCCGATTTGTACCTACGTCAACCGCAGAGGTCAGGTGACTCGAGTTGGGGTAGGGACGGTCGGCAAAACTCAAATTCCACCGATGGAACTGCCACGTTATGGAGCTGAGCGGCTTTCTGGAATTCGTTGCATCGCTACTCAGCTAAAGTCTGAGGTTCCTAGTGATGCAACTCTGACTGCAATGGCGCTTCAACGCCTAGATGCACTGGTTGTTCTAACACTTTCTGGTAGTGGCTTTGAGCGAAGAGGTGGTGGTGCAACAGGGTACGTTCAAGAAATATATTTAGCTCATTTGGTGCCCCATCCCGAAGTAAATTGGACTGTTTCTCCGCCTTTAAGCCTGGAGGTGCTGTCTCAGCAAGATTTTTTAGAATTAACCGAAAGTTTAGAAGAAGAGTTTCGGCGAGAATATGTTGCCCAGCAGGTTAGTCCTGACCAAGACCGAGTGTTGCTGGTTGGTGTGCTGACCAGTGAGCTCACTCCGCAGCGCTTTCAGGATGGCTTGGCAGAGATATCAAGGCTGGTTGAAACGGCTGGTGGTGAAGTTTTGCAGATTGTGCAACAGCGGCGATCGCGTCCTCATCCCCAAACCGTTGTAGGTGAAGGTAAAGTCCAAGAAATTGCCCTGACTGCCCAAACCGTAGGCGCAAACCTGATTGTGTTTGACCGTGACCTGTCTCCTGCCCAGGTTAGAAACCTGGAAGTGCGGATCGGGGTGCGGGTTGTCGATCGCACCGAAGTAATTCTAGATATCTTTGCCCAGCGTGCCCAGTCTGGCGCAGGCAAACTTCAGGTCGAGTTGGCGCAGCTAGAGTACATGATGCCGCGACTAACAGGACGCGGACGAGCAATGTCTCGACTTGGCGGTGGCATTGGCACCCGAGGTCCAGGCGAAACGAAATTAGAGACAGAACGACGGGCTATTCAGCGGCGCATTACCCGCTTACAGCAAGAAGTGAACCAGCTACAGGCACATCGCTCTCGCTTGCGCGGTCAGCGTCAGCACCAGGAAGTGCCCTCGGTTGCGATTGTTGGCTACACCAATGCTGGAAAATCTACTCTATTAAATGTGCTGACCAATGCTGAGGTTTATACAGCAGATCAGCTCTTTGCAACGCTTGACCCCACGACACGGCGATTGGCGATTGCTGACCCCATCACTCACGAAACGCTCTCCATTGTCCTGACAGATACCGTTGGTTTCATCCATGAACTGCCCCCTTCACTCATGGATGCCTTTCGCGCCACTTTAGAGGAAGTCACCGAAGCGGATGCCTTGCTGCATGTAGTAGATCTTTCCCATCCAGCATGGCAGAGCCAAATTCGCTCAGTTATGACAATTTTATCTGACATGCCTGTAACGCCCGGTCCAATCCTGTTGGCGTTTAACAAGATTGATCAAGTAGATGGGGACACGCTCACTCTGGCTCAGGAAGAATTTCCTCAGGCAGTGTTTATCTCGGCGGGCGATCGCCTCGGTTTAGAAACCTTGCGCCAACATCTTGCCCAACTCGTTCACTATGCGACCTCAGCCTCTTAGGTCATAACCCAGAGACTTAAATGGAAACGCGCTAAAACCGTGTTTTCATCCAAAACGTTTTTGATTTTCATCTGGTCAGTCCTTAGCTGAATCGGTCAATTCAAAAGACAATCATGGAATCCACATCCCAATCCCCCTTACCAAAAGAGATCCGGGTCAAAATCCTACTGGCTGGAGGACATGAATACACAGTAGCCCTTTCACCCGACGCACCCTTGCTACACAGCCTCATCTCAGCCCTTGTGTCTCGTGCTCACGGACAAGAAACGGGTTCCAGAGGACTCTTCCAAATCCCGATTGAGCAAGGTCGTTCAGGGCTTTGCTTTGCCAGTGAACAGCTAGTCGGATTGGTGACAGAACCACCCGTTTTCGTCCAGCAAAACCAAACTGCTCAACCCCAGACGGAACAACCTGTGCAATCTTGGGCAAATCTAGTTCAAAAGCCGACCTCTCCCAGCATTATCCCTTCAGAATACGTTCAAATTGATAACTTCTTAGGTACAGAAGAAACTAGCCGACTGCTAAATTTTGTTTTGAGCAAGGAAAAAGCCTTCGTTCCTACTAGCACTTCAACAAACGACATCAACTACCGGCGCTCTATGGCGCTTTATGATTTCCCAGAATTTTCCGAACTAATAGTAGAACGTATTCAGAAAGTGATTCCAGATGTGCTACACAAGCTAGGTTTACCCCTCTTTGCGGTTTCTCAGATAGAGGCTCAGCTCACTGCACACAACGACGGTAACTACTACAAAATTCACAATGACAACGGCAGCACAGATACAGCAACACGAGAGTTAACCTACGTTTACTACTTCTATCAAACGCCAAAACCTTTTAGAGGTGGCGAGTTACGAATCTACGACAGCAAGATTGAGAATGGTTTTTTTGTAGGAGCAGAAACCTTTAAGACTGTAGACCCCCGCAACAATAGCATCGTCTTTTTCTTGAGCCGCTGTTTGCATGAAGTATTATCCGTCCATTGCCCTTCTCAAGCATTTGCTGATAGCCGCTTCACTATTAATGGTTGGGTTCGACGTTAACCTGGCTGCTCTGTCAGGGTGCTTAGTCATCACTTCATAAACTCAACCTCTCGCGAGCAATGTTTAGAAACTCAACATTATCAAAAGATCAAGTGATAGTACGTACCAGGGTAATCAAAGTCTTGGCGATCGCCCCTTAAGCACTAGCAAATTTAAGAGCGGATTCTACTGAGTGAATCAGCAAAGAATTTATTTAGGAGAGTTGTGAATAAGGCAGCATGTCACCACAGGATTTACCTGCTCTGTAGCTAAATCCTAGAATACTGTAGCTTTATCCGCCCTTCGTGAGTGGATAACCTAGCTGTTTGTACTGATTAAAATTTTAGATCGCAATTGGAAATAACCTATTTTGTGTTGAAAGAGAAGACCTGTAAAACTACTGAAAAATCCCAGCTTATGTGGGTTTACAGAGCTAAAAAACTAGTTGAAGATCGTGTGAAAGTCCTCAAAAATAGGATGTGAAAGTTTTGCCGAGGGCATGATGAAGATGTAACTTTAGATACGCCTAAACTTCGATGTCTAAACCTTCTTCGCGGCAAGTCCTTGGGTTATCTGTTTTATCAACTTTAGGACTGTACTCGCTCTTAGCTGCTTCTCCGGCTTCAGCTTTCGTACTTAACGGTGGTAACGTTACAGTGAGTGCCGACGATGCAAATCGCTCGTTTGACATCTTCTTTGATGGCAGCATTAACGAAAAATCTGTTTCTGGGCTTTCTTCCAAAGCGACCTTTACTTTTTTAGGTTTCTCCTCAGTTGGAAAAAACACTGAAGCAGCTTTCAAAATTTTGCTTAGTAATACCTCCAGCAATGGTATTTCCTCCAGAAGTTCTGCTTTAGGCTTTGATGTGAATCAGACCTTACTTGGAGTTGGTCACTCTGACAATGCTGGTAGCACAAGAGTTTCTGGGCTTTTTAGTAACGATGGAGAAGGAGCATTTCCTAATCAATTTGGTGATCTTGATGTGTGTTTCACCAACGGTAATACTTGCCAGGGTGGTCAGAATGGCGGTGTGTACACAGGTTCATCTGATAGTTTCCTGCCTATCCTTGCTTTTTCAGGTAACGTCAATACCTTCACGTTGAGCAACTTTGGTGTCCGCTATCAAAGTATCAACGGCAATGGCTTTAACGATGACAGTGGAACAGGTCACGGATCTTTTCCCCCTCCGGTAGTAGTAGCGCCAACACCCACTCCAGCGTCTCCGATTGTAGTAGCACCCAGTCCCACACCCCCGGTTGTAGTAGCACCTACTCCAGTACTTCCGGTTGCAGTAGCACCTACTCCAGCGCCTCCAATTGTGGTTGAGCCTACTCCAGCACTTCCAATTGTGGTTGAGCCTACTCCAGCACCCCCGGTTGCAGTAGCACCTACTCCAGTACCTCCAGTTGTGGTCGAGCCTACTCCAGCGCCTCCAATTGTGGTTGAGCCTACTCCAGCGCTTCCTGTACCTCCAGTTATGGTTGAGCCTACTCCTGTTTCTCCGGTTGCTGTAGAGCCAGCTTCAGATTCAACTCCTCAGTCTGTACCTGAACCGGGTACTGTTGGAGGTTTAGTAATGACTGGTCTAGCATTGTTCCGCCAGAGAAGAAGCCGTTAATGGTTTAGTCTGGCTGTAGTTGTAAAACGTTAAGGGAAAGATGGAGGCAGAAAAATCCTGCCTCCATCTTTCTTTATGCTTCTGTTAGTCGTTCTGCTAGCCTCAACTTAGCTGAGCGCGATCGCACATTTCGCTTCATCTCTTCTTCCTGCGGCACCATCGGCTTTTTAGTTAGGACTCGCAATAGCTCTGATTCCTTAAAGGAGTGTTTGACGATGCGATCTTCCAGGCTGTGAAAGCTGATGATGCCGATTCGACCACCGGGTTTTAGCCAAAGAGGGGATATTTTCAAGAATTTTTCCAAAACAGCCAATTCCTGATTTACAGCAATTCGCAGTGCCTGAAAAACACGAGTTGCTGGATGAATTCTGGCATATCGATACGACTTGGGTACACAGTAAAAAATCGTTTCGGCTAGCTCAGTTGTAGTTTTCAGTGGTCGCCGCTCAACGATGCGTCTGGCAATTCGTCGAGAAAGGCGTTCTTCGCCGTAGACATAAAAGATATCTGCTAACTTTGCTTCATCCCAGTGATTAATCACTTCAGCCGCAGTTAGCGATTGCTGCTGATTCATTCGCATATCTAGCAGTGCTTCATGCCGAAAACTAAAGCCTCGCTCTGGAATATCGAATTGAGCCGAGCTAACTCCTAAGTCTGCAATGATGCCATCAAACTGTACGTCTCCTGGACTGTAGTCAGCAAAGTTGCCGTGCCAAAACTGCACTCGTTCTTTAAAGTCAGCTAGCTGAGCTTGAGCTGCTGCTAGTGCCTGCGTATCCTGGTCAATCGCTACCACACAACTTTCTGGAGCCGCTTCCAAAATTAGTTTGCTATGTCCACCCCCGCCAACCGTTGCATCTAGGTAAACGCCTGCTGTCCGTGTTAACACTCCCTCAATTAACTCTTGACTCAAAACAGGAATATGAGCGAAGGGAATATCTCCCCTCTCGCTTACTTCAGGATCATTGGAGGAATCAGTAACAGAATCAGACACAGTACTTAACGGCATTCAAAATTTAGCGGCATTCAAATATAGCAATACTATTGAGCTACGGTTTTGGGACCTAAACCTGACTTGCGTCCCACAACCGCAACCTCTTCGAAAACCAAGTAGGGTTTTCAGAGCATTTTCCAATGATACTGAATTGGCATCAACACGATATGCATTTCTTGCGAAGCTTCTGATGAAAGAGAGTGAGATGTGAAGTTCTGCCTCAAAAAAATCAAATTATCTAGAATTCTGCGTAAAATCACTGATTTTCAGTTAATTTCTTGAAGAGCTAGGGCATTCTGAAGGATGGGCATTCTTAGTAGAACATCCCCAAGAGACATCATTGCTAGGCTGCTAGCAGCGCATTTCTGACGCACGTTTCTGGCAACTTGTCTCTATTGACACCTCAACCCGCTAACTTACCTGCATTATGCTGAAATTTCTGCGTCCTGCTCTCATCTTGTCTGCTGTGTTGCTTCCATTGCTAGGTGATAGCCATACTCCAAGTCTTGCTCAAGAGCGTCAAGGCTGTTTTATGGTCAACGATGTTGGACAGTTAGTTGACCTATCTGAAATTTGTCCTTCTGCTGCCCCTGTTCAAATTGCCGAACAGCAGCAAACTCTAGGTACCGGCGATATTCAAGTAACGCTGAGATGGACATCCACCGATGACCTGGATATGGCAGTGACTGACCCAGATGGACAGACGGTTACCTACTTTAATCCTAGCGTGGCTTCTGGAGGGCAACTTGACGTAGATGCTAATGCTGGCTGTGGGGAAACAGTTTCATCCCCAATTGAAAATATTTTTTGGCCCCCTTCACAGGCTCCTGAGGGAGACTACACGATTGAAGTTAACCTATACACTCGCTGTGGTACGACTTCAGGTCCGATTTCCTATACTTTGACATTGTTGGTTCAAGGAAATACTGAAACCTTTACAGGCACAGTGGATGACCAAAACCCAATTGCTACCCATCCGTTCTCTTTACCTCAGTAGGCTAGCAGTGGGGCAGAGGCGCAGAAATCCTTGAGCAACTGCCGTCTGTGTATTTCCTGAGTTTTCTAAGCTTTTGTATTCTCAGGTGTATATTTTGGGACGTGTCCTTTGTGTGAAAGCTCCTGGCTTATAGGAGCTTTCACACAAAAATGTCTTGGTTGGGAACCAAGAAATGCTGTGCTAAGGCAGGTTTTTTCCTATTCTTGCTCAAAAGCTAATTCGATAACTATAAGTGCGTTGTAAATGCGTATAAGCTATGTTATGTAAACACAATGGTTTTTCGAGATTAGTCTTCTGAGATTGCTAGAGGACATCTGAAACGGCACTGGATTGTCTATCTTCTGGGGGAACTGGGAATGCGTCAAATTTCGTTTATCGCTTCTATAGGGATGCTAGCCCTCTCGCTGGGAGGATGTGCCCTCTTTTCAGGTGGCAGCGACACGGCTGTTGAGCCATCTCCTGGCACTACGGTTGAAACGGTTGAACCTTCGCCTGGTGCTACTGCGACTCAACCTTTTTCTGAGCCACCCGTAGTTAATGGGCAGACCTCACCCACGGGTACGCTTCCACCAGATTTGATTGGTTCTACGGACTCAGATCAGCGAGTTCAAGGGATTCAAAGGAACCGTCCAGACCCGTTTGCTTTGCTGCCTACCAGTCCTGTGATTCAAACTCCTCCAGTTGTTGCTCAGGCTCCAACTACATCCTCCGGACAAACGGGCACTCGGTTGCCCAACGTCCCGTCAGGTGGAGGCGGAGGTGGAGGTGGACAGTCATCCCGTCCCGGCAGTCTTGCACCCATTCCAAACTTAGTACCGCAGCGTCCTGCTCCTCCACCCCGCCCTCAAGCTGATCTTGCCAGATTGGTTAAGGTGACAGGCGTTGTGCAAATTGGCAATACAACTCACGCGATCATCAGTGCTCCTAATGAGCCAAGTAGCCGCTACGTCCGGGTTGGGCAACGGCTTTCTAATGGCCAGATTTTGGTTAAGCGGATTGAGGTGAATGCGGGATCTGAGCCTATTGTTGTACTGGAACAGAACGGCATTGAGGTGGTTAGAGCTGTAGGAGAAGGTGGGGCACCTGCGCAACCAACTGCGTCAGCGATCGCTTCTCCTCAAGTGGTGGCTGTAGGGGTTGAATAATTGTGACAAACTGAGTGTAGGGTTGAGGCTTCGCTAGAGTGAAGAGAAATCTATTTGAATCTGCCGCTGGAGGCTCGTTATGGCGATCGCTAGTTCCCCCAATGCTAGCCGTTCACCCTTTGATTTCTCGCCAGAGGCGACTCAAGATAGTGCCCTGCTTCATCAGTTAGGTTTCATTCCAGGGTTAAAAGAAATTTTGATGGTGCGTCAGGTTCACGCTTTGGAACACGCGACCATCTGGCTTTTAAGCAGCAATCTACCAGATGATACTGTTGCTCCCCCAACTCTGATTGCAGGGAGCAACAGCTCTTTGGGTGGTATGTCTACTGATCAGGGTTTTTATGTCTACGGTACGGTTACCTCAATGCAGCTACGGCGAGCTGCCCACTCCGCCTTGCTGCGACTCGTCAATGGTGAGTGGGATTTAGCCGTACATCCTCGCTGTGGCACGAATTTGTCGGTAGGAATGGTGATGGCTGCTGGGTTAGTGCTTGGAGTGCCCTTGGTGCTGCCACGCAATCCACTGGAGCAATTTTTAGGAATGGGGTTGGCCGCAACGGCTGCCACGCATCTTGCTCCTGAGATTGGTAATCTGGCTCAACGATATGTTACGACTGCGATTCCGTTCAATCTGGCGATTGAGACTGTTAACTCGTTGGGCGATCGCCAGGGTCGTCCAGTTCACTTTGTGCAGGTGCGATGGGTTGAGCAACCGTTGAACTCAAACTGATCGGGCAGGGACAAGTAATGAAAAGCTTTGATTCATTTCTTGCTCTAACTTTGTAGGACTATAGGCACAGCAATAAAACTTAAAGACTGAAACACCCTGAAAGTCCTGCCAGAGTAGTACTCTGAAAGACAATTACTGTATGAGTTAAATAATCACCCGAAAGGAAAAGCTCATGGTACAACGTGGTTCTACAGTCCGAATCCTTCGCAAAGAATCCTACTGGTACAAAGATGTAGGTACGGTTGCGTCTATCGACCAAAGCGGCATCAAGTATCCCGTCATTGTTCGCTTTAATAAAGTTAATTATGCTGGGGTCAACACCAACAACTTCAGCATGGATGAAGTTATTGAAGTACAGGGTGCGGCTAAGCAGAAGGTTTCTAAGACTCCATCTCCTGATGCGGCTTCTGGTGGTAAGCAAACCACTGCTGATCCTAGAACTCGGAGAACAGGACAAGGGGCAGGACAGTCCACGAAAGGAGCAGCAGCAGAGGCTCCTGGAACGGATCAGCCTGACAAGGAAGGTGCTCCCAACCAAGGTACAGAATCTCGTTAAAAATTGCGAAATGAATTAACCTCGAATGCCTTCAGGCGAGAGTGTAGGGAACCTATGCACTTGTCCGAAGGCATTCAAGTTTTCAAGGTGTAAGCTTGAATGCACTCGAAAGCATTCGATTTTAATAGAATGAATTTACTGGAGTGTGTTGCAGGCTGGGTTGAATTGTGCCCGAATTACCTGAAGTTGAAACGGTTCGACGAGGCTTAAATCAGCGAACTTTGAATCAAGAAATTGTGGGTGGAGATGTGTTGTTGTCACGCACGATCGCCCATCCGCCTTCACCGATCGCCTTTTTAGCAGGTTTGCAGGGAACGGCGATCGCTCAGTGGCATCGGCGCGGCAAATATTTGCTGGCAGAGCTATATCAAATTTCCTCCCCCCCAGGGCAAGCTCAATCCGCAGGGTGGCTGGGGGTTCATCTGCGGATGACGGGACAACTGCTGTGGCTCCATCAGGAGGAGCCATTGCAAAAGCACTGTCGAGTCCGTCTGTTTTTGGCTGGGCAGCAAGAACTGCGGTTTGTAGATCAGCGAACCTTTGGGCAAATGTGGTGGGTGCCGTCCGGTACCCAGCCTGAAGTGGTGATGACAGGGCTGCAACGATTGGGTCCAGAACCCTTATCGGCAGACTTTTCGGCTGAGTATTTGGCGACACGATTGCGCGACCGCCACCGCCCCATCAAGAATGCGCTGCTCGATCAGATGTTAGTCGCTGGAATTGGCAACATTTACGCCGATGAGGCCCTCTTTCTGAGCAAGATCAAACCTAAAACTCTTTGTTCTGCGCTCAAGCCGCGTCAAGTGACAGCCCTCTATGCGGCCATTGTGCGCGTTCTTCAGGACAGCATTGATGCGAGAGGAACAAGCTTTAGCAATTTTCGAGATGTGGAAGGCGTTAACGGTAACTATGGCGGCGTTGCTTGGGTGTATGACCGTAAGGGAGAACCCTGCCGCACTTGTGACACTCCAATCGACCGGTTGAAGCTAGCGGGGCGATCGGCGCATTTTTGCCCCAAGTGTCAGCGCTAAGATTGGCTAATCAGCACATACAATGTGAAAGAGCGCAAGATTACTAAATAACGTGAGTTATGGCAGTTAAAAAGGGCGATCTGGTTCGGGCTGTGCGGGAAAAATTGGAAAATAGTCTGGAAGCACAAGCCAGCGATACACGATTTCCACCCTATCTCTTTGAGACCAAGGGAGAAGTCGTAGACTCGAAGGGAGATTATGTGCTGGTTAAGTTTGGGCATGTGCCTACGCCAAATATGTGGCTAAAAGCTGACCAAGTAGAAAAATTTGAATAGCTCCTGTCTCTAGATAGTCTGTGTCTCTGATTGGTCCCTGACTATCTAGTCATCTTCTAGTCATCTTATTGATTTGCGATCGCTTTGCCGTGTCGCCTTTTTTTGATCATGAATTTTCCTGATGCGATCGCCTCCACTTCTACCCGTGTCTCAGTGATCGGAGCGGGGAATGTAGGCAGTACTCTGGCTCAACGGATTGCTGAGAAAAATTTGGCAGATGTTGTGCTGCTCGATGTCATAGCAGGCAGACCTCAAGGCGTAGCGCTGGACCTGATGGAAGCTAGAGGCATTGAAGGTCACGATCGCCAGATTGTGGGCACAGTGGACTATGCCGACACCGCAGGCTCTAACATTGTCGTGGTCACTGCTGGGTTGCCTCGCAAACCGGGCATGAATCGGGATGACCTGATGCGAACTAACGCTGAAATTGTGGTGGAGGCAACGAAGCAGGCGATCGCCCATTCACCCAACGCCATTCTGGTTCTTGTCACAAATCCATTAGACGTAATGACTTATCTGGCGTGGAAAGCCAGTGGTCTACCCTTCTCTCGGGTCATGGGTATGGCAGGAATTCTGGATTCTGCTCGTTTTCAGACCTTCATTGCCCTGGAGTTAGGTATTTCTCCAGCGGATGTTAGCGCGATGGTGTTAGGCAGTCACGGTGACTTGATGGTGCCCCTGCCCCGCTACTCCACTGTCAGCGGCATTCCAATTACAGAGCTATTAGATGCCGCAACAATCGAACGCTTGATTGAGCGAACCCGTAACGGTGGGGCAGAAATTGTAGAACTTATGCAAACTGGAGGCGCATATTACGCTCCGGCTTCTTCAACCTGTCGCATGATCGAAGCAATATTGCTCAATCAGTCTCGCCTGTTGCCCGTTGCATCGTATTTGCAGGGCGAATATGGGTTAGAAGACATTTTCATTGGCGTGCCTGCTCGGTTGGGCAGTGGTGGCGTTGAAAGTGTTTTAGAACTGGACTTGACGGATGCTGAACGGACTGCCCTATATAGTTCTGCTGAATCAGTTCGTCAAAAGACCCATCATGCATTAGAGATGCTGAAGGGTTCAGTCTAGTTGCGAACAAGTTGGGTTTCGCTTTGCTCCACCCAACCTACAGATTCGAGCTACAGATTTTAGGGACGGACGGCCATGACTTCGATTTCGACTAGCCAGCCTGGATCAACCAGTCCAGCTACCTGCATCGTCGAGCGAGAGGGGAGGTTGGGCTGCTCCTCAGTGCCAAAAAACTGGGTGTAGCCTTCCATGAATCCAGCAAAATCCATTGCGCCGCCATTACTGGGATCACCGACCAGGAAAGCCTGCATTTTGACCACATCTCCCATTGTCATATCCATACTTTGAAGAATTGCCTGGATCTTTTCGAGGACCCCAATAGTTTGAGTTTTGGTATCGCCATAGGCGGCGATGGAGCTTTCTGGGGCAGTTTCATCAAGGACGGGTGGCACCTGTCCACTTAAGTGAACGAGTGCTGCATTGGGTGGCGTTTCGACGGCAAGAGCGATGGGGAAGGTGGAGTTGGGAATGGAATAGCGAACTACTTCCTGAGCCAGCGTGCGGTGAGGGGTGAGGAGGAGGAGGGCGATCGCCACTCCAACCACCACCAATGGCATAAAAGCAACCTTGCTCCACGATCTCAGCACTGATTTGAACTTTTTCATTTCCATAGCCTCATGTAGAGACGCGATCAAGAGCGTCTTTGCAGAATATAAATTGCCACAACAAATGCCTTAGGGGAGATTCTGTTTCGTCAAAGTAGCAGGAGCCATCTCACCCATTGGCATCACAAGGCAGAGCCTTGCCACAAGAATTTTCCTGAACCAGTCAGAAATTTCGCTTATGCTGCCAGCGTTTGGGCAGAAATTGCCTGAACGGCTTGATGAGCAGAGAGGACTGCTCCCTCCTGCCATCCGGTCAGGTAACTGAGGTGCTCCCCAGCTAGGTAGATTGGACCATCGGGCTGATTGAGCAGGGGGTAGGCAGTTTCTAGTCCGGCTTCTTCCCATTCAATCCAGCCGCCTCGACTATAGGGAATTTTGTCCCAAGCAATGCTGACTCCTTTATCAAATGAAACCTCACTGCCATAGCCAGGATGAATGGTTTCGCCGTCTTCGATCGCTTTGCGGAGCCGTTCCTCATGGGACATCGCTCCGATTCGCTCACCAATGTCGTTGTCCCAAATGTAGGCACCCACAATGACTCCTTTTTCTTGCTGGAAGCCGGTTGCCGGATACCAGATTTGAGTTATGTCTCGCTCTGTCCAGGAAATGCCGCCGTAGATACCGTAGTCTTCTTCCCAAAAGCGGCGATCGGCTTGGAAACCAATTTTCATCGCCTTGGCGTAGGAAGCGGCTCCTATGGCGATCGCCTCCTTAAAGGCTGGCGAAAAGTCTGCCTCAACGTCATTCAACACGGAGAGCGGGAAAGTGCAGATGACGTAATTCGCGTCTAATGCTCCTTGGCTACCTGAAGCTTTGTCCGTATAGACAATTCGCACCCCTTCAGCCGTTTTGCGAATTTCGCTCACTTCAGTGCCGTAAGTAATCAAATTACTCACCTGCCGCTCAAAACCTTTAGCAATTTGATCCATTCCACCTACGGGTTGCAGCATGGTTGCCGCTTGGTGATAGCCCTCACCAAATTGCATCTTGTATTCCCAGAAGGAGGACTTTAGCAATTCTGATAGGTCAAGTGGCTCGTATTGCTCACCTGCGGTTAACCCGGCTCCTGGTCGCGTACTGTATCCTGCTCGGCTAGACCCCTTGTAAAGATAATCTGCATCCAGTCCACCAAAGCTCGAAATCATTTCCAGAATTCGTTCCCGGTCTTCGGTTGAAATTTCCTGATCTAACGCATTTCGGCTTACGGCTTTAGCCAAGAGTTCTGCAATGTAGCCCCGGCTGTCATTGACGACTCGACGATTGAGAACGGGTTCTCCACCAAACGCCTGATCGTCTTGAAAGTAAGCTGCCCGATTTTCGTTGACAATGACTTCTAGCGGTACGCCAAATTCTTTGCAGTATCCCAACAAGCCTGTGTGGTGATAGGGAATCCGAGCCGGTCCAGGATTAATGTATAGGTGATCGGCCGCATCAAAGGTGCAGGTTTGGCTGCTATCGGTTTCTGCAATCGTGTCGCCGCCACGAATCGTCCAAATTCGACCACCGGGGCGATCGCGGGCTTCCAAAATGGTGCACTCATAGCCTGCTTTAAAGAGTTCATAAGCGGCTGTCATACCCGCAATTCCGGCTCCCAAAATGGCAACTTTAGTTCCACTTCCTGAACCGCTGGGTAAGTTTGGACGCTCAGCCGCTTTAGCAGGAGAACGTATCAATCCCATTGCTTTCATCGTGGTGAAAACAGCCGCAGCTCCACCTGCTCTTCCTACTAATTTCAGAAATTTACGGCGCGTCGGAGAAATTTTTCTCCGAGTTGAATGCTGATTCATGGATTTTTCTACGCTCTAGAAATTTTCCGTACAGCTGCTTTCAAATAAGTACAGTATTTCTATAACCCAACTAAAATCCTTTAGCAGTAAAGTGCCAATACCAATTCTCCTCAAGGCTGGATATTTTGGAGCGTGCCCCGCGTATGCGGGGCACGCTCCAAAATATCCAGCTTCATGTAGAAACGGTATAAAACAAAGCTTTTAATGGGAAAATCGTCCTGGTTTTAGAAACTGTACTAGTTCAAAAACAGTTGTTTCTCTGCTTACGGAATAAGAGGCTAACTTCTATTTTTTTGTTACGATGTATCGCCGAATGCTTTTTTGAAAGGCTGTAATTTACATTTACAGAAACATCTATAGCTGAGAAATTTACGCTGTACAAACAGCGTTTCTCCTGACAAGCATTTTCTCAAGCAACGAATTAGAGATTAGCCATACCTGGCGAGTAACTCATAACGGGCATAAATCTTTCCAGGTTTAGGTTAGAAGCAACCTGAGCAAGCTTATGCAGATCGGTGGGGTCATCTAGATGAGGAATGCAGCCCAGCACTGGTTTTTGGGTAAGTGACTGAATCAGTTTGGTGGGTGCCCAATTGGCAATTTCTTCGTCGGTACAAGGTTTAACGCAGTTGAGAATGATGCCTTTGAGGTGTACCCGAGACTGTTGAGCAAGAGCAGCGTTAGCGACAGCTTGAGAAATCGCCCCTAACCTCACAGGCACCACCAGCACCGTTGGCAGTCGCCAATCCCACGCTAAATCAGCCACAGTGGTTTCATGGGTAACCGGTGAACCCAACCCACCTAAAGATTCAACCAGGACAAAGTCTCGCTCTTGCTGCAGGGTTTGAAACTGCTGCCAGACCTTTTCAAGCTGAATTTTGCGACCTTCGCGATCGGCAGCGATTGGGGGTGCTAAAGGGGCTTCAAAGTAGAGTGGCGTAATTTCGTCGGCAGACTGCTGCAGGGTAAACAGGTGAGTATAAAGTTCGCGATCGCCCTTCCCCGATTGAAGCGGCTTCATAATACCGAGCCGCTGTGAGCTGCAATAGGTTTGCCAGTAAGCTGCCAAAGCGCTCGTTAAAACAGTTTTTCCGGCATCCGTATCGGTGCCTGCAATCAAGAGGGCGTTCAAGCGTCACTCCACTTTTAGTTAACAATTCACAATCAGGAACTATACCCTTCTGGTGCTTCAACAGAAGCCTATTCTGGTGGCGGTTCCGTGGGAGCCGTCGCACTAACGCCTAACGTAAAGTCGGTCTCGTCGGTGGATATTACTTCTACAATGTAATCGCCACCGTCCGGCACCTGGAAACCCCAGAAAACTACATTCGAGGCATCAGGCACCGGTTCACCATTGGGGAAAAGGATATTGAGGGTAGCCGCGCCGTCTATGATCTCGGCGGAAAAGACTTGCCCTTCCTGTACGTTGACCAGGTAGCGTTTGGTAAGGCGATCGCTCACCGTATCGCTGACTTCTACACCCTCTGAGCCCGCCGGAAAACTCAAGCGTTGTGTATCGACCTGAGGCTCGACTGGAGTTGGGCTAGGGCTGGGTGTTGGAGTTTCAGTTGGGGTCGGGGTTGGTTCTGGCTCCGGTTCTGGAGCCGCTTCCAGGCTGAGGTCTAGTCTATAGTCACTTTCCTCGACTCCTCGGACAGGCCTTAGCTCAAGATAGTATTCACCCGTGAAATCAAGTACTCCCTGCCACTGCTGGACTCGCTCAGCGTTGCCCTCCACCAAGTCTCCATTGGGGGCAAAGACGCTGAGCAATACTCCCTCACCGTCAATTGCAGCAGACAGAGTTTGCGCTTGCTCGGCAGACACAATGTAAGTTACAACCTCATTTTCTCTCAGTGTTCCCTCAACGCTGGTCGCATCTCCTGGCGCAAGGTTCAGCCGCTGACTGTATTCAACGGGTTCGTCAGTTGGAGTTGGGGTTGCTGTTTCAGTTGGGGTCGGCGTTGCAACGGGTGTGTTGTCAGACCCATTGCGGATCGCGCTAACCACCGCAAAGGTGGTTATCAACGTGACAATTGCCAGTCCGGTGACAATTCCAGCTACCGCCCAAGGATTGTCCCAGACAGAGGTTTCTGTCTGAGTCGGAATGACTGGCCCTGCAGCCCGACGGGGTGCATTGGAGCTATGGGCTGTTGGTTCTGGGCGGCGACCTACTGCCACGGTTTGCATTCGAGAAGTAGGGTTGGCTGCCTGAGTTGCTGAGGTTGGGGTCGGTGGGGGTGGGGGTGGGGGTGTAACGACCGAAGGGTTAGCTAATGCCTGGAGCGCTTGCGCTACCTCACTGACAGATTGGTAGCGATCGCCCGGACGATAGCTCAGCATTCGATTCAACACTTGAGCAAAACCAGGATTTACCTTTGCCCACTGCTGCCAGTACCAGGTAAGGCTGCGATCGTCATACAATTCCTGGGGCTCTTTGCCCGTCAGCAGCACTACAGCACTAACCGCCAACGCATAGAGATCGCTATTAGGGTAAGCCCGTCCTGACTGAATTTGCTCACTTGGCGCGTACCCAATCTTGCCAACGGTCGTCGGTTGATGCTCTGTTTCTGCTGGTTGAACGCGAGTGACAATTTCTTTGACTACACCAAAGTCAATCAGCACAGGCAAATGATCCTGCTGCCTGAGAATGATGTTGTCAGGCGCAATATCTCGATGAATAATTCCTTTGCTGTGAATGTGCGCCAACACGGGCAAAAGCTGCTGCATCAGTTGCAGCACCTCGGCTTCTGTAAACGCTTTACCTTGCGCCTTCCGCTCGTTGAGTAGGGTACGGTAGGTCTTGCCTTCAACGTAGTCTTGTACGAGGAATAAACGCTGATTTTCCTCAAAGGTGGCACGAAACTGCGGAATTTGAGGATGCTGAATCTGATAAAGAATCGCGGCTTCCCGCTGAAACAGTTCCTTCGATTTATCTAAAACGTAAGCGCCACTCTGCGATGGGATGAACTCCTTCAGCGCACAGCGCTCGTTAAATCGTCCTAAATCTTCTGCCAGATAGGTACGACCAAACCCGCCTTGCCCCAAAATGCTCGACAAGCGGTAGCGATTTTGTAAAACAGTCCCGGTGGGAATGGGTGGTTGCATGACAGATGATTCACTGAGATCTCACAAACAAATAGGAACACGCTCCGCCAAGTTAAAAGTGCGGATGCTCATTGCTCCAAGATCTTGAGCGTATCGCACCAACAGCAATTCGCCAACTGACTTGCTGAGTAGTTTGAGCAACGCCAGCCCGATCGCCTTGCGAACACCTCATCATACCAGGGAAGGTCACGCCCCTCGCTGCAACCCGTTCAGGCGAAACAGCAAAAATTGGGTGAACTGATCCGAGTTGAAGTTGTCATCACTCACCAGCAGCAAACTTTGACTGCCATCTGGTAACTGCGGCCCCAGCACCATACCTTCTAGGTTGTCCAGGGGAATGCCTAAATCTGCCAGGTCGAGCAACAGCCGCTTGCGAATGGGTTCGATGCCGCTCAAGTCTCTACCTAACCTGGGAATGCCGGATGTATCTGTGGCTCCGCCTGTAGCTAGCTCAAAAATGCGGGCACCCGCTCCGGCAACGCTAAAAGAGTGTTCCATGCTCAGGAAATGACCGCCTTGGTCTAGCACGAGTAACTCAGTCAAACCATTCACCGTGAGCAGTGGTGGCGAATCATTGGGATAAAGATATTCCGCGATCAGCACAGGTAGCTCGTTGCCAATGAGATAGTGCAGAAAGCGACTGTAGTTGGGTCGTTCTGACGCTTCTGTCTCGTCTGAGTTGACGGGTTGGCGGTCTTGTTCCAGCTCTGCCTCGGTTGCAGCAAATAGGCGAAACGGTTCTAGCCAGGTCGTGCTAAAGCCTCCAGGATTGAGCGTTAGGGCTTCAAACCCAAGGTTATTTTGCACGCCTTGGGGCTGATCCTCCACAGTTTTAGGGAGATAGCGTTCTGGAATCGGCAATCGCTGCTGCCATGCGCCTGTCGCCAAGTCGAACTCGTCTATAAATGGAGGAATGCCATCAGAGGCAACGCCTTCACTGGAGATGAAGACCGTTTGGCGGGGAGAGAGGGCAAGCCCTTCAGGGTCGATGGTGCCTTGGGCAAAGGGTTCTCCGTTTTCTCCAAGTAAGGTGGTTACTTTCTCGATTTCAACTCCAGCGATCGCCACCTCCCCAGACTCATTACTCAAATTGAGCTTGAGCGTGTAAAAGCGAGCCGGGGCAAATTCACTGCGATCGTCTGAGAGAACGTAGAAGCGATCGCCCTGCCTGTCATAGGTAAGTGCTGAAAGCCCACGCACAGGTGTCTCTTGAAACACCGTATCGGTCGGCAATCGATATTCACCTAAGAAATCAAGGGAAAGGTCTAAAAAGAGTCGCTCCTCGGCACTGACCTGAGGCAAAGTACAGCCTGCAAGGAGCAGTACTGTAAAACTGAGAAGTAGAACTCTTAGAAAAGGGAAAAACCGTTTCAACACTTTAGAAATACCCAAATGCCCCGCCGGAATGCACTGTCTGTATCTTAGCGAAACAGTGTTTTAGCGGAGGGGCGATCGCCTTCCCAACCGAGTCAGGGGTAAAGCGATTTACCATCCTAACCAACCCAAACTTGACTTCCAAGAAACTCATCTAATCTTCATAGGAAGCCATGCTGTATCTACTTTCCAACAAGACTAAGTGAAGTCGCTAGCTCGAAACTTGAAGCTTCAGTAAAAGGTGAGTGAGCATGATCCGAGATATTTCCTGTTTGAGTGCGCTGATCGTTAAGCCCCCTGATTAATCTCACACCCCTGAGCAAGGAACCCAGATATGAAGCCTCTCACTCAGATTTCATCGGCAACAATCGTTACGACTACTTTGCTCGGTGGCCTGTGCATGGGTACGCAGGCAGCGACGCTGATAGGAGAATACCTCTCAAAATCTGGCAGCAAAGTCAGTTCAAGCCTGATTTCACTTTCAGCAAATTCAGGAAATAATACAGGGTTGTTCCCAGGAACTTGGGCAAATAATTCTCTACTACAAACTTATGGCGGTCATGTGGTGATTGATGCGATCGCCTCTGACAACACCGATGTCCTCTACGAAGATTTGCTTGGACTGGGACTCCAAAACGGCTCCAAATATGGCTCCCTTGTCTCTGGTTTGCTGCCGCTTGACGCAATTTCCTCAATGGACAGCTTGAGTAGCTTAAAATTTGCCCGACCCACACAGTTTCTATCTAACGTAGGGGTAACGACAAGTCAGGCTGATAGATCAATGCGGGCTGATATTGCTCGCTCGACCTTTGGGGTTGATGGAACAGGTGTGACAGTAGGTGCGCTGTCTGATAGTTACAACAACTTAGATGGTGAAGCCGCTGACATTGCTAGTGGCGATCTGCCGTCCAATGTGAACGTGCTTTTAGACCTTCCTAGTGGTGGCAGCGATGAAGGGCGTGCAATGCTGCAACTGATTCATGATATCGCTCCTGGTGCAGATCTAGCGTTTTACACTGCATTCCTGGGGGGGCAAGCAGACTTTGCAAATGGCATTCTTGAGCTGGCCGCAAGCGGATCTGATGTGATTGTGGATGACGTCATTAACCTGGCTGAACCAATGTTTCAGGATGGCATCATTGCCCAAGCAGTTGACCAAGTCGTAGCTGATGGTATACCGTACTTCTCCTCGGCAGGCAACAACGATCGCAATGCCTACGAAAGCACCTTCAGAAACAGCAGTGTGCTTGATCCCATCTTTGGAGGTGAACTGCATGACTTTGACCCTAGCGCAGGTGTAGATCCGTTTCAAAGCATTTCGGTTCCAGTTGGCGGAGAACTCTTTATTTCCTTCCAGTGGGATTCCCCCTTTTTCTCGGTCAGCGGCGGTGAAGGCTCTCCGAACGATCTCGACATCTTTCTGTTCGATGATTTCGGCAATCTACTGGCTTTGGGGGCAGACGCAAATGAAGGCGGCGACGCGGTAGAAATCCTGAGTTTCTTTAATGACGGCTCGTTTGGCACAGACCAATTTAACCTGGCAATCTCTAACTTTTCTGGTCCCGATGCTGGATTCATGAAATATGTTGTATTCGGTAACGCCAGCATCAGCGAGTACGACACCAATAGTGGCACTGTATATGGTCATGCGAATGCTGAAGGTGCTGAGGCGGTTGGAGCGTCCTTCTACGCCGACACACCTGAATTTGGGACAAATCCACCTATGTTGGAGTTCTTCTCTTCTGCCGGGTCAACTCCAATCTTGTTTGATGAGAATGGCGATCGCCTCTCCACTCCCGAAATTCGACTCAAACCTGACATCGTTGCTCCTGATGGCACCAATACCACTTTCTTTATTCCCGGTTTAGACGTTGAAGGGGACGGCTTCCCCAACTTCTTTGGCACCTCGGCCGCGGCTCCCCATGCGGCGGCAGTCGCAGCCTTGACGCTGGAAGCGGCACCCGGTACAAGTCCTGAAGTGATTTACGAGACGCTGGAAGAAACGGCGATCGACATGAACGCTCCCGGATTCGATTTTGACAGCGGTTTTGGGCTGATTCAAGCAGATCGGGCAGTAGGAGCCTTGATTAGCACGCCTCCTGAAGAGGTACCTGAGCCTGCATCGGTCTTTGGGTTACTGGCAGTGATTGTGGGTGCAGGTTCACGTTTGAAGCGTAAACCGAAAGCTGCATAGAACAATTAAAAAAAGGTAGGACTTCAAGTCCTACCTTCCCTACTGCTTAGTTTTGGTTGCGTTGCTAGAGAATGTAAAGCAAGAAGAACAGCACAATCCAGATCACGTCTACAAAGTGCCAGTAGATTTCTGCTGCTTCTACGCCGAAGTGGTGTTCGCCGGAGTAGTGTTCCTTATTGCGCGATCGCCATAGCACTGCCAAAATCAAGCACAGTCCCAGGAATACGTGCAAACCGTGAAAGCCAGTCAACACATAAAAAGTGCTGGCGTACAGGTTTGTCTTTAAGCCAAATTCCAGGTTGTTGTACTCATAAACCTGACCTGCCAGGAAGATTGCGCCCATTACCGCAGTCGCCAGGAACCAGGTACGTAAGCCCTTGACGTTATTCTTCTTGACTGCCACATCCGCTTGGTGAATCACAAAGCTGCTAGAAATCAGAATTAGCGTGTTGATTCCTGGTACAAGCAGTTCGCGCTCAGGAGTGCCTTCAGGTGGCCAAACAGGCGCGACCACGCGGAAGGTCAGGTACGCCAGAAACAGACCTGCGAAGATCATGCTCTCAGCACCCAGGAAGACGAGCAGTCCAAACAGACGATGGTCTGGATGTTCCTCGTGGTGAGCGGCTGCCTCAGTTTCGTGATGATAGTTGAGTGCAGTCTTAGCGGGATCAATCGTTGAACCTTGCATAAGTTTCTGATACCTACGAATGCGACTTTTGAAATTTAAGTGAGATGGACAGTGCCCACCGGACTGGGAGCAGGTAGGTTGGCACCGCCCACCATGCGCTGATTAAGGCTCTGGACTGCCAGCCCTCGCTTCTTCAGGAGGAATGAAGCCCGGAGGTGCCTCCATATTTGATTGAGATTCCTCTGGCTCCATTTCAGGATTGCGGTTACCTGAACCGTAGTCGTATGGACCACTGGTGAGTACAGGCAATTCCTCAAAATTTTCGATCGCAGGAGGTGAGGTCGTCATCCACTCAAAGGTCAATGCCCGCCAGGGGTTGTTTCCTGCCTTTTTGCCGCTAATCCAGCTCCAGCCTGCATTCGCCAGGAAGGGTAGGGTTGAAACCGCAAGAATGTAGGAGCCAATCGTACAGACCAGGTTGAGCGTTGCGAACTTAGGATCGTAGAGCGCAATCCGGCGGTTCATTCCCAGTAAGCCCAGTTCGTGCATCGGCATGAAGGTCAGGTTCATGCCAATAAAGGTGAGGATGAAGTGAACGATGCCCAGCGGCTCGTTCAGCATCCGTCCAGTCATCTT
The DNA here is from genome assembly GCA_014695345.1 of Cyanobacteria bacterium FACHB-471. GTDB lineage: Bacteria > Cyanobacteriota > Cyanobacteriia > Elainellales > Elainellaceae > JAAUTN01. The sequence continues at coordinate 353,824 of JACJOC010000077.1, forward strand.
GGGGAACCAGTGATAAATCGCCGCATAGATGCCAAACACGCTGCCGCCAAACAGGACGTAGTGCAGGTGAGCCACGATGAAGTAGGTGTCGTGAACGTGAATGTCAAAGGGTACCGCTGCGACCATTACGCCGCTGATACCGCCAATCACGAACATCGAAATAAAGCCCATCGCAAACAGCATGGCGCTGTTGAGTTGGATCTTGCCGCCCCAAATCGTGGCTAACCAGCCAAAGACTTTAATCCCTGTTGGGACAGCGATCACCATTGTGGTGATCATGAAAAACATGCGTAACCAGGCAGGAGTGCCGCTGGTGAACATGTGGTGGGCCCAAACGATTAGACCCAAGAAGCTGATTGCGAGGCTAGAGTAGGCGATCGCCCGATAGCCAAAGATTGGCTTGCGTGAGTGAACCGGGAGAATATCTGAAATTGCGCCAAACAGCGGCAAAATCATGATGTAAACCGCCGGATGCGAGTAAAACCAGAACATGTGCTGGTAAACAATCGGGTCGCCGCCGCCTGTGGGGTTGAAGAATGCGGTCCCAGCTAACAGGTCAAACGCCAGCAGAATCAACGCTCCTGCTAACACAGGCGTACCAATCAAAATCAGCGCTGAAGCTGCCAGCATAGACCAGCAGAACAGGGGCATATCGTTAATCCCCATGCTGGGCACGCGCATCCGCAAGATGGTCACAAAGAAATTGATTGCGCCCAAGATCGAGGAAGTTCCTAAGACCAGCAGGGTAAAGATCCAAATTCCCTCACCCACCTTGCCCGTCATTAGGCTCAACGGCGGGTAGGAAGTCCAGCCTGCTTGAGGCGCTTCTAAGAAAAAGCTGGCAATCAGTACCAGACCTGCTGGAGGCACCATCCAGAAAGCAAGGGCATTCATCTTCGGGAAGGCCATATCCCGCGCCCCTACCATCAGCGGAATCAGGTAGTTCGCCAATCCTGAACCTGCCGGGATGATCCAAAGGAAGATCATCACCGTGCCGTGAACGGTTAGCAGGTTGTTGTAAAGTTCTGGGCTAACCAAATCTGACTCTGGTGTTGCTAGCTCGGTGCGGATGGCGGTCGCCAGAACGCCGCCAATCATATAGAAAATGAAAGAGGTAATCAGGTATTGAATCCCGATTACTTTGTGGTCAGTGTTAAACGTAAAGTAGTCTTGCCACTTGCGTTTCCCCGGAATCGCGCCTTCGGTTGTGGGGGTAGTAGTGGATTGCCATTCTGCTTGTGTCATAGCTGGCTGTTGTGACTCTTGGCTGTTGAAACTCTTATAACTAACGATTCATCGAGATGTGCTGGGGATGGAGTTGCTCTAATGCGGTGGCAGCATCAATTCCCATTTGATCTACAAAGGGTGCTAAGAACTCAGCATCAGAGAGGTCTTCGGAGGGAGCGATCGCTTTCATTGCAACAGCCTGATTTGGATCGTTCAAACTGGCGATTTGCTCCTGAATCCAGCCGTCATATTCTTCCTGGGTCTGGACAAACAGCTTCGTGTTCATCGCGCCATGATAAGCACCACACAGTTCTGCACAAATCACCGGGTAGGTGCCCGTGTGCCGGGGGACAAACCGCAGTTCCGTGTCTCGACCGGGAATGGCATCCTGCTTCAACCGAAATTCGGGTAGCCAGAAGGCGTGGAGCACGTCCTGCGCTTTGATGTTAAGCTGCACCTCTTTATCCACGGGAATGTGCATCTCGCCTGAGGTGATGCCACTGTCTGGGTAAGTAAAGATCCAGGCATACTGCAACCCCATCACATCAATATTGACATCAGCGGGTCTGCCTTCGTCTTTGGGAAAGGCTCCAACCCCAAGTGCCAAATGGTTGTGGATGTGGCGGGGTTTGGGCTGGTTGGATGGGTCAATTAACCCAGTAGCCGATTCGCCAGGCAGCATTGCAATCTGAGCAATGCCAGGGTCGGTCGCCGCCTGTGGGTCAAATCCGCCCATCGCTTTGTAAATGTCGAAGCTGTAAACCCCAATGATTAGCACAATCACTGCTGGAATTGCCGTCCAGACAATTTCCAGCGGAATGTTGCCGTGAATCGGTGGCCCGTCAGTATTGTCGCCAGGACGACGGCGGAATCGAATTATAGAGATAATTAGTACGCCTTGCACCAGGACGAACAGCCCAATTGAGACTGTCATCATGGAGTTAAACAGCCCATCCACCAAATTAGCCTCATCGGAGGCAGCTTCGGGCAGTAAACCGTGGTTTTGACCATACCAAAGACTCACCAGCGTTAGGATAATGCCAGCCAGTAGGGTAAGAATGTTGCTTGGAATTTTCACGGTAAGTTTGATTCAGCTCATTCAGCTTTAGTTCCGTTCAACTACCACGTTAAAGCAGGAATTGATAACGACACGGAATTCATATCTATCCTTAACGCTTTTTTTGGGATCTCAGCAGCCCTTGTGTAGCAAACACTACAAGGTGAAATAACAATATTAAATCTTGTGAAAGATTTGGGCGAAAGCTAACTTTAAGCTGCAATTTTTTAATTCCTTTAGTTAAGAATTTTTCAACCACAATCCGAAGAAAATCCTAAAGCTTTTCACGCCTGGGCATTGCGTCGCTAAGCTGGTGAATGAAGCTGTTGTAGACAGTGGAAAAAGTAAATACTCAGGTTTTTGTCAACTTTGGTATTGAATGATTCTCAATTTGATTACGGAGGCATAGCTGATGACTAACGTTCACGCTCAAACGCATCAGAGTATGCCAGCTTCCGTTCCTTCTTCTCAAGTTAGACCTCCGCTTCAGCCTCAAGACCAGATTCGACGGCTCGTGTGGAAGATAGCGATCGCCACGTTCTTGTTAATGGCGATCGGCAGTGCCACCCGCGTCATGAACGCAGGGCTAGCCTGCCCCGACTGGCCACTCTGCTATGGAACCCTGATTCCCAGACAGCAGATGAACTTGCAGGTGTTTCTGGAGTGGTTTCACCGTCTGGATGCTGCTCTGATTGGGCTGCTGGCGATCGCCCTCGTTGCTCTAAGCGTGTGGCATCGTCGGGACTTGCCCCGTTGGACACCCTGGGCAGCCTTGTTTGCCCTCAGCCTGATCGTGTTTCAAGGGGCTTTGGGCGGTCTTACTGTCACCGAACTGCTGCGATTTGATATCGTCACTGCCCATTTGGGGACAGCGCTGTTGTTCTTCACTACCCTGCTGCTTATGGGTGTGGCGCTGCTGCCCTATCAGGGGACAGGTAATGTCGGCAAGTTGCCCTGGGTTAGCTTGACGGCTGCAATTTTGGTTTATCTGCAAAGCCTTTCCGGTGCGCTAGTTGGCTCTCGTTGGGCAGTACACCAGTGTTTGGCTGGTTCCCAACTTTGCGGGGTAATGAACACTCACTTGTTTGGTGTGGTTCCCGCAAGCCTGATGACCTTAGCGGTCGTTGTTTTAGCTTGGCGCACTCCGGCTCTCCATCCTGCCCTGTGCCGACTGGCTTACGTTGCTGGAGGATTTCTGTTGCTCCAGGTGGCATTAGGATTTGCGACCTTCCACTTCCACTTGCAGGTTGAGCCACTTACTATTGCCCACCAAGCAATCGGAGCCGCTCTGCTGGGTACGTTGGTTTGCTTTACCGCATTGGGACTGCGCGATCGCCAATTCACCAAAACTATTGCTTCCGCTCCCTCATCCCCAATCCCCAACTCCCAATCTCCTCTCGCCACCTGATCTTGGCTTCTGCTTACAAATTCTAGGAACTCAACTAATGCATGAAACCGTTTGGAATGATGCCCCTCGCCACCATCACAATGTTTGGCAGGTGATTCAAAGCTATTGGCAGCTAACCAAGCCCCGCATCATCATCTTGCTGCTGATCACCACCGCAGGCAGCATGTGGATTGCTGCTGAAGGCAAAGTCGATCCGCTGCTGCTGCTGGTGACGCTACTTAGTGGAGCGCTGGCGGCGGCTTCTGCGAATACGATTAACTGTCTGTACGATCGCGACATTGACTATGAAATGGAGCGAACCCGCCATCGTCCGCTTCCCTCTGGACGAATTCAGCCAAGGGATGCGCTGCTATTTGCGATCGCCCTTGCCGTCCTTTCCTTTACCTTACTTGCCGTCTTTGCCAACCTGCTGAGCGCATTGCTAGCCATGTCGGGCATTGCCACTTACGTTGTCGTCTACACTCACTGGCTAAAGCGCCATAGCACCCAAAACATTGTGATTGGCGGTGCGGCTGGCGCAATTCCACCCTTAGTAGGTTGGGCTGCGGTGACGGGTGAGCTGAGTTGGGCTGCTTGGGTATTTTTTGCGATCGTCTTTTTCTGGACACCGCCTCACTTTTGGGCGCTGGCGATGATGATTCGCGAAGATTACGCCAAGGTGAAAGTGCCAATGCTGCCTGTAATTGTTGGCGATGCCCCGACGGCGCGCCAGATCTGGATCTACACGCTGCTGTTGATTCCGGTGACGCTGCTGTTGGTCTATCCGCTGCATGTGATGGGTGCGGTTTACACCGCTGTGGCCCTACTGTTGGGTGGTGTTTTTGTGGCGAAAGCGTGGTCTTTGTTGCAATCGCCTTCTGATCAACAACTAGCGCGATCGCTGTTCAAGTACTCCATCCTTTACATGATGTTGCTTTGCGCAGGTATGGCAGTCGATAGCCTTCCCATTACACATCAGCTTACGGGCGCTCTAACCGAGAACCTGAATTCGCTGGTCAGCACTTTAGCAATGGGGTTGAGTGGGGGTTGAACGGGGTGTTGAAAGGTTAGTTACTACACTAAGATTTTGTACTCCATTGTTCGTATTTCATGGTGAAGGGTGATATGTCCTCCGCAGTCTTAATCGAAAAGCTCCAAAAGCGCTATGGCAGCGTCGAAGCAGTCAAAGATGTTTCGCTCCAGGTTGAGCCTGGAGAAATCTTTGGGCTGCTTGGACCGAACGGAGCAGGCAAAACGACGACTTTGCGTTGTCTCTGTACGCTAGCCACTCCCGATGCTGGGAGCCTAGAGGTGTCAGGCGTTTCAGTGTTAGATAACCCCAAGACGGCGCGACAACTGCTGGGTTATGTGGCGCAGGAAGTTGCCCTCGACAAGGTGTTGACCGGTCGAGAGTTGCTTCAGCTCCAAGCGGCGCTTTATCACCTACCACGCGGCACTGCCAAAGAGCGGATTGACCAGATGCTTTCACTGCTGGGCTTAGCAGATTGGGCAGACAAAAAAACTGGAACCTATTCAGGTGGTTTAAAGAAGCGGTTGGATCTGGCGGCAGGGCTACTGCACCAGCCTGATGTTTTAGTGCTGGACGAACCAACAGTCGGGCTGGATATCGAAAGTCGCGTGGCCGTGTGGGACTTTTTGCGCCAGCTTCGCAGCAATGGCACGACTGTTTTAATCACCAGTCACTATCTGGAAGAGGTGGATGCACTGGCAGATCGCGTCGCGATCATCGACAAGGGTGTAGTCATCGCCACGGGTACACCGTCTGAGTTGAAAGATAGGGTGGGGGGCGATCGCGTCACCCTTCGTATCCGAGAGTTTACTCCACCTGAGGAAGCCGAAGCCGCTAAAACAATGCTGAAAGATCTTCCCTTCGTGCAAGAGGTGATCATCAACGAAGCTCAGGGCAACTCACTCAATCTAGTTGTCGATCCGCAAAGCGAAGCTCTGATCACCATTCAGCAAGCACTCAAAGAAGCTGGACTGCCAACGTTTGGCATTTCTCAAGCTCGTCCTAGCCTGGATGACGTTTACCTTGCCGCGACCGGAAAAACGCTGCTCGATGCCGAACTTGCTGCCGCCGGAACCCGCGATCCGAAGGCAGAACGCAAACAAAATATGCGGTAGAAATTCTACTTCTCACAGATCGCTTCTCATACGCAGAAGGAAACCATTATGGACGTTTTGTCGGATACAGTAGCGCTATCGCGGATGCAGTTTGCGCTCACTGCACTGTTTCACATGCTCTGGCCCACGATGACTACGGGAGTTGGGATCTATCTCGTCATTGTGGAAGGACTATGGTTGAAAACCCGCAATCCCGACTATTATCTCCATGCTCGCTTTTGGTCAAAGCTGTATGTGTTGAACTTTGGCATTGGCGTGGCTACGGGCATTCCGATGGAGTTTCAGTTTGGCACTAACTGGGCTCCCTTCTCAGAAGCGGTCGGCAATTTCTTTGGCAGTGTGATTGGCTTTGAGGCATCCTGGGCATTCATGCTGGAGGCGGCTTTTCTCGGCATCATGCTGTTTGGCTGGGAGCGGGTGAATGCGCCAATTCACTATATGTCCACAATTCTGGTGGCGGTGGGGGCGAATTTGTCAACGCTGTGGATTTTGACGGCAAACTCCTGGATGCAGTCCCCAGCAGGTGGGGAAATGATTGACGGTAAGTTTGTCGTGCATGACTACTTTCAGGCGATCGCCAACCCTTTCATGAAGAACAGCGTCCTGCACATGTTCTTCGCCACCACAGAAACCTCTCTCTTTGTAATCGGTGGCATTAGCGCCTGGTACATCCTCAAAAATCGCCACTCAGAATTCTTCTCAAAATCCTTCAAAGTCGTGCTGGCAACGGCGATCGCCGTCGCCCCCATTCAGATCTACATGGGACACCTCAGCGGCGAACAGGTCTATCACTACCAGCCCTCAAAACTAGCCGCAATGGAAGCCCAGTGGGAAACGACTCCCGCCGGGCAGCCTGCTGACTGGAGTGTGATTGCCATTCCCAATGACAGCGCCGAAAAGAACGATTGGGAAATCACCGTTCCCAATGCCCTCGGCTACATTCTAGAGTTCAAGCAAAACCTCACCGAACCTGTAATTGGACTGAGGGACTTTGAGCCAGAAAACCGCCCTCACATGGTTGGGCTAATTTACTATTCCTTCCGCATCATGATTGCGATCGGCTTTTTCCTCGCTTTTTTGATGCTGTGGAGTACGCTTTACTGGCTACTGGGCAGATTCTCAGCCGAAAACATTGCTCAGCAAAAATGGTTAATGCGAACCTGGATTTTTGCTGCGCCTTTGGGATTCATTGCGATCGACTCCGGTTGGATTGTTCGCTGTGTTGGACGGCAGCCCTGGACGCTCTACGAACAGATTCGTACCGTCGATTCAGCTTCTCATGTGCCTGCTAGTAATGTTCTGGTTTCACTCACTGCCTTTGCCCTCGTTTACTCACTGCTGTTTGTCGCCACGCTCTACTTTGGCAGTCGGATTATTCGCAAAGGGCCAAATCTTGACCTTCCCATACCCGGCACTGAAGTCACTAAACCTGCTGTAAAAACAGAGCCCGGTGAGTTTGTACCCGACGAACGCCCTGTTGAAGCTCAGCAGTAGGTGAATGAGTCTTGCTGGTCGAAGAAGTTTTCGAGCGTGAAAGTAAACTTTCACGCTCGAAAATTATCCTCAAAATTAGCCACCTCTATGAGTTGATTTCCTGCACGAATCATTTTTTGAAGCGTGAATGGCTGATTGACTGACAAATCTTCTGATGTAGGTTAGGTGGAGCAAAGCGGAACCCAACTCCTGCCTTGATTTTGTTGGGTTCCGCGATGCTTCACCCAACCTACGGAATATCAATTTCGCCGCACCAACATTCACGCTGGACATCTAGCAATTAACGGGTAACTCAGGAAAAACTCATTCGGGTTGAAACGACTACGGATAAATTAAATAAAGAATGAGGTTAAGCCTGATAGGTATAGCGCTACGCGCATACTTTAGGAAACGTTTTGGTGTAAAAATTCCCGCGTAGTGAGTAGGTTCACACTTTCTCGCCCAGATTCCAACTTTGACAGTTTACTCGCTAGCCTTTGGGTAGCATGGACATCAAAACAGTGAGGCAGCGTTTATCGAATCTCAAAAAGGGTTGGCGAGGAATTGACCCATTTTCGCTTCAGTTTCGTTTGACGGTTGGCGCTACGTTAGTCTCAATTTTGGGTATCGGCAGTGTGGGAATGTGGACAACCTGGAAGACGCAGCAGATTCTTGTGGGTAGCTACAAGCAAAGTATCCAGGCTATCAGCGATCGCTTTTCGCAAGATGTTGAACTGTATAGCGACATACTGCCTATGTCAGAAGCGTTGCAGCGCGCAGTGGATGCTCGCACGCTACCTAATCTGATGGTTGTGGTGACTGATGATGCAGGTCAGATGATCGTTCAAACCACGGATATGCGGCAGCGCGAAGATATTTCGACGGTGATTGCTACCCTTCCCGCAGTTCCCGAACCTGCAATCTACGAAGCCAGCGATCGCTACATCATTCTCTCCAAAGTGCCGCTGGTTACAGAGAGCAATAACTTAGGCACCCTGTACGTCGCACAGGATATTACCACCGCTCACACAATGTTTTGGGCTGTGATCCGCAATTTAGCAATTGGTAGCCTGCTGGCGATGGTGGCGATCGCTATTGGCATTGCGCTGTATGTGAAGCGATCGCTACAGCCGTTGCGTCAAATGAATCAGCTTACAACCACACTGTCAGTCGAGGACTTAGACAAAGCTCAAACTCAACTTCGCTATGCCCCTACCGAAGTGAGAGAGTTAGTGCAAACCTGCAAGCAAATGCTAGCAAAGCTCTCCGAATCCTTAGAGCAACAGCGACGATTTGTCAGCGATGTTTCACACGAACTCCGCACTCCGCTCACGGTGGTTCATGGCTACATTCAAAGCACTTGCGCCGTAGCACCAACCTGACCGAACCGCAGCAAGAAGCACTGGAAATTGCCGCTCTAGAAACCGATCGCACGATTCGACTGCTGCAAGATTTGCTAGACCTGGCACGGGCAGATGCTGGGTACATGCACTTCAACCTGGAAAGTTTTGCCCTGACTGAAGTGATTGAAGAACTGCTCGGCATGGCCTCAAAATTCAGCGATCGGGATATTCAAATTGAAGCAGCTCAAGAAAAAATTGTGGTTGAAGCAGACCGCAACCGCCTTAAGCAAGTGTTGCTCAACCTGCTCGATAATGCCTTGAAATACTCTGAACCTGACCAACCTATTGTCCTTAAGCTCAACCAGGTGGGTGGGCAGGCAGTGATTCAGGTATGCGATCGCGGCCATGGCATTCCCCTCCAGCATCAGTCCCGAATCTTCGATCGCTTCTATCGAATAGACGAAGCCCGTGCCCGCACAACGGGTGGCTGCGGTTTGGGGCTATCCATCGTTAAAACCCTGGTTGAAGGCATGGGTGGTAGTGTCACCTTGCGCTCAAAGCTAAACGAAGGCAGTATCTTTGTTGTCACCTTGCCCTTATCTAACTCCTTAGATCTAATTTGAAGGTTTATTCTTATCTGCTTTCCGCACAAAAATAGACCTTGTAGTCAGCTTTAAGGTACGCCCTAACTTCAACCCTTCACGGATTCCCTGACTTTATAATGCCTCTCACTCCGTAGAACTCCATCCATAGAACTCTATAGAACTATGACAGCAGAACTATGACAGCTCATATCCTAGTAGTTGAAGATGAAATTAACCTGGCGCGATTCATCGAGCTAGAACTGAGCTACGAAGGCTACCGCATCACCGTGGCTCATGACGGTTTAACTGGATTGACCAAAGCGCGAGATATTGGGCCTGATTTGATCATCCTCGACTGGATGCTGCCTGGACTGAGCGGTCTAGAAATTTGTCGGCGGATTCGGGCAACGGGCGGCAGAGCGCCCGTGATTATCCTCACTGCCAAGGATGAGATTAACGATCGCGTTGCAGGCTTAGATGCTGGAGCCGATGACTATGTGGTGAAGCCGTTTAGCATTGAAGAACTGTTGGCTCGGGTGAGAGCATTTTTACGCCGCAGTCAGGATACGGAGGCAGACGTGCTGAGCTTTACAGATTTGCTGCTCAATCGTCAAACCCGAGAAGTGTTTCGTGGCGATCGCCTGATCGAGCTAACCGCCAAAGAATTTGACCTGCTGGAATATCTGCTAGCTCACTCGCGCCAGGTGATTACGCGCGATCGCATTCTAGAAAAAGTTTGGGGTTATGACTTTATGGGCGACTCCAACATTATTGAAGTCTACATCCGCTACCTGCGTCTCAAACTGGAAGCCGATGGTGAAAAACGACTGATTCAAACTGTGCGCGGTGTAGGCTATGTACTGCGCGAAACCGGATCGGGTGTATGAGTTTTGCCAGTCAGTTTTGCCAGCCAATTTATCTAAGTAAACCAGCTATGTTTCTGTCGATACATTCTCACCAACCCTCTCTCTTTATTTTGATAAGCTGGGGTGGCTAATCCAGAGAAAACCCTTCTAAGTTATGCACAGGTTACTATCAGGATCGCTGAGCGTTGATCATTTAACCGTTGAAATTGCCGAATTGCCAAAACCGCTACAGGGCTGCAAGCTGGTTCAACTTTCAGATTTGCACTACGATGGCTTGCGACTCTCTGAGCAACTACTAGCAGAAGCGATCGCTGCCGCCAATGCCGTTCAACCTGATCTGATTGTGCTGACGGGTGACTATGTAACCGATGACCCAGCCCCAGCTCGTACCCTCGCCTCGCGTTTAAAGCAGCTCCGCAGCAGCGCTGGCACCTATGCGGTGTTGGGTAACCATGATATTTTTCCTGCGGGTTCGCAAACAGAAATTACTACCGCATTTGTCGAAGCCGGAATTCAAGTTTTGTGGAATCAGATCGGCTATCCGTTTGGGTCAGAGTTACCGCTGGTCGGGCTTGCCGACTTGTGGTCGAGAGAATTTGACCCTGCCCCTGTGATGAATCGGTTGGACCCAGCTACCCCTCGAATTGTTTTGTCTCACAATCCAGATAGCACCGTTCATCTCCAGCCTTGGCGAGTAGACCTCCAGCTTTCGGGACATACGCACGGCGGGCAGGTTGTCATTCCGGGGTTAGGGCCACTTCCCACTTGGTATCAAGCTGTGCGGCGACACGTCCCCAGACGACTGCGCCGCTGGATTCCGTACATGCGAGAAGATTGCTACAAAGTCGTGCGTCACTGGGAATGGGCCCAGGGCTTTCACCAAGTCGGCTCCAATTATTTATATGTGAACCGGGGCTTAGGCACCTACCTACCTGGACGGCTGTTTTGTCGCCCAGAGGTGACCGTAATTACGCTTGCAGAAAAGGCGATCGCACTGAATGAGCCAGATTCCAGTACAGCTAACAGACCGCTAAACTCGAAGGGAAGGCTTTCTCCTACTGCCTAATTCCTAACCCAGTAAAGTCAACCCAGCTTCGGGATTAGCTTGATGCAACCCACTTCTACAACACCCTCTTTATCGGTATCGCCGTCAACAGACTTGATTACGATTGGCTTTCACGCCCTCTCCGATCCGTTGCGGATGAAGGTGTTAGATTTGCTCCGAGAGCAAGAGCTTTGTGTTTGCGAACTGTGTGACTTCATTGGGGTCAGCCAGTCCAAACTGTCTTTTCACCTGAAGACGCTCAAAGAAGCTGCCCTCGTGCGAACCCGTCAGGAAGGGCGCTGGATTTACTACAGCCTCAACCTGCCGCAATTTGTGGTTTTAGAGCAGTACTTGTCAGAATACCGCCGTTTTAGCCAAATTTTACCTGCCCGCTCCTGCGATCGCTAACCAGCAAAGGGATAGGGGCGAACGGCTGTTCGCCCCTACAGGCAGATTGGTCAAACTTAGCTCAAACTTAGACTGCTAGCTCAGCCAAAATGTCAGTAGCGTGGCTGTCTGTTTTGACGGTGCTGTAGACCTTGGCAATTTTACCGTCGCCACCAATGACATAGGTAACGCGCTTGGAATAGCCGCCGCCATCCACGTCATAGGCTTTCGTGATTGCGCCATCCACATCAGCTAAGAGCGGGAACGGAAGGCTATATTTTTCCGTGAACTTCTGGTGGGACGCTTCATCATCCATGCTCACCCCAAACACGGTAATGTCTTTGCCCTGGTAATCGGCGTAGTAGTCCCGGAAGCCACAGGCCTCTTTAGTGCAACCTGGCGTGTCGTCCTTGGGATAGAAATACAGAATGACGGTTTTGCCAGCGTAGTCGGAGAGTGAAACCGTATTGCCGTTGGTGTCTTTGACGGTAAAGGCGGGAGCCGTTGTGCCAACTGATAAAGGCATGGGTTCTATTTCCTGCTTTTGCATTGTTCGTTACAGATTGTAACTGCAATTTTGGTGTGGCGATCGCCCCTCTTGCGTAAAGATGTGCGACAACTGCTTGATATCAGCAGCCAATATTCTGTATTTTTGTAGTAACTGATACAGAATATTTTCTGTTTATATCAACTTAGCCACAGTTCTATTTCCGAAACGATCTTGAGGAATTGCTGACGGCGAGATGACTTTGAAGCACAAGGTCGCTTATTTTTCCTGATTGGCTTATTTTTCCTGATTGAGAGACACGATATGAAGTTAGACTTTTGCCCAGTAGAATACGACACCCAGTCCCGCTGGTGTAATCTTCCCAAAATCGCCTGCGACTGGCAAACAGTTCCGCATCCAGAAGTTCCCCAGACCGAGTTTCAAGCCTCTACCTGGGTGCAGCTATTAGAACTTCCTAACCCCTTTAGCTTTGATGAGGCGCTTTTGCTTTGTCAGCAATCGGGCGATCGTTGGCTAGCTTGGGTTCCCGATCACGGCGAAGTCTTGCTGCATGAGAACCAGTTTTGCGCTACTTGGAACTGATTGGAACCGATTGGAGCGGATAGGACTATCCTCCTGCTACCATTGCCTCGACCGCTTCGCCGCGCAGCAGCCCCATGATTTCTTCCTTATAGTCCTGAAATTTGGGCTGGCGCTTGATGTGGTAGTCTCGCTGACTCGGCAAGTCCAGCACAACCTCACGCAAAATAGTGCCGGGGCGTGAAGTCAAAACGTAGATGCGTTGCGATAGAAAAACGGCCTCTTCAACATCGTGAGTAATCATGAAAATGCTGGTGCGGGTACGCTCCCACACTTGAAGCAAAAATTGCTGCATCGTTTCTTTGGTTTGCACGTCCAGCGCTCCAAAGGGTTCGTCCATCAGCAAAATTTTGGGCTGAGAGGCAAGAGCGCGGGCAATCGCCACCCGCTGCTTCATGCCGCCAGATAGCTCCTTGGGTAAGGCGTTAGCAAATTGCGATAGTCCTACCACGTCCAGATAATAGGACACGCGCTGTTTGCATTCCTTCTCAGACATGCCCTGCAACTTCAGCCCAAAGCCAACATTCTTGGCAACGGTCATCCAGGGATAAAGCGTGTAATTCTGAAATACCATGCCTCGATCTGCGCCTGGACCTGTCACCCGTACTCCGTCTACCCGCACCTCGCCCGCTGTTGGCGTTTCCAACCCAGCAATCAGACGCAGCAGGGTAGATTTACCAGAACCCGACGCACCCACCGCGCAAACAAATTCGCCCTCCTCAATGTGCAAATTAATGTCTTTGAGGGCAACAATCGGACTATTTCGAGTCTTAAACTGTTTGTGGAGTTGAGCAACTTCAAGGTACATAGCTGTGAGTGAGGTAAGTGTGAGTAGCAGAAACCCGTTAGCAGTTAAAAATTAGAAGTTAGAAATTGAAGCAGATGTAGGGGTGCAGCATTCGGCAGATAGCCCTTCAAATAAACTAAGAATTCTCGCCCGAATGCTACGCCCTCATAGGGGAATAAGCTTTTCAAGCCTTTCACGTTGCCCAGCGTCCGGTGAGTTTTAATAGCAGCCGAAACAGCAAGTCGATTGCCAGACCAATCAAACCAATCACAATTAACCCAGCAAAAATTTCATCCGTTCTCAGAAACCGCTGAGCAATACTAATTCGCTTGCCTAACCCTTCAGTTGCAGCAACGAGTTCTGCCACAATCACCAAGTTCCAGGATGAAGCCATGTTGACGCGATAGGCATCAATAATGCTGGGATAGATGTAGGGCAAAATTACCTGAAGTAAAACCTGTAAGCGTTTCCCTCCCAAGGTGTAAGTTGTTTCGATTAATTCTTTGGGAACAAACTTAACGGCATCCATAATCATTAGCGTGTTGAAGAATAGGGTGCCGATGAAAATCAACAGAATTTTGGGAACTTCGCCCAAACCAAAATAAAGAATTAGGAGGGGAATAAAGGCAGGGGCTGGCATATAGCGAATGATGCCAATGATGGGTTCCAGAAGCGATCGCCAACTCGCAAACGAACCCATTAATACACCCAAAGGGACAGCAATAATCGCTGCTAAAAAGAAACCGCTAAAGACCCGAAACATGCTGTAGGCGATGTCTGTGGGCAGTATTCCCTCCGTCCAAAGGCGTTGCAGTGCTGCTAGAGTTCGTAATGGAGTTGGCAGAAAGATTGCATACACTTCATAGTTTGCAGCGATGTATTCAGAAACCATCCACCAAAGGGCGATCGGTACAGTGATCGACAAAACGATCAGCGTCCAGGACAAGTTCTTAGGAATATCTTCCGCAATTCGCCAAAACACAGTAGGCGGCAACATTCTGGGCGCATCAGAAACATTTTCGTTCCCTATAAACTCGCTAGATTGGCTCATTTGCTTTGCCTCAAAACTGCCTTAAATTGCCTGTGCTTTTGCAAGCAACATGACCTACCTAAACCATCAAATGACGGGTAGGAGGTAAGAGGTTGCCTAAACCCAATTCCTACCTGCTACCTAACCTTCCAATTCTTTATCCCTTCCCTGCCTGTTCTGCGTAAGCTTTGATAAACCGATCGTCAAAGATGTTACTCACGTCAGGAGCTTCTTGAACCAACTCGCTTTCTACCAGGAATTGGCTAATTTGTTCAGCAGCATAGGGCAAAGAAGACATATCTGAACCTGCTTCAAAAGCCTTGAGGTTGTCCTCAATACTGAAGATGGTTGTGCCCTGGTCGTATTCTTTGTACTCATCAACAGTCACGCCTGCCCGCTTCGACATGGTGTCGAATGCCTTGTCCTGATTTCCTTCGATGAATTCCAGCGTGGCAAACCAGGTATTGACTAGAGCCTGAACGTCTTCAGGACGCTCATCAATCATTTGACGGGTCACAACTAGGTGATCGGGAATTGAACCTGGATAATCTGCTGAAGTAAACAGTGGTTTGCTTCCCGGACGTTCTAGAGCCTGAGTGGTGAATGGGGCAAACACTCCAACTGCGTCTAACTGACCTGCCGCAAAAGCCGCCGCTGCTGCCCCAGTCTCTAAAGGCTGAAAATCGATATCAGCCTGAGTCATTCCCGCCTCTTGCAAGCCTAACAACAGCAGGAAATGGTCAACCGTGCCCTCTTCTGCTGCAACTCGTTTGCCCCGCAGATCCTCAACAGAGTTAATTTCCTCGCTGGCAATAATCATGTCGTTGCCAGTCGAGTTGTCGTTGACTAGAACAATCACCTGATCTGAGCCAGCAGCCACGGAGCTAATCGTGTCATTGAGCGTTTGAGTATTTGCGTCAAGCTGTCCAGAGGCCAGGGCATTAATTGAATCGAGATAGCCATCAAACCATGTCAGTTCAACGTTGACATTGTTTTGCTCAAACAAGCCTTCCTCGTCAGCCACCTGCCAAGGAATCCAACCGGGCCAAGCGCTGAAGCCCATAACGACAGGCTCGGCAGCAGTATCCGTACCAGGGGTTGCAGAATCCGTGCCAGGATTGGGTGCACAGCTTACTACAACGACTAAACCAAACAGAAAAGCAACTCCCCAAGATAACAGCTTGCGAATTCTCAATTCAGGCTCCTTTAGAACAGGTTGGTTAGTGAATGAATAGCGATAACTTTGCTGATAGCTCTAATAAACTTGAACTATTTTCAGTTGGAGATTCACCCAATGTAGATTCACCAAACTGTAGGCTGGGTAGAGTTTAAGAAACCCAACAGTCTTTGAATCAAGCAAGGATTTAGATCTGTTGGGTTTCTTGCTTCAACCCAACCTATACAGGTGTCAAGTTTTGCGTTTTAGAAGTCGTTTGAGCCGAAGGAACTTGTGACTGTAGCCAGTCAAACCAAATGGCTAATCCTTCTCCGGTTTTTGCAGAAACGGGAATAATTGTTGCATTTGGATTCATCTGACGGACGTTGGAAATGATTCGGTCTATGTCAATCTCTAAATAAGGGGCTAAGTCCATTTTGGTAATGAGTAAGCAATCTGCTTCTTGAAACATCACCGGATATTTCAGCGGTTTGTCTTCTCCTTCAGTAATGCTTAAAAGGGCAACCTTGGCATGTTCTCCGACTTCAAATTCAGCAGGACAAACCAGGTTTCCAACATTTTCAACTAACACCAAATCAAAATCAGAAGGGTTGTATTGATGCTCTAGCTGATGCAGTCCACCCGCTACCATTTTGGAATCCAGATGGCAGGAACGTCCAGTGTTGATTGCGATCACAGGAACGTTATATTGGCGCAGGCGATCGGCATCTAATTCTGTTGTCATATCGCCTTCAATTACGGCGATTTTTAGCTTTTGGTTTAAAGCTGACAGGGTTTTTTCTAGTAGCACGGTTTTACCTGCACCGGGACTGCTCATGATGTTGAGGCAGGTGATTCCCCATGCGTCAAAGTGAGCACGATTGTGGTCGGCTCCTTCCTGGTTTGCGTGGAGCAGATTAATTCCCAGGGCAGCGTCAAAGGTTTGATGCATAACTTTCCGCAGAGTCAGAACAGTATTCGATTCGGTCAATTTTTAGCTCTCGCCCTGAGCGAATGTCTTCCAGGGGCGATCGACATTCAGAGCAAGCATATTGAACGCCGATTTCAGGGCGATATTCCTGCTGGCAATGGTGACAAAAGGCAATCAAGGGCGTTTCTTGAATGACCAGTTTGGCGGCTTCTAGAAACGTGTTTCGGGTTTGCACTTCAAAGGCAAACTGCAAGCTAACAGGTTCCACACAGGTAAACTGACCGACAGTAAGATGCACATGAGAAATTTGGGGGCGTTCTGGCTGCGCTTCCCACCAATCTCGCACTGTTAAAATCAGTGCCTTTGTCATATCCGTTTCATGCATAGCAAAAAGTCCAAAATTTGCCTCTCGTTCTCCATTCCTCTAGCTCCACTCAACAAGTTCGGGTTGAGCTTCGGGATGAATGTAGGCAGGTTTTTGCGATCGCGGCAGTTGTCCTGACAGCACCAGATGCGCCATCGTGTCGCAGATGACCCGTGTTGCCATTAATGAAGTAATATCGCTGATGTCGTAGGGAGGTGAGACTTCAACCACTTCCAGCCCACAAACTGGAGCTTTTTCGACAATCTTGCCAAGCAGGTAGAGTGCTTCGCGGGGCATCAGTCCACCGGGCTCTGGCCAACCTGTGCCAGGGACAAAGCCTGCGTCAATGCAGTCAATGTCGAAGCTGATATAGACGCAATCGGTGCCATCTAGGGCGCGTTCTAGAGCAAAGTCAACCGCAGCATCCAAGCCCCGTTCAACGATGTCAGTAACGGTGAGGATGTTAGTGGCGCGATCGCGACATACTTTCACACCCTGACGCGGTACCTGCCAACCGCCGATACCAAGCTGCACCAGATTTTTGGCAGGAGCATTTTTCATATTGGTGGCGTGAAACCAGGGGCAGGTGTGCATCCGCTCGTCTAAGTCGGTTTCCTGAGTATCCACGTGGCGATCGAAGTGAATGATCCCTACTTTTTTGTCACCTAGATGCCGACAAACCCCGCGTACAGTCGGAAAGCCAATCGAGTGGTCTCCACCCAGAATGATTGGAAATGCACCAGAACTGAAGACGTGAGCGACTCCTTTGGAAATTTGGTCAAACGACTTCTCGTTATTGGCTGGAATGGTAAAAATATCGCCAACATCGCAAAGCGTAATTTGTTCGCGTAGGTCGATGCCTAGCTCAAAGTTGTAGGGAGTGTAAAGCGCAGAAATGCGGCGAATTCCCTGTGGTCCAAAGCGGGTGCCAGGACGGTAAGTCGTGCCCGAATCGTGCGGCACACCGATGATCGCCACATCATATTCCCCGACCTTTCGTACGTCTTCTACGTAGGGCGCTTTCAGAAAGGTATTGATACCTGCATAGTGAGGCAGTTCGCCGCGAGAAAAGGTGGGAATGGAGCGATCGCGAATGCTTTCAGCCGCTTCTAGCCCAAACTCTAGCCCTCTAGCGACTTCTTGCTGCCACCCAGTCATGGGCAAATGAGTTTCCCGTTCTAGAGCATATTGAGCCTCTGTTTGAGGTTGATGTCCGTTAGATGGATTTTGAAAGAGAGGATCATCAGTCATGTAAGTCACCCAGAAATCGTTGAATTATGCTAATTCTTTGACTGACCTGGGAAACTCGCTTGAGTTCAATTGAACTGCAAAGCAAAGCCCAGGAGACAGTCTCAGCCATCAGACTGCTTCTCCCGGGCTTTTATCCCGCCGTGTGGCTAGCTCACCTTCCATCTAAATGGCTGCAATGGCTAGCTGGCTTCTCTCGGACCAGACACTCAAATCGTAGGACCTGAACCGGAACCCTAGAAGCGACCTAATTGTTTCTACTAGCTTCAGCAGAGGGAACCTTAGTAAAGAACCCGTCAAAATTCGGTTTCCAAACCAGACCGCCTCTGTTCAAGATTCGAAGCAAAGTGGCTCGAACGCCCAATAGAGTGTTGCTATCCCTTCGCTGACAAACCTTGCAGATGCTTAGTAAAAGAGTTACCAATGGAACTAAATAAAAAATGTCATAGATGCTACTAAAGAACGTCAGGATCGATCAAATCTCTTAATTTTTGTCTTCCCCTGACGGCTTCCGACTTACTCATAAACTGCTGCTAAAGCCTGATGGCGTGCGATCGCCCAAAAAAAACAGCATAAGATAGACAAGAATGTAAATTTTTAGCTTTGCTTAGCCTTGCGCTGCTTTCTTTTGACCAGCCTCACCTAACCAGCCTCAACAGTTGCTAATGACCCCAATTCAATCCAGCAGTGCCCCGTCGATTCGATACCCCCGTCGCGCAGTTGAGCGGGCAGAGCGGGCGGTGCGGTGTGCGCCCTTTCAACTCCATCTGTTCGCTACGATGCGTCAGGAGAGTGTTGGGTTAAAGGCGATCGCCGGACAATCCGGCATCCAAAACCGCTATACCCGTCGCTCCCTGCCCGAATTAGTGGCAGAAAATGATTTACTTTGGCTGATTCAAACTGGATTGCTGCGAAGAGAGGTAGACGGACAGGGCTTAACAGACAGCTTTCGACTGACGCCACTGGGTCGGCAACTGGTTGAAAAGTGGCAGCACAAGGGTGAACATCTACCTGCACCGAGCCTACTCGATCGCTTACAGAATGCTTGGAATCGTTGGGTTCGCCTACCAGACTGGATACGATAGCTGCCCCAAATCGCTTAAGTATTTCCGAACCAGTTCAACTGGCTCGAAACTGGCTCAAACCTGGCTCAAAAAAATATCTCGAATATAATGACTGGTCGAGGGATTGCGTAAAGCGTCCAAACGTTCATTTTCATATCAGCCATCCCCTCGTTCGGCAAATCTGCCCGATCGCCAGGGATTTCTCGGAGGTTTTGCATGAAAGCCATCATGGTTGTCGGGACAACGTCCCATGCTGGGAAATCGCTCCTAACTGCGGCGCTATGTCGAATTTTGTGTCGCCGAGGTTGGCGAGTTGCTCCATTCAAAGGCCAGAATATGGCGCTCAATGCTTACGTCACTGCAAGCGGTGGCGAAATTGGTCATGCTCAAGCAGTGCAAGCATGGGCTGCTGGGGTTACTCCTCGGGTGGAGATGAACCCAATTTTGCTCAAGCCTCAGGGCGACATGACTTCTCAGGTCGTGCTGAAGGGCAGAGTCGTAGGCAGGGTCGGTGCGGCTGATTATTATGAACAGTACTTTGAACCGGGCTGGCAGGCGATCGAAGAATCCCTGGCGCGCCTGGGAGAAGAGTTTGACCTGGTCATCTGTGAAGGGGCCGGTAGCCCTGCCGAAATTAACCTGAAGCATCGTGACCTGACCAACATGCGTGTGGCTCGTCATCTCGATGCGCCTACTCTACTCATTGCTGACATTGAGCGTGGCGGCGTTTTTGCTCATATCGTCGGTACCCTGGAGCTGCTGGAGCCAGAAGAGCGATCGCTGGTCAAAGGAATTATCATCAACAAGTTTCGAGGACAGCGATCGCTCCTGCAATCGGGCATTACCTGGTTAGAAGAGCGTACCGGAGTTCCTGTTGTGGGGGTCGTTCCCTGGCTCGATCATGCCTTTCCGGCAGAAGACTCCCTTTCCCTGCTTGAGCGGAATGCTAGTCCTGCTAGCAGCGAAATCAACATTGCGGTGATTCGGCTGCCCCGAATTTCTAACTTTACCGATTTTGACCCACTAGAGTCAGAACCCAGCGTCTCAGTCCGATATATCGGCTTGAAGGATTCACTGGGCTACCCCGATGCCGTCATTCTTCCCGGTTCCAAAACGACGATCGCTGACCTCATCATGATGCAGCGTACAGGCATGGCTGAAGCGATTCAAAACTACGCTGCTGCCGGAGGCACCGTTATGGGAATCTGCGGTGGTTTCCAGATGATGGGCAGGATGTTGGCTGATCCAGAAGGTATCGAAGGGCAAGAAGGTCGATACAAAGGGTTAGGACTGCTGCCCTTAAAAACGGTGATTACAGGGCAGAAGGTTGCGCGCCAACGCCTAGTCACGTCTAACTTTCCTCAGACAGGTCTACCCGTCACAGGCTACGAGATTCATCAGGGGCGCAGCCACTTACTAGACGTTGAATCTCCTGAGAATGAAGGGGCTTCTTTCAAACCCTTGTTTGACGATGTGAATTTGGGTGTGGTTGATTCAACCCAATCAATTTGGGGAGCCTATCTGCACGGCATTTTTGACAATGGTCCTTGGCGGCGTGCCTGGCTAAATCGTTTGCGTCAGCAGCGAGGGCTGAAATCGCTGCCGACTGGCATCTCCAACTACCGAGAACAGCGGGAAGCCATGTTAGACTCCCTTGCTGACGTGGTTGAGTCCTACATCGACTTAACGCCGATCATGCCCTACCTGGGCAAATAAATTTCAGGGTTGTGTTATGAGCATTCTGATTCGGTTTTTGCCCGACGATGTCTCTGTTGAAGCTGAGGTAGGAGAACCGTTGCTGCAAGTGGCAGATCGGGTAGGTCTGACTATTCCTACAGGCTGCCTGATGGGTTCTTGCCATGCTTGTGAAGTTGAAGTAGAAGGTGGCGATACGATTTGTGCCTGTATTACTGCTGTGCCGTCTGGTCAGCCGCAGCTTACGATCAATTTGTTTGTTGATCCAAGCTGGTAATGGGTGATGGAGGCAAGCGAACACTTGGGCAAACAGGTTAAGCGGGTGGCGATCGCCCTCGGTAGCAATGTCGGTGACTCTCCTGCCATCCTCAAATCTGCTCTGGATATTCTTGATCACACACCGGGCATTGTTCTACAAGCAACGTCACACTGTTACCGCACGGTTGCAGTTGGGCCACCGCAACCCGATGTGTTGAATGCCTGTGCGCTGCTTGCAACAACTCTGGAGCCACAGGACTTGCTGAGTACCCTGCTGCAGATTGAAGCAAAGTTTGGGCGAGTCCGACGAGAACGTTGGGGTCCGCGATCGCTTGACCTTGATTTGCTCTTGTTTGACGACCAGATTTTGCAGCAGCCTGGTCTACAAATTCCGCATCCGCGCATGAATCAACGGGCATTTGTGCTGGTACCGCTTGCCGAAATTGCTGCCGATTGGGTTGAACCCGTATCTGGGAAAGCGATCGCCGAGTTACTTCAGCAGGTGGACTGCTCAGGAGTCAAGGAAATTGTCTTGACTCACGACTGATTACTCCCTTCCCGGTTAAAGATTAGGGACTAAAAGATTAGGGATGCCCCCGCGTCGCGGGGGCATCCCTAATCTTTTAATGGGAGAGTAGATGACCTCAAAGATATCCATGTTCTGCGAGAAACGCCGAACTCACTCCATCATTGGCAGGTTGAATTAGGGTTTCTAAGTCGGCGATCGCCTTTCCTGTTTGATCTCCCCCTAACCGCAAAAACTTTTCCACATATTTACCTAGCACGTCGCCTTCTAGATTGACGAGAGCATTCAGCTTGAGGTGACGCAGATTTGTTTCAGCATAAGTCAGTGGAATCACTGCCACCTTAAACCAGGTACCCTCTGAATTGCAGTCCGCAACGGTTAGGCTTACCCCATTCACGGCAATGCTGCCCTTGGTGACGATGTAGCGAGCCACTCGCGGATCAGTGACCGCAAAGCTCATTTCCCAGGAGTTCGCCGTTTGCACCGATGCTTGCAGATAACCTACTCCGTCTACATGTCCGGTAACAAAATGTCCACCCAGCTTACTGCCGACCTGCAAAGAGGCTTCTAGGTTGACGTAAGCATCGCCTTCTAGCTGTCCTAACGTAGTGCGGTACAGCGTTTCAGGGGAAGCAGTGGCGATAAACCCGTTTGGCAAAATTCGGGTTACGGTAAGGCACACGCCATCGACCGAGATGCTGTCGCCAATCGCCAAATCTGTCAAAAACCACTCTGGTGCAGTCGTACCGCAGGAGATTTGTAGCTGGTCGTCCCCTAGAGAGTGAATCGTTCCTGTTGTCTGGATTAGTCCTGTAAACACGGTTTTACGTCTGTTTAGGTTTAGTTTGCGATCGTAAAGAATTTGCAAAAAAATTGAACTAACTTCAAATCCTTTTCACCTTAGCCGTCCTGATTTCAAGCTCTTGATCCTGAAACTTGGTGTTGGGGTCAATTCAAACTAGCTGCTGAGATCCCGATAGGCAGACATCTCCATTGTTTCTCCAGTTAGCAGTCCATCTGCGGGTTTGCTTGAAGTTAGGCTAGAAGCCTGTCCTGAGAGCAGATTTTACTCGCTTGCATCGTGATCTTTTTAGTCAAAGATTCAGGTTTTTGGCTACGGATCAGGGCAAGATCAGGGCATACTGGAGTTCAGTAAAACTTATACGCCGGAACCTGTACAGGGAGAAGCAGGTGTTTGAACCTGGACACTTTTAAGAGTTGAGTGAAAATACTCATCTCAGCTCTGATAATTTTGACCGCAAAGGATATAACGGTAAGTGTCTAGCTATAATCTCACGCCCTTTGTCAGCCTAAATGTTACGTCTATCTGTCATTATGGATTCACTAACCCCAGTTTATCTGTTTGAGTTGAATCGTCCTTGCTCAATGGATTCTAGAGGCTAAGCCAATGATTGAAATGAAAGTCGCTGGAATTGCCCTGGATGCAGCAACCCGTAGCCCTATTGTGCTTTTAAGGGATGCTTCAGACCGTCGCCAGCTCCCTATCTACATCGGGCAGGACCAGGCAAGGGCAATTATCAACGCGTTAGAAAATCAGGCTCCGCCCCGTCCTTTAACCCACGACCTGATTGTTAATCTCCTAGAAGAGTGGGACATGGCTTTGGAGCGAGTGGTAATTCACTCTTTGCAGGACAATACCTTTTACGCCATCTTAACGGTGCGGCAAGGGGAGAATAAGAAAGAGATCGATGCTCGTCCCAGTGACGCGATCGCTGTTGCCCTGCGTACCAAAAGCCCAATTTGGGTCATGGAAGAAGTCGTTGCAGATGCCTCGATTCCAGTTGATCGAGATGCAGACGAAGCGGAACGGCTTGCCTTTCGCGATTTTCTCTCTAACCTGCGTCCAGAAGACTTCACCCAAAGAGGGCGATATAGCAGCGGCGAAGCTTAGAATGATCTGACACAGCCGCCTCAGTTTAATGCGCTATCGTCGCTTTGGCAAAACAAATCTGAATATCTCGATTTTCTCCTTGGGAACCATGCGCTATTTGGCTTCTGAGGAGAATGCTCGTTTGACGGTTGAGCGATCGCTCAAGTTGGGAATCAATCACTTAGAAACCGCTAGAGGCTACGGCAAAAGTGAACAGTTTTTAGGAAAGGCGCTGGTCGATCTGGAAATTCCTCGCACTCAAGTTCACATCACCAGCAAAATTCCTCCAACTGCCGACCCGGCCGCGGTGGAACGCAGCATTGATGACAGCCTCACTGCTCTGGGCACGGATTATCTAGACTGCCTTGCTATTCATGGCTTAAACACAGAGGAACATCTCGCCTGGGTGCAGGCTCCAGACGGCTGCATGAAGCCTGTGGAACGGGCGATCGCCACCGGTAAGGTGCGTCACGTTGGCTTCTCGACCCACGCACCGCTAGAGGTGATTTTGAGGGCGATCGCCACTGACCAATTCGAGTTTGTCTGCCTCCATTACAACTACTTCTTTCAGCGCAATGCTCCCGCTTTGGAACTTGCCAGCCAGAAGGATATGGGCATCTTCATCATTTCGCCAGCTGACAAAGGTGGAATGCTCTATACCCCGCCGCCAATGCTCTCAGAACTGTGCCATCCCTTCTCGCCGCTGGAGCTGAACTATCGGTTTTTGTTGAGCGATCGCCGCATTACGACCCTCAGTGTAGGTCCGGCAAATCCGACAGAGTTAGATGAGCCGCTGGCAGTTAGCAATCAAGACGGCTCACTCATTGCGTCAGAAGTAGAAGCTCTAGAGCGGCTGCAAACTCAGCAGGTTAAGGTTTTAGGGAGCGATTGCTGCAGTCAGTGCTATGCTTGCCTGCCTTGCCCCGAAGCGATCAATATTCCTGAAGTGCTGCGCTTACGCAATCTGGCTGTCAGCTATGACATGAGTGATTTTGGGCGATACCGTTATGGCATGTTTGAGAATGCGGGACATTGGTTTCCGGGGAGAAGGGGCGATCGCTGTACCGAGTGCGGCGACTGCCTGCCCCGCTGTCCCGAACAGCTTGATATTCCCACGCTGCTGCGAGACACGCATGAGCGACTAAAAGGAAAATCAGGACGGCGGCTCTGGGGGGAGTGATAGCGTAAGGTATGGACGGATTTCTAAATTTAAACAAACCTGCGGGGCTAACTTCCCACGACTGTGTTGCGAAAGTGCGGCGTTTACTTAAGCTCAAGCGAGTTGGGCATGGCGGCACCCTTGATCCGGCAGCTACAGGCGTTTTGCCGATCGCTCTAGGGCGAGCTACCCGTCTGCTGCAATTTTTGCCTGGAGATAAAGCCTATCGCGCCACGATTCGCTTTGGCGTGAAGACAACTACCGACGACCTGGAAGGCGAAATTCTCACGGCTGTACCTGTACCAACCCTAACTCTGGAGCAAGTTGAGCAGGCGTTACCCCAGTTTCAGGGAAAGATTCAGCAAATTCCGCCCAGCTACAGCGCCATTCAAGTGCAGGGCAAGCGGCTGTATGAATTAGCCAGAGCAGGCGAAGCGGTAGAGGCTCCCATTCGCACCGTTGAAGTGTTTCAAATCGATGTGCTGGACTGGCGATCGGGTGATTTTCCTGAACTAGAGGTGGCGATCGCTTGTGGTGCGGGAACTTATATACGGGCGATCGCTCGTGACTTGGGCAATTTCTTGAATAGTGGCGGCACGCTTGCATCCCTGACTCGCACTGCCAGCAGCGGCTTTCTGCTGAAGGATAGTCTGACGCTTGATCAGCTATCTGAGCAAATTCAGCAGGGCACCTTTTGCCCTATTTTGCCTGAATTTGCTTTAGAGCATCTGCCTGCAGTCAACCTGTCGGCACCGGAGGGTAAGCGTTGGTGTCAGGGACAGCGAATTCGCTTACATCCTGAACTCTTCCCAGCACAAGCTTGTCGGGTGCGCCACGAAAATGGTCTTTTTCTAGGAATAGGTCAGCTTGTCGAGCCAGAAGATATTCAGTTAAACGATGCTGAGGTAGAAGACAGCGCATCAGGAAATGGACTAATTCTGTCTGCCCAAGTTGTCCTTGTCCCGGAAGGGTAGGGATGGGTGGCGATCGCTTGCTCTCACCTATCCTTCTTCTATCGATTAAGTCTCACTTTAGCTTCGCGCTCAAGATTAGGGGCGCTAATGCGACGGTACTTGGCATACAGACCCATGTAAATTCCATAAAGAATGAGACCGAGGGCAACGACTCCCAACAGCCACGGTCCGTAGGGCTGCTCTGCTAGTGCTCCTAATGCACCCCCAACTCCTCTTGCCTGCTCTGGGTTGGATTGGCGTGCTGCCACTATCAAAAAAAGACCAATAATTGTGTAGACAATGCCTCTGGAAGTAATGCCAACTCTGCCAAACCAGGTTGCGGCTTTGCGTTCAGCCTGGCTCATTTCCCTAATTTTGAGTTCCTTACAAAACTTGGCGCTAAATGCTTCATAGAAGAAGTAAAAGCCCAGACCGATTACAAATGCACCTCCCAAACCAACCAGCCATTGCCCAAACGGTTGAGAAAGAATTCGGGCTGTCCAGTCTTGAGCTGACGAGTTACCACCGTCGCTGCTGCCCGCCGCTGCACCAGCAGCAAGCTTAATCGCAGAAAATGCTAGTCCTGCGTAAATTACGCTAGTAGTCGCATAGCCCAACCGTTGAGCAATTCCTTTAGCGTCTGTACCAATGCCCTCTGGGTCAAGAACTGCTTGAACCAATCGCCACAGAACATATCCTGCCAGACCAATTGCGATGATGACGAGCAGAATTTGCCCAAAGGGTTGCTTCACAATTGATTGCAGTGCACCCTGGGTGTCGGTCGTTCTACCCCCTGTGCTAAAAGCCGCTTGAGCCGCCAAGATGCCGACGACGGCATAGACGACTCCTTTTGCGGCAAAGCCAAACCGAGCAAACCGCTCAATCCAGTCCGAAGAATCAGAGGAGTTAAAAGATGGCTGTGTCATTAGCTCAAGGTGAAGTCCTGCAAGCAGTACTGTCGCTCAAATCGCCTAGACGATGCATCTACCTAGAGCCAGAAGTAGGGGGAAAATTAGGAATTTAAAGTGCAAAAGGAAGAAATTAAATAAACCCGTGCATGACTTTTGTATTTGTATTTTCTGCTTGAATAGGTGATACAAAATCCGTTGCGTAAAGAAAAGTCATTGTCATGTTATGGGTGAAGCATCTAGTGGAGAGGTTAACTAGGTTGCAGAGATTATGACCGAATGCTTTGCCCTCACTGATTACCGCTACTTCAGTAGAACTAAGAACAAGTAGAATTAGTTTTTGGCTTTTCTGAACTTCTAATTTCAACTCATTCTGTAGCGTTTGAACTGTTCTAAAAAATCAGAAGAGATAGTTTGCTTTTCGCCTATTTCAGTGTTTTGGAACAGAACGGTAAAGGCCCCTGCTCCTAATCCAGCCTGAGGAAACATCCGGTAGCAGGGAAGTTCTGATAAGTGGGATTGAAAGTTCTGTAAATGAGAAATTGTTATGGGCTGGAATTGGGGAAACTTTTGCAAAAGCCACTCGCTGACCTGCTCATTTTCTTCAGGTGAATAGGCGCAAGTCATGTAGGCTAAGTAGCCTTGAGGCGCAACAAGCTGAGCAGAATTAGCTAAAATTCTTTTTTGCCGATTTGCGTTTTTGTTGATGTTGACTGAATGAAAGCATCCAGGCGCTTTTTCACCTTTAGCAAGCAAAGATTGACCGGTGCAAGGCGCATCCACAATCACGACATCAGCAGTTTTAGGAATTTTCTCAGCGAGAATCTTTGAGTCAAGGCTAATCACTAGTTTCTCCGCAGTGTGTTGGCTAAAGGCTCCTGAAACGGGACAGCGCTTTAGGTTGGAAACTAGTGCGCCGATTCTTTTGCCAATGACTTCATTACTGATTAAACTTTCAGGCTGCAAGGTTCTTAACGCAAAGAGGCTTTTGCCACCGGGTGCAGCACACATGTCAATGACGAGTTGTATTGGCTGAGTTCCTAACTGAGTTTCTACCTGAGGAATGGCTAAAAGTGAAGAGGCGGCGAAGACTGAAGAAAAGTCCAAGCAATAATAATATCCTTGCTCGTGCAGGGGATGTTTTCCTGGTTTCTCAGTAGCAGAAAGGCGATCGACAAAGGTGGGTTGCCAAGAGAGGGGAGGGGCGATCGCAAAGGGCACTTCTGTGCGATCGCGACACCACAAAATGCAGGAATAATCGGGCTGCGGCTGCATCAAAGCTTCAATAAAACGTTCTTGCTCTGATAAATCTGAGAATAGCCGCCGACTGAACTTGAGTAAAAGATTAGATGGCTTTTCCAAAAAATTAACGAAGAATTGATAATTACTAAATCTAAAACGGGCTGACTTCAACCCCTTAGTTTTGTCCCTTATTCTAGGATATGAGTCAGGCTGGTTATTCTTACAAAGACGGGGATCTCTACCTCCCCACCCTCCCCTGACACTCGCACTAACATCCCGAATAAGCGAAAATAGAACCAAACTCTCTTGCCTTACCTTGAGCACCTCACCCAAATCACACCCAGCAAATGTGCAGTCCGGTTTGGCCAAAGTCAGACCGCAAGATTCTCACTTTAATCGCGCCCGGGTCAGTTTGCGGCAGGCGCTAAATCAATATACTCAGTTTTTGCGGGTGCCCAAGCGAGGTGGGGGCAGCATTGAGCTTCAGGCTGCAATTAAGGCAGACTTAGACCACATTTCTACAGCGCTCGATAAGCTTAATCACAGTGTTTTTCGGGTGGCGGTGTTTGGGTTGGTGAGTCGGGGCAAGTCGGCGGTGTTGAATGCCCTGGTTGGGCAAAAATTACTGCAAACGGGACCGCTCAATGGTGTGACGCAGTGGGCGCGTTCTGTTTACTGGTCGCCTTCGGTCGCAGGTGAACCCTTTCAAGTAGAACTGATTGACACACCTGGGCTAGACGAAATTGGCGGACAGGCACGGGCTACCTTGGCGCGCGAGGTGGCGCAACAGGCTGACCTGATTTTATTTGTGATTGCGGGTGACATGACTCGCACCGAATATCGGGCCCTGATGGAATTGCAGCAGGCACATAAGCCGCTGATTCTGGTGTTTAACAAGACTGATCTTTATCCAGACCGCGATCGCCAAACTATTTACGAAAAGCTGCAAACCCTATTTGCTAGTAGCGGAGATCGATATCGTCCGATTCTTTCCCCGGACGACATTGTGATGGTCGCTGCTGATCCTGCACCGGTAGAAGTGCGGGTGGAATGGGAAGACGGGCGCGTCACCCATGAATGGGAAGCCCCACCGTCCCAGGTGGATGAGCTGAAGCAAAAGCTGCTAGAGATTTTGAACCGAGATGGGAAATCGCTGCTTGCCCTGAATGCGTTGCGACAGGCGAGAGAGTCAGAGGAGGCGATCGCCCACAAAACTTTAAAGCTGCATCAGGCGGAAGCCGAAGACTTGATCTGGCAATTTACCCGGTGGAAGTCCATTGCGATCGCCATCAATCCAATTGCTTTCCTGGATGTGTTGGGTGGTGCTGCAACTGATTTAGTCATGATCCGATCGCTAGCGCGGCTGTATGGGTTGCCGATGACTCGCTACGAAGCAGGTAAACTGTGGAATACGATTGTCTGGAGTTCAGGCGGACTGCTGCTAGGCGAATTGGGCAGCGGTTTGTTGCTGGGTGTGGGCAAGAGTGGTGCAGCCGTTGCCAGCGGGTTTGATAGCATTTCAGGATTTGCGGCTTATACAGGAGCGGCGATCGCCCAGGCAACCTTAGCAGGCTATGGCTCTTACCGAGTTGGCAAAGCTGCTCAAGTTTACCTGGAGCAAGGCTGCACTTGGGGACCGCTAGGAGCTAACACCGTCATTCAAGACATCCTCGAACAGATAGAGCCAGATAGCGTTGTTCATCGATTGCGCCGAGAATTAGGACAGTAGGGCACTTGCTCAGGCTTAAATCAGTCAACAAGCGCAGAAGCTAAAGTCACGAAAGTTAAGGTTGCACAGACCTAAGAAATGCAACTAGTACTTGCAAAAGCCACGCTCTAACTTCAGGGGAAGAATCACATGGAGCAACATCAAGATCGATCCCACGATTACAGCAAAAATCTTGATAACTACGGCAGAAACCTTACTGCCAATACGCTATCGATTGCGGTATGGGTCGCGGCTTTAATTTCAGTGATTACAACCGGAGCCGTCACACTGATTATTCACGGCTATGACATTACCAATCCGGCTGCTCTGACAGGAATTCGCAGTACCAGAGAGCGACTAGATCAGCTAGAGCAACGCATGACTGATCTGGAAGCCAACATTCAGGGAAATAGTGATGACTCCTCCCTGGTCACGACCCTGGCAGATCTGCGAGCAGAACAGCAGCGGCTTCAGCAATCCATTGAAACGATGAAGACTGAGCAAGTTCGGCTTGAGCGCCAAACCCGTTCAGCCGAAACTCGTCTCGCCGATGTTGAGTGTGACCTGATCCAACACAACCTACAAGCTTACGGGACACGAGGACTTGAGCGAGGCGACTACCGCGTCGATCCAGCAACCTGCCAAACGGACGCTGCTGAATCTGGGGAGCAGGCTCCCGCTCAGCCAAATGGTCAATCCAACAATTCTCTGCCTCGTCAAATTATCCCTGCTAACCCAACCCCTGCTAACTAACGCTCAGGTGAATGGCGACTTAGCCCCTAAACGTTGAACCGGAACAGCAGCACATCGCCTTCCTGGACCACATACTCTTTGCCCTCACTGCGAACCAGCCCTTTTTCCTTGGCAGCGGTCATTGAGCCATTGGTCACAAGGTCTTTGTAAGCAACCGTTTCAGCCCGAATAAAGCCCCGCTCAAAGTCTGAGTGAATTACTCCGGCTGCCTGGGGTGCAAACATTCCCGCCTGAATTGTCCAGGCGCGAGTTTCCTTTGGCCCGGTGGTGAAATAGGTCCGCAGTCCCAGCAGTTCATAAGTAGCGCGGATCAGCGACTTTAAGCCCCCTTCCTCAACGCCGAGAGAGCCAAGGAAATCTGCCCTTTCTTCTTCGGGCAATTCGACTAGCTCTGCCTCAACTTGAGCGGAGACAACTACCACCTGGGCATTCTCCTGCACTGCCAAATTCCGCACCTGGTCAACCCAGCCATTTCCCTCTGCTAAATCGTCTTCAGAGACGTTAGCCGCGTAGATGATCGGTTTGCCCGTCAGCAAGCCTAGCGGCTTGACCCAGATTTCTTCCTCTTCGTTGAGCGGCACCTGACGGGCAGATTTTCCTTCATTCAGGGCTGCTGCCAGTCTTTCTAACATTTCCAGCTCTGCCTGACCTTCTTTGCTAGAACGGGCCGACTTGCGCGTGCGCTCGATTCGCCGCTCGATTTGCGATAGATCGGCTAGCGCCAGTTCTAAATTAATTACCTCAATGTCGCGGAGCGGATCAATTGAGCCAGAAACGTGAATGATGTCATCATTTTCAAAGCAACGAACGACATGGACGATCGCATCCACTTCACGGATGTTGGCAAGAAACTGGTTGCCCAGTCCCTCGCCTTTACTGGCTCCCTTAACCAACCCCGCAATGTCTACAAACTCTACCCGCGTGGGCACGATTTCAGCCGATTCGGAGATTTTGGCTAAGACCTGTAGACGTTCGTCTGGCACTGCAACCACGCCGACATTCGGCTCAATCGTACAGAACGGGAAGTTAGCCGCTTGCGCCTTGGCATTTGCGACCAGAGCGTTGAATAAAGTAGATTTGCCTACATTGGGTAGTCCGACGATCCCGGCTCTTAGCATGTCGTTGTTGAAGAATCATAAGTCCAAAGTCCAGTTTTACAGGTTTTAGACCGGATCGGGTACTGCTGGCTGTGGAATTGGAGTCGGAATTGGCTGTGGAACTGGCGTAGGAATCGGTTCGGGCACCGGAGCCGGAATTGGTTGCGGAATTGGAGTGGGAATGGGCTCGGGGACTGGGCTAGGGATTGGTTCTGGGACGGGTCCAGGAACCGGGCTGGGTGTAGGGGACGGTTCTGGGATCGGCGGCAGTGGGTTGGGGTCAGGAATTGGTGAAGGGGGAAGTGGCTCTGTTCCAGGGATTTGAGGTCCGGGGTCAGGAGTTGGAGTGGGATAAATCAAGGCAGTTTGTTTTATTACTCAGCCTCTTTAGGGTAGGAAGCGATCGCCTCCTTTACCTCCTCCCAAAGAATGCAAATGGCAAATTCAAAAGGTCGATTTATAGCATTTCACTCGAAAGCTACAGATGAAAGGGCACCCCACCGAGCGGGGTGCCCTTTCATCTGTAGCCCTAATTTTTGGAATTGGTATTAGAAACGCAATCTGCCAGTTGTAATTAGTTGTAGCCCAGCAACAAGGGAGACAAACGCCAGGAAAAAAGTCTATAAGCTTGTCGGTCTCAGGACAACGCCACCGCTGACGAAGACTAGCAGAATTCCTAGCCCAACCAAAACCCAGCCTAAGCCACCCGCACTTCGGTTAAAGAAAAGCAGCGCTACAACTCCGCTTGTGACTGCTAAGACTGAACCCGCAGCAGAAATATCGCGCCACCAATAGGGGGCTGTTTGCGTAGTGAAAATGATATTTTGCCCTAGAAAGTAGATCCCGACTAGCAGTAGTGCTAATCCAATAAGTTTGAGTAGAAGCCGCATTGCCCGTGATAACGCTACTGCACAATCTTAGCCAGGCAAAGGGCGATCGCCCTAAAACGCTACATCTCTAAACTCGCGCAAGTAGAGTTGCTCCGATATCTGCACTTGAAACCACAGTCCTTGCTCAGTACCGACTTCCAGAAAAACCTGGTCAGTAGCATCTGGACAATGGATCGTAGATAACCACTGCCAGCGCTTGTAGTCTTCTAAAGCTGATTCAAGCCGTTTCGTTTTACTGATCTGTCTCATGGGTAGACCTCAATGCTACTCCCCCTCCCTACTCTAGTCATTCAATCGCGTTCCTGTTGAATTCTTAAAGTTTAATTCTTGAAAAACATACGTTCTGTTAAGTGAGCACTTTTCAAAAATCAAATTGAGTTCCCCTGGATAGAGAGTCCGCTGTAAAGTTGTCCGTCGCCCGTCCATTCCTGGCAGGCTGCTAGTCCCGAGTTTGGATCTTGCGAATAGGTGTCCGTCGGTACCCAAACCCGCACGGTTTGGTCAAGCAAAACCTGGTAGAGATATTCCACATCTGGCTTGAAGCTCAGTCCGATGCGCAGGTTTGAGAAGTCGTCTTCACAAATCTCAAACCCAAACCGCACGACGATTTGAGCAACTAGACATTCTGGAGTATCAGAATATTCTCCGGAAATGTCTCTTTCCTGCCAAAATTTCTCCAGAAATCGGTTCAGAATTGGCAAAACTTTGGCAGGGGAACCATTTCGACTGGCATAAATGATTGCCGGATTGTCTTCTACAACGATGTGACAAGGAATAGTAGCCATTTGCCTCCTAGATTAATCAGGTTAATCCTCGATTAACTTTTCTTATTACTATCTAGATATAGCAGTCCTGAATTAATTGTTTTAAGACGATCGGGTTGTGAGCGCACTCCGACGGGGTGCGCTCACAGCCTATTTAGGATTGCTACAGTGATGAGCTGAATTTGCTGTTCTTTTTCCCACATTCCCACCAGCACAGTTTAGGAGCATCGCGAGTGAACGCTGCCGAGCAAGCAATAAATTTTGAAGTTGCTACCCAGATCGCAACGGTCGTGAATTTGTTTAAGGCAGAGTTCCCAGATGTGAGGGCTGACCTGAAGCCTTGGGCAAATGACCCGGATACCCGTGAGCTGATTGATCCTGACTCGATCGACATTGGCTTTCACTTTCCAGGCAGGAGCCGGTTGTTTCAAAGCCGCAGTATTTTGCTCCAGATCCGGTTTCATGCCGATTTGCTGACCAACTCGTACCGGGCGATCGGCGTTGAGGCAGCTGGGTTTGACCATCAAGGTAAGCAGTGGCAGTTTTCTACCATCCAGGATTGGTGCTTTGTCGGCGTAAGCTGTCCCTCGACCGAGACTGGAGAGCAGTTTAAGCGGCTTTGTCGGCAGATTCTTGAGTTGTTTAATCAGGCTGAAGAAAAGCTTGAGGGGTAAGCAGCTATTTGAAAAATTGTTCTTTTCCGATAATTTGTGTTGCAGGGAGAAAAGTAGGCAAGATAGGGCAGACAGTGTGTGTTTTCCTAATTTGTGTTGCAGAAGTGCTGACAGAGGACGAAGTGTCCAACATAATGGTTGTGAAAAACCTGTGAATTCTGCTTTACTAAAGTTAAAGTTCTGATAAGGGTAATTTCACAACTCTTGACTTTGTTCCTGAATTAAGCGATCGCCCCATTTGAGTCCTTGCAGGTTGGTGTGAGTTAAGCGTTCACCTATGGGTTCATCTCTGGCTTAAATGGGTTGATGGGAGTCACTGGGGACGTGGGTGCAATCCCCATAAAGATTAGGGTGTGAGTTTGTTAGGGTGCGACAGTTAAACGAAACGCAAGAATGCAGTGCAAGTAAAGCAATGCAAAGTGGGCTAGGCATTATCTACCGTGCTTCAGCCGACTAACCGGGGAAGCATTTACCGCAGTCAAAAAAAATTCATTCAAACTTTCCGGATGAGCCATTGACTTCACAGAATTGTTAAGTACAGGCTCTACCTGACGAAAGTTTCCATGAAGAATTGCACGTTTAGGAGTTCATTCTCCTAGGCGACGTGTCCTAGCGGTAATTTTGGCGGCTAATGACCTAGCAAGTACAGCCATTCTAGGGGGACTCTATGGCAGAGCAATTGAGATTTCAGACTGAATACGCGCAAGAAGGTGCAATACGTCAACCCCAAGTCGATTTCGCTGAAGTGCCAGATCGGGTGGGCTTGCCGCTACAAGATGTAGATTTTTCTCCATCTGAGTTAGCTAATGCTACGCCAGCTTGTATTCATCTTGATTTGGAGGAACTGGACTGTTTTGAGGTCGTTGATCAGCAGTTCCAGGAGCATGGGGTCGAATTCTCAAATGCGATCGCTCTGCATCCCTCTAATCCAGCTTTTCCATCTCGTTCTGGTTCCAAGGTGTTGATTGGTTCACCCAAAAACGGCTGGGTTGAGGCGACTTTCCGCTGCCCGGTTCGATTTGTCAGTGGGTTTGTCACCAGCTCTCGCCGCACGGTGCTAGCCGCTTTTGATGCCAACAATCAGCCCGTTGCTCAGGCAGAAACTCCGGGGGCAAATCTGGCAGGGTCGGGGTCCGACGTTCCGCCGAATGTGCAGCTTAGCTTGAAGGCGGCAAACATTCACCGGATCACGTTTTATGCCTTCGATGGGCAACTGACGCTGAACGATTTTAGCTTCAGCTTCCAGTAGCACCCCGCTTAATGGAGATACTTTTGAATGTGAAAGCCTGCTTTCACGTTCAAAAGTCATTGTTGCAATCGTTAAAGCTTTCAACAGTGCTAGTTCTTAAGTTTGAGTTTGAAGTGAATGGGTTCTTTGGCGCTAAGCGGATGTACGGGCTGACCTCGCTGTAGCGCCAAAAGTTCCCTGACTCAACTAGCTCTGTGCTGACTTGGAGGACTGTCTCCATGCGCGATCGCCATTCCATGCCCAAACTGACAACTTCAGAAGGGCAAAAGCTTTTTTCAGCGTCTCTTTGAGAAATTAGCTCTTATGAGAAATTAGCTTTTATTTGCCGCCATAGTAAAAGGCGATTTCTTTTTCTTTTAATGGCGCAAAGTCAGCTGCGACCAGCATTTGGTCGAGTTCTGCTTGGGAAATGTGCTTGGCTCCAATGCGGACAATGCGCGATCGCATCGTATTTGAAACGCCGCTGCGCTGCCGCCCTGCCTCCAGTCCCATCACCTTGTGATAGAGGTCTAGCTTGGCTTGGGGAATGGGTGAGCCATCAAAATCGTTACCGCTGGCGATCGCTACATCGATAGCATCTGCACCCTTTGTTTGATTAGGATTTACTTCAGCAGCCATAGGAGTCCGTTGGGGAATGCGCTTCAAAGTGTACGCAGGCATTTTACCAGGGGGCGATCGCCCCTGTGATACTGATTCGATTATTTGAAGGCGCGTTCTACACGGAACACGCCTTGAATAGACCTCCTGCATGAATGGGGGCGCGGCGAAGCCGCGCCCCCATTCATGCTTAAGAAATGATCCATGCAGAATGAATGTGACAACAGCATGAGAGGCATAAAGAAAATCTTTGCTGAGCCTTGGTTCTCCAAAAAGTTGACTACTCTGAAGGGGATGAAGTCCCCAGCGCTATCACAAGCAAGCAGAGAGTCTTATGGCACAGAGTTTTGGTTTAATTGGCTTAGCAGTGATGGGTGAAAACCTGGCGCTTAACGTCGAGCGCAACGGGTTTCCGATTACGGTATACAACCGTTCACCCGAAAAAACAAACACGTTTATGGCAGAACGCGCTCAGGGCAAGAACGTCGTAGCTGCCTATTCGTTAGAAGAATTCGTTCAATCCCTGGAGCGTCCCCGCCGAATTCTCGTCATGGTGAAGGCGGGTGGCCCTGTCGACGCAGTGATCGAACAACTCAAACCCCTGCTAGAGCAGGACGACATGATTATTGACGGTGGCAACTCTCTCTATGAGGACACCGAACGTCGAGTTAAAAACCTGGAATCAACGGGTCTACAGTTTATCGGCATGGGAGTCAGTGGTGGTGAGGAAGGCGCACTCAATGGCCCTAGCCTGATGCCCGGTGGCACCCGCGCTGCGTATGAGGCGATCGAGCCAATCGTCACCAAAATTGCCGCTCAAGTAGACGATGGCCCTTGCGTGACCTACATCGGGCCAGGTGGTTCAGGGCACTACGTCAAAATGGTACATAACGGCATTGAATATGGTGATATGCAGCTGATTGCAGAAGCCTATGACCTATTGAGAAACACGCTGGGGTTGGACCACAACCAGCTTCAGGAGGTGTTTGCTGAGTGGAACACCACCGATGAACTCGACTCTTTTTTAATCGAGATTACCGCTAACATTTTCAAGAAACTCGACCCAGATACCGGGATGCCCTTGGTAGACGTAATCATGGACGCAGCAGGGCAAAAAGGCACAGGACGCTGGACGGTCGTTAGCGCTCTAGAATTAGGCGTAAGCATTCCCACGATCACGGCGGCAGTCAATGCACGTATCATGTCGTCCTACAAAAAAGAGCGGATAGAAGCTTCTAAGCAGCTATCGGGCCCAACGGGCAAATATGACGGCGATACCCAGAGCTTCATCAATAAAATTCGGGATGCGCTCTACTGCTCCAAGATTTGCTCTTACGCTCAGGGCATGGCACTGATCGGCAAAGCCTCCCAAGAGTTTAACTACGGCATCGACCTGGGTGAAACGGCGCGAATTTGGAAGGCTGGTTGCATTATTCGGGCACGCTTCTTGGGCAAGATCAAACATGCCTACGATGAGAACCCGCAGCTTGCTAACCTGCTGCTCGCACCTGAATTCGTTCAAACGATTCTCGATCGCCAGGAGGCTTGGCGAGAGGTGCTGGCTGTTGCGGCTAAGCTAGGAGTTCCGGTTCCTGCCTTTAGCGCATCGCTGGACTACTTTGATAGCTATCGGCGCGATCGCCTCCCCCAAAACTTGACTCAGGCTCAGCGCGACTACTTTGGTGCTCATACTTACGAGCGTACCGACAAGCCTGGAGTATTCCACGCAGATTGGTTCTAAAGCTCAATTTATCTATCATGCATGGGGCAGGGTTTTACCCTGCCCCATTTTTTGTCCTAATTGCATTTAGGGGATTTATACCACTGCAAGTTCTGGCGATCGCTCTGTGAATTATGTCCGTTCCGGAGTGATATCTGAAAATTCACAGAATCTTTAAAAAGAGCTTTTCCCTCCCTTGTGCATTCCCTTCAATCTTTGATTTGTCAGTCTTTTAAGCAACTGGAAGCGATTAGCTTAAGTCTTGATTTTGCTCAGAATTTTGATCCCTTTGCGCAACTCAGCGACTCAACCTGCTACCAGAGGTGTATAACATTAAGGTCAAGCAGCAGCTTGCAGCCAAAATGTTTGAATCTGTTCAAGCAGCCTTAATATCAAGCGCTAAAAAATTGCCGCTCTGATGCAGACCATTCCAAATGGTTCTGTAAGATAGCTACAAAACACAGACCAAAATTGTGTGTATCATCCATTTAGTATTCAGAGTAACTGCAATTTTTTACAACGAAATCTACTGAGCTGCTGGCTAAAGTTTGTGTTCAGAAATATTTGACTAATCCGTCTTAACCTACCTAGGACTCAGGCTGTTTTTACATTCGAGAAAAGTCTAAAAGCATTGCGCTGATTCACTCTTGTTGAAAAAACGACAAGAGTCCGTTTGAATGAAATGTGGTATAAGAAGAAGACTGCAATCACATCTACTACCTCCAAAGATAGAATTTTTAGAAACTCAGGGTCGATTTCTTGTATGGTTGCAACTGCGTAGCTAAAAAGTTTGAACGTGCAAACAATCTACCACCCAGTTTGATAGAGGAGTCCTGATGTCGGAAGTCGTTGTTCAGCCACCTGGTGGTACGCCACCTACACCTGTTTTTTTCGGGCTAAGGGCAATCAGTAGTCGAGCCATTGTCTTGAGAAGACCTTCTCCCGAAGGCCCAATTATTGCTTTTGGCAGCAATAGCAATGACAGCATTCGAACAGTTTCCCGAAGTAATACAGATCGGTTTATCCTCCGTGGCGTTGATGGAAACGACACTTTAGAAGGCGGTGCCAACAACGACAGGCTCCTAGGGGGGCGTGGCAGTGATCTCCTCTCCGGCGGCAGAGGTAGAGACGTTGTCTATGGGGAGTCGGGGACTGACCGAGCTTATGGAGGCAGCGAAGGCGACTTGCTCTTTGGTGGCGCCGATAATGATGAACTCTTTGGCGAACAAGGTGCAGATGCTCTGCGCGGCGAGGCAGGCAACGATCGCCTCTATGGGGGCAGAGACAATGATCTGCTCATAGGTGGTGCTGCCGATGACGTAATGTTGGGTGACCAAGGTGTGGATCGTTTGCGCGGCGGGGACGGCAACGATCGCCTCTATGGTGGCAGCGAAAGCGATCGCATCTATGGGGATAATGGCAACGACATTATCTTTGGAGATGCTGGTAACGACCTGGCAATGGGAGGCTCTGGCAACGACCAAATTTATGGCGGCGTAGGCAACGACCGCCTGTTAGGCGGTATCGGAGATGATATTGCCTTCGGAGATGCCGGAAACGACACCGTTGCCGGAGAAGATGGCAACGATCGCCTCTATGGTGGCAGTGGCAGGGATGCTGTTGTCGGTGGTGCTGGAGACGACGTAATTTTTGGAGATGTCTCCCGGCGAGGAGATAGTGGAGTCGATGGTAATGATCGCCTCTTTGGTGGCGATGGCAGCGATCGCCTCTCTGGTGACGGTGGTGATGATTTGCTCTCCGGCGACGCAGGCGCAGACGTGCTGACGGGTGGTGCTGGCAGAGATACGTTCCGCTTGGGTGAAGACTCAACAGGTAATGGGCAGCTAGACCGAATTCTGGACTTTACCCCTGGCGAAGACACAATTGAGATGAGTCGCTCGTTGTTGCCAGGAGCCAACCTTGGGACAGGGCAATTAAGCGCAGAAGATTTCACTATTGTTCAAAATATTAACTCGGTAACAACCTCCCCGCTCGGTCAGTCAGAGGTTCGTGCCAGAGTGATTTACGAACAAAGCACTGGTCTCGTGTATTACTACTCTGGCAATGGTCAGAGCGTTGCACTATTCCAATTGCAGAGCAACCTTAATCTCAGTGCTTCTGCCTTTGAGATTTTTTAGTTGGAAAGGATAAGGAATGGAGGATGAGGGATGAAAGCTTTTGTCCCTCATCGGTCGGTCTAGCTACCAGAGAGCTTTAGCATTGCAACTGCAACTGCACCAGTTACATTACAACCTGGGTCATGTTCTGCATCAGCAGGAAGATCTGCCAGGAGCGATCGCCAGTTATCGACAGACGATCGCTTTGTGCCCTAGCCATGCCAGCGCTCATTACAACTTGGCAGTAGCGCTGGATGAACAGGGACAAACTGAGGCGGCGATCGCCTATTACCGCCAAACCATCTTGCTGCAAGAGTCTGAGAATGATTCTGAGAATAATTGGAATCAGCTTTCTCTGAAGGCTTACCTGAATTTAGGTCAAGTCCTCATCCAGCAGGGACAGTTGGATGAAGCTATTCAAACTTGCCAGCAGGTACTGGCTGGAAACTTGAGCCATTCCGCCTCAGCAGAATTTTACTGCTGCTTAGGTCAGGCATTTGTGGCTCAGGGGCAGGTGAATCGGGCGATCGCTGCTTATCAAAGTGCAATTTCGCTACAACCTGACCTAGCTGTAGCGCACTATGAACTTGGCAAAATCTGGCAACAACAGGGACAACACGCCGCTGCTATTCACTGTTTTCAGCAAACCATCCAACTTCAGCCCGACCAGCCAGAGATATATGGTGATTGTGGTGCCGTGCTATTGAGATTGGGCAAGTTCAGCGAGGCAATGCTGTGCTGGCAGCGGGCGATCGCCCTCCAACAAATTTTTGTGGAATCGTTTTGTCAGCGAGTCGCTACCCTGACGGAAACAGACTCCTTGACGCAAGCAAAAGTCGCCTGCGGTCGGTTTCTCACGGCGCTTCAGCATCAGCCTGACGACCCAACCGTCCTGACTTACCTCCAGCAAACCTACCTGCATCTAGCGAATGCGCTGACCGAATACGGCGGTAGCGGTATCTATCAGCAAGCCGAAACCTATTATCATCAAGTTCTTCAACTTGAGCCGCAGAATCCCATTCTGCATCTGCGGCTAGCAGACTGCTTAGTCAAACAGCAGCGATTGGAGGAAGCGATCGCTCACTACCGCCAGGGTTTAGGGAACTGCAAAGCTTCAGCAACAATCCAACTAGAACCAAAATACCCTCTAGCCCCTAGTCCCCAGATCCCAACCCCTTCCCCCTGCCTCGGACTCAACTGCCCCCCCTGTCTCACCCAAATCTTTCGCTCCTTCGAGCCGATCCACCTGGGCAAAGGAATTCACACCTTGAGTAGCCAGGAGGCGATCGCCCCTGACCCTGCTCCCCTTTCTGTTGCAAAAATTGCCCGAGGTCGTGCCTGGATTGCACCCCAGAAAAATTATTGGCAAGTTTGCAATGCGATCGCCATTTTCACGTCTGACAATTGCCTGCAAGCAGACCTTTCTCGCGAATATCCAGAACAGCTACCCGGATGCCAGTATGCTCAAACTCACCATCGCGTGTTTGATCTGAATAAATTTCCGCCGCTGGAGCAAATTCAGGGAAAGGTTGCTGTTTTATCGGGCCTTTCGGGACACGTTTACTTTCACTGGATGGTAGATGTTTTACCGCGTCTGGAACTACTTCGTCAAAATGGCATTAGCTGGGACGAAATCGATTATTTTTTGGTGAATAGCTATCAGCAGCCCTTCCAAAAAGAGACGCTCACTCAATTAGGGATTCCGTTAGAGAAGGTGTTAGAGAGCGATTACCATCCTCACCTTGAAGCAGAGTGGTTAATTGTTCCTTCTTTTGCCGGACATCTGGGCTGGGCACAAACATGGGCAGTCGATTTTTTAAGACGCGAATTTTTGCCCCAAAATTCTGCAACAATATCTGGTACGGGTCATCTTAACAAATCTTTTGAATATCCTGAACGAGTTTATATCAGTCGTTCTAAAGCTCGATATCGGAACGTCTTGAATGAGACAGAAGTGATTCACCTGCTAGAGCAATATGGGTTTGCTGTAATCACGCTAGAATCACTTTCCTTTCAACAGCAAATTGCTTTATTTGCTGCGGCAAAAGTAATTATTGCTCCCCACGGTAGCGGCTTAACCAATCTGATATTTTGTCGCTCCGGCACCAGAATTGTGGAACTTGTTTCACCCCATTACATCAGACATTATTACTGGGTGATCAGCCAACACCTTCGGCTAGAGCATTATTATTTGCCAGGTGAAGGATTTGCCTGTCAACCCTTGCGTGAATTGATGTATCAAAACCCTTTAACGGAAGATGTTTTGGTGGGGCTTGATGCGCTCCAAAGCCTGTTAAAACGAATAGATTTAAACCCTATTTCACTCCGAATTTGACTGAATTTGAATTGAACCCGTGCATCTGAAAGCAAAGGACGCTGAATATGGTTTCAACTGTAGACTCAACAACGGCAGCCGCCCACTTTGCCGCAAAAGCCGAAGCTCATTTGAGCGCAGGACGGTTAGACGATGCGATCGCCACCTGTGAGCAAGCGTTGACCATTCAATCTGACTTTGCTCCTGCCTGCAAACTGCTGGGAAATGCGCTGCAAAAAGCAGGCAAAACCGAAGCGGCCATGGGTTGGTATCAAAAGGCTTTGACGATTCAGCCGGACTGGGCAGAAGCGCACGCTAACCTGGGCAGCCTGCACGCACAGCAGCAGCAGTGGCAGCAGGCTATCGCCCGTTTCCAAAAAGCGATCGCCCTCAAGCCCAATTTTGCTGGAGCGTTCCGCAACTTGGCGCGAGTGCTAACCCACACCGGAAACTCCAAAGCGGCGGCTGAGTGCTGGTATCAGGCGTTGGCGCTGGAGCCAGATAAAGCGCAGCCCGAAGACCACGTCAATCTGGGCAATGTGCTGTTTCGCCAAGGAGACCTATCCAAAGCGATCGCCTGCTATCGTCGAGCCATTCAGCTTGATCCTGACGTGGTGGGAGCCTACCAAAACCTGGCAGAAGCGCTGAGGCAACAGGGCGAATTGGACGAGGCGATCGCCTGCTACCGCAAAGCAATTGAACTGAGCAGCGCCAATCCTGAAGCTGACTCATCTCCCTCTCCTACGGTGCCACTAAATGGCAGCAACGGACATTCCCTCGGCTCAGCAAATGGAAATGGCGTGAAGGGAGGGGATTCCCTCAATGGCAACGGTTCCACGAACGGCAAGCTTTCTCTAAATGAAAGCCATACGAATGGGAGCCATTCCCTCAACGGTGGACGGTCTGAGAATGGGAAGTCGCCCAGCC
Source organism: Cyanobacteria bacterium FACHB-471 (assembly GCA_014695345.1). Classification (GTDB taxonomy): domain Bacteria; phylum Cyanobacteriota; class Cyanobacteriia; order Elainellales; family Elainellaceae; genus JAAUTN01. The sequence goes on from JACJOC010000077.1 coordinate 396,447, forward strand.
AGCCTCCGATTCAAAAAGCAGCCACTTACTGTGTCGAGGGCAAATGGGATCAGGCGATCGCTGTCTGTGAGCAAACCATTTCTCAGGCGCAGCGGGAAACGGCAGCGGCTCATGCCACCTTGGGCAAAGCCCTGCAAGCCAAGGGCAAACTTGCCGAAGCGCAGCGGCATTACACCGAAGCGTTAGAAATTCAGCCGACCCCAGACGTGTTGACGAGTCTGGGAACGCTGCACACGCAAAATCGCCAGTGGCAGGAGGCGCTGACCTGCTATCAGCGGGCGATCGCCCTTAACCCTAACTTTGTCGAAGCGCACCGCAGCCTAGCAAAAGTGTGGCAGCAGCTCGATAAGCCAGAACTGGCGGCAGACTGCTGGTTTCGAGCATTTACCCTGGAGCCACGCTGGGCAACGGCAGAGGAACACTTGAGCCTGGGCAACACGCTGCTGGAGCAAGACAAACTGGAGCAGGCGACCACTTGCTATCGTCGTGCTCTAGAGCAAAACCCTGGTTTTTCTGAGGCGTATCACAATCTGGGTGAGGTGTTTTGTCGTCAGCAAAACTGGCAAGAGGCGATCGCCTCCTACCGCAAAGCGATTCAGCTTCAGCCGAATGCAGATTCTTACCACAGCCTGGGCAAGATTTTGGCGCAGCACGAACGCTGGGAAGAAGCTGCTGCCTGTTACCAGAAAGCGACGAATTTTCAGGCAAATGGGTGGGAGCTTCACTACAACCTGGGCAATGCGCTGCTTAATCTTGAGCAATGGGAAACGGCCGCTGCTGCCTACCGTCGCTCGATTAAACTTAAGTCCGATTTTTCCTGGTCGCATCACAATCTAGGCAATGCGCTGCTGCAACTAGAGCGTTGGCAAGAGGCGACGGATGCGTTCCAGCGGGCAAATGAGTTAAACCCCAATTTTCAATGGTCACACGTCAATCTAGGCGACGCGCTAGCCGGACAGGGACAGTGGGAAGGAGCGATCGCCGCCTACCGCCACGCCCTGCGAATGCAGCCAGATCTACCTGCACTTCAGCAAAAACTGGGCGATGCGCTGCAACAGCGAGCCAAGTCAGATTTACAAAGCGCCTTTGATTGCTATGTTCGGGCAATTGAGCTACATCCTGACGACGTACAGCTTTACTATCAAGCGTTGGAAATTCAGTCTGACAATGCTGAACTGCACTTGAAACTGGGACTGACGCTGGCAAAACAAGGACGAATCGATGGAGCGATCGCCTTTTGTCAGATGGCAATCCAGCTTCAGCCCGATTACACCGAAGCGCATTTTGAACTGGGTAAAATCCTGGAGCGACACAATCAGCTAGAGTCTGCGATCGCCTGTTACCAAAAAGCGATCGAGCTGAAGCCTGAGTTTGTCTGGCACCATCAATGTTTGGGTGAAACACTGGCAAAGCAAGACCGTTGGCAAGAAGCGATCGCCTGCTACCAGGAAGTGATCGCCCTTGACCCAGATATTCCCTGGTCTTATCACCACATGGGTAAGGCGCTAGCGCAACAGGGACATCTGGAGGAAGCGATCGCGTCCTTCCAGAAAACGCTCGACCTCAGCCCTAACCATGCCTGGTCCTATTACTTCATGGCAGATAGCTTTGCCCGTCAGCGCCAGTGGCAGGAGGCGATCGCCTGTTACCGCAAAGCGGTAGAACTGGAACCTCATTCTTTTGTGATTCAGGCAGCACTGGCTGAGACGCTGGCAAAACAAGGAGATTTGGAAGAGGCGGTAACTGCCTATCAGCGATCGCTTCAGCTTAACCCCCAGGCATCGTGGGCCTATTCGCGTCTGGGTGAAGTGTTTGCCAAGCAGGGACAAGTGGAAGAGGCGATCGCCGCTCAGCAACAGGCAATTCAAATTGACCCGGACAACCTTCAGCCATATCACAAGCTAATTGAAATGCAGCCTGAACAAATGGATTGGTATCTGCAATTAGGCGATGCTCTGGTTGCTCAAGCTCAGCTGAATCAGGCAATCATTATTTACCAAATTGCGCTCGATCGACACCCTAGTTCAGACTTGGTTCGAGTGAAACTGGCAGAGGTTTTGCGACAACTGGGTGATAGCTTGATTGAGCAAAATAAACCCGAAAAAGCGATTGCTCCCTATTGTCATGCGACTGAATTAAATCCTGATTTGTCTGAATCGATCTTGCAGCAGATTGAAGTTAACTGTCCTCAAATCTATTCGCTACTGCAGATTAAACTGACCTGTCAGTCTCAAATACAACTAGTAGATTCATCTGAACCGATTGTTACGGAACTAATCACCAATTCACCTAGCAGCTTATCTAGACAAGTTGAGCCATTAGTTGAAGCTTTGCTGCCTCAATTAGCACTTGACGAAGTGGCGATCGCTCCTTACTCCCAAGTGGTGCAGGAAATAACGCATTCCGAAGATTTACTTTTAGCGTCAGAAGAATTCTCTTCCCCAACTTGGGTACCGCTAAATCGATGGATTAAATCTCTTTTCAAGCAGTCCTGGAATCGCAAATCACAACTTGAATAAGGCAACGAGAAATTAAATTGTTTCTCATGGATCAGTTATTCTCTATTAGTTATAGATTGCTAAGTCCATTGAGCAAATAGTTCATGGTCGTGATCGATAACTAGCTTAATCAGAAGGATGGCAGAAAGAAATGTCTTCATCAACCAATTCAGTGACTACAGCATTGCCCAACAATAGCTTGCATAGAAATACTCAAACATTAGATGAAGCAATTTCAGCCTGCAAACAGGCATTGTCTAAAAATCCTCATGATGCAATCGCTTACAATGACTTGGCAGAAGTTCTCTATGTTCATGGACAGCTAGAAAAGGCAATCATTGCTTGCGATCGCGCACTCAAAATCGATCCTAATTTTGCTCTGGCTTGCAAAAATCGAGGTAGCATTTTGCAAGCACAGGGACATTTAGATCAGGCAAGAAATTGGTTCGAGAAAGCAATTCAACTCGATCCACAAAACGACTTGTTTCATCAGCTTCTAGAGAATTTGCTGGTTGAACAACGCTATCTTGAAGAGGTAACGATTAACGCTCATCGTCAAGCTACTACGCTCAGCCCAGATTCCTCTGAAGCTCACTATCAGCTTGGGAAAGTCCTGGCTCAACAAGGAAAAGTTGACGAAGCAATTGGCTGTTTTCGGCTAGCAATTACGCTGAATTCAGAGGTTTTTCAGCTCTATTTTGATTTAGGAAATTTGCTGCTACAGAAGAATCATCTGCCAGAGGCGATCGCCTGCTTTCAACATGCTGTTCGGCTCAGCCCAGAAGATGCCCAAGCTCACCATTACTTAGCCGAAGCGCTAGTTATTCAAGGACAGACCGAAGCGGCGATCGACTGTTATCATCGCGCAATTCAGCTAAATCCAGAACTTTACGAGTCACATCAGCGATTAGGGGAAGCTCTGGCAATTGTGAATCAGCTAGCAGCTGCGACTGCTAGCTATCGTCGTGCAGCCGAACTAAACCCAACTTCTCATGTATCTTATTTCTATCTAGCTGACATATTGGAGCGGCAGGGGCAGCTAGAAGAAGCGATTTTGTACTATCAGAAAACGCTTGAATTAAATTCTGAGAACCATATTGCTTCCTATCAACTAGGTCGAACTCTAGAAAAACTGGGGCGAGTTGATGAGGCGATCGCCTCATATCGTCAGTCCACTCAATTGAACCCAAACTTTTGCTGGTCTAACTATGCATTAGGAGAAGCACTTGCATGGCAGCGAGATTGGCACAATGCGGAAGAATATTATCGTCGGACGATCAAATTGAACCCAGACTTTTTTGGAGCTTACGAGAAACTAGGAGACGTTTTATCTCGACGTATTTCACATCGATTCTACCCCTGGGTAAAAGACAATCTATTACAACCAGGGAGACTCGAAGAAGCGACTTTCTGCTACCAGAAGGCTATTCAGCTTAATCCAAGCAATTTTTGGAATTATTTTCAGTTAGGGAACGTCTTTTCAACCCAGAAAAAAATTAATGAAGCAATTCCTTACTATCAACAGGCCTGTTATCAAAAGCTGATTAAGACCAAGCCTGATTTAGCAAACTATTCCTGGCAGTTTGGTAGCTCACACAAGCCAGACTTTTTCATTTTGGGAGTCGGTAAAGCGGGCACAACTTCTCTGTATAAGTACCTGGTCAAACATCCCCAAGTTTTGCCTGCCCTACAGAAGGAAGTTAACTTTTTTAGTCACTATTTTGATGAAGGATTACCCTGGTATTTAGCTCAATTTCCCTGCGAAATTGAAGGGCTAAAGTTTTTAACTGGGGAGGCAACACCATGCTACCTTGCATTTCCTGAAGCTGATCAAAAGTTATTCTCCTTATTTCCTGATGCAAAACTCATCCTGCTCCTGAGAAATCCAGTAGATAGAACGATTTCTCACTATCATGATATTGTGCGGGCGCATTATGAAGAACGTTCTTTAGAGACCGCAATTTTTTCCGAATTAGAAATTTTGAAGGATGCTACAGAGGAAACTTTAACTGACGGTAGTTATTTCAGTAAGTCTTGGAGTTATGTCTTAAATAGTCTTTACGTGTATTCAATTAGAAGATGGACGAAGCTATTTCCTAAAGAAAATTTCTTAATTATAAAGAGTGAAGACTTGTACGCAAATCCTGCGAAGGTAGTAGCAGATACTTTCAACTTTTTGGGATTGCCTAACTACCAGCTCAATAAATATAAGAATTACTACCCAGGAGACTATAAGTCTCCTGTAAGTGAATCGTTACGGCGGACCTTAGCGGATTACTTCAAGCCACACAATCAGATGTTGGAAGAATATCTTGGTATTGAGTTTAACTGGAATTAGTCAGTGATACAAATCTCCCCTTAATTTGTTCTAATCCAAAAGGAGCTTCCGTGTCTAGCCACACTTGCGTCAATCTCTAGCTTCTTCCATAGAGGTAATAGAATGTTGCTAAGCTCTGGGTCAACGCCTACAAAGGCGTTAGGTAACAGAACATCGAATTTTTTGCCTTCTGCTAAGAGATAGGCTGCCAGCATGTACTGCTCAGAATAGTGTCTATCTTTCCACTGAGGCGGATAGTCAAAGGGTAGAAAGACATCATGAAATTCTACAAAAATGCCTCTCTTTAATCGAGGCAAAATATCTAAGAAAACGACCGCTACGTCTGAATTCATAAATAAACGATGGGAGTTATCAACGAATAGAAAATCTCCTTCTTCTAACTGCTCAAAAATACTAACATCAACATCCTCAATTGGTTTTCTAACCATCGAGTCGCAGATAGAGTTCACTTCGTCACGCGGCTGCGGATCAAAGGAAAAAATTTTGGTTCTTAAGTTGCCATCGGTAATTGCTCGTCTCGCAAACTTAGTAGAATTTCCCGATCCAATTTCAAAATATTGTCCAGGGTTACAGAGCCGTAGCAGGCAATAAAGTGCAGTTGAATCGCTTCCTGGAATCCAAGAATTAATCCAAGCAGGCTCTTTCAGATTGTCTGGATCAGGCACTTTAGGAAGTTTGAGTAAATCACTTTCATACTTCAGAAATAGATTCAATACTTCCTTATAGGACTGTCTGCGCTTATCAATAAGCTCGTGAAGTTTTGCATGGGGAGGCTTACCATATCCATATCGAGGCTGTGGATTTACTGGGTAGTCTAAAGTAATGTCCATGCGTTGTGAGTTATTTTCAGGTAAGTGAGGGTAAGTATACTTCCTAAGTAAGCGATATTGTAGAGTGTGTCAGGCAAAGCCGTAATACACTGTGTTACAAAGCTTGATATGTTAGCAATAGCGTAACGTATCATACATGAACTAAGCCTACTTATTTAAGTATTTTTTCTTGTTGGACAGAGCAAATTAAGTTTTGCCATTCTACTGAAGTAGTCAGGTAATAAGTATCTAGTTTTTCTCCTTTTTCAAGAGAAAATTTTGCAAAACTTTCTATCCAATTTAGAACCGCTTCCGTTCTTGAGAAGGGAATGTCTTTTATGGATGTTTTTAGTAGTTTGGACATTCCACTCAAATCACCCTGATGCTGTAACCGCCAAGCATTCCACACTATAGAGCCATAGGCGATGCGTTTGGCTAACTCTTGAATCCAAGATGGATCAAGTAAATCTGTCTCGTTCTCACCTTTAGTAGAGTCCTCACCAGACAAAGCTTGCTCAATCATGGCAATATGCTCCGCCAGCATTCGCTCTTCTTTGAACATTTTGGCGGCTCGTTGATGACACGCTTGACCCACAGAGGCGCGTAATTGGTTATCCCCAGCCCAAGCTTGAAGCGTATTGACTAACTCTCTAACGGTTCCCTCTGGATCTCTATTGGGATCGGGTAGTAGTTTGCCAGTGTCGCCAAGTTCTTCGGGAATGCCACTAACAGATGAGGCAATCACAGGCAATCCTTTTGCCATTGCTTCCATCACAGATAAAGGCATCCCTTCAGCTTTTGAAGGAAACACAAAAATGTCGCTTGCCGTGAGCAAATCAGGAATATCTGAGCGCTGTCCCAGGAATTTTACTCGCTCTGTAACGCCCAGTTTCCTAACAGATTCCTTGAGCTGGGATTCGATGTTGGAGTAGCGATCGCCCGTCCCAGTTCCCGCCCACAAAAAGTAAAGCTTTTCCCAAACATCAGTTTGTTTAAGCTGCTGAATTGCTTCTAATAGATACTGATGCCCTTTAACAGGTGCAAGGCGAGCGGAGGTTAAGCAGGCGATCGCTCCATCGGGCAATCCTAGCTGCTGGCGCAGTTTTCCTCGAATTGATGGATCGGGTGATTCAAAATATTTGGCGGGACGACCGTAATGGATGATCTGGATTTTGCTCTGAGGAATTCGATAGATTTGGTGAATTAGATCTGCATTCTCTTGAGAGACAGCTACTAAGACTTTTGCCTGATTGTAATGATGAGAAACGGCGTCGGTATAATCTACTCCATCTCCATAGGAAAAGTTGACGCATTCAGCATTAATGAACCCCAAAACAATCACGTAGGGGATACCTAACTGAATTGCAGTTTGCTTTGCTGCAAACGTGGAAAATGGCCAGCCATCACTAAACACAATCAGGTCAGGCTTTGCTTCTCTAAAGATATTTTCGGCACTGCCGAGATCCTTGAGTGTGCGCGTAAAGTCTTGACCCGATGTAAAACCTAAATTGATTTGCTGAATGCCTAATTCTTGCTCCCGTTCAATTTTTTCATTGAGCGGTTTACCATGAGCATTAGACACCTGATAGCCCAAATTCTTGAGTTGACAAACCAGGGAATGTTCGTACTGAGCTAAGCCCCCCTCTCCCGGATCATCACTATATAAAAGAATGTGTTTCATTAAAGTTGAGCTGAAGAAATAGGGTGGCGATCGCACTGCTTGATAACATTTATCACTCGCTGCCAGTCGGATGAATTAATCAAAGAGTATACATCTAACTCATAGCCATATTCAGCTGAAGCTGAGGTAAAAAGATTAATCCAGTTTAAGACAGTTTCAGTCGATGAAAGTGATGTGTAGTTTAAAGATTTCTCTAAACAGTTTGCCATCTCTTCGCTACAGCCGTCCCGATACATTCTCCAGGCGATCCAGACTAAGCTTTGATAGCGTTCCTGCGCTTTTAGTTGGCGAATTGAGTCTGGAACGTCAGCTCGATCAAAAAATTGATCCATGACGTTTTCCATATCGGTGCGTAGTCTGGAACCGCTCGACATCAGACTATCAGAATGCTGGCGATAGCAAGCGTGAGTCTGGCGTACCCAAACAATTTCGCAGCCCATCAATGCCAGCCTGAGCATCCAGTCTAAATCTTCTCCAATCGCAAAATCAGTATTGAAGCCATTAGTCCGCTCACACCAGTCTCGATGGACCATCAAGGCGCTAGGACGAGAGACTTTATAAAGTACCAGTGTGGCTAAATCGAGTTTGGGCGCGTAGTGCCACGGTTCTACAGTGGAAACAAATTTTCCTTGCTGGTCGATTATTTGCCAACCCGTTTTGACCATACCTACGGATGGATTGGCATCGAAGTAAGCAACCTGAACGGCTAATTTATCGGGTGAAAATAGATCATCTCCATCCAGGAAAGCAATCAGTTCACCCCTGGCTAATCGCATACCCCGATTACGGGCTGCTGCTGCTCCCTGGTTCTGTTGATAGACGTATTGAAGGCGATCGCCATACGCCTTTACCACCTCACGAGTTGCGTCTGTGGAGCCATCATCTACTACAATGATTTCGTAGTCATTGTAGGTTTGATTTAGGACACTTTCTATCGTTTCAGCAATGTATTCAGCACAGTTATAGGCTGGAATAATTACACTGACTCTAGGTGTTTTTTGAGTTAGAACAATGTGTGTTAACTGCTTCCATTCGGGTAAGTTACTGAGTGCATGAGCGTCCAATTCTTCCCCAGAACCGAGTGCATAATCGCTGAAGGATTGCACCCAATTAGACACAGTTGCTGAAGGTGAATAGGGCGAATAAAGCAACGCACGACGCAAATATTCTGACATTTTGCTCAGTTGAGAAGTTTGGTAGAATCGCCAGCCTAGCCAAACTAAATAATTGTAATGGGCCGCTCTTTCTAGCTTAGAAATAGACTTAGGTAAGTCAGGTTGAGCAAAAAAGCTTTCATAAATTGCGTCAAAGGATTCTGCTTGCTTCAACACATTTTGGTGGCTGGTAGCGCTGCTGGAGTGCCGCCGATAGCCTAGAGATAGTTTCTCTATCCAAGCCGATTCACAGCCCATCGCAGCCAAACGAATTAACAGTTCTGCGTCCTCCGCATAGCTGAGCCGCGTGTCGAATGCGCCTGCTTCCAGCCATTTGCGCCGCAGCATCAGAGCGCTGGGCAGAACGGGTCGCCACAGTAACCAGGTTTCCAGGTTGAGGTGCGGCAGTCCTAGCCAAGGTTTATGTTCTGCAATGATGTCCTTGCCCTGTTCATCAACCATGTACCAACCGCTGGAGACTACACCCAACGAGGGTTTTGCTTCAAAGCAGGCAACCTGGTCAGCTAATTTGTCGGGAAGGAAAAAATCGTCTGCGTCCAGGAAAGCAATAAATTCACCCTTGGCTGCTTGAATGCCGAGATTACGGGCTGCCGATACGCCCTGATTTTCCTGGTGAATGTAGTGGATGCGGTTGAGATAGGGTTTGAGGACAAGCTGGGTCTGGTCGGTGGAACCGTCGTCAACAACGATAATTTCAGAGTTGCTGTAGGTCTGATTCAGGACGCTCTCGATCGCTTGAACGATGTAGCGATCGCAGTTATAGGTCGGAATCACCACGCTCACGAGCGGCATTCGTTGAGCAAGTTGACTAGCCATCTAATCACCCCAGCGGACAGCGTTTTCGGCACAAGTATCGCCCTAACTTTAGCCCATTCTCGCTGCAAAATCCTGAAAGTATGAGCAAAAGCCTGTGTTCTGAAATGTATCAGTGTGGCGATCGCCACCACAAGATTCCCTGATAACACTGAGAGCATGGGAAAGGCAAATAAATCACTCAAGCAGGTTCTAGAGACCTACAGCATCAGCCAAAGTCGACTAGCTTTGGCTTCTGGCATTGATCGATCTACACTCTTTATGTGGCTGCATGAGCAGGAGGAACCTGCCCCAGAAACCATCGTTGAAATCGTCAAAGCTCTGAAGCAGATTAATCCTGATGCGGCTCAGCAGTTTATTCAGCTTTATCTAAGCTAAGCCATGAGTCTGGAACAAAATTTAGGATATTTCTTTTTTGATAAACGCTTGCTCAACCGAGCTTTGACCCGCAAAGCCTATGCACTGGAGCAAAAACAGCAGAACCAGATCCATGAAGATCAGGAAATTTATCGCACGCTGGGAGATAGCGTTCTAAAGACGGTCTTGACCGAATTTTTAGTGCGATCGGGCTGCAATTCCAGGCAAGAAATCACAACTAGAAGAATTGAGCTAGAGCGGGAAGAAAACTTGGCTCAGCTGGGCAAAGTTTTAGAAGTTGGGCTGTTTATTAAACTTGGGGTGGGCGAAAAGAAAATGCGGGCAAACGAGCAACCCTATGTATTAGCTGAAACGCTAGAGGCAATTATTGGCGCAGTCTATTTAGACGGGGGATTTAGTAACGCTAGAGGGGTAGTCAAAAAAATATTTCAGAACGATTTTCCAGATGAGGTTTGAAGGCTAAAGTTTGGAGAGGGCGATCGCCACCATCGTTTAATGCTTGAATTGCCTTAGGCTAACTTTCCTTCAAAGAAAACTAGCCCAAGGCTAAAAACATCGATAGCTCAACCATTGCAACTGTGTAGATGCAATCTTACTTTTGTGATTTGCGCGTCAGTATAGAGCCAGCACCAAGCATTCCAAACGCAAAAAGCCCAAGTAAGGAAGCAGGCTCAGGTACTGGTTCAGAAACCACCTCAGGGCTAAAGAGCAACGCTTGCCGATTCCTAATAGCAGGTGTATTGAAAGAAAACTGCAGGACCTCACCTCTTTGACTACCAAATGCATCACGGATACCAATGGTTGCGTCATTTCCAAAGGCTCGAAAGTCTTCGGAGTCCACATCTAGATAAGAGAACAAAATTTCATTACTTTCCTCAAAAAGAACTGTTTGGAAAGTAACAGCGCTCGGAGAATCAGGAAAACCTTCGGCAAGGTTCCATTGAATAATGAAGCGCTGTTGTCCTGACTCACCTAAAGCTTGGAGGTAGCTAGCATCTGTACCAGGGGAGAAGAACTGCCAGTCATCCCATAACGGTGCAATAATTGGCAAATCGTCAGATTCTTCACTCAATAAGTTGACGTTGGCGAATTGGCCGCTTGACCCACCAAACGTTAGAAGACCATTGGGACTCCAAGAGATGCTGTTAAAGTCTTGCCCAAAGAAATTGAACGTGAATCCCAATTCGGCGGAAACCGTTTCATCGTCGGCACCAGCGAGTACACGGGTTCCTGTTGTAGAAATATCTTCAAATACAAATGGAACTTCAGTAACTGAATAGTCGAGATTGACAGAAGGAAATGTATTGACGGATAACTCATAGTCGCCCGACTCGAAATGGTCTCCGACCAAAGAAAAATCTGAAAATCCAGTTAAACCTAAATTGACATTTCCACTTTCAGGCACTATTCCAGAGAGTCTTGAGAGTGGTCTATCCCCCCCATCATCATCTGTTCCTAAAAGATTACCTTCATCATCTAGACGTCCTAGAATTGAGTCGAAATTACCTTGGATAAACTCAGCAACAAAGCTTGCACCAGCTTCAAGTCCTGTAAATGTAAAAAAGTCTACGTCACCAGGGCTTATAGAACCATTTACACTTGCTGCATCGGATGGTAAAACTTGACGATCAATAAAGGAATTATTGGGTTCAACCTCAGTAATTCCATAAGCTGGATAAGCGGATAAAACGGAAATTGCAAAGCATAGCTTCGTTAAGAGAATCTTCCTCATGATTTCTATCTCCGGACAGATGTTAACCATTATTTGCGACAGATTGCTGAGAGGATTAAGCTCAATAATCAGTAGTAAGGCTAGCTAGTGTTTTGAGGAAAGCATCAAGTACAGAGAGCATCTTTTTGAGAAAAAACAAAAACACTATTGCTCATAAATCTTTTGTAAAGATTTAGCTTGCTCCGCTCACCTTTGACCATTTTGAGCAATAGAGCAATGATTAGAATTCGGCTTTAACTTCTAGTGGGTTTGGTGCCACTCTGCTGCTTTCTCTCGAATTGCCTGTAGCTCTGCGGCTGGCATTTTATTGAGGTTTGCTAGAATGAAGTTCATCCTTCCCTGAGAGTTTAATTTGTCACGGTGACGAGCAAGAAAATCCCAGTAAAAAAAGTTGAAGGGACAGGCTTTTTCACCTGTGCGATCGCCTGCCTTGTAAACGCATCCCTTACAGTAATCACTCATTTTGTTGATGTAATTGGCTGAGGCGGCGTAGGGCTTTGAGGCGAGAATGCCGCCATCGGCAAATAGACCCATCCCAATTACATTCGTCTGCATCACCCAATCGTAGGCATCAATAAAAGCAGAGTGAAACCAATTTTCAACTTCTTGAGGTGACAGTCCGGCAATCAGTGAGAAGTTACTTAACACCATAAGTCGCTGAATGTGATGAGCATAGCCCAGGTTTTCTACCTGTTTCAGCGTTTGATGTAGACAATTCATATCGGTTTTGTCTGCATCCCAGAAAAACTCTGGTAGAGGGTGACTGTGATTAAACCAGTTGCTTTGAGGGTAATCATCTTCCACATAGGTATACAAGCCATGCATATACTCGCGCCAACCCAAAACCTGACGGATAAATCCTTCCGCGCTATTTAAATCCAAATCATGCTGATAAAAGGCGCGTTCCGCAGCCCGAATCACTTCTAGTGGCTGCAATAATCCTAAATTCAGATATGGGGAAAGCATCGCGTGCCACATCGTTTCTTCGCCTGTCACCATTGCGTCCTGGTAAGGTCCAAAGGTTGGTAACCTTTCCTGAGTAAATACTTCCAGCACTTGTAGCGCTTGCTGACGGGTTACGCCCCAGCGGAACGGTTCAATTCTGCCGTAGGTGGAGATTGTTTCGGACTTGACCCAATCGATTACTGATTGAGTAATATCATCCGGTTCAAACCAACGAGGAGTAGGGGTTTTGAGTCTACTTTTGGGTGGTTTGCGGTTTTGTTTATCAAAGTTCCACTCACCTCCAGTGGGTTGGCTACCTTCCATCAAAACCTGAAAGCGCTTGCGTCCTTCTCGATAAAAGAATTCCATTAATAGGTTTTTTCGCCCTTTTGCCCATTTCCTAAACTCCTCTTTTGTCCAGAGAAAGCGATTGTTGGGGATAAAGGTGAGTTTGCAGGACAACTCTAGGGATTGAATCAGGTGAAGAAAAGGGCGATCGCTTGGCATCATTACTCGTAGCTCAGTGATACCATTCGCCTTTACCCATCGATTTAACGGCGCTGCAAAATCGTCTGCACTCTCGTAGGTAACTGACCAGCCCGCCTGCCGCAATTCTTCGGCAAAGTGACGCATTGCTGACCAGACTAATACTAATTTTTGCTGATGGTAAGGGCGTTGCTGTGCCCAATTTCGGGACTCAACTAGGATAACGGGCGATCGCTCTTCCTCAACGCAGCTTTGCAATGCTGCTTGCTCCATCCAAAGCTGGTCGCCCAATACCCAAATTCCCGTCGTCATATTCAATGCATTACCGCTAGTAACCTCTTGATTCTAAAAGCTTCAGCAATGATTAAGGATGGGGTATTGCTTAACGGAGGTATATTTTGAACCCAAAAGCTACGATGTCCCATTAAAAACAGGCTTAGATCCAACAATAGACAGGGATTGGTATAGTGTTGTAGGTTGCACAGATTGCAAGTTACTGTAGCCCGTGCATCTTTATTCAAATTAGTATTAATGCTTCTATGGTTCAGGAATGGCATCGCGAAGAGTACACGATTAGCACCGATCGTCAACGGCTTGATCTGCAGGAGATCCATAACTTTTTGGCGAATCATTCCTATTGGGCGATCGGTCGCTCTTTTGAAGCAGTCAAAAAGTCTATTGATCACAGTTTGCCCTTTGGAATCTATCGAGATACGCAACTAGTTGGTTTTGCGCGTGTCCTGACAGACTATGTGACTTTTGCCTATCTTGCAGATGTTTTTGTTGTGGAATCGTTTCGGAGAAACGGTTTGGGGCAATGGCTTGTTGAGGTGATTTTGGCTCATCCAGAGCTTCAAAGTTTGCGACGGTGGCTGCTAGTGACTCACACTGCTCAACCGTTTTACCGCAAATTAGGTTTTACGGAACTTGAGCATCCAGAGCAACATTTGGAAAAACCAGTCCTCAAAACAGACATCAGGCTCCCTTAAGCAAGTGCCAGCACTGTTGGGCGATCGCCCAATCCTCCTCAGTGTGAATCACTAACACTCGTACCGCTGAATCAACGGTCGCAATGTCCTGATCGGCTGGGGAGTGAGTGTTTTTCTCAGCGTCAATGTTTAAGCCTAAAAAGGTAAATCCTTCACAGGCAGCCGCCCGAATTGCAGCAGAGTTCTCGCCTACACCAGCCGTAAAAATGAGAGCATCCAACTCGCCCAAACTAGCCAACATTGCGCCAATTGAGGAACGTAGGCGATGGACATAGATATCAAATGCTAGCTGAGCGCGAGTGTTGCCCTGGGCGATCGCCTGATCAATCTGCCGCATATCTGCCGATATGCCAGAAACGCCCTTTAGCCCCGACTCTTTGTTTAACATCTGATCCATCTGGTCAACGGTGTAGCCTTCCTGACGCATCAGGTGAATTAAAATACCCGGATCAACAGAACCAGAGCGGGTACCCATCATTAAGCCTTCAAGCGGCGTAAAGCCCATTGTCGTATCTATACTGTGCCCATCTCGGATAGCGGCAAGAGAGCACCCGTTTCCCAGATGGCAGGTAATTAAACGCAGGTTTTTGAAATCTCGCCCTAAGATGTGAGCCGCCCGCTCAGCGCAATATTGATGGCTGATACCGTGGAACCCATAGCGCCGGACTCCCTGTTCAAACCATTCATAGGGAATCGAATAGGTTGCCGCAGCAGCAGGGATTTGAGCATGAAATGCAGTGTCAAAGACAGCAACTTGAGGAATCCGCTCGCCCAGGGTTTTCTCGATCGCCTCAATTCCCTCCAAGTTAGCTGGATTGTGAGCAGGAGCCAGAGAAATGAGTCGAGCGATCGCCTCTTTCACGGGTTTGTCAATCAACACACTTTGCTGATACTCTTGCCCACCATGTACAACTCGATGCCCCACCACATCGATCTCAGAAGCCTGGGTAATTACCTGGGTTGAGCCGCTCCAGAGCGTATCCAGAACATGAGCGATCGCCGCAGCCCGATCCGCCGAAATTTCGGTTTGCAGCGTTTCCCCTTTCGCCGTTTTGACCTTGATTTCTGCAAACCCTGAGTGATGAGTCCAATCGACCTTTGCTTCCCACAATGGCAACGGTGATTGGTTGGGTAGCCCGTCATCCGCTATCTCGTACAGACAGCTTTTTTGGCTACTCGACCCAGCATTGAGAACCAGAATTTTCATAGTAGACCTACTCCACAACAAGAAAGGGATAATCAGGAGCAAGTCACTCTTGATTCAACGACTCACTGTAGTTGATAGAGACATTTGACGCTGCATGAAACAAATATTGTCCTGCTCCCAACACCAGTTTAAAGAAGATAGTTGTACCTGGAATGCCTCTCTATGAACAGTGAAATCGCTTCTAAATCCGACTGTTTGTCCGGGTTGGATGACTTCAGATGGAAAGACCAGAGAACCTATTCCTCCTCCCATCACGTTTCCGCCAGAGTAACCGTAGCTTAAGCCTGCTGCTCTGACCGCTTGATCGCTGTTATTGGTCAGGCAGCCAACTAAAAAATCACCATCCGGCTCAAACCCATCTCGATAAAACTGGAGCTGGCTAAGTTCTAGTTGTGGCTGTCCAGAGGGGTTGGCTGATCGACACAGGGATTCGGTTGTCTGAGTTCTAGCAGTTTGAGGTTCAGCAGGCTGAGAATGTCCTGAGTTTGGTGTTGCTGCTGTAGAAGGAGTTGATGAGGTGACAGACGGAGTGGGGACTGCTGCCACGTGCCCTTGTGCCCGTAGCTGAGCCACCATCATATTGCGTCGATATTCCGCAATCTTTTGCTGAACCCTCTCATAGTTCGCAGCTGATGTAGGAATAGTCTCTAACTGGGCGATCGCTCTTTGCCAGCGACTAGCTACTAAATTCCAGTCGTCTTGGGAAACTGCAGTTTGAGCCGCGATCGCTGCGCTCATCCCTGTATCCAACGCTGCTTGAAATGAACTGCTTTCAGATGTGCCTGTGGGCGAATCAGCACCAGATTCCAAATTGGGTTCTGCATCGGTAGAAGCTGGTGAAACGGATGCAGTTGGAGAAGAATCTGTCGAAACAGATGACGCTGAGTTTACACATCCAGCTACTAGTATCAATACCGAAAGCGATACAACTGATTTATCTAAAGTCAACCGCAGATTCATATAAGTAATGATTAGGGGAAGGAATTGACCAGCACATAGTTACCCTATCTTTCCCCGTCCCTGGATAGAAACACAGGAAGTCAAATACTGTAAAAATTCAAACAATTGTGAAGCGATCGCCCGATCCTCTATCTCAACTCGACTACCTTAGAGGTAAGGGGATTCGAGGCTGAGTAAACTCTGAAGGACAAGTAAAATCAACAGATCTGTCTTTTGGAGGAGAAAGCCAATAGCTGAACCCAACTGTCGAAAGAAGTAGTGAGTCTCTCTTTTGGGATACAACCACAAGTAGACTCAAGGGCAATATTACAGGGATGCGAACGGCAATGTCTAGTCACTATGGGGTACTTGAGAGTACTGCAGACCGAGAGATGAATCTGAACGAAGTTTCTGATAGACAAATACCTGTTAACGATGTAGAAATGCCCGTACAGGGGTTTTGGGCAGCACCGGTTGTATTGATTGCTTTAGCTGGGGTTGTACTGGCTTTGAGGCGATCGCTTACCTGGAAACTGACGCACAGTTACGTTCCTCCTTCTCCAAAATTAAAGCAATTACCCTGCTCAAACTGTCGCTTCTTTGGCTCCAATCCTTACCTTAAGTGTGCGGTACATCCAGATAAAGCACTAAAAGCAGAAGCCATGACCTGTTCTGACTATTGGGCGCAGGATAGCGACCGATTTTCTCGTTAAAGAGAAATACCTTCTCCGAATGCAATATCGACTGAACTATCGCCCCTATAGCCGTCGTTTTCGACAACCGTTACTCACTAGTCATGGTCTGTGGAGCGATCGCCAGGGGATTTTGTTGCAACTGACTGATGCTGAAGGGCAAGTTGGACTAGGTGAAATTGCCCCGATTGAATGGTTTGGCAGTGAGAGCTTATCTCAGGCGTTGGCGTTTTGTCAGCAGCTACCTGAGCAAATTACGATAGACACTATTTTCTCGATTCCAGATAGTTTGCCTGCCTGTCAGTTTGGCTTTGAGTCTGCCTGGGAAAGTTTGGATGACAGCAGTTTGGCAAAATCCAATCCTACCCTCACCTACAGCAGCCTTTTACCCACAGGAAAAGCTGCTCTGTCTGCCTGGGAGCCGCTTTGGAGTCAAGGGAGCCGCACATTTAAGTGGAAAATTGGTGTAGCGCCTGTAGCGGAAGAATTACAGGTGTTCACTCAACTGGTACATGCTTTACCTTCCACTGCCAAACTGCGACTTGATGCCAATGCAGGACTAAACTGGCAGCAAGCCTGTACCTGGCTAGAGGTAGCTGATAGCGTTGGAGTTGAATTTTTAGAGCAGCCTTTACCCGTCAGTCAGTTTGACCAACTGTTGAAACTGAGCGATCGCTTCCAAACGCCGCTCGCCCTAGACGAATCGGTCGCCACGCTAGCGCAAATGCAGCAGTGTTACCAGCAGGGCTGGCGCGGAATTTTTGTCGTGAAAGCAGCGATCGCAGGTTCTCCAGGTCGTTTGCGTCAGTTTTGTCGAACCTATGAGCCTGATGTGGTGTGGTCGTCCGTGTTTGAGACGGCGATCGCCCGCCGTTTTATTGAGACAAGGCTAATTGCTGATCTCCCACCCCCCTCCAGAGCGATTGGTTTTGGCACGGAACATTGGTTCGCAGAAGATTGGCAAGCGTCTTTTGAGAATGTATCTTTTCAGAAGTAGTAGCCAAGCAAAATCTTATGCTCCCCCTAACCTATTTGCCCCATCAAACTGCAAATGACTGGTTAGGGGGATGTGATAGTGAGAAATTTGCAGAACTGGTTACACAGTTTTTAGCAGAATTACACTCACTTAAGGCTTCAGGTAATTTACCTAAACTTTTGTTAGTTGAGCCAGATCCAATTCGCTTCTTGGCTCGTTTTATTGCCGCTTGTAGCGCAAACTATCCCGTCTTTTTAAGCAATCCTGGCTGGGTTAAAGCAGAGTGGGAGCAAGTTCTGAGCCTGGTTCAGCCCGATTTAATCTGGGGAGAGGCAGATCGAGTAACTTGCAGTTTACCTGCTTTTCCAGATATATCCCTTAAAAACCTTACACCTAGCTTAACTACAGAATCCCATCACGCTCAATCAGGATGGATCATGATTCCAACAGGTGGGTCGTCCGGTAAAATCCGGTTTGCAATTCACACCTGGCAAACGTTAATGGCTGCGGTGCAAGGGTTTCAGCAGTATTTTCAGACGAATCAGATCAATTCCTTTTGTGTATTGCCGCTTTATCACGTGAGTGGGTTGATGCAATTCTTACGCTCATTTACCACGGGGGGAAAACTGGTGATTGTGCCTTTCAAAGCAATCGAAAGAGAAATGAGAGAGATTGATCCGGCAGAGTTTTTTATCTCTCTAGTACCAACTCAACTCCAGCGACTATTACATGATTCTCATTCGAGAGACTGGCTTACACAGTTCCACACTGTTCTGTTGGGAGGTGCCCCAGCCTGGGCTGATTTGCTGCAAGTTGCCCGAAAGCATCAGATCCGACTGGCTCCAACCTATGGCATGACGGAAACTGCGGCTCAAATTGCGACGTTAAAGCCAGATCAGTTTTTGGCAAATCAGAGTCACTGTGGAAAAGTTTTACCTCATGCTCGGATCACTATCTGGGATGCCAACCTGCCTTTAGGAGCAAACCAATTAGGTCAAATCACAGTTCAAGCTGATTCCCTTGCCTTGGGTTATTACCCTGAACCGGGTTTTGGAGAGACATTCAGGCTAGATGATTTGGGTTTTTTGGATGAGCAAGGCGAATTACATGTCGTCGGGCGAAACAATGACAAGATTATTACGGGTGGAGAAAATGTATTTCCAATTGAGGTAGAGGCAGCAATTCGGGCAACGGAATGTGTTGCAGATGTAGCGGTGCTGGGGCTAAACGATCGCCATTGGGGACAAGTCATAACCGCAGTTTATATCCCGAAAAATTCAGCCATTTCTGCGGATAGTTTGCGACTCGCCCTGAGCGATCGGCTCAGCAAATTCAAACAGCCTAAATACTGGATCGACGTCAAATCTTTGCCCCGTAACGCTCAAGGAAAGATCAATCGAGAGCAGCTACGCCAAATCGCTGTTGATTGGTTGGCTACTCGCTCCACTGATCCAGCCAGTGAATGATTTCTGCTGATAAAGGACTGCGGGTTCTGCTAGCCGAATCAATGCAAACGTGTCTGCTCAACGCTCTTGATAGGCTGGCAGGCGGGACGGATAGATCAGGTGAACTGTTAGCCTTCGCCGCAAATAGGTGATAAGTAATTTCAAATTCGTCTGGCTTGGTCTGTTTGGGCTGCATTTGGATAGCGAGGCGATCGCCACAAAACATCGGGCGGAAAAAATCGACACTCGCATGAGCGATCGGAAATGCAGTTTTTGCTTTACCAAAAAATTGTTTCAAATCAACGCCTGCTGCTGCCAGAGAAGCTTCATAAGCCTCATGGCACATTGATAAAATGTTAGTAAAATAAACGACTCCAGCCGCATCCGTATCTTGGAAAACCACGGTTCGCAAATAGACAAATGCCATAAGTGTTAACCTGAAGAGTAACTTAAGCCTTGCAATTTAAGCCTTGCAATGGCTTTTGTGAAAGGTCATATAGGTCGGGGTGTTCAATTACAGCAGTTGTTGTAAACCTGTTGATAGGAAAATTTACTCATGCGGTTTCATAAAATTGGTTCTATTAGCCTAATCACGCTGTTGATGACCTTACTCATAGGTGGACTTGGCAGCGTTGCTCTGTCTCAAAAACAGCCCAGTGGGTTAAGCGGAAATATGATAAAGGCGATCGCCCCTTCCGCTCAAACTCTGCCCAACACAAAGCAAAATCAGAGCAATGAGCAAATAATACTAGATATTCAAGGCGCACTTGAAGAAGGAGATCTCGTGTTGCCTCAGGACGGTAGCCTGTACGACGAACACACCTTTGAAGGGCGGGCCGGACAGTCTGTAGCGATTGATTTAGAGAGCGCTGACTTCGATACATTTCTCATCTTGCTCGACCCCCAAGAGCAAATCGTTGGGCAACATGATGACGTTTCCCAAGACAATCTCAACTCCACGCTAAACGTTAGCCTACCTGTTGATGGTACTTACACCGTGATTGCAAACGGCTTTGACAGCAATAGCAGAGGTCGATATCAGCTCCTCATTAGAACGCCCACTCGGTCTGCCAGTCGTTAAGCGAGCGTGTCTCGCTAGCCACCACTACGAGAAGCCGATGATTTTGGGGTGGTATGGAGTATTCTAGTTCACCCCAGGTCAGCGGATTGAAACACAAAAGCGGGATGCTTGATGTGAATGTCCTCATTTAAGTACAGCTGCCTAATAATGGCTTCGATTTGTCTCACTTCGACTTCGTTGCCATCAACCAGCACTACATATTCATATCGGGAAGGACAAGAGAGCTCTAACAAAGCATTCTGTTGAGCAAGGCGATGACAGGTCATCGTTTCGAGTAAGCCGCAACCCGTTGCTCCAACTCCGGCACCTGCAATCGTTCCTAACAAGGTTGCTTGGACCGTTCCAACTGCAAGAAGTAACCCAACTCCGGGAATAGCCAAGAAACCAAGCCCTGCCATACAGCCTCCTACAGCGCCCAATAGCGTCCCTGCCAGAGTCGCGCCTGTGACTCGTGCCTGAATTTCGTCTTCAGCTCTGGCTTGCAGGCTTACTTCATGACCCTGCTCATCTGCGCTCAAAGGGATAACGGAAAGGTGAACGTTATAAAAGCCATACTTTTTCAGCTTATTAATAATCTGTTCTGCATCTTGAAAGTGAGTAAACTTTGCAACTGGACGCGGGCTAGGGGCATAGACCATTTTTCCCTCCTGGGAGGTACAAAGAGATAATGTGGGGGCAGATTTGTGCAGAGCTATACAAAACTGACAAAACCTGCCACAGTCAGTAACGTATCACACAGGGGCTTTTCGCTAGCCCGTACTTTTAGTAAATAGAACTTTTAGCTAGTCCGCTAAACAGGTTGACAAAATTCAAAATAAAAAGAAATTTTTTAACAAACTGCTATTCAGCATGAAGCAATTCAGGTTATGAAATGCTTACATTGTGTACAAGCTCCAGGTTTATGATTGGGTATTGGTTTGACTAGGTTTATGTTCAAGCGACTTGAAAGAGAGCTTGGCATTGCTAAGCCGATGTAAGTAGCCGATGTAGGTAAAGGAGCACGGGAGTTGGAGCATACTAAGCTCACTTGCATATTGGAACTCTTAGCGGTGGGGCGTTCCACGTCTCTAACTCCACCGGGAGAAACAGAATTAGAAACACAGTTAGAAACTTTGCTTCTAGCAGATGAGCCACAGTCCAACGCTTTTGGAGTAACTGCGGCTAATGTGAAATCTGTTGTGCAGCAGCGATCGCACCTACTCCAGCAGATTTATCCCGAATTCGACTCCTTTTGCCGAACCCACTTAGGTTGGCAGACCTATTCCCTAGAAACCCTATGGAATCTATGGCTACCTCTAGCAATTGAGCTTGCTGAAAAACGCCGTCAGTTAGAACGTCCCCTGATTCAAGGCATCTTGGGCGGACAGGGAACTGGAAAAACGACGCTAGCAGCCATTTTGACCCTGATTCTAAAGCACCTGGGCTATCGAGTATGCAGTTTGTCACTCGATGATCTGTACAAAACCTATAGCGATCGCCTTCAGCTTCAACAAGCAGACCCGCGTTTGCGCTGGCGTGGACCACCGGGAACTCATGACATTCAGCTAGGCTTGACTACTCTGCAACAGTTGCGTTTAGCTGAGCCATCCCAGCCCGTGCAGATTCCCCGGTTTGACAAATCTGCCTGGAATGGAGCAGGCGATCGCACCGATCCAGAAACCGTAGCCGGAGTAGACATTGTTTTGTTCGAGGGTTGGTTTGTCGGTGTGCGACCCATTGACCCAGCTTTGTTTGAAACTGCACCGCTACCCATTGTCAGCCCTGACGATCGCGCCTTTGCCTGCGAGATCAATCAGCGATTGCATGAGTATCTACCACTTTGGGAATTGCTTGACGCTCTGATCTTGCTTTATCCAAAAGATTACCGCCTCAGTCAACAGTGGCGACAGCAAGCGGAGCAACAAATGAAAGCAACGGGGCGATCGGGCATGACAGATTTAGAAATTGAGCAATTTGTCAGCTATTTCTGGCGATCGCTCCACCCTGACCTATTCATCACTCCGCTGCGACACAATCCACACCTGGTAGACCTGGTAATTGAAATTAACCCCGATCACTTACCGGGTGCCGTTTGCCGTCCTGGCTAATCAGAACGTCATAATTACCACAGATGTTCAGCAGCCCTCGGAGCAAAATTCTGTTATACAGGGTCAAGACGTTCAGGGCTGTGTAGGACTTAACATGCAAACTCACTTTTCCAGAAAACGAGATGTTGGTAGCCTTTCTACCCGGCAATGGGGCGCAATGTTTCTGGCAATTCCAGTGATCTGCTTGACGGTGCCGTTGATCTGGTCGCTCTGGATCAGACAGCAATCGGTGTCAGATCGCCCAACCGATCAGACAACTGCTGAAACTGATACACCCCAACTTTTAGATGAGCAAAACCAGCAGCTAGAACAACAGCGATCGCTCATGATCGTTTTAGCTATAGCGGCTAGTATTGGCATCTTGAGTTCTGCCGCAGCCTGGTATTTTTTAAATCGCCTCTCTCAAGAATTGCAAGAGCGAACCAAACAGCTTCAGGAAAGTGAGAGTTTGACGCAGGCGATCGCTGCCAATGTCGTCGATGGCATTATTACGCTTAACCAGCAGGGACAGATCGAAACCTTTAACCAGGCAGCCGTGCAAATGTTTGGCTATGAACCAGCCGAAGTAAAAGGTAAAGAGATCAGTGTGTTGTTGCCTTTGTCAGATGAGAATGGAGGGGCGATCGCCCAGGATGACCAAAACCAGATTGTTCCAAAAACGATTACGGGCAAGCTCTTTCAGCCTGTCCGTCAGCAAAAAGGAATGGGTAAACATAAGGCTGGAACTCCCTTCCCTATAGAAGTTTCGGTGAGCGACATCCCGGTTCACGATCGCCATATTGTCGTGATTCACGATATCACTGCAAAAGAGCAGGCAGAGGCAGAGCTACAGCGGCAATCTAATGAACTGAATCGCCTCGATACTGCTTTAACCAAAACAAAAGCAGAACTACAGTCCGTTTATGTAGCTTGCTATGATTTGAAGTCACCGCTCCAGGCAATTTCTCACCTCTCAAAGTGGATCGAATCAGACCTGAGTAACTGGGTGGTGGAGGAAACTCAACCCCAAATGAATCTCTTGCGAGAACGAGTCGATCGAATGGAGGGTTTGATTCACGGGATTCTTCAGCAATCACCGGGAAAGGATGAGGAAGGTTGAGAATATCGAGCAATTGGGTCAGCTGCTAAACAACCTGCTGTTCGTTCAAAAAATCCTGGTTCCCAGCCCAACTCGTTAGTGACGGTTTCAATATCTTCTACAGTCCGTTTGGTAAAAACGTTTGTTTCCTGATGCAGAAATTCTGTAAGCGATAGTTAGCTTGCCCGTCTGAACCTGGAACAGCATCTATTGATTTCGTTATTTTGAGAAAAGAATGTTAAACCCTTCTTGAGCGAAGTGGCGATCGTGGGTCAGGATGTCAGTAATCTTTAACTCCTTCATTGTTTGCATAGAGATGCAATCTGTCAAACTATATCCCTTATCAAGGCGTCGTTCATAGAGTTCTAAACCACTCCGAAAAGAAGCGTGAGTTTGTGGAATGATATGGATGCTTAATTCGTTGGAAATTCTACGAGTGAAGCGCAACACTTTTTGTTTTACTAGCGAGTCATAGTTTGAGAAGAAGTTGAGTACCTCAATCAAAACTTCTTCGGTCGTAACACGGCGTAAATTTGTGATTGTCTGGCTAAATCGAAAAACTTCCTGATGCAAATCATCTCTGGGATTAAGTAATGCAACCCAGTAGAAAGTATCAGCAAAAACCTGCTTCATGCTTCACGCTTTGGTAATCCATAGAGATAATGATCATGTTGAGCTGCACCATCATGAGGTAACTTTTCCAAAGACTCTGAAGGGATGTCTGAAACTAGAGATTCAACAAAGTTGAGAAGAGATAGATTAGACTGCTCAATCGTCTCTTCTGAAGTTGCAACGGATTCTCCTGAGGAAGGTGAATTAGTTTGAGTAGTCCTCTGAGTCGATCTTGTTTTGGTGAATAGAAGAAAATTCAACACCTCTTCTACTAGGGATTCAGGTGCTTGCTCAATTTCTTGGATGAGTTGTTCTTTAACGGTCATTGTTCATTCTCCTGCCTTTGTCTAATGTACCGTTTCACACAGTTTAACGAGCTTTAGCTTTGCCGCTACACGATTTGCAGATACGCCATAGATATGAAGTCTGCTTGATCACTTACCGTACATCGGAACTTGTGTGTAGGGGCGGGTTTAGACCAGATTGTGTAAAAGCGTAGGATGGGCAAATGCAAATGCCCGTGCCCATCATTTAGTTTAATTTGTCTGGATGGGCACGCTTTGCTTTGCCCATCCTACGCTACTTTTGGATCGAGCTGAAGCGTTTATCTGCTACAGTTTACAAGTCTCGATGCGAGAGAAGAGAAACACCCCACCTAACAAACCATAAAATAATACCCTAATACACCCCACAGGGAGGTGTCCTTGTGGTGATGAGGTGCTATGTGTCACATTAAATACCCATTCTCCGTACTCTCTCCAGCCGACGCGATCGCCAAACTTCTCAAACGCCTCTTTATGATACTCACCGTCTGGAATGCCACCACACTCCAGATAAATTTCTTTTTGCACACTAAAGCCAAACTTGCCCTTGCTGTACTTCACCCATAGCCCATCAATGGCTAACAGCTCCTCACAGGGAAAGTTGAGTAATTCCTTTGGCTCAAAATACTGTCCCACCCTCTTTACCGACGGTGATAATCATGAGCCGATAGGTTTCTTCGTCTGCCTCTTCCCACTGTTCCTGTTGCAAATATTCCTCCAGTTTTGCGTAACGAGAGGCTTGAACAGTCTGTTTCAGGGCATTCAGTTCTGCTTCCAGACCTGCACCAATGCGCTTAGTTGTTTCCTGATAACAGGCATAAGCAAAATCCGTCGCCCCACGATCGATAGCTTCTCGAATCAAGCGACTGGGTTTTACCTGGGCAGCGTAGAGCAAAGTGACTGATTTCCACCAATCTTCACCAAAGTGGTCATACAGCAAGCTTTCCTGTTTCAGCCGCACAATTTCCCTGGACGCTAAGGATCGAGGATTAAATAAAGTGTAATTCTACTATCTCTATCTGTAAGCTAGAGAGATAGGTGAGTAACGAGTGAATTGATGCAGCCCTACCCTACCCAAATAGAAGCC
>JACJOC010000078.1 GCA_014695345.1 Cyanobacteria bacterium FACHB-471
ACTGGTCGAATAGTTGACCATACAAATGGGTAGAGGGTGTCATGATTTTGGGCTGTTGTGTGGTAACTCTAGCCTCTCATGACTCTCTACCTTCTTCGCCAATTCCCTTGTGTTTGCTGGGTTTCACCTACTTCTGTCAGGCAGCCAGGTTCTATAGATATACCAGTAAAAAGGGATGGAGAAATTCGGACCTTCTTCGGGCAAAAGATCCGACATTGTGTAGAAAAATTTGCATCATTTTCAATCAAGAAACGGATGTTGTTCAGCGGCAGTTCTATTTAAATTTGCTTCTGCAACGTTGCGAAGGTGAGTAATGTAAATACACCGTCAGCACTATAGTCAGCAGCCAGATAGTTCAATTGATGATTTGCTGTTTGTTGAGCTGCAGCAATGTGAATCGGTTGATTAACCTCTACCATTTCAGGGAGTATTAGCATGATACTTCCTGGAAGAGGAATCATCTTGTGATCATCCCTAAGTTGCTCAAAGGATATTTGCATACTCTCTTCAGGCAAGATGCCTAAATCAGTAGACATGGAGTGTTGTCCACCGACCCAATTCCCTAAAATATTCAAAGGCTTTAAGCTGGGTGGCTCATCAGAGAAACGACCTAAATGTTCTCGAATATGCACAATTCGATCGAGTTGACCGTTTTCTCCATACACGATCGCTGGTCATCTTCTCTGAAGAACAGTTCAACCCCAAAGGGTTTCCCCGGAATGAATCTTGGCGAAATCCAAGCGGTTGCAGTGGCTCCAAGCGATAGCGATCGCATCCAGGGCATAGCAGGATGAACTACACCATCAGGACGGTTACAAGTTTCTCGGTCGATTTGCCAAGCTTTTTCGTCAACTACATTGTCCTGTGCATCAATATAGCGACTGGTATGAGTAATGATGGTGTTGTCTAAATTTGATTGAAAACTTCTGATGACTCGTTTACTTTGGCTTACTTCCTGGTTGGAGGAATACGCTGTCCAAAGTCCATACCAAGCAGTTTCATCGGTTGCGTACTTACCAAACAGGTTATTCCAATTTCTATCTAGATTATTCATGAGTTTACTTTTTCTACTCAACGGTTTTAGCAATCGCTCTTTTGCTTCACTCTTTTCACTCTGAATGGGTATAAATTCAGTGAGTAATAGAAGGGGTATAACCGTAGAGCCAGGTTTCAAATTCATCCTGACTCATCTGGGAAGGTTCCGTCATGTCGTTGAACATGATTTTACCGTCAGCTTGATAAGGGTGATAATCGGGTGCGGTAGTGCGATCATAAATAGCTGTTGTACGGGGAATGCGGCTTTTCTCATAAACATTCAGTGCTGTTTCGATATCTGGTGCAGCAGAAAGGTACTCCGCCAATTCGTAAGCGTCTTCAAACGCCATATTCGCGCCTTGTTGCAGAAATGGCATGACGAGATGAGCCGCATCCCCTACAAGCGTCGCTCTGCCTTTACTCCAGTGTTTTAGGGGTGGGCGATCGCAAATAGGTTGCTCCACAATTTCCTCCACAGGCGTTGCTTCAATGATGGCTCCTACAGGTTCCACCCACTCTGCAAATCGTTCTAAAACGCGAGTCTTAGGATGAGTTGCCCGTTGGTGCACAAAATCGTCTGCCGATGGCGCAATGGCACTCCAGAAGATATAACCTCCACCTACGTCAACCAGTAAGAAACTTTTGCCATCAGGAGTTGTAATCAGGGTTGATGTGTTTAGTGGCAGCAGTTCGTGATGATATTGGAGGACAGCACGCCAAGAGACGCGATCAGCAAAGTTTGGAAAACCATCGCCAACCAATGTTTGTCTCACAACGGAGTTGATACCATCTGCACCAATGAGCAAATCCGGTTGTATAGATTTTTGATGAGCGAAATAAACTGTGATTTGATCGTTCTCCTGCTCAAAACCGACACAGCGATGATTGAAGTGAATGATGTCGGATGGTAGCCTTAATGCAAGGATAGCCTGTAGTTTTGACCACTGAATGTTTAATATAGGCTGCCCATACTGCTGCATGAGCGTCATTGGATTTGAAGCGATCGTTTCGCCAGTACTGCGCTTTAATGTGAGAGTATGCAATAAGCTGCCTGCGTGCTTTAACACCTCCACAATTCCTGGTTGAATCGCGTTGAGACTATTCAAGCCATTTGGAGTCAAGGATAGACCTGCACCAATCGATCGCAAAGACTGGGCCTTCTCATAAACTTGCACGTTGAATCCCTTACGAAGTAGAGCATTCGCAGTTGTCAAACCGCCAATTCCGCCTCCGATGATTGCAATACTCATTGGGTCACTTCTCTCAAGTTTTCAGACGGTTTCATTTTGCTGTATCAGCATTCACTGAAGTTCATCCATTAAGGTGAGGAAACACTAAAACCAAATCACTCCATTTTCTCCTTGCACGCAGTTAAAAAAGTCGGAATTTGTTTGGGAGAAGGATCTCAATTCGCTTGTAAAAGTTCGCTTTGATATCGATTTAGAACAAGGTAACGCTCTTCTATCACTCTGGTAGCGGAAAAACTGCGTCAAAACCTGCAAACGCTGTTGTCGAAACTGCTCAGCTTGCCAGGGTGATTCTGTCAGAAAGTGATGCAACGATTGGGCATTTTCTAATCCGGCAACTGTGGCAATCGCAGGAAGGGTTTTGCGTTTGGCTTCACTCAGCAATCCTAAATGCAACTGCTTAAATGCTTCAAAGCTTCTAACTTCTGCAAACAGCGACTGATACCACTGACAATACTCGTCCACGAATCGGACGGTGGGTTTAGCAGGTCGAGGCTCAACCATACACTGCTCCTCACTTTCGCCTCTTCTATTCTATTATTCCTCCCCTACAGTGACAGAAGAGCGTTATGCTCTGAAAACCATTTTATAAAAGCTTTGGGTGCGGTTCTCAGAACATACCTGTTTTTGTGTACGTTTTCATAAGAAATGGCGTGTCCTTCAAATTCGTGGCGTGGCACCGTAAAGCGTACAATCCTGGTCATGCAATGATTGTATGATTTTTGTTACCTCAGCACTGATCAGGTCTCATGATCAAATTCATGGTGCAAAAGTTCTATACAACTGCTCAAATTCACCAGGACTGTTCGTTGTAACAACGGATGCTTATGGAGGAAATGGGCGGAGCGTGATGCAAGGCTGTTTCGTTTGTGGAGTAATCGCATCACGTTGCCGTCAGCCCTGACGAGAAAGAATATAGGAGAGATACGCCACGAATTTGAAAGCCCGGACATCTGTCGTGAAAACGTACATTAACATAGCCGAGCGAAGTTTAGCCGTGATCAGATTTGTGTTTCTTTACAGAAGAACGCATAATCTTAGCCGCTCTAGCTTGAGAACTTGATAGGGCATGCTGCAATTCAGGTTCACTAATTGATAAAAGGTGACAGTGTGAGAAAAAAGAGAATGAATAGGATGCTTGCTGATCATGCTTCATTGAACAACATCCAGCGATCGCTTGCAGCAATTAAGCGAAGTCTTCCGAATAATTCCAGACCTTCGCCCGAAGAGCAGTTCCGCGGCGATATCGCTTGGCGTTTTTTCCAAATTTGATTCAGATCAATACTTCGGACAAAATTTGGGCAGATTTTGAGGCTCAAACCCTGATGCGATCGCGGACTAATCTTTCTTCAAAGTTAGAAGCAGGGCTAGCTTTGAAAAAAGCTCAATTTCTAAAACCTAAGCTCCAAAAGCCTTGTGAAACGGTTCAAAAACTTGTCTAAACCACTGTAGGAGAGAAGTCATGGATTCAGTCATCCAAGAAGGAAGAACCCAGGTCATTGCAATCATTGTTGCAGAAATTTTCTCATTATTGCTTTACAGAGTGTTAGCGCGTAGAGTGTTAGTGAATAGAGCGGTAGTGACGAGAGATCCCATTTACCCTCAATCCTCGCCGAGTGACATGATTAGAGCCGGAGTTAATTGGGCGTTGCTTTACCCTCAATCCTCTCAATCCTCGCCGAGTGACATGATTAGAGCCGGAGTTAATTGGGCGGTGCCGGTCGTTCTTTGTTATTTCCTTTATCAAGGACATGTTTGGGCAAAATAGGGGCTGGGTTTGCTACTTGCAATATACGCATTGCCCGCTTTTCTAGGCACCTTGATTGCCATTTCCTGCTCAATCGTTCGTCCTGCTTGGATACTGATTCCGCTTGTAATCCAACTGATTGCAAGCTGGGTTTTGTTGCGATCGCCCGAAATCAAAGCGTTTTTATCTTCTTAGCGCGCAGAACAGTCGAGATAGTCACCTCATCGTTTCATTACTGATTGAGCGTAGACATACAAAATCGTGTATCCCTATGTACGTTTTCACGACAGATGATGCGGCTTTCAAATTCGTGGCGTATCTCTCCTATGTTCTTTTTCGTCAGAGCTTACGGCAACTTATCTGAGTTCATGTTCTACTATTCATTTTGGGTAATCTTATGACTCATTTCGGTGTAATTTGCCCCACAGGAAGCCATCTTACAGCTTGTTTTCCCTTAGGATATGAGCTTCAGCAACGTGGTCATCGTGTAACCTTCTTGAACATTGTAGATGCTCAGGACAAAGTCTTAGCTGCCAACTTTGGTTTTAGTCCTATTGGCAAAGATGAACGCCCCAGTGGATCGGAAGCAGAAATTTTGGCTCAAAGAGGTAAACTCAGTGGAATCGCTTCTTTGAAGCACAGTTTTAA
>JACJOC010000079.1 GCA_014695345.1 Cyanobacteria bacterium FACHB-471
TTCTGATGCGTCGCTTCGGTTGGCAAACTGCGATTGTAAACGGCATCGTCCTCAGTGTAATTGTGCTGGGATGGACAACTGCGGCAGTGGCGCAACGCCGTCCGATCGCCGATGACACGCTGGGAGACGAAAGTTCTAGAGTCGTGTCGCCCGACCCACAGGAAGCAAGCGATCGCATCGAAGGTGGAGCACAACGCGGCGATAACCTATTTCATAGCTTCCAAGAATTTCACGTCGAGCAAGGACGCAGTGTCTACTTTGCTGATCCGGGGGTAGACAACATTCTTGCTCGCGTCACGGGTGGCGTAGAGTCGCAGATTTTGGGTGTGCTTGGCGTGGTGGGCGATGCCAACTTGTTCTTACTCAATCCCACTGGCATCATCTTTGGTGAGAATGCTCGCTTAGATGTGCGCGGTTCCTTTACGGCAACTACTGCTGATACCATGCAGTTCGGTGAGCAAGGGTTTTTCAGTGCTACCGACCCGGCGGCTCCCCCGCTGCTGACGGTGCAGCCGACTGCGTTTTTGTTCAATCAGCTTAATCCAGCACCGATCGCGAACAATTCACGCACTCCATCTGCCATTAACCCGTTTGGCATCCCTGAATTTGGGTTACGAGTGCCAGCGGGAGAGGGTTTGACGCTGCTGGGCGGCAACGTCAGCATGGACGGGGGCGGGTTGGTCGCACTGGGCGGACGAGTGGAGGTCGGTGGGTTAAGCGAACCGGGAACGGTGACACTCAATGCCGATGGCAGTTTAGGATTCCCCTCTGGAGTGGTGCGATCGGATGTGTCGCTGAGCAACCAATCGCGCATTAATGTGGTCGGGGACGGTGGCAGTATCACCGTGAATGCTGGAGCGTTGGAGATTCTAGACAGTATTTTGGCAGCAGGCATTGGTCGCAATTCTGACTTTGTGGGTGCTCAAGCAGGAGACATCACGCTGGACGCCAGCACCATTCAGCTTCGGGGTCGAAACACTTCAATCACGAACAGCGTTTTTGTCGGCGGTACAGGCAATGCAGGCGATGTAATCATCAATGCTGGCGATCGCGCTGCTTTTGACGGTAGTTTCGTTTTTAGCAATGTTGGTAGATCAGACTCCAACACAGTTGCAGTCGGCGACGGCGGCAACATTCAAATTACGACCCCCTCGCTGTCGCTCACTAATGGCGCACAACTGCAAGCTATCACCTATGGACAGGGCAATGCGGGTGATGTGATTATCAACGCTCCCGATCGTGTCTCCTTGAATAATAGCAGTATCTTTAGCAGGGTTGGGGGTAGCGCAAACACGACTGGTGTGGGCAACGGTGGCGACATTCGCATCACCACAAGCTCTCTCTCCCTCACGGATGGTGGACTAAACGTCGATGTGTCAGGACGAGGTAACGGTGGCGATATCCACATCACCACAGATTCTGTTTCCCTGTCGAATACTGCCAGCCTTGACGCTAGCATTTCAGGACAAGGTACTGCTGGCAATGTCATTATTCAGGCTCGCGATCGAGTTGCGATCGACAGCAGTGCGATTTTCAATATCGTCGTGGGCGACAGCGTGAATGGATTCGGTGTGGGCAACGGCGGCGATATTCGCATCACCACAGGCTCACTCTTCCTCACCAATGGTGCTCAACTGCAAACACTCACCCTCGCGCAAGGCAACGCTGGCAATGTCATTATCAACGCTCGCGATCACGTCTCCCTAGCTGGAGTGAACCCCGTTAATCAATTCAGCAGTGGGATTTATAGCGGCGTCGGTGCTGACAACTCGCCTGCGGTTGCAGTGGGCAGCGGCGGCGATATCCGCATCACCACAGGCTCTCTCTCCCTCACCAATGGCGCTGTACTGAGTGCCAGCACCCGTGGACGAGGTGATGCAGGCAGTGTGATTATCAATGCTCGCGATCGCGTTTCCTTAGATGGATCGAATCCCACGATACCTCGTATCAGCAGTGCAATTCTCAACACGGTGGGTAGCGACAACTCGGCTGCGGCGGTCGGCAATGGCGGCGATATTCGCATCACTACAGGCTCCCTCTTCCTCACCAATGGTGGTCAACTGGCTGCCACTGTCTTCGGACGAGGCAACGCTGGCAATGTGATCATCCACGCTCGCGATCGCGTTTTCCTAGCTGGAGCGAATGCCACTAGCCCTGAGGTTAGAAGCGCGTTTCTCAGTAACGTGAATGAGCTTGGCGTGGGCGATGGCGGTGATATTCGCGTCACCGCAGGCTCCCTCTCCCTCAACGATCGTGCTCAAGTAAATACCAGCACCATTGGACAAGGTGATGCGGGCAACATCATCCTCCGCGCCCCGACGGGCTCTCTTGTCGTGACCGGTGGTAGTCAAATTTCTGCCATTACCAATGGACAAGGCGATGCAGGTAATGTTGTCATCAATGTGCGCGATCGTGTGTCCTTGAGTGGCGTGAATCCCAATGACCCTGAAAGCAGTAGTGCAATCTTCAGTAGCGTCGGCACCACCAATTCCAGTCGGATCGGCAGGGGCAACGGTGGCAATATTCGCATCACCGCAGGTTCTCTCTTCTTGACTGGGGGAACTCAACTGGTTGCCAACACCAATGGACAAGGCGATGCTGGTAGCGTCATCGTTCATGTTCGCGATCGCGTCTCCTTTGACGGAGGAAACTCGGAGGGAATTCCTAGCGGCATCTCTAGTAACGTTTCTATTTCTGCCGAGAACCGAGTTGCGGTGGGCGACGGCGGTGACATCCGCATCACCGCGGGTTCCCTCTCCTTGACCAATGGCGCTTTACTCAATTCCAGCACGAATGGACAAGGCAATGCTGGCAACATCACCATCAACGCTCGGGGTTCCGTCTTTGTCGAGGGAGGGGGAGAATTTGCCAGTGCAATAATCAGTTCTACAGAGGCAGGCGCACAAGGACGCGGCGGCAATATCAGCATTAGGGCTGATTCAGTTCGCCTTGCCAATAGAGGCAGCATCTTTAGCTCGACTCGAAATCGCCTCCCAGGAGGCACCGTTACTGTCAACACCAATACGTTTGAGGCAATCGAAGGAGCGCAGGTCAATACCTCAAGCAATAACCAAGGACGAGCGGGCAATATCATCCTCGATGTTGCCGACCGCATTACGCTTTCTGGAGTGACAGACAACAGACCCAGCAGTCTGCAAGGCAACGCCAGCGGCTTATATGCCAGTACCGCTCGTGGTGCTTCGGCTCCCAGTGGAACCATTCAAATCACTACTGAACAGTTGCAGGTGTTCGATCGTGCCCGGATTGCCGTAGACAGCCGGGGCAGCGGCATCGGAGGCGATATAGACATTACCGCCACTGGTGTGCAGTTAAATGATCAAGCCCGCCTCACCGCTGAAACCGTTGCAGACAATGGAGGAAATATCACCCTGCACGATGTCGAGCTATTGCAGCTTCGCAACAATAGCCGCATCTCCACTACAGCGGGAAGCGATCGTGCAGGCGGCAATGGTGGCAACATTGACATCGATGCAGATTTCATTGTCGCCGTCCCAAACGAAAATAGTGACATCCGAGCCAATGCTTTCAGCGGTAGTGGTGGCAGTGTTGGCATCATTACTCAAGGGCTGTTTGGCATTGCCGTTCAGCCTCAAGATAATCCACGCACCAGTGACATCACAGCCAGTTCAGAACAAGGAGTCCAGGGAAGCATATCTATCACCGAACCTGATGTTGACCCCAGACGTGGCTTAACTGAACTGCCAACCGCAGTCGTGGATGCATCAAATCAAATCAGTCAGACTTGTCTAGGGCAAAGCGGGGGAGAAACAAGTGCATTTGTAGTAAGCGGACGCGGCGGCTTACCGCCCAGCCCGATCGATTCGTTGATTGGAGATGAATCATTGTCCGATTGGGTCACGTTGAATGAGGAAGATGGGAAAGAGAGGGGAGATGAGGAAGCCATATCTCCGCTCGCTACGTTTGGTGGAGACTTTGATACCGCAGCAACGCCAATCGTGGAAGTCCAGGGATGGATAGTTGGAGAAGATGGCAACGTGACGTTGATCGCCACGACTCCTGCCAGTGCCGCTCAACCTCCAGCAATATGTCAATGACGGTCATGCCAGGTAGAAGTGTGACATTGATACACTCGAGGAGAGATTGAGTTTCTAAACAAGTGATGGAATGTCCATTTTGTAACCACCCTAAATTCCATCGTCATGGCAAGATCAGCAAAGGCAGCCAACACTACTTCTGCCCTGCTTGAGTATTGTCAATTAATAAGACTCCCTTCATAGCAAGCTTCTCAGAACTTCTCTGCACCACTAAGGTCAGTGACATTGAGTTTGATGCGGATGGCAATGCTTATGCAATCATCGGTCTTGCCAGCAATCCAGCCAATCGAGACAGTCTTCAAGTCCTTGATTTTGCTAGTTGATTGCGATCGATCGTTTTGACGGAGGTTCTTCCTGGACAAGACTCCGAGATTTTAGTGCTTATGAACAAAATAACAACCCTGGCAAGCAATATATCAATACTAATCTTTATGACTTGCTGATTAAGGACAATACCTCCTATGTCCTAGATTCAGGTGCGAATGATCTGCTCAGTCAGAGAGCCTTTGTAAGCAGGCTCAAACTTCCCTCTTTGCCTCATTTGCTTATTCACAGCTGCGGGAACTTTGGTCTAGAAGTAGGTTGATTACACTAATTTTGTTCGCCCGAAGAAGTTCCGAACCCTTCTAGCTGCTCTTAATGATATATCTGTAGGGCGACAAACTCAGCAGGAGCAATTCCTAGAGTGTTGGATAAGTCATGTAAGAGCAAAGTCTCTTCATTAAGAGGAGAAAAAGCTATGAAGGCACACTTTGCTGATAACGTAATGAAGTTTTTGAGTGATATAACCTGCATTGCAAACAACTTCTTGGAACCCACAATATGTACGATTTAAATCGGGTCATTTACCTTACTTGCTGCCATTCGTTCCAAGTTTACCTGCAACCGCAAAGCCAGCCGAGACACAGATATTAATCAGCGATTGATAAGGGAATAAGCAGCAGTTCTTTTCTTTTAGAGAGTTCGAGAGATGCCGAGAGTGGAAGATTGGGAACAAAGAATGAACAGGTTCCTCACACTCTTAAGGAAGCAGGTTCTTCCAATCAACCCATTCTTACCACCCCCAACACAATTTCTGGTAACACCATCTCAGACATACTAACGGCATTTTCATCACCTCTGTAAACATTACCTCATACCGTACAACCATGGAAAATAACCATGATTCCTATAGTCCTCGTCGTGCCTATTGGCGGGCAAATACGGCTTTAATTCGCAATCTCTTGACTGTTTGGGCATTGGTGTCTCTAGTGTTTAGCATTTTGCTGGTGCAGCCGCTCAATACCATTCAATTTGGCAGTGTACCTCTAGGATTTTGGATGGCACAGCAAGGATCGATCTATGTGTTTGTTATCCTAATTTTTGTTTATGCCGTGCAGATGGACAGGCTCGATCGCAAATATGGTCATGCCGCTGTGCCCGATCGAGTCTCACGTCGTGCCAGTATTTCTCATCAACCGCTTTCCAACGACTCAGATACGGAGGCTTAAACCATGTCAGTCGAAGCCTGGACTACGGTTTTAGTTATCCTTTCATTCATTCTGTACATCTACATTGGCTGGCGGTCGCGAGTACAGGATACCCAAGGCTTCTTTGTAGCGGATCGGGATATACCATCGATTGCCAATGGGGCTGCCACTGCCGCCGATTGGATGTCTGCTGCTTCGTTTATTTCTATGGCAGGCTTGATTTCCTTCCTGGGATACGACGGCTCGATTTACCTCATGGGCTGGACGGGCGGCTATGTGTTGCTGGCGTTGCTGTTAGCTCCTTATCTACGCAAGTTTGGTAAGTACACCGTGCCCGACTTTGTGGGCGATCGCTACTATTCCAATCTGGCTCGAACAGTAGCGGTGATTGCTGCCATTTTTGTCTCGTTTACCTATGTAGCAGGACAAATGCGTGGCGTGGGCATTGTCTTTAGCCGCTTTTTGCAAGTAGATATCAGCACAGGTGTGATTATCGGCATGGTGATTGTGGCGTTTTTTGCCATTCTAGGCGGCATGAAAGGTATTACCTGGACACAGGTGGCACAATACTGTGTGCTGATTGTGGCGTATTTGATTCCAACGATCGCCATCTCTGCATTACTGACAGGAATTTTTGTGCCACAGTTGGGCTTTACCTTTGGGGATATCGTGGGACGGTTAAACGATATTCAAACCGAACTGGGCTTTAGCGAATATACCCAACCCTTCGCCAACAAATCCATGTTGGATGTGTTGTTCATCACGTTGGCGCTGATGGTGGGCACGGCTGGACTGCCACATGTGATCGTTCGGTTTTACACGGTACCAGATGTGCGATCGGCACGTTACTCGGCGGGTTGGGCACTGTTGTTTATCGCCATTTTGTACACCTCTGCACCTGCCTTGGCTAGCTTTGCTCGCTACAACCTGATCAATAGCATTAACAACAATACTGTTGAAGAAATTCGTCAGTTAGATTGGGCAACCAAGTGGGAAAATACCGGACTGCTGGCATTCGATGATAAAAATGCTGATGGACGGATTCAGCTTACGCCCGACGCGACGACCAGCGAAGTCAAAATTGATCCCGATATCATCGTGCTGGCGACACCAGAGGTTGCCAAACTGGCTCCCTGGGTGATTGCGCTGGTGGCAGTGGGTGGGCTAGCAGCAGCATTGTCCACGGCTTCCGGGCTGCTATTGGTGATCTCTAGCTCAATCGCCCACGACGTTTACTACCGCATGATCGATCCTCACGCTTCGGAGTCAAAACGTCTGATGATAGGACGGCTTCTGGTAGGGATTGCAATCGTCCTAGCTGGATACTTAGGTATTAATCCGCCGGGCTTCGTGGCGCAGGTCGTAGCCTTTGCTTTTGGCTTGGCCGCCGCCAGCTTTTTCCCCGTTATCATTTTGGGCATTTTTGACAAGCGTACCAATAAGGAGGGTGCCATTTCCGGTATGATTGTCGGTCTGCTGTTTACTCTCTTTTATATTGTTGGCACCAAGTTCTACGGTATGCCTACCTGGTTCTTTGGTGTTTCTCCCGAAGGCATTGGCACTTTAGGCATGATTGTTAACTTCATCGTGACACACTCAGTGTCACGCCTCACTCCACCTCCACCTGCCGATATTCAAGCCCTGGTAGAAGATCTGCGTAACCCCACTCACGTTTCCCTAGCGCTAACTGATATTGGTGAATAACAGTTGTATTAGGAGAGCAATTGGCTATCCGAGCACTCCATTTGAGATTGTCACCTGAATCAACGCAGTTAAGGCTGGCGATGTCTGACGGAGGTTGGGATGATATAGGTAAGGTAGTAATCCGCAGTTGCTTCTGGTGTGCAGGATGCAACAGGGAAGGCACCGCGCAGTGTTGAGACGTTCGTAAGCCTATTGCATGAAAGACGGATAGTAACGTGGTGTGTTTTATAACACTAGAGCTTTGAGCAACAGTTGAGGTCAAATTCCTCATTGTTGAATGAATATCAGTTGGAAGGTAGAGGCTTTCTTCTAAGAATACTCCAATCCCTACTTCCAAAGATGGACTTTTGCAATTCTTGCAGCATTCCCAGAGTTTTAACCTGAGAGGTTAATAGAAGGTCGTCGATTTCATAATCGATGAGAGTTAGAAAAATTTGCATTGCCCCGTAACAAATTTGTACTAGGGAGATAAGCACATGAAACTTTGTTATCGCGGTGCTGATTACGAAGTTACTCAGTCTATTCAACTTCAGCAAACCAGAGTTACTTCAGTTACACTTACCTATCGTGGTAAACCATATCCGAGTAATCAGTACCAACTCATGACTCATGGAATTGGAAGCCGGCGCTCTATTACTAACCAATCGCCTCAAATTAGTTCCCGGAGGCCAACTACACCAAACTCTCGATTGATTTATCGCGGTGTTGCTCATACCCTTTAATGCCTACAAAACATTGCCTCAGTCCTCCGAGGCGATCGCACTTCAACTGAATACTCAAGCGATCGCTCTCACAAAGGGGCGATCGCACTTGCAGGTTTCGGGGTTTAAGTGTTTTCAACGTCAATGAAGTTGAGATTGAATCAGTTTAATTTCGAGCAAATTTATTTGTACTGGAAGTTACATCATGGATATAGCATCGATCGCGATTGCAGAACAAACTTATACTGGCTCTGATGAATCGCACGCGCCACAGATTGAGGTTTTAGCAAATGGTTTGGATGGACCCAGAGGGTTAACCTTTGGTCCAGATGGAGCGCTCTACGTCACTGAAGCAGGACGAGGCGGACCCGGAGCTAGTATTCCATCTCCCAGTATCCCCGATGCAGTTCTGTCATATGGTGCAACGGGTGCGATTACTCGAATTCAAGATGGGGTTGTTGAGAGGGTAGTCACGGGTTTACCATCGCTGGCGTTACCGAACGGTAGTGATGCGGCAGGTATCAATGATATTGAGTTTGATGCTTATGGCAATGCCTACGGCATTGTTGGATTTGCAGGAAATCCAGCACTTCGGGATAGCATTGTTCAAGTTCCCGATTTCAGTCAATTGATTGCGATCGAGAATTTTGATGGTGATGCTTCCTGGACACGGTTGGTAGACCTAGGAGCCTATGAACAAGCCAATAATCCCGATGGGCAGGATGTAAATACTAATCTTTTCGACTTGCTGATTGAAGACAATACGGCATATGTGCTGGATGCAGGTGGAAATGACTTACTCAGCCTTAAAGCCTTTAGCAATGCAGAACCGACCTTAGAGACGCTGTTTCCGACCCGTGCCGCTATTAATCCATCGACAGGTGAAGAAATTGTGCAACAGTCGGTGCCAACCTCTATCACCGTTGGTCCGGATGGTGCCTTTTACGTCGGTGAATTGACCGCGTTTCCCTTTAAGGAAGGAAATGCACGAGTTTACCGTATTGGGGAAGAGGGAGAACCAGAAGTTTATGCGGAAGGGTTCACCAATATCATTGACCTGAAATTTGACCAATCTGGCGGTCTTTATGTTCTGGAGTACGATGCCGATGCCATTTTGAATGGCGGTGAAGCGGGTGCGCTGATTTATGTTTCTCCCGATGGCTCGACTCGCAACACGATCACCGATGAACTGATCAACCCCACTGGCTTAACTCTGGGTTCTAACAGGGATATCTATATCTCAAATAAGGGCTTTGTCCCAGGGCAGGGGGAAGTGTTGCGAATTCGCCAAGGAGATCTCCCATTCAGTCCTGATCCGCTGTACGACCAGGTAGAACACTACACAACAACGATTGCTGCCGATGGTGATGCAGCAGATGTTTACTATCCAGTTGTGCCCGATGCAACGGCAGATCAGTTACCGATCGCCTTGATGCTTCAGGGTGGTCTGGTCGATAAAGCTGACTATTCTAACTATGCTGAACAAGTCGCCAGTTATGGATTCGTTGTGGTTGTTCCCAACAATGAACGCACAATCACTGGACCTGATGGACAAGAGATTACTGGACTTCTGGCAGATCAACAACAAGTGCATGATGTCCTCAATCAGATAAGAGTGGAGGATACTAATTCCGACTCACCTATTTTTGAAATCGTGGACACTGAAAAGTTGGGACTGCTAGGACACTCCCTTGGCGGTTATGCAGGACTGACTGCCATTCAAAACATCAATGATCCAGCGGTTTCTTCTGGTGACTATACTCGACCTCCTGAACTGATGGCAGGTGTTTTCTATGGCACTAACGTTCAGTCTTCGATGAATAGCGGGATATTTCCATCTGTCGATAACCAGGATATTCCAGTTGGCTTAATTGCAGGCACTTTGGATGGCGTCTCTGATTTTAGTGAAGTGGCATCAACCTATGTAAAGCTTCAAGACCCACCAAAGGCATTGATCATTGTTGACGGTGCCAATCACTACGGCATTACCAATGAAGATAATGTTGCCCGTGATCCGAACCGTCCCACTCTCGATCAGGCAACCGCTAACGATACAATTGGTCGTTGGAGTGGACTATTTTTGCGATCGCACTTACTGGGCGATCAGGGAGCGTTTGATTACATTTACAACACAGGTGGCGACCTTGATCCAAATGTGAGTGTAGTTAGTCAAAATTCATCAGGTTTTTAGCGTCTGAAGACGTCCTTGCTTATCTGTTGGACTCGCTTGAAAACTGGTTGACCTTCCGTTGACACCGGACATTCATCAAAACAAACCACAGGTTCTTGAGAGCCGTAGGAGTCACTATATAGCTCCAGCACCGCTTCCATCCGCCAAACGAAATCAGCATTGACCTCCCCGATACACCACTGTTCCTTCAGCCAAGGCTTGAGATCATTTTTATCAGCGTCCGGCGCACCGTTTCATCGGAAACCTGCTCCACCAGCTTGACTTCTCGTCCTTGCGGTGGGTCACTACAGACTGTTGCCACCAAACTGCGGACTACTAGTTGCCGCCTGCTGATACCAATTCAGGGTTGCCGCATAGTTCTGTTGGCTTCGTTTGCCTGCGTCCAGTTTCCCAGTTGATGATAGGTCAGCGCTAAATTGCTCAGGGCGATCGCCTGTTGCACTGCATCCCCTTGCTGCTGGTAAGCCTGAATTGCCTGTTGCAAAACGGCTATCGCTTCGGTGAAACGTCCGGCATCATAGAGTGACCTTCCCTGTTGTTCTAATGTCTGTGATTCAGCTTGACTGATCGCCTGAGGAGGATACGAGGAGGGAGGGGTAGCAAAACTGGGTGATATCACCACACATAGCCATGCACTTCAGATGAGCAGCAGACAGAATGTGAGAGGCGATCGCAGGCGTTTCCTAATCATCAGTTCTCTTGTGATCGACATGTTGCAGGCGTTTGAACAGTGCTATCAGGAACCGCTGCAATCAATTTCACCGTCCCATCCTCAGCAACAGTCCACTCCTGCGCTTCTACGATCGCTGCCGCTATATCAGCTTCCTGACTGGCTTCTTGACGGGATGGAGCGATCACTCCTTCGGGGAACTGCGGAGCAACCACCGCTTCCGACTCATCTAACGTAGACCAATTCATGAGCGATTCCTCCCCAATCAGCGAATCGGTTGGGGCAGCCGGCACGCCTCCTCGTCCTGTCACAATAAACTCACCTACGCTTTCCCCCGCTCCCCCACCAGAACAGGTTTGAGCAATTTGATTAGAGGCATCCACCACTTCGGGAGGCAGTTCGAGTAATCCGCGCCTGGGGTCAACATCGGGTGGGGTGATCTCAACAGTTCCCTGCACTCCAAATTGTGAACTGGCGGTGATGTCATTGGTGAGTGGATTATCTTGCAGTTGAGCAGCAATACCAAACAGCCCTTCGGTCGTGATACGCACATTGCCGCCACTGCCGCTAAAAGCGTTGGCGCGGATGTCACTATTCTCATTTGAAATAGCCACAATGAAATCTGCGTCGATGTTGATGTTGCCGCCGTCGCCCCCGGTGCGATGGGTTCCGGCCGTAGTGGAGATAAGGCTGTTGTTGTCGAGTAGTAATAGATCGAGATCGCGCAAGGTAATATTGCCGCCATTGGTTGCGACTGTTTCAGCGGTGAGGCGGGCTTGGTCATTCAACTGTACTCTAAAGGCAGCAATGTCGAGATTGCCAGCAATGCTGCTACCCTGACTATCTACGACTACTCTAGCCTGATCGAACACCTGCAACTGTCCGGTGGTAATTTGGATTGTGCCGCCTCGACCCGAAGCGTTAGGAGTGGTGCTGGCATACAAGCCACCAGCTGCGCCTTGATCACTGAAGGCTCCGCCACCAGCTGCGCCTTGACCAATGATAGCTCCAAAATTAAGATCGTCATAGTTAGGATTAATCCCAGAGAGAGTAATCCGAGCAGTAACATTGAGGGTGATATTGCCTGCCTGTCCACTACCACTAGTTGCGGTAACCACTCGCCCTCCTCCCGTCGCCTCAAAAGTATTGGCATTGAGGGTAACGCTTCCCCCCGAGAAGCCATTCAAGGTTTCGGCAGAGACGATAGCTCCATCCACAAGATGAATAGAATTGGTATCAATATTTACATCTCCACCGCGCCCTTGTGCTGTTACCTGTGTAGAGGTGAAGATACCGCTAAGAAATCCTTGCTGATTCACCCCTTCGACAAAGACGCGATCACGGGTGCGGATGATGACATTGCCGGCATTCCCCTGTCTGAAGGTAATTGCTTGCAGTTGTGCCCCGTTGATCAGGGAGAGGGAGCCTGTGGTGATGCGAATATCGCCGCCATCGCCCACGGCAACTATGTCTTCAAGATAGGAACCGACGGTACTGAAAATAGGAGCATTGTCCAAGACAACGCGATCGCGAGCGTTGATGATGATGTTGCCGGCATCGCCCTGTCCGAAAGTAGTGGTAGTGAGTGATGCCCCATTGGTTAAGGAGAAGCGATCGCGAGCGTTGATGATGATGTTGCCGGCATCGCCCTGTCCGGCAATGCCGGCAATTAGTTGTGCCCTGTTGGTCAGGGAGAGGAAACTTGTAGAGATGCGGATATCGCCGCCATTGCCCACAGGAATTACGTTCGAGTCGCCGTCACCAACGGTACTTAGAATAGCACTAGGGGAGTCAGGATCAGTGAGATTCGTTCCATCCAACAAGAAGCGATCGCGAGCGTTGATGATGACATTGCCGGCATCGCCTTGTCCATAGGTAATTGCTTGCAGTTCTGCCCCGTTGGTCAGGGAAAGGGAACCTGCCATGATGCGAATATCGCCACCATTGCCCACAGGAATTATGTTCGAGTTGCCGTTACCAACATTACTGAAAACCCCAGCATCGTCTAACGCAACGCGATCGCGAGCCTGGATGATTACGCTACCTGCATTGCCTCGTCCAAAGGTACCTGTTCGTAGTTCAGTGTCATTAGTGAACGAGAGGGAGTCAGTGGTAATGCGAATATCACCACCGTTGCCCACACCACTCTCACCCACTAAATTACGAATAAGGGCTACACCGCGAATATCACTGGCATTGAGCGTAATGTCTCCTGCCTGAGCACCCACGGAACCGGAATTCCTGCCAATGCCTGCTGACAAGGAACTGCGTAAAATCTCAAAATTATTAGCATTCACGGTAATACTGCCGCCGCCGTCTGCTGCCACATCAATGAATGCCTGGTTACTCAGCAATACATCCGATCGCACTACCCCAGTCGGAAATCCCAAACTGCCATCAGCATTGAGTGTCACTATTCCCGGTTCACTTAATCCACCAACTTCCACTCGCCCCCCCAGCGCGTTCAGCCCACCTCCATCCATGCTGATGTTGCCGCCCAGCAGCGTCAAGCCCTCACCCTCTGGCACTCGTAAGCCGTACCCAGGCAGCCCAGACGGATTTGCTGTTTCTGAGGCAGTTGAATTGTTGGCGATCGCCGCTGGATTAAGCTGATTGAATAGAAATGCAGTCGGTTGTACGGTGAGTAGCGGGGGAGCCGCTGGATCGGTAGCACTGAACCAGCCTTGGTCACCGAGCTGCAAGGCATCTGCGGTGGTTGCCACAAAAGAACCGCGCACCTCTAATCGGGCATTCGGACCAAAGATGATACCACTGGGGTTAATCAGAAACAGGTTGGCATCACCTAACACCCCCAGCACTCCTAAAATCTGCGACTCAACACCACCTGTCACACGAGTGAGAATGTTGTCAACCCCTGGATCAGCAAAGTAAACGCCTCGTCCTTGATCAACATGAAATTCTCGAAAACTGTGAAACAAGTTATCGCCACGTCGCGCCCCTCCCTCAATGCGATCGATTGGCACCTGTGGGTCAAGCGGAACGACTCTGGAGCGTTCACTTCCCAATGTATCATCGGCGATCGGACGAACTTGTGCTGCTGCCAAAGTTGTCCATCCCAACACAATTCCGCTGATGAAGATCCCGGTTGCTAACGCTGTTTGCCAAGTGAAACGACACATCGGAATTGCCTTCTTGGAAGTAATCATCTGGGTAACAGCAAGCATTGGTTAATTAAGAACAAAGACGAAAACAAACATATTTTGACGCGATTCGAGTATTGTCCCGAAGCTCATTTCAACTCGTTTTAACAAGTTTTAGCTTTGAGCCTGAATTTGAATTCAAGCTTCTAGTCCTTCCTGCCACTAGTGAAAAACTTCAATCAAAAAGAGATTGTCACGAGATAAAGATGCATAAGATGCCCACTGATTACTCCTCATTGAACATCATTAGGTGAGCGATCGCAGCAACAAAGCGAACTCTTGCGAACAGCTTCAGACCCTTCGCTTCAGAAAATTCTGAAGTTTCCTAACTCGTCTTTGTATAGCAAACGAGAAAAAATGGTCACTAAGGATCAACTGTCCCACTTTCGGTGTCTGATTTAGTTGAAGTAAGAGGGCTAGAATAACGCAAAATTAAGCCTTTATAGCATTAACTGTCTCAGAAACAGCCCGAAATGGAACAGTCGATGTTATCAAGTGCTCAATTCAGTAAGTTTTTAGAAGTTTCAGCTTGTAATATCCATATCAGTTTAAATGCACATAATATAGGAAGTAGCGTCTCCTGTAGCTGCAGATGCCGAAACGTCGCACTATAAGCCCTCATTTAAGCCTTGATGAATTAGAGCAACGCTATCGCCATGCTAAAAGGGTGACGGAACGATCGCACTACCA
Organism: Cyanobacteria bacterium FACHB-471; assembly: GCA_014695345.1. Taxonomy (GTDB): domain Bacteria; phylum Cyanobacteriota; class Cyanobacteriia; order Elainellales; family Elainellaceae; genus JAAUTN01. Next base: position 14,663 of record JACJOC010000079.1, read on the forward strand.
AATCCTGTAGCTATTAGCGAAAGGCAAACGAAGTGAAGAAGTTGCCGCGGTCACAGGCTACAGTCGAAGCGGTTGTGTCGCAAAAATCTTCCAAGGATAAAAGATCGGTAGCATTTGCACTGCTCTAAGCAGTAATTCCAAAAATTGCTTCAATCAACTTGGCTTGAGAAACACTATCCCCTTGCTCAATACCATTCACTTGTCCTCTACGGATCGTATTCATCGCTTCAGTTCCGCTCAAGGTTTTTCTGGCACTGTTGAACGTCTTAAATTCCATCATCGGCTTCACAATTCGCTTAATATTGCGGTGATCCTGCTCAACAATGTTGTTTAAATATTTGCTCTGCCTCAATTCGGTCTCTTTTCCAATCACCTCATCTTTTTTGAGAGCATCCATTGCCACCCGGTAAGCGGCATTCCTGTCCACTGTGATCACCCGTGGAGTCTGAGTGTGCTGAGCTTTGAGGACTTTGCAAAAGAATCGTGCTGCTGCCTTGCCATCTCGCTTGGCGCTCAGCATAAAATCCAGGGTACTGCCTTGCGAATCCACGGCTCAGTACAAACACTTCCACACTCCCCTGACTTTGATATAAGTTTCGTCCACTCGCCACGAGTCATTCGTGGATTTCAAGTGCGGTCGAATGCGTTTGTCCAGTTCCGGGGCGTACCTCAGAATCCAACGATTGATCGTCGAGTGATCCACTTCCACACCCCGCTCCTGCATCATCTCCTCTCAATCCCGGTAGCTCAAGGTGTAGCGACAATACCAGCGAACGTTCAACAGGATGATTTCAGGTAAAAAGCGCCGCCACTTAAACAGAGAAGCAGTAGACATTGGAGGGCAAGAACACACAACGGAGTTTGTCTACCTTACCACTGGCTGGTTTTTGCGACACAACCAGCCCTGTAAGCAGTTGAATGAATGCATGTAACGACAGCAGTTTGAGCAGAAAGTCGATTTTGCCATATCAATGGAAGCAGCTAGAGTAATTCGGAACTTGTTCGGGCGAAGGGTCTGAGGCTGTCCACGACAGTTCGTTTTGTGGTTGCAATCGATCGCTGAGTGTTGTTCAATCAGGCGTAATCAAGGGGCATTGTATTCATCTTCTCCTTCTCGATGTCAGTTCTGATGAATACTGTGTTTTGCGTGAGGAAGAGTCAATGCAATGACAACTATGGTTGTGTTTCGCGTTTGTTTGCCCTGAATAGGACTTGCTGCAATCGACATGACTATTCTTGAGAAGGTAATCTTGATGCGCTGCTGGAGTTGGAAAGCCGCGCTTGTAAACGGCATCGT
>JACJOC010000008.1 GCA_014695345.1 Cyanobacteria bacterium FACHB-471
ACAAAAATCGCCTCTCCGCCAGCTTCCTTGATCAATCGAACCGTTTCTTCACCTTCATCCATTCGACGACCCACCACCACCACCTTTGCTTGTTGTTGGGCATAAGCGATCGCCGTTGCTCGACCGATGCCCGATGTTCCGCCAGTGACTAACGCCACTTTACCCTGAAGCATCATTGTGTTTCTCCTAAAATCAAGTCCGGTTGTTCTCTCTTGAAATGGATCGATTCACTATGAGTTCACAATCAGCCCTCAAAAATTAACTCACCGTATGTTCGCTTCGATGTCTCGAACTCCCTCATCCGCTTTTTGAGGCGAACGGGCGTAGCATGAGGGTACTTCCTTAGTGATGAAGAATCATCTTAATCAATGAAATTAGTTGGCATAGCAGATGCTTTCATACATTGCTTCAGATGAAAATTTAGTGTACAGAAAACTCAGTAGCAATGCTGAGTCAAAGTCGGTTCATGAGTCGTTTTGAATTACAGTTCTTGAGCGGTTGGGCGGATCAAGATTTCGTTTACGTCCACTTCTTTGGGCTGCTCGATCGCATAACGGATAGCTTGGGCGATCGCCTCTGGCTGAATTGCCATTTCATAGAGAGCATTTATGGTTTTGGCAGCCTCCGGATCGCTGATCGAATTGGTGAGTTCTGTGGCAACGGCTCCAGGAGAAATAATCGTGCTGCGAATATGCGCTCCAACTTCTTGACGCAAGCCCTCTGAAATGGCACGAACGGCGAACTTTGTGCTGCAATAAACGGCTGAACTGGGATAGACTTTGTGACCCGCAACAGAAGCAATGTTAATGATGTGTCCGCTTTGCGCTTTTCGCATGTGCGGCAAAACGGCGGCAATTCCGTACAGTACGCCTTTGATGTTGATATCGATTGTGCGTTCCCATTCGTCTACTTTTAGCTGATCCAGACGAGACAGCGGCATGATGCCAGCATTGTTGATCAACACATCAATTTTGTCGTATTGCTCTAGCGTAGTTTTTGCTAAGGCTTCAACCTGGTTACGCTGGGTCACATCGACGGTTTGATAGGTTGCGGTGCCACCTGCGCTTTCAATCTCTGCCACAAGTTTCTCAAGCCGATCTTCTCGTCGGGCTGCTAGCATCAACTTTGCGCCGTGTTCTGCTAGCAGTTTGGCGGTTGCTTGTCCAATGCCGCTGCTTGCTCCTGTGATGATGACGCTTTTTCCGGATACCTGACTCATAGTTACAATTCCCTCTACAGTAATTTGAAGTAGTAGGGTGGGCAATGCCCACCATTTTGTAAAATCCTTCACAGTAAGGTTCTGTGGGCAATGCCCACCCTACTGGCTTTGAGTTCACCACAAAAATCAACAATCAACTCGCTGTATATCCGCCATCGATCGCGAACGGTTGTCCTGTGATGTAGCTGGCAGCATCAGAACACAGAAAAACAACCGCCTGAGCAACTTCTGCTGCCTGACCCATGCGCCTCATTGGAACCGTAGACCCTACATCATCAGTCGAACCACTGCTCAGGCGATCCATCATTGCAGTGGCAATCAGTCCAGGGTTGACGGCATTAATCCGAATTCCCTGGTTGGCATAGTCAAGTGCAGCAGAACGTGTCAGCCCCATTACCGCGTGCTTGCTGGCATTGTAGGGAGATACCCCTGGGAACGCAATTAACCCACCCATTGATGAATTATTAACAATCACGCCTGCTCCTTGGTTCAGCATCTGTTGAATTTCATATTTCATGCACAGAAATAGACCCTGCACATTGATCGACATCAGCTTGTCAAAATCCTCAATCGATTGCTCGTGTAGCGGTTTTCCGGGTGATTCAACGCCTGCATTATTGAAGGCACAGTCGAGTCGCCCGTAGGTTGCAACCGTCTTTTGCACTAACGCGTTGATATCTTCCCCTTTTGAGGCATCTGAATGAACGTATAAGCATTCAGCGCCTGTTTCGCGAATCAGTTTGGCGGTTTTTTCACCTTCTGCGTCGCGTCTACCGGAGAACACGACTTTTGCTCCAGCAGCACCGAGCGCGCGCTGCTTCGCAGATACCGCAAGGGTCGCCGTTGCTCTGCCAATTCCCGATGTGCCTCTCGTCACTAAAGCCACTTCATTTTGCAGTGTCATTTCGTTTCTCCTGTTTCAATCAAGATTGACCTTCAGCAACGAACTGACGAGATCACCGACGACCAATCCGATCGTTCTGGGAAACGGGTTCGGATGGCTCGTCGCGTTTGAACACCTTGTAGGCGATCGCCAGGAATATGGGGATTATCACTAGCGTCGATAGCGCCGCGTAGGTCGCGCGGAACTCGCTGACGGTGAACAGAGCTGGCGTGGTCACGGCGGTTCCAGGTGCGTTGATCAGGAGTATGCCGCCGATGTTGTTCGCGAAGTGTACGCCGATGGCGAGTTCAGTGGTTCCGTCAATCAACGAGACCACGGTCCACAACAGACCCGGAACGAGGAAGTAGTTGAAAAAGACCGTGAGCCAGCCACCTGAGATCGCCTCCGGGTTGGCGAGATGCGGCAGGGTGAATGCCACGGCTGCCACGAGCGCCAGAAAAACGCGGTTGGTCGAGATCATGCTCGCGCCCTGCACAACGTATCCGCGAAAGAAAAGCTCCTCGGTAGTCGTCTGGATCGCGATGAGGACCAGTGCCAGCGGCACGAAGAGCGCGAACGACGCGAGGTCGGAGTTGAAGGAAAAGGTGTCGGGGTAAAGAAGGTATTGTCCCAGCCCGCCTATCAGACACACTGGAACGAGCCACGCCACAAACCCCTGACCGACGCGACGCCAGCTTATCTTCTCCCGCGCCGTGACGAGCGTCCGGGGGTAGCGGCGGTGGATACGGGTAACGGCAATGAGAACCCCCACGAGGAAAAACGCGAAACCTACCATAACAAACAGGAACTTCCCGAAAGGATCAAGCACGGTGTAATCCGGCTGTCCGCTGAGCGCGAATGCGACGAGTACGCCAGCACCAGTCCCGACCACCAGCCACGCAAAGAGGATGACCACCAGTCCCAGAACATACCGCCACCCCCGATGCTTACCCCACCTCGCAGCCTCCACGTAAGTCGCGTCTTTCACTTCCGTTCCGATTCCCTGATGTCCTTTGATTGCTTTGAACTTCATCTTTGTCTCCTTGACTCGTGCGTCATAGAGTTAGCGAATCTGTTTTGGGGTCATTCCAGTGATTCGCTTAAACTGTTGGGTCAGATGGCTTTGGCTGGAGAAACCGACTTGCAGGGCAATGTCGGAGATCGCTAAATCCGTTTTCGAGAGCATCAATTTTGCTCGTTCCACCCGCTGTTGAATTACGTACTGGTGTGGAGAAATCTCGATCGCTTGTTTGAATGCGGTGGCAAAGTAAGTCGGGCTAAGATTCAGAGTTTCTGCAAGTTCAGCCAGAGACAAGTCTCGACCGAGATGAGTATGAATGTAGTCAAGTACTTGTTGCAATTGGAGGTGTGTTAAAATTTTGCGCTTGAACTCAATGGTTGGTGTTGTAGTTGTTAGCATGGTTCAAAAATTGGCAAGTTGTTCAACAAAACAGGCAAAAGCTAGCGATCGCGCATTCGATCACTTACTAGCACTCACAAACAAGTCAGATATGAATAGAGCTTAGTGACTTGCAGCGACAATGGCTGCCGTCAACTCTGTCATCTTCCAGCGTCCGGTATACCGAATTCCATTGATAAATAGGGCTGGGGCAGTCGTTACTCCACTCTCTATTCCGCCTTCGATGTCTTCATTGATGCGCTCGATATGCCTTTGTTTAGATAACTCTTTGAGAAATTGAGGGATATCAAGCCCTAAATCATTGGCGTACTCGACAAGATAACCGTTCTCCAACCTTTGTTGATGGTCAAATAAAGTGTCGTGCATTGACCAAAACTGTCCTTGAGCAGCGGCGGCTTCGGCAGCTTGAGCAGCTCGTTGAGCACGGGAATGAATCTGTGCTTGCGGAAAATGACGGAAGATGAAGCATAAATAATCCTCTCCAAAAGCAGCACTAAGCTCTCGTTTGATCGCTTTAATCAGCTTGTAAACCTCCGCACTTCTAGGACATTGATAGTCTCCATACATCACCAGCACTACCTTGGCACTTAGCACACCCTGTATCTAATCCTGGGTTGAAGGGGGTACAAGCAAGGAACTGTAACTACGATCGTCGCTCATCTTTTTACATCGATATCAAGCATGGAACCGTGCAATTCACTTGCTCAATCCATTGAATGCATCTCTATTGGCATAAACTCAATATAGGAAATTGCTTTCAAGCCGTCGTCTACAGCAAGTTAAAACTTTTACAGTGCAAATTGATAGAGTAACCATGCCATCGTGAAGTAGAAGGCTGGCTCTAACTTAAGTTAGAATCCGAATTCGATCGAAAGTACACCCTACA
>JACJOC010000080.1 GCA_014695345.1 Cyanobacteria bacterium FACHB-471
TGAAGATTGGCAAGCGATCGTTGGGTTGAAACCTGCTGCATAATCTTGTGATTCCAACTTGCCAGGGATTATCGTGCTTATTCTTAAATTTTTCTGGTTAAGTTGACAGTACCGTTCGGACGCTGGGGTGGACTGTTTCTGCGATCGCATCTTCTCCATGATCAAGACGCTTTTGATTACGTCTACAGTACAGGCGACAACCTTGATCCAAACGTGAGTGTGATTAGTCAAACTCCATTAGGTTAAATCATTCCCAACCAAACAAAGGTGCATCATTGCAACTTAGCCTCTAATCTCGACCTCTCAACTATTTATTTTTGGTGTTCCTACCATGAAAGTCGCTCACTTCCTAGTTTCAAGTCTTGTTATGGCTTCTACCACAATTGGAGTGGCGATCGCTACTGTCGATCAATCCACACTGATCGCCAGCGTCCCAACTCCTTCCTCATGGATTGCATCTCCCTCCACGCTGACCTCAATGGCTTTTACTCCTGTCCATTACACTTCTCCTACGCTCGAATCTGCTCAATCTGACTCAACACCACAGTCTGAATTGCTCAGCAGTCAGTCACCCCTCACACTCAATGGCATTGGTCCAGTGCGCGTTGGCATGACCATTGCTGAAGCTGAACAAGCGGCAAGGGTTCCCATCCCAGCAGCAGATACCGATGACAATGGTTGTGGCTATACCCATCCGCAGGGCATTGAAAACTTGTTGTTCATGGTGACAGGCAACCAAATCGTGCGTGTAGATGTGGTGCGCGACAGCACAATCAGAACCCTCAACGGTGCGGGTATTGGCAACACCAGAGCCGAAATTGAAGCGATGTATCCCGGACAAATCGAAGTGTCACCACACGAATACGTTCAGGGTGGTCATTACCTGACCTATGTACCAACCGATGTGAGCGATCGCAACTACCGTATTGTGTTTGAAACGGATGAAAACGACATTGTGACTCGATTGCGATCGGGCAAACTTCCAGAAGTAACCTGGGTTGAAACCTGCTTCTAACCGTGAGTTACTCGCCATCAAATTTGCTAGCACCATAAGAATCTGACAAACCGTTGTAAGAATCTGAAAGCGGTTAAGCATTGGTGTTTACTACACTTCAGGTAGAGAAGACAGAATGGATTAATAGTGAATGGCGGAGTGTGCTGGTGTGAGTCAATTTCTGTTTGTGACACAACTCATTGATGAACGGAGATTGATCAACAGGAGTAGTCTTGCGTCTCCCAATAAGGAAAAGAAACAACTCATGACACAACATCAAAATACAGTACTTTGGCTACTTCTGGAGCTGTCGAGGACGATCGATCGGCATGGGAATGATGAACATCAAAGTAGTCAAAACCGATTATCGTTCTTTATCTTTTCTGATGGCAGGTTTGCGTGGCTCCATTGGATACTACCTGAGCAGCCTCATCTTTTGGGTAGGGTGTCTCTGTTTTTTTGTGGATAAACAGCAGCAGACTTGGCACGACAAGATTTTTAATACGATCGTGTTGGAAGGGTAGGCAAAAGGAAATGATGAGGCATTTTACCCGGTTCACTTTACTATATTTAGCAGCGGGAGTTTGCCTAACCGCGATCGCACTTCAGCTTCCTAACATCACCTCAAACACTAAAACAATTCTGCTCGTGAATGCTGGATTGTTATACCTTTGTGCTATCCTCAGCCCCTTTCCGTTTTGGCATCGAAGTCAAGCAGGACTACCTCAGGATCGAAATTCCATCATGCCTTGGGTCATTATTGCATTGATGCTTATTATCACAATTTCCGACCTGGTGCATCGCAACTGGACACTGGAGTCTATTGCAAGAGCGTCTTTAGGGCTACTGGTCATCTTAGGACAGACAGAAAAACTCTTTATCAGAAGCCAAATTCGGAGTCATCTTGATAACTAGAGCAAGCAGCGGATGAGGACGGACTGAGGAAGAAGATTAATCGTTATTGCGATCGAGTGCGTTTAAAACAACTACAGCGCCATTACACATAAACTCAATAGGAATAATTTCATGATGCAATATTTCTGGTTTTTTGGTTCTTGCCTCACCATCCTTGCCGATCACACCACAACCGGAGGGCAGTATGATCTGATCGAAGGTTACTTTCCACCTGGCTCACAGACTCCTCCTCATCGCCACACGCGCTATTCCGAACAACTCTACGTGCTGGAAGGAGAATTCACGATTTGGGCAGGTGAGCAAAAATTAGTACTCAGCACAGGTGAAAACTTTCTGATTCCAGCCGGCACACCTCACGTCGTTGCCGCACTCGGCGACCAACCAGCGAATGGATTGATGATTGCTGCGCCCAGTGCCTTTGCTCGATTAATTGCAGCCGTAGGAACGCAGAATAGAACGGACATACCAAATATCGAGTTGTTCGATCGCATTTCTGCCGACATTGGCGATGAGATTTTAGGTCCGCCCGGAACTTTACCCTCTGCTAGCACAGAAACGTAGTCAATCACCACTTACAAGGCTTTACTCCTCTTTTGTCAGCGAACTAGAAACATGAACACTTACACTTCGTCTAGTCTTTTGGATGTGATTATTGTGGGTGCAGGTCCAACCGGACTTAGTGCTGCTCTGCTGTTGGGGCGATCGCGCAAACAGGTTCTCGTCATCGATTCTGGTCAACCCCGCAATGCTGTATCTCACGCAGCAAACGGCTTCTTTTCCAGAGATGGAATTGCACCTTCAGAACTGTTGCAAATCGGACGTGAGCAGTTGCACAAGTATAAAAATGTGAGATTTCAGACAGGTAAAGTAATCGATGCCAAGCCGCTTGGAACAGAGAAGGGTGATCGCTTTCAAATCACACTCGATTCGGGTGAGCAATTCACCACGCGAAAATTGCTGTTAGCGACGGGTGTAACAGATAAGTTGCCTGCGATCGCAGGCTTTGCAGAACTATGGGGAACGGGTGTGTTTCACTGCCCCTACTGTCACGGCTGGGAAGTTCAAGATCAACCGCTGGCAATCTATGGCAAAGGTGCAACAGGATTTGAAATGGCGCAGCATCTCACAGGCTGGAGCCGTGATCTAATCCTTTGTTCAAATGGTAACGCGGAATTAAGTGAGGACCAACGAAACCAATTATCAATGTGGGGAGTTGAACTTCGCGAGGAAAAGATTGCCCGGCTGGAGCAAGAAAACGGAGCATTAACTGGAATTGCGCTGACTACTGGTGAGGTGATCCCCCAACACGGCATTTTTGTCCAGCCTCAACCACATCAGCACAGTGAGTTGGCAAAACAGTTGGGATGTAACCTTGCTGACAGTGGTGCAGTGTAAGTCGGCGAAGATAAACAAACATCTGTGCCTGGTGTGTATGCAGCAGGAGACACAACAACTTTATTTTCGTCAATTAGTATTGTTGTGGCAGAGGGAACGATCGCAGGCGTGTTCATGAATAAGGGTACTGTCAACTTAACCAGAAAAATTTAAGAATAAGCACGATAATCCCTGGCAAGTTGGAATCACAAGATTATGCAGCAGGTTTCAACCCAACGATCGCTTGCCAATCTTCA
>JACJOC010000081.1 GCA_014695345.1 Cyanobacteria bacterium FACHB-471
CCAGCTTAGTAAATGTCATCGCAATCGCTGTTTGATGCACTCATACTGGAACTGTAGCGAGCATAGCTCAACTTAACCACCCCCTATCCCTAGTGCCGCTGCGTAAGTCCTGTTGAAGATATTGCAGGTGTGAGTAAGGGCGCATCGCAGTGCGTCCTTACAGAGAACTAATGTGTCGCGAAGTTTACTTAAATCGGTATGAGAATACATGGAACAACTCAGGCTGTTCAGCTTAATAAACATCTTATGCAAAAAGATTCGGTAGTGCATTTATGTAAAGGATAGAGAAAAAAGCGTAGTTCTAGAAGCCTTGCTGGGCAAAACCTCTAGAAATTACGATTATTCTCTATCCTTTAAGAAATAGGACTACCAAAGATTCGAGCTAAGCATCTAATTTGAAGGTGTTATGCTAAGTCACTCTATCTATCCATTCCCATAAGAGATCTTAGGCAGGAACGTTCTATCTAATAATAGTTAGCTCGCTTTGTTATTGATTGGACTGGTACTTGAAACCTATCTGTCTGCCACCTCTCACCCTTCTCTCAACTCTCGAGGTAAGCGTAGATATAAGGTTATTGCCAGAACTAACTCTAAGCAATTTGGTTTAAGCCTACAAATTAGAAAACGGTTCCAACACTTCGTCTTTCAGCATACATACTGCTTCTTCTATCGCTTTTGTTAGGGAATCTACATCCTTAAGTACATGATCCAGATAACCTGTGTTTAAAGCAATATGGGCGTGGGGCCAGATGTAGCAGTGTGGATAGCATGAGGACTCTGAACATTCTATGTGAAGATGCAAACTTTGCTTGTATTTTGCATGAGCAGCATCTTTTGGTTCATTTGGATCGCAATGAAGTAATAAAAATTCTTTCTCTTCAGCTGAGCGTGGCTCAATTATATAAAAGTGGAGATAAGCTTTATCTAGATAAAGAAACTCCTCTGTGCCTCTGAAATCTTGAGACCACTTTTCATAATACATAGCAAGCAAGTTCTTAACCTTAGTCCTAAAGCGCATATCGTCATATCTAGCACCAGGTTTAGAACTACGATCTCTTGCAGCTAAGACAAAGCCAGGTTCTCCACCAACGAAAAGAGTTTTATCGAAGGCTAGAGGCTCAATTAACTTCTTTATAACTTCAATACGACTCCAGAAAATTTCAGGAGAAACTACAATTCTTTTATCTTGACACTCCATACATAGAACGCTCTTGCTCAGTGAAACCATACAAATCAGCTACAAGCTCATCAATTTCATTCTCAATTCTTAGAATCTCTAAACCTGAGGCAAGCAAACGCTTATCAACTAAGAGCAATAGAGAATTCATTACAGAAGGAGCTACTTTAGTTGGATCAGGAACAGGAGTTTTAAGCAAGCTTTTAGGCTCTAACATTGAATAACCGCTGCCGTATCTATGAGAGTGTTCCGCTATATAACGATAACAAATACTCGAGTTCAAAACAGCCGCAAAATAACGCAATAAGTCACTTTCAACATTGCGTTCTTTAGGGTAAATAATAGGAGATCGGACAACAGAGAGTTTGCCCTCATTATCAATCGAAAATCGAGGCATAATTGCTAAGTGAGGGCTAACAATCTTAGGCTGTAGTAAATATTCAGAGCGTGGTCTTTCCAATTCCCACCAAAGGATCTGGTTTTTCTTCACTGCTGCGCGAGTTTGTAACTTTTCCTTATGCAACGATAAGTATTCCCAAGTTCTTGGATAACTCTTTCTGAGTTCATTTTCATCAAGTCTTTTTCCTTCAACATATGGATAGAATAGATAACTTTCTACTTCATTAGGAACCGTATAAGATTCCATTTCTCGATCTGACAAGAATGGAATAAAGATAGCCTCTTCACCTTTAGGTATTTGCCGCTGAGAAACTATAAATATTTTATTATTGCCTGTCTGCAAACCAACACGAATGTTCATGAACTCACCAATTGTTGGGAGTGCTTCTAGCTTGCGTTGAATACTGGCTAATGAAGGATGTTGAATTATCCATTCGTCTAATTCAAAAACAGCTTGATTAACGTTATAAACACTGTAGAACTTTGTTTCTGTCTGATGGCCCTCAACTACATCTTGCAGTGCCCTTCCTAATAGCTCTTGACATTGAGCAACAGTAGCTAGGGGAGGGGGGTCTAATTTGAACCGTTTCTGAAAAATCAAAAGAATTATTAGGTATCAACATTCCCAAAAACTGGAATAGAAGAAAGATCAACCAAGCATCTAATCCATGCTGTTTGGGAAATGAGTTTACGGATTCCAGCATCACTTTTTGCTAGAAGAAACTTATGAGGTAAAACAAACAAACCATATCCACCAGGCTTTAGAGCATCTATTGCTATTTTCAGGAAAGCTAGGGATAAGTCTACTTTGCCATAAGCAGCAGATCCCATAAAATCAGCAACCCGTTGTCTCATTGCCTCGCTTTGGTCTTTCAATGAGACGAACGGTGGATTAGAAATAACAGCCCCAAAACTATTTTTCAATTCGGGATGCGCTTGAAAGTAATCAATTGCTTCTTCCGTCTTAATTGCAAGATCAGATGGTAGTTTATTTGCAAGCACTAAATGGAGTAGAGAAAGTGACAAAAGAGCCGCATGACAGGCATTAGGATCAACATCCAATCCAAGGATATTTCTGAACGCCGACTCTATAAATTCAGTAGTTACTCCACCTTGTGTTGGATCACACTGAATTTCTAGAAGTGTTCTTATAAAAATACCAGAACCGATGGATGGTTCTAAAGTTCGCAGTCTTTTAAACTCAAGTGGTGGAATTTGTTCTCGCAGATATCTTGCAAAAAAACGTGCGATAAATTGAGGAGTGTAGATACTACCGTAGGCTTTGTTAGGCTCTTCTTCGGGCAACGACGGGAAAAGCTAAGCTGATTATTACGCTCGTTGGTTTCTACAATCCTTAAAATGCTTGTATATCTTTCATAAATTCGACTGAGAGCATGTTTTGATATAAGAGAAAAGTCATATTCATATGGCTTTGCATATTTAATCCGATAAAAATCCCTCACTAGTGTTTGTAGGGTTTGACCATCCAAACTATCAAAAGCACCAAGCAAAGATTCATCGATTAAATGTTGTGGTACGTCTCTTTGATCAAAATATGCAAGGGTTTTATGAATCGATTCACGTATTGTTGATTGCTCATTATTGCCCTGAAGAACATTCTCAAAGAGAGCTTGTGAGTTTGAAAACTCATTGGCTCTAGCTGGATAAAGCCGACGAAAATTATCTTCAACAGCTCTCGTAAAAATAATTGCATTAAATAGAGCAGGCAATTCTCTATTCGAAAGAGAACTACTCATCTCAGAGTATAAACTGCGTTTCCAAAAAGAAATTGTGTTAATAAGAGCATCGTCTAAAGCAGGAAGATTAGAATTTTGTCTCTTGCCTGAAATTTGCTCAAATGCTCTACTTCTTAAATTCTCTAAGTTGTCACGCGAAATACGGCGAACATCTACAATTCTTTCTGGATCACAACGGTTGAAGATATATGAAATTTGATCGGCTTCGATCTGAATATGCCAATCAACTAAATTGTTATAAGATATATTTAGTAGACGTCTTCTCTCTTCATAGCTGAGATCTGAATATCTTCTTTGCAAAAAGGTTATAACAGCTTGATTTTCTAGCCCATGTTCAATTATTAAGTGAGCAGTCGCAAAATCGTTAGTTGACGGTATTTCTAAAACGTCGTTTGGAGTCCATCCAAAATTGTAAGCAAAATCGTTTAAAACGATAGTACGCTCAGCGGGCGGCAACATGGATGCCGACGATGTAAGTCGCACCACACTATTGTAAAGCCCAGACACCTCATGCCTCCACTCTTCTTTAAACCCTCTTATAGTAGCACTTTATAACAGATCTACACTGCAAGTATACGAATAAATCAGTATAAGCGTACTCTGTCTCGATGGCGCATGAGCAATGTTCCCCTACGATCGGAGCTATAAAATCTAATTTTCCGTACCAACGGGCTAACATAGCTTCTGAGCCTTTCAACTCCAAAGATCAACAAACACTTTGAGGATATGGAGATAAAAGTTACTTTCTTGCTCTCGAAATAGTGAGAAAGGTTGATCGGGTGCGCCAAAAAAAGGACGAAGTGACCAGCCAAGCTGACTGCCGACAAAGCCATAGAGAATGAGCCAGCCTCGCATAATAGAAGGCTGATGAGAACTGGTTTCAGGGTCACAACTGGCGATCGCCATCATCCCTTTGTAGAAGAAGTTGATACCCAGAAAACCTGTGAAGGCAAAGATGAGAACATTCACCAGTTTGAAAAATACATAGTCGTTAATTGAAAGGTGAAAGAATAGTGCAATCGGGGCAAAGGCACAGAGCATTACACTAATTACCGAAGTTGAGGCTAACAGGAGTGCCAGATATTGCCCAAAGGTGCGAGTTGAGCCAGAAATCACATCAAAGAAATAGAGCGTTGGCAGACAAATGAGTAATGTGATCAGATACAGAGCAGGCAGCTTGACTGCAGAGGCGATCGCCTGCTCCCAACTGCTCGACAAGCCGATAATGATGCCATAAAACGCCAAAAACACAGTGCTGCAAACCAGCATGGAAAATACTTTCTGGTTGATTTTGATGCCTTTATACACTTCGTCCAAGAAGGTTTGGCGATCGCGCAGAAAGTGCATCAGTAGAGCAAAGTAATTCATGGTTCTTCCTTGGGGAGCGATCGCGCATTAAGCGATCGAATTTAGACTCACTGCTCTTTCGGAAAACCCTCTATTTTTTTGGATGATTCAGGGAATTCTTCATAGAAACTTTACAAGCGAACCTCGGTTAACAAGGGGCTGTTAATCTCTGAGGTTTTACTGAGAATGGGTATAAGATTGAGGCAATGAATCGTTTGTCAGGTATTCATCACTTCAACGTCTTCCCAAATTGCACATCTTCTGTATGTTGGGTGAAGCAGCACGGAACCCAACACAATCTTTGTTCGGTGGTCTTTGTTCCCTGAACTTAATCTATATCTGAGGCGTTATTGGGTTCCGCATTTGCTTCACCCAACCTACGGTTATTTAGGGATAGGGGATGCTTGCCTTGTGTCTGGCGATCGCTAACCCTAGTAAGAATATTTGCTAACCTCTCAGACAGTCCCTTCTCATGCTTCAGAGTTGTACTCCTCAACCGCTAAACTTGTCCATTCCATCAGCATCCATTACGTCGGCAGACCAGATGACGGTACACCCACTCAACGAGGAAGAAGCTTGTGAAGATCGGCTGCGGCAGCTCATTTTTGCAGTTCAGCAGCATCCTCGTAGTAGCTTGACCTGGCGACGAGCCATGAACCAACTGCTGCTAGAGATTCAGCAACTTCCCGGTTTAGCAAAATCTAATCATCCAGACTATCCCGAAGCACTCAACGACACGTTTTTGCGCTTGGCTAACGAGATTCACGAATTTGAGCCGCAACAGGCTTCCCTGCAAAAAAGTCTGATTGCCTGGATCAATGGCAAATTGCGGCTGAAATATCGGATTAAAGATTTAGTGACGCCCCAACGTCCTCCCCGCACCAAAACCCAAAACCCAAAAATCGAGTTTCAGCGGCAAGCTCAAAAGACTCCTATATCAATAGATAAGCCTTTAAGTGAGGATGCCAGCACCACGTTTGCCGATCAGCTAGTTGCCCCCGGTGCCTGTACGATTTTGGAATTAGAGGAAGAGGTTCGTCAGGCACAGGCAGCGCAACAGCGAAATCGGATTGGGCTGCAACTAGCTGAATATATTGAGACCGATCCAGAGGAAAAGCTGCGGCAGTGCCATCCCCAAGCTTATCCAGCCTGCAACTGTCAGATGCTCAGCCAGCGGCTATTGCTCAAGCATCCACCCGACCGGATGGTGCAGCTTGCTCGTGAATTTGAGATCAACTACCACACGTTAAACTGGCACTGGAAAAATCGAGGTTTGCCACTATTGCAAACTATCGCCCAAAATTTAGGCTATCAGCCCGATAAAGATATAGAGATTTAACCCAAAATTTTGTAGATGCACGAAGACAGTCCTATGAGTCCTTCTATTGCTCCCCCTCGGCTGACGATTCCCATCAGTGCCAAGGCTCATGATGTGGCGCGAAAGTTTGCGAGTGAACAGATTGATGCTCACAAGGGCAAACGAGTTTACTTAAATACATTGGCGGTTTGGGCAGTTCATCGTTATCTCAAGTGGCTATACATTGAGTCTGACCTGAAGCGCAGCAATAGCTGGAATGCGGTACTAAGGGCGCTGTTTGACGTGGCAGATCTGGTGCTACCTGATTTAGGACGGTTGGAATGTCGCCCCGTGTTGCCCGGTGAAAAAACGATCGCCCTCCCCTTACAATCCAGCCCTGATCGCATTGGCTATGTGCCAGTCCAGTTTGGCAAACAGCTCAACGAGGTGGAGCTTTTGGGTTTTGCTTCGGTTGCAGAGGTGACTGAGCAACAAGAGGTGCTGACGTTGGGAACGTTGCGATCGCTTGATACCCTACTCGAACACCTGAGTGAATTGGAAGCCGCAGCCAAAGCACCTCAATCACTTCAGTTACCTCAGTCCGTTTCACCCGTGCATCTGAGCGACTGGTTAAAGCGAAATTTTGAAGCAGGCTGGCAAGCCGTTGAAGAACTGTTTGGGGAGCGATCGCCCAGTTTTGCCTTTCGTCGTGCTGCGATTCAGCGAGTGAAGCGGATTGAGTTAGAAAAACCAAAGGAAAAACCCACGGCAACAACAGAAATTCAGGAACCGCCCACAGCTCTGGCGCTAGTGGTGACGATTTCTCCGGAGACTGAAAATCAGTTTAGTATCCACTTACAGGTTTACTCCAGTGGGGAACCTGCTGAGTTGCCGCCCCATCTTCAATTAAAGGTATTGACTGCGGCTGGAGAAGTCTTCCGAGAAGTGACCGCCGGAACCACTGATACCTTCCTTCAGTACGAATTCACTGCCCAATTAGCAGAAGAATTTCAAGTCGAACTGGCTTGGCAAGATATTCACGTCACAGAATCCTTTGTAGTTTGATCCACCCCTCTATGCATCTCCACAAGAAACAGGGGAGCAGGTAAGTAACGATGGCTAAGTTGGTGACGCTTGATCTAGATGGCGACCTGCATCAGGGCATAGCTGTCACATTAGAAATTCGCACCGATGGAATGGTGGAGGGACAGCCTCCAGCCAGCATTCAGTCACGGGTAAAGGGGAAACTGCCTGCGGCGACTCATTTGCTGGAGCAATATCACCAGTGGCAGTCACTTTACCGCAGCCTGAGTTTGCTGTTTCGGCTGGGCGATCGCTCAAACCCCATTACCTCCGGCTCCAAGACAAACATTCTGACAGACTGCCAAAAAGCAGCAGAACAGCTATCCGACCAGTTCAACACCTGGCTGTCAGCGGAATTATTTCGCCCCATCCGAGAGCAGCTTTTAGAAAAGCTATCGGTACACGAAGCGGTAAGGCTGATTCTCCAGGCAGAAGACACCCAACTGCGACGATTACCCTGGCATCTGTGGGATTTGCTCCAGCGCTATCCAAAAGCTGAAGTTGCCCTGAGTGCTCCCGCCTACGAACGAGTAGAATCGACCAGCCCAATCCGAAGCCATGCCAGAATTTTGGCTGTGTTGGGCGATCGCACCGGCATTGATGTAGAGAGCGATCGCCAGCTTCTAGCCAACCTGCCCGACGGTGCTGAAACCGTTTTTCTGATTGAGCCAGAACGCCAGGAGCTACAAAAATATCTGTGGGATGCTCAGGGTTGGGACATCCTGTTCTTTGCTGGACATAGCACCAGCGACCCCGAAGGCGAAACCGGACAAATTGAGTTGAATCGGGGCGATCGCCTCTCCCCCGATGAGTTGACTTATGCCCTGCGGAAGGCGATCGCTCGTGGCTTAAAGCTGGCTATTTTCAACTCCTGTGACGGACTCGGACTCGCCCGACGGCTAGAGCGGCTGCACCTGCCCCAAATGATCGTGATGCGCGAACCTGTCCCCGATCGCGTCGCCCAAGAATTCCTTAAACACTTCCTCACCAGCTTTTCCAGCGGACAGCCCCTCTACACCGCGGTGCGAGAAGCCAGAGAACAGCTTCAATCTCTCGAAACTCACTGCCCCTGTGCCACCTGGCTCCCCATCCTGCACCAGAACCCCACTGCCCCTCTCCTCACCTGGCACTCCCTCACTCCTTCCATTCCAGCCCCCAATCCCCAACCCCCAACCCCCAACCCCCAGCCCCTAGCCCCCAGCCCCTACAAAGGACTCTCCGCCTTCCAGGAAACCGACGCGCCCCACTTCTTTGGACGAGAAGCCCTAGCCGAAAAACTCACCCAAGTCGTTCATCAGCGTCCCTTAGTTGCCATCATCGGGGCATCAGGCAGCGGCAAATCTTCCCTCGTTTTTGCCGGACTCATCCCACGACTGCGGCAGTTGGACTGGCTGGTCATCAGCTTTCGTCCTGGCAACCGTCCCTATTTTCGGCTGGCAGAACAGTTAGTCCCGTTGCTGGAACCGACGCTGAGCGAAACCGAGCAGCTAGTGGAGATCAACAAACTGGCGATCGCCCTTCAGCAAAATCACTTGACTTTAACGGATGTAAGCGATCGCATCCTGCAAAAATTTCCCCAATCCAAGCGATTACTCCTGGTCGCTGACCAATTTGAGGAACTCTACACGCTCTACGAAGAAGGGAATTCTGTTGAGGAAACCATCCGTCAACAGCAGCGCTTTTTAGACGAACTGCTAACAACCGTGGAGCGCAGCCAAAACTTTACTTTGGTGTTGACCCTGCGGGCCGACTTTTGCGAACATGCGCTGGCTTATCGTCCCTTTGCTGAAGCACTGGGGCGCTTTCCGCCAGAGTTGCTGGGTCCAATGACTCGACAAGACCTCCAGGCAGCAATTGAGAAACCCGCGATCGCCCAGGGAATCCACCTGGGAGAAGGGCTGACTGAGCGAATTTTGGATGCGGTAGATGCCTCTCCTGGTCAGTTGCCGCTGTTAGAATTTGCTCTGACCTTACTGTGGGAAAAGCAGAGCGACGGCTACCTAACTCACGCTGCTTATGATGCGATCGGTGGAGTCGAGCAAGCCCTGGCTAGCTACGCCGAACAGATCTACAGCGCTCTAACCCCAGCCGCTCAACGCCAGGCACAGCGCATTTTTATTCAGCTTGTCCATCCGGGTGAGGGCACTGCCGACACTCGACGCTTGGCGACCCGCCGTGAAATCGACGAAAATCACTGGCATCTGGTGAATTACCTGGCAGATACCCGCCTAATCGTCAGCCGCCAGGACGAAGCCACAGGTGAAGAAATCGTTGAACTGGCTCACGAAGCACTGATTCAAGAATGGCAGCGATTGCGCCAGTGGCTCGAAGAAGACCGCAGTTTTCGCACCTGGCAAGAGCGGCTTCGCAGCACCATTCGCCAATGGGAAACTAGCCAGCGCGATCAGGGCGCTTTGCTGCGCGGCGCAACCCTGCTAGAGGCAGAGCACTGGCTACACAACCGTCAACCTGACTTGAGTGCGATCGAGCAACAGTTTATTCAAGTCAGCCTGGAGTTGCAAACTCAGGAACAGAACTTGCGCGATCGCCAGCGTCGTCGTCGCATCTGGGGGCTTTCTAGCGGTCTAGCGACAGCCCTGTTTTTAGTCGGGATGACCACCTGGCAGTGGCACCGCGCCGAAGTCGTGCAGGCGAATGCTCAATTGAATACGCTGAGTACTTCCTCAATGGAATTGTTTAACTCCGGCAAAGAGTTAGAGGCACTGCTGGCATCCCTGAGAGCAGGTCGGCAGCTAAGCTGGTTTTTTAGCGAAAATCCTGAAACCCGCGCTAAAGTTGTCACTTCGCTTCAGCAAATTATCTACGGCATCCGAGAATATAACCGTCTGGACGGACACGATCGCACGGTCATCGACATCACCTTCAGTCCCGATGGGCAACTGCTCGCTTCTGCCAGCGACGACAAAACCATCCGCCTGTGGCGGCGAGATGGTACCTGGCTCAAAACACTGGAAGGGCACAGCAGCAACGTTCGCAGCGTCAGCTTTAGCCCGGATGGGCAACTGCTCGCTTCTGCTAGCGACGACAAAACCATTCGCCTGTGGCAACGAGACGGCATCGGTATTGGCGTTTTGGAGGGGCATCAGGACAAGGTAAACGCGGTCAGTTTCAGCCCTGACGGTCAGCTTTTAGCTTCAGCCAGTGCAGACGGGACTGTCAAACTGTGGCACCAGAATGCTGGCGGTGAACCAATTACGCTGTCAGGACACGCAGGTTGGGTTTTGTCCGTCAGCTTTAGCCCCGACGGTCAAACTGTGGCATCAGCAGGCGTAGATGGCATTCGGATCTGGAAGCTAGATGGTAGCCCGGTGGCATTCTTACCTATTCCCAACGATTTGGTCAGCCTTAGCTTTAACCCGGATGGGCGAATTCTCGCTGCTGCCAACAAGGATGGCACCGTGCAGCTTTGGAGGCGGCAGGGAGAAACGTTTGAGCCAGTTTTTTCCACACCCCTGCAAGCTCACCTGAATCGAGTGTGGCGGATCAGCTTTAGCCCCGATGGTCAAACCTTTGCCACTGCTAGCGCAGACAACACCGTTAAACTCTGGCAGCTAGACGGAACACCGATTAAAACTTTGCAAGGGCATAGCGCCCCAGTTTATAGCGTTGGCTTTAGCCCGGATGGAGACATCCTGGCTTCCACCAGTGCCGATCAAACCATTCGGCTCTGGCATCCTGACAGTTTGCAGCCGCTTACCTTTCAGGGACATCAAGACCGAGCCAGCGATCTAGACTACAGCCTGGATGGACAGATGTTTGCCACAGCGGGGGCTGACAACGTAGCAAAACTCTGGCGGGCAGATGGTACCCAACTTGCTGTTCTGAAAGGACATCAGGAGCGAGTTCACAGCGTTAGCTTTAGCCCCGATGGTCGGGCGATCGCCACTGCCAGCGCCGACCATACTGTCAAAATCTGGACGCTAGAAGGCAACTTGCTACAAACTCTAAATGGGCAAGCAATTCTACGCGACGTGAACTTCAGCCCTGACGGTCAAATCCTGACAGCGGCAGCAGAAGATCACACGATCAAAGTGTGGCAGCGCCGTAACAGTGGCGATTTTCTAGCGAATCCTGTTCAAAGCTTGAGTGGACACAGTGACAACGTTGTCGTCGTATCTTTTAGCCCCGATGGTCAAACTCTGGCTTCGAGCAGCGATGACGAAACGGCAAAGCTATGGCGACGATTAAGAAACGGTAGATTTGCGCCCGATCCGATTGCGACTTTGACCGGACACGCCAGTTCCGTTAAAGATGTCAGCTTTAGCCTCGATGGTCAAACCCTGGCGACGGGCAGCCTGGATGGAGACGTGCGGCTGTGGCGACCAAACGGCACTCCTCTGCTGGAGCTTAGAGGACACCAGTCAAATATTGGCAATGTTGCCTTTAGCCCCGATGGTCAAACTCTGGCTTCAAGCAGCATAGACGGCAAAGTGATGTTGTGGAGCCTCAACGGTTCGCTCTTATCTACGTTGAAACTTGGCGTGCAGGAAGAATCTACCATCGCAGGACTGAGCTTTAGCCCCGACGGGCAAGCCCTTGCCGCTAGCACAGGTGAAGGCACCGTAGTATTGTGGAACCTGAACCTGGATGACCTACTAGCTCGCAGTTGCTCCTGGGTGTGGGATTATTTGCATACCAACCGCAGATTGAGTGAAAGCGATCGCCATCTCTGCGATATTCCCACTCGGTGAACCGTGAGCACAGATTATGAGTCAGCTTTTGTGGATTGCGATCGCCTGGATTGGTGGAACAGCCCTAATCCTCGGTAGCCTAATGACCCTCGGTAGCCTGCTGCTGTTTTTAGTACCCGCTGGAGCAAAATTCGCTACTAAAGGAAATTCAACTAGTTCGACTTCCCCTCGACCCTGGCAAAATCAGCTAAAACTGTTGTTGCTCTCGCTCTCGCTGACGCTTGCAGGTTTAGGACTACTCAGCCTATTTCCCTTTCCTCAAGGAGATCTTTGAGCATACGGATCTCTCGGTAATCGTAGCAACTACATCTTGCACAGGGTCATCAAGTAATCTTTAATAACAACCTTTGCACCTTCTTGGCAGAACTCGTGGGCGATCGCCTCACCAACTTCAGTTGCGGCTCCGATGATGATCGCCACTTTCCCTGCCAATCGTCCACTCGTGAAAGAAATTCTTTGTTACATCATGCTTACTCCAACTGTTGTTGAGAGAAAAGCATTTGACATCCATAAAGGGTAGGGAATGGATGAGGAAACAGAGGGAATAGAAATAATCTATTACTTCTATTCCCTCACTACTATTTGTCCTGTCCTTCTACGTACATAGGTGGCTCAACCGCAAAGTTGTCGAGTCGTCCTGACTCGTCTAGCACATAACCGTGCGTGGTTGGCAAATCTGAACCTTCCTCTTGCTCTTCTTCTGCTTTAATATTGCGAATGTTCTTTTCCACATCTACATTAGAAGGAATTTCCGCGTCAGGCGCATTTACATCAGTAGCCTGGGCAGTCTGAACCGCCCACTGGTCGCCCGGAGCACCACGTCCTGGCTCTGCCTCTCTCGGATCTCCAGGAGTAGCGGCTTCTCTACGGTTCATTGGATCACTCATAAATAGGTCCTACTATTGCAATAAATTACAGTCAGCGCGATCGCCCCACAGCTATTTCGCATCAAGCAGCTGTCTGCAAGAACTCGCAACCGACTATTTGTCACCATACTTGAGCCGCAGCAAGGTGCGCTCCATCGTCAGTAAGAGCTGGCAAACTTAACTCTATTTCTTCAGTCAGGTTTTAAGTCTGAGTAGTTTCGCTGCCGTACTATTACTGCTAGCGGAAATTAGATTGAGTAAACCCGTTCAAGTTTAAGTTTGACTTCCATTTACGTTCAGATGCAGCTTTAGAGAATGGTGGTGTCAACCAATCCTTCTTTTAGTTCACGCTAAGTTTGGTCGTGAAATTAGTATTCTGATTTCAGCAAGAAATGTATAAACTAAAACACCAGGAAGCGGCAAAAATGGTATGGGCAAACGCTTCTACTCAGTTTTCTAGCTTCTTGCAACTCTTTGATAAAAGAGGCGATCGCCCTCCACCCAATCTTTTAGGGCGGAAAATCTGATCTAGTTAGCTAAACTCAACTTAAAAACAAAGTTAACTGTATAAAAAAGTTCCTGAATTTTCTACGTATAGATAAAAACATAGGAATTGCCTTAACTTTACATACAGCTTTTGCCTCTTTACCCGTATTTTATCAACTTTGGATGAGATCCTGATAGCATTGAGTACAACAAACAGGATGCCTATCTTTATTTTGGGACTAAGCGAAGTATTTCAGTTTTCAGAGGATGCACTGCCGCTTTTGAGTTCTACCAGACGGACTTAGTATCCAGCTCAAAGCTGCACAGGGTTTAAGCATTTGCCTCTCAAACTGTTGTGATGTGACCCAACAAAGACTGAATCTTTTATTACTTGTCACTTGTCGCTAGCGATTTGATGACCCATGTTCTTCTTCGGCTCAATCAGAATTCTCAGCAGCCTAGTTGCAAGCAGTCTACTTCTAATGAAGCGAAATTGAACTTGTCAGCACCAACGGGGCAAACTCTGAGTTCCGCAGTTGCCAAAGTTATCTCTGATGTAAATTCAACAAAATTCTTTTGCCAATAATCGGAGCTTGCACAGAGACATTCAGGGGTTGCTAGACGGCTGAAGGCAGGGGTTTAAGCAGCATTTAACTTAGCCTTCACTCGGGTCAGCGATCGCCAAAGCCAAAGCGTTTTTTGGAGATTCCCCACAAGATTCAAACAGGTTTTAAGTGTGGTTTTCGCAGCAAAACTCAAAATTCTCTAATCGTTACTCCTTGAACTGAAGCAGAGTGGAATCAATGAACACCCTTTCTATGTCTAGCTACAGACCTTTTCAGAAGTTGCATCCCCTAAGCTTACTGGCACAGCTTTCAAGCCGGCAAGCAAGCGGTTGCTTACAAGTGGCAACTAACTCTGCCTCATGGTCAATCTATTTAGAGCATGGCAAACTCACTTATGCCTCTAACTCGATCGATCCATTTGATCGGCTCGATCGCCACTTGCGTCGCCTCAGCGCTCAGGTTCCGGCTTTAGTTAGCGCGATTCGCGTCCAGGTACGCCTGCTGTTTGAAACGGCAATGGAGCATCAGCCGACCCAGAGCCGTGACTATCAGGCAGTTTGCTGGCTAGTTGAGCAACAGTATCTCACTACGGCTCAAGCTGCCATGTTGATCGAAGACTTGGCTAAAGAAGTTGTGGAATCCTTTCTGGCGATTAAAGAAGGCAATTATGAATTAGTCGATCGCCAACGGTTTAATGAGTTTCCGATCTTCTGCCATCTCGACCTGCGCTCACTGGTTGAGCATTGCCAGCAACAGTTGCGCAAACGGCAGTCAGGCTCAACCTTTGCCTCTCCAGTCGTGCGTCCCGATTTTCTCAATCGGAATGGTGGCGATCGCCCCAAAACCCCACAAAAGCCGTCTGTTGTCGTTCAACCCAATGCGGCTTACCCTCCAGCATCCATTCCCACTCAACCTGCCCAGCCTGCTCCAAAAACCACTTACACAATTGCCTGCATTGATGACAGCCCAACAGTTTTAAATGCAATCAACTCATTCCTGGATGACAAAAGTTTCTCGGTTTTGATGATCAACAATCCAGTCAAAGCCCTTATGCAAATCGTGCGGAGCAAACCCGACCTGATCTTGCTAGATGTAGAAATGCCTAACCTCGATGGGTATGAGTTGTGTTCACTGTTGCGTCGCCACTCATCCTTTAAAGACACGCCAATCATTATGGTGACGGGCAACACTGGCTTTATCGATCGGGCAAAAGCCAGACTTGTAAGAGCTTCTGGCTACTTAACCAAGCCTTTCACTCAGTCAGATCTGCTGAAGATGGTATTTAAGCATTTGACCTGATTAAGGGTTAGAAGTTGCGAATTAGGGATCAGGTAAGGGCAGGGAGCTAGTCGCAGATTGGGTGAAGTTGTAGGTTGGGTGAAGCATAGCGGAACCCAACTTAAGGGATAGTGGCAGGAAGTTTGAAAAGTTTCCCTGTTTTTGTTGCTATCCTTCAAGATTTCCTAAATTCGCCTTGAAAAGGGGACTTTGACTTTCAGTAGAGATAGCTCTGATTCCTCCCTGCAAAGAGGGGCGAGGAGAGGATTGAGTGCAACCACTTTAACTGTTCAATCACCCTTTAACAGCGTCTTCAATTCCGCGTTCGATCCAATTTATTGGTGTTGCTTCAGATAGCTAAACCTCTGAGCTGTATGGGTTACGCTGCGCTAACCTATCCTACGGCTCTTTCCAACCCTAGCCCCCAGCCCCTAGCCCCTAGCCCCCCTAAATAAAGTCCAAGTCGATCCGGATCACAACCACAATCGCTGTTAATTGGTTTGAGGACAATCAAGGATGAGCATTACTTTGATGGGCACGATTTTGATCGTCGAAGATACCGTATCTGAGATGGAGTTGATGAGCCACTATTTGCGGGAGAGCGGCTACGTCATCATCAATGCAGGCAGCGCAAAAGAGGCGCTCAACAAAGCGATCGAAGAAAAACCAGATATCATCATCACCGATGTGGTGATGCCTGGAATGAGTGGCTTTGAGCTATGTCGCAGCCTCAAAAAACATCCCGTTACAGCCCAAGTACCCATCATTATTTGTACCTCAAAGAATCAGGAAATCGACCGACTTTGGGGAATGAAGCAGGGAGCCGACGCCTATGTCACTAAACCGTTTACCCGAGAGCAACTTATTCGTGCCGTCAAGTCCATCGCAGGCTGATATGCCCAATTCGGCGCTGATAACGCCCAATTCGCTGCCCAATTTACAGCCAGGCCGTCAACAAAAGCCTGTAGGAGATGCTTACCTCAGGTTCCGCCTGGGGCAACAAACTCCAGCGGTGTTTTCGATGAAACACGTTCAGGAAGCGCTCATCCTACCTGTGCATCGCCTTACACCTATGCCTAATATGCCTGCCTGCATGTTGGGGTTAATGAATCGCCGCAGTCGCGTCATGTGGGTCATTGACTTGGCGCAGCTTTTAGGACTGCCTGTGCTAGATACGAGTGTGCGGCAATATAGCCTGGTGATTATTCGGGTGGGTTCGATCCCGCTGGGTTTGGGGGTGCAAAAAATTGAAGGAATTGCCTGGTTAACCGCTGAATCTATCCAACCTCCACCGGGACAGGCTCCATCTAGCTTGCTCCCCTATTTGCGTGGATGTGTTTTGCAGCAGCAGGAAATCTCGCTGGTGCTAAACGCTGAAGCCATCGTGCAATCGTCAATTTTGCATTCTTAACTTTTGCCCCCGATTGGTTTTGCCTTTGTCTTGTTTGAGTTGACTAGCTCGCTTGCCAGTGAGTGGACAGATAGCAAGTGAGTTGGCTTTTGCCTGACCCCCAGGACACCAACCGTATTTAGTCTGATCCATTGATATTCACTTCTGTCCACTTACCTACCCAAGATCTACGCTATGGCTAATCGGACGCATTCCAATGGTAATGGTGATTTGAACCCCTCCCAAATCACTACTCCCCTGTCAGCTATCTTTTCAGATGATTCAGCAAGTCAGGCAAACCAGGCTGGTCAAGATCCACTGGAGGCGATCGCTCCCACTGATGATCAAACCAATTTATTCGCAGATTTTCCTGAGGCAACTCTGGTTGAGGATGAGGCGAATGAGTCCATTCTTCCAGAAGATTCCTTATCCCAAAGTGTTCCTGAAAAGCCACGCGGTGCATCGCTAAACCAGCAGCTTCTAACCACTGTATTACCTAGTATGTTGGTGCCGCTGGGTGTGGTGGGTTTGATGGGCTACAGCATTGCAAACCAGCGAGCAGCCAAGGTCGTCGAGCGAGATTTACAGGATCGGGTATTGGCAGCGGGTGAATCGGCAAACGATTTGCTGCAAGAGGCGCTCAAAATTCCCACGGTTGTGGCAACTGACCCGCCTGTAATTGATTTTGCTAACACGGCGGCTCAGGAAGCGGAATTGATTGGGCTAACTCAGGAGCCAGTTGAGCAGGCAGAGCAGCGGTTTGGCGCAACAAAACTGGTGCTTGACAGCGGCATGAATGATTATGTCAGCCGTGCCGCGCAGGTGGGGCAGTTTGTCGAATTTTCGGTGACTGAGCGCTACGGCTTTAACATTGCTTACGATCGCAAGCCGTCTGATTTTGTTCAGAGCGATGAGGGCTGGTGGCAGCAAGCAAAGGATGGCGATAGCCCGGTGATTGAGTTGGGTTTTGATAGTTCAACGAATACAGCGAGTGTGGCGTTGACGCAAGCGATCGCTGACCCCAACACGGGTGAGTTTCTGGGAACCGTGCGCGGTGTTTTGCCTGCCAGCTATTTCAATCGGGCACTCCAAGCGTTAGGCAATGCGGCGCTATCTGGTTCTGAGCAGGTACAGATTCTTGCGACCACTGTCGATGGCAATGCGATCGCCCTTAGCACCCTCACCGCCCAAGGCAGCAGCGAAGGTGCGGAGGTTCTGGGAGGAGACGCGGTTAAGCAGCAGGTGGCAAATCTGGTGGCCCGCTCTCAGGCGACTAGCACTCAATCTCCGGGTGGCACTTTAGTTGTGGAGGCAGTGGCAAATCAGAATGGCGATCGCACCCTACTGACCAACACGGTGGCAGACGGCAGACTCTACAGCCTGGCCACCATTCCTGGCACCAACTGGATCGCCGTCGCCTCGGTTGACCAGAGCGCGACCGATAGCTCTGGGCGTGGCTGGGTGCTGCTTTTTGCCTCGCTGTTTGTGGTTATGGGCGGTGTGGCAGCGGCGATCGCCACCCATCTGGCACGGCGGCTGTCCGGCACGATGAATCAGCTTACCCAGGTGGCTGAGCAGGTTGCCGCTGGAAATCTCAACGTCTACGCCGAGGCAAAAGGCCCCGCTGAAGCCCGTCGCCTGGCCCACAGTTTTAACCATCTGATTACACAGGTCAAAAGTTTGCTGCAAAAGCAAGCTGAGGCAGTTAAACAGGCCCAGTTCTTTACCGATATGGCCAGTGCTGCCAGCCGGGGCGACAACCAGCGCGTGTTTGATCAGGCTGTACAGGCTGCGAAAAAGCAACTGACGGTCGATCGGGTGGTGATTTATGCCTTCGAGCAAGACTACAGCGGTATCATTGCTGCCGAGGCGGTTGATCCGGGTTGGCCGCGTGCGCTCAAAGATAAAATTACCGACCCCTGCATTCCCAAGCAGATTTTAGAGGAATATCGGCGCGGTCGTTTTGTGCCCACGAGTGACCTTCAGGCAACCGACTATTCCCCTGCCCACAAGCAGCTTTTGCAGCGGCTAGAGGTGAAAGCAAACCTGGTTGTGCCAGTCGTAGCAGGTGAACGGCTGCTGGGGCTACTGGTGGCGCATCAGTGTTCTGGCACGCGGGTTTGGAAGCAGTCTGAAATTGGCTATCTACGAGAACTGGCGGCTCAGGTTGGGCTGGCGCTAACAGGAATGACTCTGGCAGCCCAAAAAGCAGCCGAGGCTGAGCGGGCACAGATCCTCAAGGATGTCACCCTGAGAATTCGGCAGTCGCTCAACACCAACGACGTTCTGCAAATGTCGGTAGATGAGGTGCGCCGAGCCATCAAAACCGACCGCGTGGTGATTTACCAGTTCAACCCCGATTGGAAGAGCGGCACCGTCATTGCAGAATCAATTGTCTCTGGCTGGATCAAAGCGATGGGGCAAGTGATCAATGACCCCTTGGGCGAAGGTGACATCGATCGCTTTAACAGTGGACGCATTTGGACAAGAGACAACATTGAAGAAGCAGGATTGACCGACTGCCACTGCGAGATTTTGCGAAAGCTCCAGGTCAGGGCAAATATTGTTGCGCCGATCATGCGAAACGGTAAGCTGTTTGCTCTGCTGTGCGGGCACCAGTGTTCTAACCCGCGCATTTGGCAAGATTCAGAAGTCGATCTGTTTTCTCAGTTTTCCGCCCAGATTGGGTTTGCGCTTGACCAGGCGTTTCTGCTTGAACAGCAAACGGTCGCCGTTCGTCAGGCAATGCAAATCAACGAAATTACCTCACGCATTCGAGAAACACTTCAGCTTGAGCAGATTTACAGCACTGCCGTCAGCGGCGTCCGGGAAGCGATGAGATGCGATCGCACCCTCGTTTATCTGTTTGACGACAAGTGGAAAGGTAAAGTCGTTGCAGAATCCGTCGGGCGCGGCTTTCCGGTAGCCCTGGGTGCAGAAATTGATGATCCTTGCTTTGCCGAAAGCTACATCAGCAAGTACGTCAAAGGCCGGGTTCACGCCACTCCCAACATTTACGAAGCCGGACTCACCGACTGCTATCTGAAGCAGCTAGAGCCGTTTGGCGTGAAAGCAAACCTGGTTGCGCCGATTCTAACCGACAAAAAGCTAGTGGGTCTGCTGATTAGCCACCAGTGTTCTGGTCCACGCGATTGGAAAGAGAACGATATCACCTTCATGCGGCAGGTTGCTATTCAGATTGGCTTTGCGCTTGATCAGGCACAACTGCTGAGGCAGCAGGCGACCGTCGCCGCTCGCGCCAAACAGCTCAACGAAATCACCTCCCAGATGCGAGAGTTTCTGGAGCCGGAAAACATCTACAGAGTATTACTACAGAACACTCGCGAAGCTCTAGAGGTCGATCGCGCGATCGTCTACCTGTTTGACGAAAACTGGAAAGGCAAAGTCATTGCAGAATCAGTCGCCCGTGGCTTCCCTGTTGCCCTCAATGCCAATATCAATGACCCCTGCTTTGCCCAGTCCTACATTGAGAAATACAAGCGGGGACGGGTACAAGCACTCAACAACATCTACGAAGCAAACCTCGACAAATGCTATCTCGGACAGCTAGAACCCTTTGAGGTAAAAGCCAATGTCGTCGCGCCAATTCTGATCCACGACCATCTATGGGGACTGCTGGTGGTTCACCAATGCTCTGGCCCCAGGGAATGGCAGCAGATTGACATTGACTTTGTTTATCAAGTCGCCGTCCAGCTTGGATTCGCTCTGGAGCAAGCAAAACTGTTTGAGCAAAAAGAACAGGCTCGAATCGCGGCTGAAGCTCTTTCAGAAGAACGGCGTCAGCAAAAAGAAGAAATTCAGCGGCAGTTGGTTGATTTGCTCACTGACGTAGAAGGCGCATCCAGAGGAGACCTGACCGTGCGGGCAGACGTAACCGCCGGAGAAATCGGTACGGTTGCAGACTTCTTCAACTCCATCGTGGAGAGCCTGCGGCAAATCGTAACCAAGGTGAAACACTCTGCTTTGCAGGTTAACGCTGCCCTAGGCGACAACGAAGGCGCAATTCGCCAACTGGCTGATGAAGCCCTGCGGCAAGCCGATGAAACGACCCGCACGCTCGACTCAGTTGAGGAAATGACGATTTCGATTCAGGCGGTGGCAAGTAACGCGAAGCAGGCAGAAACGGTCGCTCGAATGGCCTCGATGAGTGCTGAGCAGGGTGGCATAGCAATGGACTTGACCGTGCAAAACATCCTCAGTTTGCGTGAAACAGTCGGCGAAACTGCCAAAAAGGTGAAGCGTCTGGGTGAATCATCTCAACAAATCTCCAAAGTGGTGTCGCTGATTAACCAGATTGCACTGCAAACCAACCTGCTCGCCATCAACGCCGGAATTGAAGCCGCTCGTGCTGGCGAAGAAGGACAGGGCTTTGCAGTGGTTGCAGAAGAGGTGGGCGAACTGGCTGCCCGCTCTGCCGCTGCCACCCAGGAGATTGAGCAAATCGTGGAAAACATTCAGCGTGAAACCAGCCAGGTGGTTGAAGCAATGGAGCTAGGTACCACTCAGGTGGTCGAAGGTACGCGCCTGGTCGAAGATGCCAAGCAAAGTCTGGGACAAATCCTAGAAGTGTCTCACCAGATTGACCAACTGGTGCAGTCTATCTCCCACGCCACGGTGTCTCAGGTGCAAACTTCTCAATCGGTCAAAGAATTGATGCAAGAAATTGCACTGGTGTCCAAGCGCACCTCTGTTTCGTCTCGCCAGGTTTCTGGCTCTCTGCGGCAAACGGTGGAAGTTGCCAAAGAGTTACAAGCGTCCGTTGGTACCTTCAAAGTCGGCTCTGAGGCTTAGTAATGTCAAAAGACAAGGAACTCGAAATTCAGCTCCAGTTTCTCGACGAAGCGTTGGAGTATCTGGGTACGCTGGAAGATGCCTTACTGGGGCTAGCAAACGGTCGCATTGATACAGGCAAGATCAATGCTGCGCTGCGGGCGGCTCACTCGATTAAAGGCGGCGCGGGAATGATGGGGTTTCATGCCCTGAGCCATCTGGCCCATCGGCTAGAAGACTCGTTTAAGGTACTGAAAACGCAGAAGGCTTCGCTGGAAATTGACGGCGAACTGGAGGGCTTACTGCTCTCTGCGGTGGACTGTTTGCGGCATGTAATTGGCTGCGATCGCCACAATGTTTCCCTCGATTCTCGCTGGCTGGACTATCACGCCAACCCCATCTTTGACCAACTGTATGAACGATTGGGCGATCCCCAGGCAGAGGATGCAACCTCTGTGCTGTCACCCGAAGAAGGTCAGGACATTATTCCGCTGTTCTTCCAAACAGAGGTAGAAGGTTGTTTGCAGCGACTGGAGTCGGTGCTGGCAGACCCAGAAATGCCCTGCCTGTATGAAGAGATCGCGATTTTGGCGCAAGAGCTAGGCGGGCTGGGCGAAATGCTTCAGCTTGCGTCCTTCACCAAACTATGTGAATCGGTGGCGCGTTATCTAGAAGCGGCTCCTGATCAAACGGAGGCGATCGCCCGACAAGCGTTGCAGGCATGGCGACGATCGCAGGCCCTCGTCTTAACGGGTAACCTGGATAGCCTACCGGAAGCCATTCAGATAGCTGGCATCGAGGTCGGCACTGCCCCGGCTCAGCCCATCATCACCGAAGAGATGGAAGCCCTCTGGGTCGATCAACTGTCAGCCGAATTTCCGAATGAGGTTGAATCTGAATCTCTCACAGAAACTTTCTCAGATTTTGCAGCGGATGCAGCACTAGAAGCTGAAACGAATGCGGCAATAGAAGCTGAGATGGATTCTCTAACAGAATCTACTTTTGCAGATCCGATAGAAACTGCTGGGTTCAGCAACCCGTTTGAGCAAAATTCACTGAGTCAGACCGAGTTTGACCGCGCAGATTTTGCTCAGTTTGCCCAGGCTAATTTTGCTCAAACTGATTTTGACCAGTTTGCTCCAGAGTCAACAGCCGACCTCGATCGGTTTGAACAGGAAGATTTCTACCCAGTTGAGGTCGAGCAAGTCGAGGTTAAGCAAGTTGAGGTTGAGGTTGAGCAAGTTGAGCAGGCTGATCTTGCTCAGGCTGATTTCGACCAGGCTGATTTTGCTCAAACCGATTTTGACCAAGCTGGTTTTGCTCAAACCGATTTTGACCAAGCTAGTTTTGCTCAAACTGATTTTGACCAAGCTGGTTTTGCTCAAACCGATTCTGGCCAAGTTGATTTTGACCAGGCTGGTTTTGCTCAGACTGATTTTGACCAGGCTACTGGTTTTGCTCAAACCGATTTTAACCAGGCTGATTCTGAGCAAGCTGATTTTGCTCAAACCGATTTTAACCAGGCTGATTTTGACCAAGCCGATTTTGACCAGAGTTTTGCTCAGGCTGATTTTGACCAAACCGATTTTGAGCAGGCTGATTTTGCTGCCTTTAATCAAGCGATCGCAGAACAGGCTGCCTTTGACCAGAGTTTTGAGCAGGCTGATTTTGACCAATCCTCTTTTGAAGAAGCATTTAACAATGCAGGAAATGGCCTAACGGCGGCAGATGAAAGCGTTCAACTGCCGTTTATGCAGACAGAGTCCATTCCGTCGCAGTTGGATCAGGCTCAATCTATTCAACCTACCCAGCCCACTCAGCCTACCCAGCCCATTCAGCCTAATCGTCCCACCCAGTCCTCCCCAGAGGTTCAACCCGTACAGCCGAGAGTTGAACAAGCGCGATTTAGTCAACCTCAATCTGATTCAACTCAGTTCACAACACAGCCTACTCGAACGCAGCCTACTCGACTAGAGCCTGTTCGGACGCAGCCTGTTCAGCCCCAAATCACTCAACCGCAACCAACCCAGTCACAATCTCCGAGTTCCCGTCCCCCACTGCGTCAGCCCCGCTCTGCTGAATCTGTTGTCGAGCCTAAGACTCAAGTCGTTCGACCTCGTCCGACCGCACCAGAGCCGGAAGCACGGCCGATGAATTTTCGAGCGCTGGAGGCAAAGGCAGACACCACGCCACCCCCCATTCGAGAAAGCCAGGAAAACACGGTGCGGGTGCCGCTCAAGCAGTTAAATCAACTGAATGACCTGTTTGGCGAACTGACCATCGAACGGAATGGTCTGGATATGCATATGAAGCGGATGCGGGCTTTGGTGCGAACGCTCAGCCATCGAGTACAGGTTTTGGAGCAGTCAAATGCTCAACTGCGGACGGCTTACGATAAGGTTGCAACGCAGGCGATCGCCTCCGAAGCCGCGCCGTCCCTGGTTGGAGCCAACAGTTGGGCTAAACAGAATGGCTACAGTGATCTGGATAACTACTTGTCAAACAGCGGTTTGTCAAATAGCAGTGGCGGTAGTTTTAGGGAAGAGGGCGATCGCCATGAGAGCACCGATTCCTCAGACATCAATAGCAACTTTGACGTACTGGAAATGGATCGCTACAGCGACCTGCACCTGCTGTCTCAGGAAGTGATGGAAACCATCGTCCAGATTCAGGAAGTGACCAGCGACATTGAGCTAGGGCTAGAGGACACCGAACAGACCACCCGCGAACTCAACAAAACTTCCCGTCAGCTTCAGACTAGCCTGACGCAAGTGCGGATGCGGCCGCTTTCAGATGTAGTCGATCGCTTCCCCAGAGCCTTACGCGAACTCTCACTCCAGTACGGCAAACAGGTTGAGCTAAAACTGCAGGGTAGCAGCACTCTGATCGATCGCAACATTCTCGAAGCGCTCAACGATCCGCTCATGCACCTGTTGCGAAATGCCTTTGATCACGGCATCGAAGATCCTGAAACTCGCAAACGACACGGCAAATCAGAGCAGGGCATCATCGAAATTACTGCCGCTCACCGCAGCAACCGCACCATCATCACGATTAGCGACGATGGTGGTGGCATTCCGCTCGATAAGATTCGGGCTCGTGCCCGTCAAATGGGGTTAGACCCAATGCTGCTAGCGGCAGCCAGCGACGAAGAACTGCTCTCTCTCATCTTTGAACCGGGCTTTAGCACCACCGATCGCGTTACAGCGCTCTCTGGGCGCGGCGTTGGCATGGATGTAGTGCGCGACAACCTGAAGCAGGTGCGCGGCGAAATTACCGTCAATACCCAGGCAAACGTTGGTACCACCTTTACACTCTCCGTTCCATTCACGCTCTCAGTGGCACGAGTGCTGTTAGCCGAGAGCAACGGTATGCTGCTGGCATTCCCCACAGATGCGGTGGAGGAAATGCTGGCACTCCAGTCTGAGCAAGTGATTTCCGCCGCAGGCAGTGAAGCCTTTGAATGGCAAGGCAGCATGGTGCAACTGATTCGCCTGTTCCGCTGGCTAGAGTTTCGCTGTCCCCGTCAAATCAGTCGGCTGGAAGCGCCCCCAACCATTAACTCACCCACCATTCTCATGGTCAGCCAGGGAAGCCAAATCATTGGCATCCAAGTAGACCGCTGTTGGGGTGAACAAGAAGTTGCGATTCGACAGGTCGAGGGTAACCTGCCCATGCCTAGTGGCTTCACCAACTGTACGATTTTGGGCGATGGTCGTGTCGTTCCCCTGGTTAATATTCCAGAACTGTTGCACTGGATTACCAGCTACGAGCGCTCTAGCATC
Source organism: Cyanobacteria bacterium FACHB-471 (assembly GCA_014695345.1). Classification (GTDB taxonomy): domain Bacteria; phylum Cyanobacteriota; class Cyanobacteriia; order Elainellales; family Elainellaceae; genus JAAUTN01. The sequence goes on from JACJOC010000081.1 coordinate 24,935, forward strand.
GTGCCGGTGGCAGAACCCACTTTTCAGCAGCCTGTGCCTCCCTCCTCCCCCAATCTGTTTACGTCGCAGCCTTCCTATCCCTCTGCCTATCCTCAATCCTATACGCCGTCTCATTTCCCTTCTCAACTTCCGGCTGCACCGACTCAACCTGCTTACCCGCCTTCTCAACTTCCGGCTGCTCCTGTCCAGCCTGTTCAGTCGCCTGCTCCGATCTCGGCTCCGGCTCAGCCGTCTTATCCTGCGGCGCAACGCCCGGCTTACCCTGTTTCTGCGCTTTCGTCTAACTATGCAGCCCTGACAGAGCCTGCGCTGCCGATTCCGACTGCGCCCTCTATGCCACCCTCTAAACCAACCATCCTGATTGTGGATGACTCGATTAACGTTCGCCGCTTCCTGGCGCTGACGTTAGAGAAGGCTGGATATCGGGTTGAGCAAGCCAAAGATGGTCAAGATGCTCTGGAAAAACTGGCGGCTGGACTCCAGGTGCAGGCAGTGATTTGTGACATTGAAATGCCTCGGTTAGATGGCTATGGATTTTTGGCGAAGGTGAAGGCAAATCCGGCGTGCGATCGCATCCCCATTGCCATGCTCACCTCCCGCAGTGGCGACAAACATCGCCAGCTTGCGATGAGTCTAGGCGCAACGGCATACTTCTCCAAACCTTATAACGAACAAGCCCTACTGCGGACCTTAGAACAACTGATCAACACTCCAACGGCTCAACGCTAATGCAACAAAGAAGCCAACATTGACCTGACAGATACCTTTCAGAGCAATTAGCTAAACGGGCAAGGAGGCGATGAAATGACGGTGAATTAATCACGGTGAAACTCAGCATGGTGGGCGCTGTCCACTCTACAAATCGTTCATCCCTCATTCCTCATCCTTCATTCCTCATTTCGCCTTCTCTATGGCACTCCCTTCGTCGTTCGCTTACCGCCGCGCCAGCCGCAAGGTTGAGCCCAGCCAACAGCTCATTGCCTTTCGGATTCATCATGAGTGGTTTGCGCTGCCTATTTTGGTGGCTCAAAAAGTCATTCTGTTGGATAAGTTACACGATTCACTGTTTAACACAGGGGCTAGTGTTGCTTTCTATCAAGAAGAAGAACTGGTGGTGTTAGATATGGGGCGGCGAATTTTTGGGGAGGCGATCGCCAAAGCAGCTAATCCTGATGAACCACTTGCTCCCAACCACACCACCACTCAAATTCAATTTGTTAATCAGCAACGCTATTTAGTCATTGTAGATAGCTTTCATGGAGAGCCTGTAGGACTTCTCTTAAACTCACAGCCTAGCCTACGCCGAGTGCCTCAATCAGCCTTTTCGCCCTTGCCCCCCAATCACTTTGCCGAGGGTGGAATTCGCTGTGTCCATGCTCTCGTCACGTCGATTCAGGGTCAACCACCCCTGTTTTTGTTGAACTTGCACCAGTTGCTTGAACCCGTCACTCATCATTTTTCTGGCTATTAAATCAGCCCAAAGGTAGGATGGGCAAAGCAACGTTTGCCCATCCCATAAGTCAATACTTCTCGGATAAGGCTTAAGCAGAGCTAGGAATTGCAAAAATCAGTTGCGGTCGTTGAGTGCCCTGATTGAGATGATGACGCTTCTTGGCAGGAAACTTTGACCTAGG
>JACJOC010000082.1 GCA_014695345.1 Cyanobacteria bacterium FACHB-471
TACGGCAACCAGCATCTATCAACTCAAGAGCAGACTGTTATCCCACTATTTGATTGGGCAACTCAAATCACCCACTCTTGCTATGAAGTTGGGCTAAGCTGACCACCACATTTAGTACATCTGCGTAAGTCCTGTAGAACTCTTACAGCCATTCTCGGATGAGTAAGCCATAGCCTAGGGGCAGTTCGCGTGCCCCTACAGGAATTTGTGGTTTACCCAAGTTGGAAATTGCTGTACGTGAATGGTAGCGTGGCGGAGTCACGCTACCATTCATGCCTTTAAAGGTAATTCGTGCAGGAGGTCTTTTCCTAAGTCGCAGCGTATCGCTCAACCACATATCTGCCCAACGCTCTACCCATGACTAAACCATCCTGATTGCCAGACTGGAAGTGAATACCGCCATAGACTCGACTCATCCCCGCTTCGTCTGCTGCCTGCGAGAAGCTGCTATAAGAGCGAACTACACCCGGTAGCCCAATGGAAGTGGTTTCAAACGGGGTGTTGTCGCCAAAGAAAGACGCAAGCACGGTAGACGCAGCACCACTGTAGGTACTGTGCCCCGACACATATTCAGGGAATGGGGGTGTTATAACCAACGGAGTCCAAGTTGGATCAGCAACCGTATTAGGATTGCCATCTTGATCCGCTAGACGGATGGCTGTGATTGGCCGCCAGAGATCATAGATATACTTAGCATCCCAGGCGGCAATACCCGCATCAGCCTCTGCAACATTGAGCATGGCAAACAAGCGAGCATTCTCTACTAAGGTATTTCTTCTAACTACTGAAAGCTGTTCAGCGATTAGGTTCCAGTGTCCGGGTGGGGTAAATGTGCCTGCGCCATCAGCCCAAAAGTTAGCCATCTCAGTTTGTTCCGTAGTCCGAACAGTACTGTTAACGCCACCTAACGTCTTGACCTCGTTAAATTCTGCGGCCCATTCAGCACTACTTAGTGCAGGCGGACCATCTGGACGGAACTGGGAACCGCTCCTCATCACAAAGGGTGTAACATTACCCCAGTGGGGCAATAAAGCGGGCTGGTTGCCGGGTAGCGTGGGCTGCCATCTCCCAGGTGCTGTTCCGGGGATGTAGGAGCTTGGGACTGCTGAACCATCATTGCGTCGCGCTGCTAACACTGCATCTGCAACAGAGCGACCTAGAGCTATGCCGTTCGTTTCAGCCGCACCATTGGCAATTTCTGCCAAAGACATAGTCAGTTGTTGATTCAATATAGCGGTCTGATTGGGATAGAGACTGATTAGAATCTGATGCGCTGCACCTGCGACCGCAGCTTCACGCGACACAGTTCGAGTTGAGTTGGCCGTGACCGCATCATAAATAGCAGTATGGAGAACTGCCATACTCCGTGATGCGCTTGGAGGAGATGACCTCTCGGTGACGATCGCATTCAACAGCGTGGCGTTCCAATCCAACACTACGTCAGTTCCGTTTGCAGAAACCCGTTTGTTTGCAGCATTGTTGGTTTCGTTGCTCTCGGCGATCCTACCCGTTGGATCAATATTGACAATCAGATAATAGGCTCCCGGCGCGACCCCGGCAGGATTTGTGAAATCGAAAGTAAACTTGCGGGTATTGTTGGGTTGGATTTGAACATTCCCCCGGTTTACCTGATCTAAAAGCTGGTCACTCGCACTCAGCACAGGGTCAGGTGAGGCATAGATGCTGACGTTCAGGAAACCTCTGGCTCTCAAGCTACCCCGATTTGTGATATCGACCTTAATTTGCCCTTTATCGTCCTTTTTCTTCGGGTCAATCGTTCTGGGCATGATCACTCGCTCAATCGTGCCGACTAGATCTGGAAGTCGAACTGCTGCCGCCAGGCTGTCACTTCTGCCCCGGACTGTGAGGTTACTATCCCTGCTCAGCAAGGCACTGTCAGTCACCATGCCAGTTAAGGAGTCTTTTCCTGCCTTGTTTGCTCCCTGGCTAAGTGCAGCTATACTTCTCCCATTAACCACCTTTGCAGTGGATGCATTCCCAGTGATTCCTAAAGTTTGAACGTCACTGGCAAAAGTTCCTATTTCAACCTGTTGGTTAAAAATAACTTCGTCTCGTGGAGTAGCTTTTAGACTCGAAGACGATGAGTGTTTATGACTAAAATCACTCAGCGGGGTAAACAAAGCGCTAGGTTCAGTAGCGTGATTTAAGCCTGTGCGAGAACCTGTTAAGAAGTTTTCTCTTGGTTCAAGTGCAGGTAAACCAGACGTGCTAGAGGAGAGCAAGTCATCAAAACTCTTCATAAAAAATCTCTTTGTCAATAAGAGGCAATAAGTCGGTTCTACATAAGGTCCACTGTCAGAACGGAACAGTTTCTCTATCTTTTAAAATCTCTTAAGAATTCTAGGGCGAATCAATATAAACCCATACGAGTGAACGCTTTTGGACGAATTTTGCTCATACGAAAACGCTCGAGACCAATACTACACCCCACAAAGTGCGTGATCGCTCAAGCAGCAATCTGATCTGAATACAAAATTTGTCTCTACGACTAGTACTACACCCTAAATAGATCTTCCTACTATATGAATGATTAAAAATCATCCTTTTTGCAGATGCGCACTATTCTTCGAGAAATACCAATCCGGAAGTGCGATCGCCCAGTTCTTCCTGCTTTTAGAAGGGCGATCGCTGCACCAGTATGTCGGTACGAAAGCGTTCATAGAGGATGCGCTGAAGCTACTCCACAGATAGAGTTCCATCCATTAAGTTGGATAGACACTGGAGGGGTCGGACAACGTAAAAAAACAGCATATGGTTAGGAAAGCTGTACTTTGGATGATCTGGATAAGTTTTGTTGCCTATACAATATGGCTTGCTCCCCTCGATCGCTCCTACACCTGGGACGTGGGATATCGATTGATTACGTTTCGCTGGGGAGAAATTAACGCCTATCTGCTATCGATCTTCTGGTTAATGGGGGTCTGGCCGCTCATCTATGCCAGTTTGATGTTTGTCGATGGTCGAATGCAACCCTTCCGCGTCTGGCCTTATTTTATTGGCTCAAACTTCACAGGAGTCATTTGCCTATTACCTTACCTGCTGTTGCGTCAGCGCAACCACACTTTTAACGGCACGATGGACAAGTGGTTAGCCTGGTTAGAACGAAGATCAACAGGCGTTATGTTGCTTTTCACCGCGATCGCCCTCATTGCCTACGCGCTCATCGTTGGAGATTGGGCAGACTTCGTACAGCAGTTCCAAACCCGCCACTTTGTCCATCTCATTTCTCTTGATTTTTGCCTGATGTGCCTGGTTTTTCCGATTACTTCCCTGTTTGACGATGATATGGCACGACGAGGTATTTCTAATCGTGCTGTTTTTTGGGCAGTGGCACTGGTGCCTTTGTTTGGTCCCTTATTTTATCTCTGTTGGCGATCGCCACTACAAAAAACCGTTTCTAGTCCCACACGCATCACCGATGCACAGTTCCAGTAACTTACAGCAATCTCTACCTGGATAAATCACAAATTCCTGTAGGGGCCGCGAACGGCCCCTTGTATTTCTAGCAAAGTATCAGCAGGGTAATTCATTCAAACATCAGTGGCTAATCATCCAAGGTCGTCCTCCCTTGTGATCTTTAACCTTAGAAGGTTTTGGTTCTTGTCGCTTCACCAACTGCGGCTCTGGATTTTCACGCTTGAGCCGAAAAGAGCCAGAAAGCAGCATAGGTGCAGAAAAAACTCGTCGTCCAGGCTGTTGGCAAGAAGGGCAAGAAGCCGGAGCATTACACTCTGACATAGCACGCCATTCATCAAACAGCCCGCACTCCTCACAACGAAACTCATACAGGGGCATAGGTCAAAACCTCTTTACGGTGGTCTTTTGCAACTATTCAAAGGACTTCCTGGGTGAGTGGTAGTGTGACACCGCTCTACCATTCATGCTTCAAAAATTGATGGATGCAGGAAGTCTAATCACTTGAAGTGTCAATCGCTTGAAATGCATTAACCCCCAGATGTGAATTACTGGAGGCAATGCGTATTCAAAATCCGGCATTGCACAAATTGAGAATGATGCAAAATTCCTAACATGTGAATTGCCCACTGTAGAGACACGGCATTGCCGTGCCCCTACGAAAATCATTCGTTAAATGTGCAACACCAAAACCCGCTTGTCTTACAACCGATTTAGGGCTGTGTCAGGTCGGCAAGATGTTTTGGTCAAAGATCTCGGTGGGAATTGCTAACGTACAGCAAGCATTGGGAATATCAACAATCCCGCTAACGCGACCCTCAACCGGCGCACAACTGAGCAGCAGGTAAGCTTGCTCACCCGTGTAGCCAAATTTCTTCAAGTATTCGATCGCATTCAAGCAGGCTCGACGATAGGCAATATGGACATCCATATAATGCTGCTTGCCCGTAAACTCATCTACCGAAATCCCTTCAAACACCAGATATTCAGAATAACGAGGCTCTACAGGACCGGGCTTAAAGATGGGGTTAACCATGCTGTACTTTTCCATGCCGCCCTTGATGATATCAACATGCAGGTCGATATAACCTGACATTTCGATCGCCCCACAAAAAGAGATTTCTCCATCTCCCTGAGAGAAATGAATATCGCCCATCGACAGTTTGGCACCCTCCACATAAACCGGGAAGTAAATCCGCGTTCCTTTCGATAGGTTCTTGATATCACAGTTGCCGCCATGTTCGCGAGGTGGAACCGTTCTGGCTCCCTCAGCAGCAACGCGATCGTACTCAGAAGCAGGCAACTGTCCCAAGATTGCATTAGTAGGATTAGGCAACGCTGCTAAAACGGGCTGATCTCCCGAAAGTCCTGCGCCATAAGTACGCAGATCGGGAGCCGTATTCACCAGTTCTGTTTCTCGCTTATTCCAGGTTGACAACAGTTCATGGGAAGGCGCGCAGCCAATCAAACCAGGGTGAGTAATTCCTGCAAACTTAACTCCTGGAATATGGCGAGAAGAGGTATAAATTCCTTGGAGATCCCAAATTGCTTTTGCTGGATTGGGATAATGGTCAGTTAGAAATCCGCCACCATTCTTCTTATCAAAGATACCTGTGAAGCCCCACTCATCGCCTTGTAAAGCGCCAATGTCGAGTAGGTCAACGACCAAAATATCTCCTGGCTCAGCACCATTGACCCAAATTGGTCCACTCAGCACGTGAACAACAGTCAGATCAACATCTCGAATGTCATCTGGGCTGTCATTATTTTTGATTTGCCCGTCTGTCCAATCCTTACACTCAATTCTAAAGACATCACCAGGATTCACTGAAACAACAGCCGGAATATCAGGATGCCAGCGGTTATGTCCAGGCAACTCCTGTTGATCCATCGGTTTAGTGAGATCAACCTTAAATAAAACTTCAGGCATGGAACACTCCTTTACTTCACTGAATTAACTTTAGAGAGTCACAATGAATGTATGAACAATAACACACCTATTTATTGTTTCAAAGGTTTAAAACAAAGGTTTTTAGACAAAATTTTGATGCTATAAAAACAAATGAATGTATTAAGAAAGCCCTCTACTCAGCCAATAAAAGCTTTTCTTGAAACAGTTTTTTAGTTTCAAGTTTCATCTGGATATTTATGAACTATTTTCAGAAATAAACTAGAGATGAGCTAACTAGCTAACAGATCTCTTAGTGTAATTTGGATAGAAAAACGTGAAACCTAATGCTTGCTCGAATTCAGTTGGGTTACGCTTTACTTCACCCAACCTACGCTACTATGCCACTAAAGTAAGGCTTCAGGATGAGATTTAAGTAAGTTTAATTGCTTTGCGGGGGTGAGTTAAAGGAAGAGAAATACTTTTGAGATAAATATCTTGCAGCTCATTTGAAGTTGCTGCTTATTAAAATATTAAATAATGGAATAAGTGTAAAAGCTGTCGTATTTGAGGCAAAAGCTTTACTGAGATAAAACACTTAAGCAATGATTTCTAGATGTTGAAAAAACCATCTGCCACGTTTAATTTCATCTATTAATTTGCTGTATGAGAAAGGATTAGCTAGCCAGAAGTTCTTTCACAGATTTGTCAATGAATGGTGTATCAACCGAATTAATTCTACCTCCGGCAAAGTGTCTCCAAATAGATGATAATTGCCCGAAACTCTGCATCTGACATGTGCTTTATTTCGGACTTATTATCTTCAAGAAAAACGCTGCGACTTAGTTTCAATAGGACAACTAGCCTACTACTAGCATGTCGAGAAAGTGTTGGGTTCCGCTGCGCTTCACCCAACCTACAGTTCTACCATCTGTAATCTGCGTAGGTTGGGTGGAGCAGAGCGGAATCCAACGCTTTAGACTTGCCGCACTACTACAGCAGACTGTCCCATACCCTACCAGAGATGTAACTCTAGCGATCGCCCAGCTAACAAATTGAGCAAATGAGTGAGCGAAGAGTTAAACCGCTAGGTAACGATGCACTAGTGTCTCGTCCAGTTCCTTGGTGTTACCTTGAGCCACTACAGCCCCTTTTTCCATCATGAAAAACCGTTGAGCAAGCTGTTTCGCAAAATCAATCTTTTGCTCAACAACCATGACGGTAATCTCCTTTTCGGAGTTGATTCTCCTCAGAGTTGCCTCAATTTCTTGGACAATAGAGGGTTGAATCCCTTCGGTTGGCTCATCGAGCAAGATCATTTGTGGGTCAGACATAAGTCCTCTGGCGATCGCTAACTGTTGTTGTTGACCACCGCTCAAAAGACCTCCCTGACGCTTAAGATGCTGCTTCAACATAGGGAAGAACTCAAATACTTCCTCCAAAAGATTGGCAGTTTTTTTGTTTCGATTAGCAGTCAAACCGAGTTTGAGATTGTCTAGCACCGTCAGGTAGGGAATAATCTCCCGTCCTTGGGGAATGTAGGCAATTCCGTAGCGGCTACGCTTATAGGTCGGAGTTTTTGTAATGTCATCCGCATCAAAAATGATGCTGCCTTTGTTGACCTTGTTCAAGCCGATAATGCTGCGTAGGAGCGTGGTTTTACCAACTCCATTGCGTCCCAAAATGCAAACCATGTCGCCCTTGTCAACTTGCATGTTGATATCCAGGAGAACAGGAGTTTGCCCGTAACCAGCGGTGACATCCGTGAGTTCAAGCAGCGGCGATATCGATTTTTTCACGACCCAGATAAACCTCCACAACTTTAGAGTTATTTTGCACTTCAGTAACGGAGCCTTCCGCTAGCTTCTCGCCCTGGTGTAATACAATAATTCGTTGAGCAATTTGCTTGACGAAATCCATGTCATGCTCGATGACCACCACCGAGTGATCTTTAGAAATCGTTCTAATGATTTCTCCGGTCAAATGAGTTTCATCCGAGGTCATTCCTGCTGTCGGCTCATCTAGCAAAATGATGGAAGGATCTTGAGCAATTACCATGCCAATTTCAACCCACTGTTTTTGGCCGTGAGACAGCGAAGAAACCTTGAGAAAGGCTTTATCCAACAGCCCAATTCGCTCTAGAACCCAGGCAATTTTCTCCTTCTTAGCACGGGTCAATTTGACCGTGATTGAAGCAAGGATTCCATGAGAACCTTTGAGCGCGAGTAGGATGTTTTCAAATACTGTCAACTCGTTATAAACATTGGGGTTTTGAAACTTACGCCCGATTCCTAGACGAGCTATTGCATGAGGCCTTTTGTTGGTAATTTCGTGTCCTTGATAATAAACGTGTCCCGAAGCAACAGGAGACTTCCCTACGATGGCATCCAGTAAAGTACTTTTACCTGCACCGTTGGGGCCAATGATGGTGACAATCTCGCGATCGCCCACATCCAAGGAGACGCCTTTAAGGGCCCGGAATCCTGAGAAAATTACCGTCAAATCCTTAACCGAGAGGACTGCATTCATCTTTTTATCCTTTAATGCCACACTTACCAGGCTTTCAATCCCAAGTTAACGGTCACGATCCTTGGAGAACCATCCCTGCATGCTTCTAAGTGCTCCCTGTAGCGGGGTAAACCAATCTAACAATCCGGCTCGAACATAACCTGCAGAGGGATTGGGAGTAGGTGATTCAAGCAATTTGTTAAAACCGATGCGCTCTGGCACTAAGCCCATCAGTCCCTTGGGCAAAAACAAAACAACGACCAGTAGCAACACCCCAACGATCAACTGCCAATCTTGAGTGACTCGCTCTGCGGAATTCTGCACCTGACCCAGCAGCAGGGCTGCAATCAGAGGACCAACCAGTGTACCCCGACCGCCAATGGCGACCCAAATCACCACCTGAGTACCAAATGCTACTGCCAGGTAGACAGGCGAGATGAATCGGTTAAGGGGAACAAACAGTCCTCCGGCAATACCTGCGATCGCCGCTGACAGCGTCCAGATGAAGATTTTGAAACTCGCAACGTCATATCCCAAATAGGAAATGCGGCGTTCATTCTCATTAATTGAGCGGAGGATAAGTCCCAAATTAGACTTCGTTAGCCACCAGCTTCCGGCTAACACCAGTGTGGTGAAAATTAGAATGACCCAGTAGAGGTTGATATCAGTGATATCAATACCTGCCAGCGACAGGATGGCAACATCAGTAATGCCATTTGTCCCACCCGTGTAGGCCTGCTGACTAATAAACAGTGTAGTCAGCGCTGACGAAATTGCCAAGGTAATGATCGTGATGTATACGCCGCTGACCTTGGAGCGAAAGATAAACCAACCAATGATGTAAGCAAATGCAGCAGGCACTAATACCATTGCCAAAATTGCAATGGGAAGAAACTTGAGCGGAGCAATAAACCAGGGTAACTGCTCCAGTCCGTTCCACACCATGAAGTCGGGTAACTCACCGCCGTAGTTGTTGTTGGCTGCTGCAAGATTGAGCTTCAGGTAATACGCCATGGCGTATCCCCCCAGAGTGAAGAATACTCCGTGGGCAAAGCTCAAAATCCCTGTAAATCCCCATACCAGATCTAGACTGATGGCTAGTGCCCCAAACAGCAGCAGCTTAGAGATTAGGGCTGTCTGAAACACACCTACGAGAAATGGCAGAATAAAAAAGATGAGAAATACGATTCCAGCAGTTATAAATAACTTAACCGGAACTGTAGAACGCTGAACTCCATCCAAAACCTGCGTCATCAGTCTGGCTCCACTAATACCAATTCACTTTGGGGCGATCATTGCGATCGCCCCGACTCAAGCTCAAGCCCGCTTCTGTACGGTAAACAATCCTTCTGGGCGATAGCGAATCAAAACAATCACGGCGGCTAACACAATCACCCTGGCAACCGGATCATTCAGCATAAAGGCGATCGCTGCATTGGCTTCACCAATCAAGAACGACCCTGCCAACACTCCAATTAGCTTATCGACTCCTCCGGTCACCACGACCATCCAGGCATCCACTAGATAGTCCTGCCCCATCGGTGGAGAAACACTCTTAAGCGAAGAAATGACTGCTCCCGCAATGCCAGCCAGCCCACAACCGTAAGCAAAAGTCAGTAAGTCGATCAGGCTAGTATTCACACCCAAGCACTTTGCCATTTCTCGGTTTTGGGCTACCGCTCTAACCTGACGACCCAGAGGAGTTTGGTAGAGCAGGTAGAGCGTGATTCCTAACATCAGAAGGGCAACTGCAATAATAAACATGCGGTAATAGGAAATTGAGACTAGCGGTGTCCCATCTTGTCCCGTGATTACCGACAGGTTTCCAGATATGTAAGGTGGAGACTTCACATACTTCAGTTGCGCCGAGAAGATCAGCTTGACGACCCCTTGGATCACAATACTCAACCCCCAGGTCGCTAGCAACGTCTCAAGGGGGCGACCGTATAGCCTACGAATCACCGTCAACTCAGTTAGCGCCCCGATCAGAGCTGTTCCCAAGAAGGCAAAGGGAATAGTTAGCAGCAAGTCCATCTGAAAAAGAGACTGCATCAGAAACGTCACGTAGGCACCTAGCATGATGAACTCACCATGAGCCAGGTTAATGATTCGCATCACGCCGAATGTGATAGCCAGACCCAATCCGGTTAACAGCAACACTCCAACAATCCCAACGCCATTCAGCAACTGGTTTGCAAAAGTGTAAAAGTCAGCTCCTCCGGTTGCGTCTGTCGCCGCTGTTGCTTCTTGTGCCAGATAAAAGATGTGAGCCTGTATTGAATTAAAACCCAACATTCCCAGTAAACCTCAACTTACCTGTGACATCAACTCAATTCAAGCTTTGCCTTCCTGGACAGAGCTTTGACTTTAAAAAGCTAAAAGCTCCTAACTTTCTAGGTATTCGACAGGTAGATCATTCCCTGTTTCTTCTGTTGGGTCAGAGCGGTCATCGGGAGCGGGGTGAACGCAAAGGCGACCTTTATAAAGCGCTTGACTCCAGGGAATCGGCTTCACTGCAGAAGGAGTTGCGAACACAATCTCCGCTTGACCATCTGCTTGCCATCTGCCAATTCGAGAGTAGAGGTAAGTGTGATAGTTGTCGGGATCAATCTTGACCTTACCTTGAGGCGCGTTAAATTCCTGTCCGCGAGTTGCTTCTCTCAAGGTGGCAGTTGTGATCTCCTCACCTGCTTCCAGGACTTGCTCCATTGCCTGAGCCATAAAGAAGGTTTGCAGGTAAGCCGCTTCCATTACGCCGTTGGTGACCCGGTTGTCGCCAAACTTTGCTTTGAACTGCTCCACAAATGCTTTGTTCTCAGGCGTGTCTACCGTTTGGAAGTAGTTAAAGCTGCTGTAGTGTCCTTCAGCATACTCGGGCCCCATTGCCTGAATCTCTTCCTCAGTCGTGGGGTAAGCCATGATGGGAATCTGATCGGGGGTAATTCCAGCATCCTTAAACTGTCTGTAGAACGCGGGAATACTATCACCCACCAAATTACTCAAGACAAAGTCAGGTTTCGCCTGCTTGATCTTGTTGATGATGGTGATAAATTCAGTGGTTCCTAGTGCTGCATATTCGTCTCCAACCACTTGTCCACCCTGGTTTTCCAGTTCTGCCTTAGCAATCCGGTTGCTCTCTTTAGGGTAAATATAGTCAGAACCGATGAAGAAACCTTTGGGTCCAAAGTTTTCGTAGCAATAGGGAATGGAGTCTGTGATTTGCTGGTTAGGTGCGGCTCCGGTGTAGAAGACGTTAGAGCTACACTCATTTCCCTCGTAGTAAACCGGGTAATAAAGGATGGCGTCCTTTTCTTCAAATACGGGCAGCACTGATTTACGGCTGGCTGATGTATAACATCCCAGGACACAAGATACCTGATCTTCATCAATCAGGCGCTTAGACATCTGGTTATACAAATCCCAGTTGGAGTCGGGGTTGACCACAACCATTTCAATTTGCTTACCCGCGACGCCTTGCTTACCCTGCCAGGGTCCTGTGCCCTGGTTGATCTGCTCGATCGCCAGGAAAGTAGCATCTTGCAGAGACTTCTCAACGATCGCAATGGTGCCAGTCGTTGAATACATTACGCCTACTTTAATGGCATCGCCTGAAGACGCAGATCCAGTTCCAGTAGCAGAACTGGTAGTGGTTTCTCCGCCGCCACGAGTGCAGGCAGAGAGCACGCCTGCCCCGACCGCTAAAGAACCATACTTGATAAACTTACGGCGGCCTATTCTGCCAAACCGAACCAGAGGGCTACGCGAATCAGCCATTGCGTTCTCCTTAACAACAACTTAACCAGATGAAAGAATTGACGGTGTGCGAAGCGCCATACGGCAACCTCGCGAATCTGACAATCTAAGGCAAATCAGCAAACTGAGAATTCTTCTAGCAGGAGCTAGAGCAAGCCATCGACTAGAATCACTTACCGTTGAATGACTTGAACAGCATTAGCTCCCTACCGCAATAGCAATAGGAATCTCACTTTTAGCAACAGGAATCTTCCTGCCGCCATTGCAGTTTTAAACCTTCTTGTCCTATCTGAAGCGAGTTCCAGCAAACCTGTCTCAGATGTTAGAGGCATTCCCACACGGCAAACGTATCCTATGATACATTCTTGCTATTTTGACTCTAGCTATTTACCTCTACAGGAGTACGCAGAAATTCTAAAATGGGTTATGAGAGCTATATTCCGTTAGGTTGTAGTTAAACTGATTGTCTCTTCCATTTATCTCGTCCATCATTGATATCTTCCTATGCCGCTTCCTGCAACGACAAAGATTGTTAAAGATAGGCGTGACTACAATACTTGGATCGCGACCGAAACGCTGGAAGATTATGCTTTGCGGTTTGCGCCTAAATCTTTTCGCAAGTGGTCAGAGATTTTGGTCGCGAATACGGCCAGTGGTGGGTTGTCGTTTTTGGCATTAGAGGCAATCGGTGGGTCACTGGTCATCAGCTATGGGTTTGCGAATTCCTTTTGGGCAATTATTGTCGCTGGGGTCATCATTTTTTTGACCGGACTGCCGATCGCCTACTATGCCGCAAAATATAGCGTTGATATTGATTTGCTGACGCGAGGGGCTGGATTTGGCTATATCGGCTCAACGATTACGTCGCTGATCTATGCTTCATTCACGTTTCTTTTCTTTGCTTTAGAAGCAGCCATTATGGCGCAGGCGCTAGAGCTATATTTTCACCTGCCGCTATCGATTGGCTACATCGTTTGCTCTCTGGTGATCATTCCTTTTGTGTTTTTTGGCGTGACCCTGATTAATCAATTGCAGCTTTGGAGCCAGCCGGTCTGGTTTACGCTGATGCTTTTGCCCTATGCCTGCATCCTTTACAAGGAGCCAGAGGCACTTTCAAACTGGGTGCATTTTGCTGGGGAAGCAGGTAGTGCAGGCTTTGACCCGCTGTTGTTTGGGGCGGCTACTACTATCGCAGTCTCACTGATTGCCCAAATTGGCGAACAGGTAGACTATTTGCGCTTTCTACCTGATCAACAGGAAACGAGCAAACGTAAATGGTGGTTGGCAGTGGTAGTGGCTGGTCCGGGATGGGTACTGACGGGTTGCGCGAAACAGTTAGGCGGCGCTTTTTTAGCATCTCTGGCGATTGCTCACGGAGTCAGTTTATCCAAAGCCAACGAGCCAACTCAAATGTATTTGATCGGGTTTGAGTATGTTTTCTCTAACCCAGATGTAGGGCTAGCTGTGACGATCTTTTTTGTGATTTTGTCTCAAATTAAGATCAACGTGACGAATGCTTATGCGGGGTCGTTGGCCTGGTCAAATTTCTTTTCTCGGCTCACCCATAGCCACCCGGGTCGTGTGGTTTGGCTGGTGTTTAATGTGGCGATCGCTCTCCTGTTAATGGAGTTGGGCGTATTTTCGACGCTAGAGGCAGTTTTGGGGCTTTACTCAAATGTGGCGATCGCCTGGGTTGGGGCATTAGTTGCCGATCTGGTGGTCAACAAACCGTTGGGTCTAAGTCCTCCGTATATTGAGTTCAAGCGAGCACACCTGCACGACTACAACCCCGTCGGATTGGGGTCAATGTTAATTGCCTCATTGGTGGCAATGGCTGCTTTCATGGGCGTGTTTGGAATCGGTGCAAAAGCTTTTGCCTCTTTCATTGCCTTAGGTTTAGCGTTTGTACTGGCTCCAGCGATCGCCTTTCTCACCAAAGGGAAGTATTACATCGCTCGTGCAGACATTTATTCTGAAACCACTCATCCACTGAACTGCTGCATCTGTGAGCAAGAATATGAGCCGCAGGACATGGCGTTCTGTCCAATTTATCAGAACTCGATTTGTTCGCTCTGTTGCACTCTGGATGCCTGTTGCCACGATGCTTGTAAGGCGATCGCACCTAGCAAAGGCTACCCTGCCTCCGAATCTCAAACTGCAACTCAAATCGTTCCTCAAACCACCGTTCAAACCCCAAAAGGGTCGCGGCTATTTCAGTCCAAACT
Organism: Cyanobacteria bacterium FACHB-471; assembly: GCA_014695345.1. Taxonomy (GTDB): domain Bacteria; phylum Cyanobacteriota; class Cyanobacteriia; order Elainellales; family Elainellaceae; genus JAAUTN01. The sequence continues at coordinate 13,810 of JACJOC010000082.1, forward strand.
ATCGCCGCATTTAGGGGCAAGGCTGCTGAGATACCTGGCGCTGTTCCTATCTCTATCGGGGCTAGTGGGTATCAGTCTGGGGCTGGTCTACTATCAGCACGTCGCTGTTCCCCAAATTTCTATCGTCGCGGCCCAACAACTCACCGCAGCCTTAATCGAAGTGTATGCCGTCTTCCTGGTACTGATCGGCATTGGAGCCTGGTGGCTGGTGTTGACGCAGGAAAGCCGCGAACTGGCGCAAGAAGAACTGGATGAGCGCAACCTTCAGCTTCAGCAAGAGGTACAGGAACGCAACCTGGCTGAAGCGCAGCTGCAAGAAAAAGCAAAACAGCTTGAACAAACGCTGCACAATCTGCAACAAGCTGAAGCACAATTGATTCAAACTGAAAAAATGGCAGCGTTGGGTGGTTTGGTTGCCGGAATTGCCCATGAAATTAACACCCCGATTGGAGTTGGTGTAACCGCCGCTTCTTTGCTGATGGAAAAAACGATCGCTTTCTCAGAACGCTTCAAAGGCGGTACTATGAAGCGATCGGATCTAGAGAAGTTTTTGGATTTAGCCCAACAGAGTAGTCGAATGACGCTCTCAAATCTAGAACGAGCCGCAGAACTGATCCATAGTTTTAAGCAGGTTGCGGTAGATCAGTCCAGTGAGTCAAAACGGGTATTTAACCTCAAAGACTATCTCGAAGAAATTCTGTTGCAGCTTAGCCCCAAACTGAAGGTTACTAAGCATCATGTTGAGGTGAGAGGCGATCGCCATCTTACCCTCACCAGCTATCCCGGAGCCTTCTCCCAAATCGTCACTAACCTGATCATGAATTCCCTGCTGCACGCCTACGAACCTGGCAAAGCTGGACAGATTATCTTGAGCTTTGAGCAAACTAGGGAACAGGTAATTTTTGAATACACAGATGACGGTAGCGGCATCGCTCCAGAAAACCTGGGCAAAATCTTCGAACCCTTTTTCACCACAAAAAGAGGACAGGGTGGGAGTGGTTTAGGGTTACACATTGTCTACAACCTAGTGACCCGAAAGCTGAAGGGGACGATTCAGTGTGAAAGTCGCCTAGGGATTGGGACAAAGTTTGTCATCAAGTTATTGAACACAGAAGTGTAGATTCATAAATTTAAGTTGACTCGAACAACTAAAGGAGCATTCATGCTGGAAAACGCACAAACCTCATCTAATGCTCTGAGTAATCACGCTCCGAGTGATGAATGCGTCTTTGCTCAAGAAGATGAGATCGTGTTCTTTGCTGAAGAAACAGACCCAAGCCAGCATGGAAGCTGGAAAATCTTAATCGTCGATGATGATGTTGAAGTCCATGAAGTAACAAAACTGGCGCTAAGCGACTTTACCTTTGAAAATAAAACATTGACATTTATTAGTGCCTACTCTGCTCAAGAAGCCAAACAGTTAATTCAGGCTCATCCTGATACGGCGATTGTGTTTCTAGACGTAGTCATGGAAACAGAAGATGCAGGGTTACAGGTGATTCCCTACATTCGAGAGGAGCTAGAAAACCCAATCGTCAGAATTATCCTGAGAACCGGACAGCCAGGACAGGCACCCGAAAATGTGGTGGCAGTGAACTATGGCATCGATGATTACAGAACAAAAACAGAGCTGACCTCCCAAAAGCTATTCATCACGATAATTACAGCACTCAGAGCATTTTCCACACTGACCCAAGCATTTGAAGTGAGTCAAATGTTAGAGCAAGAATTGGCTCAGTACAGACAGGAAGCCTTGCGACCCAACGATGTAGAGGTACCTATATCTACTCAGACCCAGGTCAAACGGCACGAAAAAATAGAAACTTTAGGTGAATTGGTCACAGAAATTGTCCACAAGGCGCTGACTTCTCCCAGCCAGGCAGGAGCAATTTACACCACGTCAATCATTGCTCGAATCGCCAGAATGGTTCTGCGAATTACTGACGAGCATTCGGCAAAGCTAGGCATTTCGCAAAGTAAGCTCGCCGTTCTGCTCTATCTCAGTACTGAACCTGAGCTATGTGCCAGCCCGTCGTCTTTAGCCAAACAGTGTGGCGTTTCCCGCGCTGCCATGACCGGATTATTGGATGGGCTAGAGCAAGACAGCTATGTCGAACGCGATGTGCATCCCTCTGACCGACGGGCACTGATGGTAAAACTGACCCCAGAGGGGCAACAATTCTTAAGCTGGATTGCACCCCAGGATCAATATCAGATCTCTGAGCTAATGAGCTCTCTGAATGAAGCAGAACGCAAGACGCTGATGGATCTCGTGATCAAAACAGCGAAACTGCTCGATGAAACAGCTTTGCCTGCCGACTGATGCCTGTAGGAGTGAGCATCTGTTTGCTTCCTAGGGGGAAAATGTCTAAAGCCCCATGCAGGATGGCAAATTCGCATTGAGAGAAAATAGTTAAGCAATTAACTATTAAGTGTAAAACTAGATACAAATTAGGCTTATCCAACTCTTTATTATCTATCCAGATTGTTGAAAGCTCTCTCATGAGCGTCAACTGATCGGTAGCGAACCAGCAAACAATCGGTAGCGAACCAGCAAACAATCGCTAGCGAACCAGCAAACATAAGACGAGTGGTGGGGATTGTCCGGTTACGGGGAGGCAACTGATTTTTAGAGTCTAACTTGTATTCAAGGTGCTGTGGCTTGAGGAGGAAGCCTTGGCGATCGCAAAAAATTGAGATAAACCTTTTTTCCTGGCTCAAAGCCCAGTGGCGCTGGTTTGGAGGTTGCAAGCCCCTCTTAAACAGCGACAAGCTAAGTCTGTTCCAGCAGATTACAACCTTTAAAGTCTTGCAACTGGAAGTACCAAAAGATCCAGGAGAGTTTTTCTATGGCTCTCCTCTGCCATTGGTCACTAGAAGCTCTAAATACAACACTCACTGGGGGTACTCATGTCTTACCACGGCGACATTTCATCGAGTGAAGACGCAGTTGGAGTTGCGGTTGTTAACTACAAAATGCCGCGCCTGCACACCAAAGCAGAAGTTATTGAGAACTGTAAGAACATTGCCTCAATGATCGACGGGATGAAAGTGGGTTTACCCGGAATGGATCTGGTGATCTTTCCTGAATATTCCACTCACGGCATCATGTACGATCCCAAAGAGATGATGGAAACGGCAGCAAGCATCCCTGGAGAGGAGACACAAATCTTCTCAGAGGCTTGCATTCGCAATAAGGTTTGGGGCGTTTTCTCACTCACCGGAGAGCAGCACGAAGAGCATCCTAACAAGGTTCCCTACAACACCTTAATTTTGATGAACGACCAGGGACAGATCGTTCAAAAATATCGCAAAATCATGCCCTGGACACCGATTGAAGGCTGGTATCCCGGCAACTGCACCTACGTTTCAGAAGGACCAAAGGGACTCAAGATTAGTTTGATCATTTGTGATGATGGCAATTACCCTGAAATCTGGCGCGATTGTGCCATGAGAGGAGCCGAACTGATTGTTCGCTGCCAGGGGTATATGTATCCGGCAAAAGATCAGCAAATCATGGTATCTAAAGCAATGGCGTGGATGAACAACGTTTATGTTGCTGTTGCTAATGCTGCCGGATTTGATGGTGTATATAGCTACTTTGGACACTCTGCTGTAGTTGGCTTCGATGGTCGCACTTTAGGTGAGTGTGGCGAAGAAGAGATGGGGATTCAGTATGCTGCCCTGTCTAAGTTTGCGATTCGTGACTTCCGCAAAAACTCTCAGTCTCAGAATCACTTGTTTAAGCTGCTGCATCGCGGCTATACCGGAATGCTCAATTCGGGTGATGGTTCTGAAGGGATGGCGGAATGTCCTTACCAGTTCTACCGAGACTGGGTTCTGGAGCCGAAGAAAGCGAAGGAGAAAGCAGAAGCGATTACTCGTTCCACGATTGGTACGGAAGAGTGCCCGATTGAGGGTATCCCCAATCAAAAGGTTAGTCCGCCTCCAGTAAAGTCCTCACCCGCAACAGTTCAAGTCTCCGTGAATGGCTAATTTATAGCTGGAGATTACGGGGGTTTACACTTGTATCAGCTACAAACCTCAGCGTAGGGGCGGTTCGCGAACTGCCCCTACGCTGAGGTCCCGATTAACGGAAAACCAATTTGATCAATCTTCTACGGGGACAATTCCGCTGAGGATGTTCCGACTTGGACTTGTTCGGTGAGTGATGTTCCGTTTACCGTAGATCCTTCAGGTGACTGTGTCACCTCAGACTGTGTCGCTTCAGCAGATGGCTGTTTTGCTTCGGTAGGTGAGGAGTGCTGCTCATGATCAAGCAGCTTTACCGTGGTATTGCTTTTGGGTTCAGCGACCGGAACTTCATTGTTGCGCTGTGCCGCTCGGTTACTCAACGCAGTCAGCCAGGAAGGTGCCCAGGATGAGTGGCTATCTCTGCCAAAGGCACGTTCTTGACCCATTCCACCAGAGCTAGGCAGTAACCGATTTGTCAGACTGAGCAGGTTTGCAGTGAGTCCTGGAAATAGTCCAGCAAATTTAGCAGAAAGCCAAGCCGGAAAAGGCACAATCACTTCTGCATCTCCCCGCTTGAGGGCTTTGATCGTTCGCTGAGCGACCTCTTCAGCACTGGCAGAAAGCAGTGGCAGTGAGTCACTAATACTAAACCAGGCAAACTCCTTGCGGTTCTGACCCTTCATGATGGCGTGATCAACCACACCCGTGTGAATGAAACCAGGACAAACTGTTGTAACGGCAATTCCAGCGCTTGCCAGTTCGGTTTGCATTCCCTCTGATAGTCCGGTTAGAGCAAATTTGCTGGCGCAGTAAGCCACCATGTGTGGGGACGCTACCTTGCCGCCAATAGAGGAGATATTTACAATCCTGCCCGCTTTGCGCTGACGCATCTCTGGCAGCACAGCATAACTGGTGTAAAGCGGTGCCCAAAAATGCAGCTTCATTGTATCGTCGTAGTCCTGCATGGTGAGGCTATCTAGCGGACCGACAATATCAGTTCCGGCGTTGTTGATTAGAATGTCGATCGCCCCAAACCGTTCCTTAACTTGCTGCACCATCTGCTCAACTTGAGTTTGATTGGTGACATCACACGTTACTGCCAAGACTTCCCCTTGCTTTAGTTCCGTTTGTGCCCGTTCTAGCTCGTCCTCATCTCGCGCACAGAGGGCAACTCGTGCCCCCGACTGGACAAGTTGACGCGCCATGACTAAACCTAATCCGCGTGAACCTCCGGTTAACAAGACTGTTTTACCATTCAGGTCATAGCTGCGTTCACGCCACCACCGGTCTAGCGACACTGAGAAAAGGAGTGTGGCGATCGCCAAGACAACAAAAGTGAGTAAACCTTGATAAGTTAAATTCATTAATCAAAAATCCTGCGATTCAAGCGATTCAAAAGTGGTGTTTTAACTTGTTAAGCGCAATCCCTGATCGTGCAGGTTTTGCTCAATCTGCTGCATTTCCTTGAGCGTTTCTCCGGTGACAATGCCATAAATTTCGGTGTAAATTTTGCCGTATTTCACCTTCTCCAAAGCTGAGAGAATCAGAAAATCCTTCCGCTCTAGCTGTGGTCTCAGTGTGGTGAGAATTTCGTCGAGAGTTCCTTCCATGCGGTAGTCACTGGAATATTTGGCGATCGCTTTATCCAGTTTCAACAGTTGATGGCGCTGCAAGCAAAGCGGCGTTGAACCATTGATGCGAAAATTGGCATCGATTCCATAAAGCTTTCCGTCTCGGTCTTCTAATATATCGAAGCCAATTACCCCGAAATATCCCTGTTGGTGAGCATATTGTCCTATCGCTGTAACCATTTCGGAGAACTTACTCATGTCGTCGGTGTAGTCGATTAACCCTCCTAAGTAGTTTCCTTCGGAGCTAACTAACTGCTGAGTTACACCAACTAACGAAATCTCACCTTGCTTATTCACATAGAACTGAGCACAGTAGTTGTTAACCTCATGCTTGACAAACTCCGAAACGATGATTGTCTTTAACAAGTTGATCGACAAGTACTTCTGCAATTCTTCCAGGCAATAGTTGAGATCGCTGTGACTGCGAATAATATAAGTTCCTTCACCCGAAAGCCCATGAGATGTCTTGATCAGGTAAGGAAACTGTTGGGGAAGCTGAATTTGATCCAGGCTAATCTGATCTAGCTCATAGGTTTGATAAGTCGGACAGGGAATCCCCAACTCAGAAAGCGCAGCTTTACTGAGCAGACGGTAATGAGTATCTGGGTTGACAGCGTGCTTTTCATGCGCCAGCCGATCAAACGGAAATAAGACAATCACCTGGTCAAGGCGATCGCCACTCAACTCATCTAGATAAGTTGAGCAATCCATCATCTGCAAATGAGTATCATCAAAGCCGAAATGCTCTCGCCAGTATTGCATTAGCTGGTTTTGAGGGGGTCTGATTGCCACACCCGTAAGAGTATTACCTAGGACTGCCAGGTTTTTCCAGGGTTCTTTCTGGCAAATTTTGTCAAAGGATGTCTTTGTGGCTTCACTGCTGCCATCTTGCAGAAAGTATTTTTGCACGTTGGGATAAGCAGCCCAGCTTGCCGTTGCGGGATAGTTCAAAAGCAGCCCATAATACCTGTCACCAATGTCCTGAGCGAACAAATCAGAAAGGGAGTTTCCCTGAAAAAACTGAGTGAGTGGAGGAGTCATAACGGAAGAGTTAGGCGATCGCCAAATTTTGTCTTTGCGGCTATTAGTCTAGAGGTGATTTAGTGCCTAATAGCGTAACGGCTGACTTTTCGGGATAACTCTACCGCAAGGACAACTCCTCTTTCTCTATAGATAGACCTTCTTTCTCAGTAGCGAGTTGCTATACCCAATTATTTTTCATTTCTTTCTCCGATCGCTTCGACCAGTGCTGACTTCGTTCGCTCAATCAAAAGCCGAACCCGCTCCATCTGCGCTTCACTCGCTGCCCTCTGCCGGGGAGCCATTTCCGTTGTGTCAACCCTCAGCATTTGCTCATAAGAGCGAAATACCTGAAAAGCATAGCTTGCGATCGCAAGCTGCTCTTCAGACAAGATTTCTACACGTTCTACCAAGTCAGTACACGTTGCTGACAGCGGTAAGCCAAACACGTCAGTGTAAAGAGGCGGTACTGGGTTAGAGCATTTTCTTAAATCATCAAGTATGCCAACTGCTTCTTCCAACATCTGACCATCAAAGTCAGCCAAGGAATTGAGGAGAGACAGTAAGAGATAGTTAGATTTTCTTTGCTTCAACTCGCAATCCCGGAATAACTTGCTCTTTTCAATTCTAGTAAAGAATGGAGCTCAAGCGGATGGATAAGAAAGCGACAAATAGTTTGTTACTAAGACTTTCGCGACACTAGCCTGTCATTGGTGACAGACTAGCGTCGCTGTACATTAGCTCTACGGGACTGACGGGGCTCGAACCCGCAACTTCCGCCGTGACAGGGCGGTGCTCTAACCAATTGAACTACAGTCCCCCGTTAGGGGCAATATCTAGTGTGCCGAAAGAAGGCGGATTTGTCAAACAAAAATCGAAAATTTCTTTTGGACTTATTACCCAAACCATAAGCTTCCCATAGTCCAGCCTTTAGATGCGGGTGATATCTTCCTGAGCGGTAACCCGGTTTAAGCCTTCTAAACCTATACACCGCTAGCTTTTTCCATTTCCAGGAATAAAACTCTACCTCGTCAAGGAAGCTTTCATGGTAAGTCCCGATACCGTTCGTTTTGCCCAGTTCAACGCCTCGCTGAATCGCAACAACGCAGGCGAACTGATCGCCGATTTGTCTACTACCAGCAATGCTCAGGCTAAGACCGTCGCAGAAATCATCCAGCGAATCAATCCGGATGTGCTGCTGATCAACGAGTTTGACTTTGATGAAAGCGGCACGGCTGCTGAGCTGTTTCAGCAAAACTATCTGGGTGTCAGCCAAAACGGAGTTGACCCGGTTGAATATCCCTATTACTACATCGCGCCTTCCAACACGGGCATTCCCTCTGGCTCTGATCTGAACAATGACGGCAGGGTGAGCGGGCCAGATGATGCCTTTGGGTTTGGCTTTTTTCCCGGTCAGTATGGCATGGTGGTTTATTCCAAGTACCCGATTGACACTGAGAATGTCCGCACCTTCCAAAATTTCCTGTGGAAAGACATGCCGGGGGCACTGCTGCCCGATGCCCCCAACACGCCGGAGGCAAACGACTGGTATTCGGCGGAAGAGTTAGCGGCATTCCGGCTCTCGTCCAAGAGTCACTGGGATATTCCGATTGAGGTGAATGGCGAAACGATTCACTTTCTCACCAGCCATCCTACACCACCCGTGTTTGACGGACCGGAAGACCGCAACGGTCGCCGCAACCACGACGAGATTCGCTTTTGGTCAGACTATATAACTCCAGGCGAAGGCGATTACATCTACGACGATGCGGGCAATACTGGCGGCTTGGCGGATGGCTCCAAGTTTGTGATTGCGGGCGACCAGAATGCTGACCCCTTTGATGGCGACAGCGTTGAAGATGCCGTTCTCCAGTTGCTTAACAACCCGCTGATCAACACTAGCGTCACACCCAGCAGCGAGGGTGCAGTGGATGCATCAGAGCGTCAGGGCGGTGCAAACACGGCTCACATCAACAATCCGGCCTTTGACACGGCAGATTTTGCTGATACGACTCCGGGCAATCTGCGGGCTGACTATGTGTTGCCTTCCCAGAATTTGGAGATTACCGACGCTCAGGTATTTTGGCCCACTAGCGATGATCCTCAATTTGGGTTGGTGGGCAATTTTCCGTTTCCTAGTTCTGACCATCGGCTGGTGTGGGTTGACCTGGCAACGGAACCTGCGGCAGACCAGAATCGACAAACGGTGGCAGGGGTAGATTTCTTGGGAGAAGTGACGTTTCCAACCTCCCTCACCTTTGAGGGAACTCAGGTTGGCGGACTGTCAGGAATTGCCTATGACGCAGCTAACGACATTTACTACAGCATTGCGGACGATCGCAGCCAATTTAACCCAGCTCGGTTCTACACGCTGTCGATCGATCTCAACGATGGAGAACTGCAAGACGGCGATATTCGCTTTGAAGACGTAACCACTCTACTGGATGAGTCGGGTGAACCGTTTGCTGAACTTAGCCTTGACCCAGAGGGAATTGCCCTTTCCCCAGATGGCACTCTGTATGTCTCCTCCGAGGGTGACGCAACTCGACTGATTAGCCCGTTTGTGAATCAGTTTTCGCTGAATGGGGAGCAAATTGGGAAATTGGCGATCGCCGACAAATACTTCCCTACCGCCAATAACAGCAGCGGCATTCGCAACAACCTTGCTTTTGAAAGCGCCACCATTACCCCCGACGGTCGCTACCTCTACACCGCTACTGAAAATGCGCTCAACCAGGACGGACCAGCGGCAGACCTAGAGCAGGAAAGCGTTTCCCGCATCATCAAATATGACCTGCTCATTGGACAACCCGTGCAGGAGTTCGTTTATGAAGTTGATGCGGTCGCTGAAACGCCTGTTCCGGCAGATGCTTTCCGCACGAATGGTTTGGTTGAACTGCTGGCGATCGACAACAGCGGCACCTTGCTAGCCCTAGAGCGCTCCTTCTCCACAGGCGTAGGCAACACCGTCAAGCTCTATGAAATCAGCACTCAGGGCGCGCTGGATATTAGCGGCAGAGACAGCCTGCTATTTGAAGACGGCGTTGCTTTTGAGGTTGACCCAACCGTTTCTAAGCGAGAACTGCTCGACTTTGCTGATTTCGGCATCACGCCAGACAACCTGGAAGGCTTGGCGCTAGGACCAAAGCTGGCAGATGGTCGCCAATCGCTGATCGTGGTCAGTGACAACAACTTCAGCGACACTCAGGTGACACAGTTCATCGCCTTAAGCCTGGATTTGGACACGATTCCCGTCGTTGCGCCAACGGTTGAAACGCCTCCTACCTTTGACATCGAGGAACCACCCAGCGGACCAGCTCTCTCCAGTGCAGACGATCCGGCGATTTACGTGCATCCAACCGACTCTTCGCTCAGTCTGGTGGTTACAGCGTTAAAAAATGGCGGCTTGCAGGTACACGACCTGAACGGGGAACTGCTGCAAACGATCGCTCCTGACTCTCCCGAAGACCTGCGCTACAACAACGTTGATACGCTGTATGGCTTCAATCTGGGTGGTGAAACGGTGGATCTGGTGGTTGCTAGCGATCGCCTCAACGACACCATAGCCATCTATCGCATCGATCCAGAAACCCGCCAGTTAACCAACATCACTGCTCCAGACATTCTGGAAACCCTCTTTGGCGTAGATGATGGCGAACAAACCGCTTACGGGGTAGCAAACTACATCAGTCCCATTACGGGCAAAGCCTACGCCTTCGTCACCCGGGCTGATGGCAACCAGATTGCTCAACTGGAACTGATCGATAACGGTGAAGGACAAATTGATGCCCAAATCGTCCGAGTTCTGACCGTTCCCGTTCCCGCAGACGGAGAGCGAGAAGCGCTGACCGAAGGCGCAGTCGTCGATGCTGAACTGGGCTACCTCTACATCGGTCAGGAAGATGTTGGCATCTACAAATTCTCCGCAGAGCCAGAAGGTGGCGACGAAGGCGTACTGATCGACGCGGTAAAGCCAGAGGGCAAAGCTCTCGAAGCTGACGTAGAAGGATTAGCTCTCTACTACGGTGCAAACGGTACGGGCTATTTGATTGCCTCCAGCCAGGGCGACAGCACCTTTGCTGTTTATAGCCGCGAGGGCGACAACGCCTACCTGGGTAGCTTCATCGTGGGTGAAGCGAATGGTATCGACAGTGTAGACGGCAGCGACGGACTAGACGTAATTAACGTACCGCTTGGCCCCAACTTCCTCTCTGGGCTGCTGGTCGTCCACGATCAGCAAAACGAACCTGCCCTGATTGTTGAAGATGATGGAGAACTGGTCAACGCCAGCGGCAACTTTAAGTTTGTCCCCTGGAAGAACGTTGCCAGTAGTTTCCCAAATCCTTTGGACATTGACACCAGCAGCTACAATCCACGCAACCCATCTGTCAGAACTCTCGTTGTCGGTACTCTTGGCGCAGAGACGCTGGTCGGCACTGCCGATGATGAAGTCCTCAACGGCTTTGGCGGGAACGACACGATCGCAGGTGGGCTAGGCAACGATATCGTTTATGGTGGTGCAGGCAATGATGTGTTGAGGGGCGATCGCAACCAGTCCAGCACGGGCGGCAACACAGGCGGCGACGACATTCTCTATGGCGGCACAGGCAATGACCGGATCGGCGGCAAAAGTGGCAACGACAGACTCTACGGCGAAGCAGGCAATGATCATCTCTTTGGCGACAACGGCGACGACCTGCTGCGCGGTGGCTTGGGTAATGACAGATTAGTAGGTGGCAGAGGCAGCGACACCTTTGTTCTGGCAGCAGGCGAAGGAACCGACACGATCCGCGACTTCCAGGTTAGCGAAGACCGAATTGAACTGACAGAAGGTTTAACCTTCGGGCAGCTATCCGTGATTCAATCGGGTCAAAACACTCGAATTCTGCTGGGCGAAGAAACTCTAGCAATTCTCCGACAGGTAAATGCAAGTACTCTGGTAGAGGCAGTTTTCACCACCATCTAAATATCAATTCCAAAAGTTAGGGCTACAGATGGGAACGGGGTGCCTTTCCATCTATAGCCTCTTTTTAGAGAAACGTTATAACGTTATTTGAACTTTGAACTGGTGGTTTCTCGTTACCAAGCTCTGGCTGAGTGACGGCTGATAACAAGCTCCAGCTTCCAGTGGAAGTTGGAGCTTCTCCAGTTGTAGACAGGTCACATAGAAGGTATGCAAGAATGAGCCACTGCTGATGGCAGAAGTTGCAGTTAGAAACAATCATCATGGATTGGAAAACAACACTTTCATTTATCGTCAGCGCCACACTCCTGATTCTATTGGGCGGTTGGCTGCTTGAGGCGAGTGTATTGCCCATTCCAACTGAACTCAATTACAGTGAGACAGAGCAGCACCTCATAAGGATTTGGCTTCAGGCTGCGGTCGTGATTGGATTGATCCTGCCCGGAATTTCATTTTTGGCTCACCTGCGTCGCCCTAGAGCCAGATCAATCCTTGGGTTTTATTTATTGGTTCTTATCATTCAAATTATCACTGAGCAAATTCTTACTGGCGTTTTTCCTTCTGGTCTATTACTTATTATTGGACCGCTCTACACCGCGTTTCGCGTTTGGCAACTATGGCAGGGGCAACAGCTGATGAGAGCGGATGCTGAAAAGAGGAGTAATCGCGATCGCGGACTACTTGCCTTGCTGTGGCTCATGCTGCTGTTTTGGTCAGCAAACCTAATCGTTCTTGGGGCAATTGGCTGGTCTCAATCTACTCGATAGACTGAATTAGCGTGAATCACTTGGGCACGATGTCGTAGATTCAGGCGATTGAAAAGTGAGTTACATGAGTTTTTACCGTTCTTTCCGTAATGTAGAGCTGTTCAACAATTTCTCGATTCGTTGAACCGTTCTTGTGTATAGCTCCGATGCGCCGTGTGTCTCGTAACGTTTACTTTGGCGATCGCCCTGCTCCTACCCAAATATGTCACCATTACCTCGTAGCTCGTCTACCGCTTCAACCGGTTCCTCGAATGAAAATTGCCCTCAAACTAGTCACACTCAGCAAGCGCTATGGCACTCATGAAGCCGTCAATCGCCTCAGCTTACAGATTCCTCAAGGCTCTCTCTATGCCCTGCTAGGACCAAACGGCGCAGGCAAAACCACCACCTTGAGGATGGTTGCTGGACTGCTTCAACCAGACAGCGGCGATGTCCTGATTCAAGGACACAGCATCACCAAAAACCCCAGCGTTGCAAAGCGGGTTTTAGCGTACTTGCCAGATGAACCGCTGCTCTACGGCAAACTGCGTCCAATGGAGTATCTAGAATTTGTGGCAGGTCTGTGGGGAATTCCTGCAGTACAGGCAGAAACTCGTGCCCAAGACTTGCTAAAACAGCTCAACCTGTGGGACGTGAGAGGCGACCTGAGTGAAACTTTCTCTCGCGGGATGAGACAAAAACTCAGTCTGGCGGGCGCATTCATTCACCAGCCACAACTCATCATTCTAGATGAACCGCTGTCCGGGTTGGATGCTGCTGCTGCTCGCCTGGTCAAAGATATACTGGCAGACTATGTACGGCAGGGCAACACGGTTATTCTCACGACCCACATCATGGAAATTGCCGAACGCATGGCTCAGCGGATTGGCATCATCAATCACGGACGGCTGATTGCAGAAGGCACTCTGGACGAACTGAGGATACAAAGCGGTGAAACAGGTGGCACTCTAGAAACCGTCTTTTTAGATTTAACTCAGAGCCAAGACATTAACGACCCGCAACCAGAGGGGCAAAGAGGATGAAAGCTGGTACTTTACCCTGGTTGCTGCGGCATGAGTTGCGCCTGTGGTGGCGTGAGATGAGAAGTAAAACCTTGTTGATTGCCCTAGCAGTTGCGTTTGGGCTATTGATAGCGGTGCTATTTACCCTGTCCTGGTTTGCTCTGTCCCCGGTGCGGCAGCAGGTTTCTTTTGACACGATTCCTGAACCTGCTGTGTGGGCTGCTGTAATGATTTGGCTGGTCGGATTTTTCTACGCCTTCATTCAAGCAATGGGTCAGAGTATTGTGGCCTTGTTTGATCGGGGTGATCTGGATCTGCTAATTGCTTCGCCCATTTCCAGCAAAGTTGTTTTTGCGAGTCGTTTGCTGGGAGTGGCGGTTGAAACTTTCCTGGGCTTTTGCTTGCTAGTTGTGCCGGTTAGTCTGATTGCAGTTCTTGTAGGTGTGCCGCGACTACTCGGTCTTTATCCGGCTCTAATTGGAATCAGCCTTTACGCTACCAGCCTATCGATGCTGTTGTCACTGTTGTTGGTGCGGCTGTTTGGCGCAAAACGAGCACGCGTCTTTGCTCAGGTTCTCACCGTTTTCTTTAGCGCTATCGTATTTTTGGGTGCTCAACTGCCGAACCTGGTAAGTCAAGACTCGATCAACGGGATCAGCGGAGCAAGCGGAGCATTTTGGCTGCAGGTGCAGGACTGGTTTCGTACAGGTAGCCTGCTCGGTGCAGACAGCCTGATCTGGTTTCCTGCTAAAACGATTTTTTTGGACCCGATCGCCACACTTTTGACACTTTTGACCAGTGGCTTACTGGCGTGGCTCACCGTAGAAACGCTGCACCGCTCCTTTGTTGCAGGAACGCAGCAATCGATGACCCGCAAGCAGCGGCAGCTTCGTCCTGATCAGTCCACACGCTTTACCAGTGGGTTTAACCGTGTGGTTTTGTTCAAAGAGTGGCGCATTATTCGGCGCAATCCTTATCTGATTTCTAATATCTTTTTACAAATCCTGTTTTTGATTCCAGCGTTGGTGATTGTGTCGAGAGGAGATATGGGGGTGGCGATCGCCTCCCTTTCCACCTTTGTGGCCACCGTTAGCACCTTTGTGGGCAGCACCCTGGTTCAGTCCCTCACCCAAATCTGTGTCTCTGGTGAAGAAGCCGCCGATCTGCTCAAAGCCTCTCCGGTGAACAGTGCCACCCTGCGCCGTCTGAAATTACTAGCTGCCTTAATTCCGGTCTGGTTGTTGCTGTCTCCCCTGTTTATCACACTCATTGTGAAAGGCGAAGCGTGGCTGGCACCGCTGTTTGTGTTCCTTTGCGCCACCACCAGTGCGGCAGTCTTGCGCCTGTGGAATTCCCGTCCCATTTCTCTGTCTGATTTGTTTAAGCGACGACAAAACGTTCAAGGCGACCCACTTTTAGGGTTCCTGGAATTCGTTTCTACATTTGCCTGGGCTGGACTAGGGTTTGGTTTAGAGCAAACTCACTCCGGCTGGATTTTTACCCCATTAGGCATTGTGCTGATGGCGATGACCATTGCTTACGGACGCAGTCGCCAGCTAGGAACATCCTTAGGCTTTTAGGTAAACTGAACCTTCCTCCTCTTCACGTTTTGTCAGTCAGGTCAATGAGCCAATGAGTCGCGTTCTCAATCCTCTAAAACTAGCGCTGCTACTCATCTCCATTGAAGTCTTCACACTCTAGAAGCTCGTTATAGTAGTGCGATCGCTCACTGGGAAGATAGATCGTTTGCTGCAACGTTTGGTGCTTTAGACGAAACGAGCGAGTGATGTTAATCCGACTTAAGAAATCTAGATCATGTGAAATCACCCAAAGTGCGCCCTGATACTCGTTCAATGCTTCAACTATCTGATCGACGGTTGTAATATCAAGATTGTTGGTCGGCTCATCGAGAATCAGCAAATCAAGTTCTGAGATAGTAATCATAGCGATCGCTAATCTTGCCAATTCTCCACCACTTAACACCGATGCAGATTTGTATACATCGTCATTGAAGAACAGAAAATGTCCCAACTGTTGCCGCAATAGCTGATAGTTGAGAGCCGGATTTGCCCGCTGCATATTTTCCAGAACCGTTTGAGTGCGATCGACAAACTCATAGCTCTGATCAAGATACATAATCTGCATCTGCGCGAGTCGAATATTACCCTGAAGTTGGGCTAGGGCTGCTTCAATCCCCACAATTGCTTTCACAAAACAGGATTTACCGGAACCATTAACGCCTGCAATCGAAAGGCGATCGCCACTCTCAACCTGAAGCTGAATGTCTTTGAGCAACAGACGATGATCGACCCAAAGATTTGCCTGATCGATTTCGATTAAATTTCTGTGTTTTTGACTTTTTCCCTTTAGTTGAATGCTGGTTGTTTTATGTGTTCTCACTTTGGTCGCTGCAACTTTCTGAACTGCAGTCGCGATCGCTTGATCGTGTTTCACTTTCAACGTTGCCGCCGTTGCTTCGGCTTGCCGCTTTAAATTTCCTGCTGCAATGCGTGGCATGTCGCCATTCAGCTGTCGCCTGCGACCGTTGCGGCTTGATTGAGCAGATCGTTCCTGTTCGCGCAAAGCAGACGTTTTGGCACGTTTGAGTTCTTTTCGGGCAGTTTCATGCGATCGCATTCGTGCTGCGTGTTCTAGCTGCTTTTGTTCCCGGTATAGGGAATAATTGCCGCCACAAACTTGCAATCCTTCAGGTGTGAGTTCCCAAGTCATATTGGCCACTTGATCTAGAAAGAAAGGTTTGTGCGAGACAATCACAAATGCACCCTGAAACTGGCAAAGGAACTGCCGCAGTTCTTCGAGTGACAGGTAATCAAGATGATTAGTCGGTTCATCCAGAAACAAGAGATCGGGCGATCGCGCTAACCCCACTGCTAGAAGCAATTTGGTCAACTCTCCACCGCTCAGGTTTTGGATTAACAGCGACAGATCTAGAGTAGTGCTAAATATCGTTTCGAGAATCTGTTCAATCTCCCACCACTCGTTAGAGATGGCGTTAACAAAATTAAAAATAGACTCTGATCGAATGGACTCTCGAATGGTGCTGATCTGGGGCAGATAATAGGTTGAACCATTGCGAACTACTGATCCCTGTCTAAGTGGAAACTCACCTGACAAAAGTTTGAGCAATGTTGATTTGCCGACTCCGTTGGAGCCGACTAAGGCAACTCGGTCACCTGCTGAGAGACTGAGATGAATCCCTTGAAAAAGATGTGTGGAATTCAGTTCATAGCTCAAGTTCTCAGCAATTAAGTAGGGCTGTCGATCGTTTGACATCCACTACCTCCTTACAAAATAAAACTGCAAGAGTGCTGATAGCGTAACGATATTCGTTGTGTAAAAGCTTAAGAAGCCAGAGCAGAGAGTGATTTTAGCTCACGTCTGTTTTGCCATATCGAGAGCCCGGCTGATTTCAACTATTTAGTAAACGACTCTGTTGGGTGCTCGGCTTCGGGATACTACTTCATTGCTGTTTGGACTTGAGGAGTTTTGATCAGGATAACGCAAATTTATCTACAACGTCTAGCGATCGACGATCGAGTTCATATTATTTCAGTACTGGTTAGTACTGACTAACCACCAAATGTCAGCGTTTATAGACCTTGCGTTAATCTTGCTGTGATTGGGTATAAGATATATTTTCATTTTACTTGAACACTTGTTCAAAGATCTCTAACTCTGTGCAACCTAGCAGTCCTAAATCAGCTGTAAGACAAGCAAGTTGCGAGAAGCATACCCTTCAGGGATACGCCTCCCACAACTGATCTAAGGTTGCTTACATCCATTAACAAAAGTGCGTCAGAAACTGGTTAACACGTCACTACTTTGCTTGAGCTACGCTTGTAGCGATCGCAAACCCAAGCCCTCTTCAAATTTCCTCAAGTCCTATTAGTTCGCAACAATTCTTTTAACGCATGTGTACGATCTGTAACTTTTTTGGTTTGAGCGACTCTCTGCCTCAAACAACTTCCAGCGCTGCTAAAACTTCAGATTCCACCGTGGGCGGTGCAGGTGTAGGTGATTCACTTTATCCGGGTTTTGGCAACAGTGGCTATGATATTCAACATTACACCCTTGATCTCAATGTTACTGATGTTGACACCAGTACGCTCGATGCAACTACCACAATCGAGGCGATCGCAACCCAAGATCTGAGCAGTTTTAATCTAGATTTTATCGGATTCACCATTGACGAGATTATTGTCAACGGAAAGCCCGCAGAATTTAGTCGCGATGGGCAAGAGTTAACCATTACACCAGCAGATCCTCTGGCTGAAGGTGAAGCGTTTACGGTGGCGGTAGATTACAACGGTGCCCCAACCCAAATTGATTCGGTTGCCTTTACTTTCCCTGTACCAACCGGATGGGTCATCGTTGATGGCGGAAACTTTGTTCTGAGTGAGCCGGATGGAGCTGCCAACTATTACCCAGTTAATGACCACCCTCTAGATAGAGCCTCGTACACTTTCCGTGTGACGGTTCCAGAGTCCTATGAGGTGGCTGCTAACGGAGTGTTGGAACAAACGGTTGATAACGGCGATTCGACCACTTATGTGTTCGAAGCTCGCGATCCAATGGTGAGTTACTTGACAACGGTAAACATTGGCAGTGGATTTAACATTGAGACTTCAGAAAGCTCATCCGGTGTACCCATTCGCAATTATTTTGCGGAAGGACTTCCAGAAGAGAAGCTTGCGCCGTTTGACCTTCAGCCAGAGATGCTAGATTACTTTAGCGAGATCTTTGGACCCTATCCATTTGAGGTGTATGGCTCTGTTGTCGTAGATGCTGAAACGGGTGGAGCACTAGAAACCCAAACTTTATCTATCTTTGGCTCCGATTTACTAGACTCACCTACCCTGGAAGAAACCATTGCCCATGAGTTATCGCACCAGTGGTTTGGTAATGAGGTAGCTCTAGCAGACTGGAGTGATATTTGGTTGAACGAAGGGTTTGCGACCTACTCGGAAGGGCTATGGATTGAATACAGCAGAGGAGATGAAGCCCTGGATGAGTGGGTTGAAGGACAGTATAACGAGGTTGCCACTCGTCTTAATCAGTTGGTGTCGCCTGGTGAACCTCCTGCTGATAATCTCTTCAACAATGGAGTGTACAGTTGGGGAGCGTTGGGGTTACATGCGCTAAGGCTAGAGGTTGGTGATGATAGCTTCTTCGACATCGTGCAGACGTATTATGATCGCTTTAAGGGCGGCAATGTTAAAACTGCGGACTTAATTGCCGTTGCAGAAGAAGTCAGTGGACAAGAGTTAGTATCATTCTTCGATCGCTGGATTTACAGCGACAACCTGGCTCCCCTTCCAGAACTGGGTCTGGTATTTCCCGGCACGATTTCTGGTAGTGTTGCTAGTGAGCAGTTGGTTGGTTCTGATGATGCAGGCGACATTATCTACAGCTACAAAGGCAATGATGTAGTTGCTGGTGGCGGGGGCAACGATACGCTCTACGGTGAGGCAGGGAATGATGTACTGCGGGGTGATGCTAATAGACCCTCTAGTGGCAGTCTCGTAGGGGGCGATGACATCCTCTATGGAGGTGCTGGGAGCGATCGCCTCGGCGGTAAGGGCGGCAACGACTCCCTTTACGGTGACGAGGGCAATGACGCAATTTGGGGAGATGATGGGGACGACTTACTTCGGGGTGGAAGAGGTCGCGATGCCCTTTATGGTGGCAAGGGGATAGACACATTCGTCATTGCCCCGGGTGAAGGTACAGATGTGGTTCGGGACTTTAAGCTGGGTGAGGACAAAATCGGACTAGCAGATGGGTTAACTTTTGCTCAATTGTCTCTGGGGCAAAGCGGCAAGACCGCACTCATCAGCTTTGAGAATGAAGTTCTAGCCCGGGTTAATGGTGTAGCTGGCTCACTTACAAGCGCTGATTTTGTGGCGATCGCCTAAGCGATCGGTGTTTGTTGTAATGTTTCTCTAAAGAGGCTACAGATGGAGGGGCACCCCACTACGCGGGGTGCCCCTCCATCTGTAGCCCTAATTTTTGGAATGGGTATTATCCGATCGCCAAAGCGATGACTCCTAAAACCATCAGACTCGCTGCTGTGAGCCGACCTCTGGCGTTGCCTTCAGCTAACAATTGTGTTCCCATTAATGCTCCAATGACAATACTGATTTCACGGGTAGGAGCAACATAGCTCACTGG
The DNA here is from genome assembly GCA_014695345.1 of Cyanobacteria bacterium FACHB-471. Taxonomy (GTDB): domain Bacteria; phylum Cyanobacteriota; class Cyanobacteriia; order Elainellales; family Elainellaceae; genus JAAUTN01. Next base: position 33,359 of record JACJOC010000082.1, read on the forward strand.
GCTAAAGGTTAACGCAGTGAGAACCAATATATAAGATAAAGGAGACAAAACTGCTACTCCAACGACCTCTCGACGATAGGTTTGCCAGAGTTGTTTTACTTCAACAAGCCGGGACAAGGTGAAGGGGGTAACTAATGCAGCACGAGTCAGATTAGATGCCCAATCTTGTAATAGAGGAGGCACTGCCAGTTGGCTTGCGGCATATTTGTCCCACTACGCTATGGCTTACCCACTTAAAAAAGCTGTATCAGCTCATTGGACGTACTCCCAGGCTAGGAACGATCGCTCCATCTGGAGGAACAATAAATCCCACCATGCCGTGATAGGTTGTGCAGAGGTTGCGATCGATTAAGGATTTAGTGATCTGTTGATAAAGGCTGCTATCCCAATTCTGTCGGCTTGTCAATTGGCTAAACTTGTGGCGAATGGTTGCATCTCCTCCCCAAAGAATCCGCCCAAACAGAAATAAACTGAACACCGGCAGCACCCCTTCAGCAGAGAAGGAATAGCTGATGCCAATAGAGCCTCCCGGTAGTTTGTTGCGTAAAGCATATCCATAACTTTCTTCCAGAAGTTCCAGGATTTCCTGAGTCCGCTCTCCCAACCCGCAGTAAATCATCAAGTTTTTCAGATGATAGGGAGTGGCATCAGTGACACGGAAATAGGATTCAAGGCGGTGTGAGGTGAGGTGATAGCCGATCATCCGCAGAGGAACGGGGCGATCGCTCAGTTGCGGACGGGAAATTTGCAGGGTGTGAAGAGCTTGCTCTAAAAAAGACGAATTCTCTTGAGGAACTTCTACATAGAGCTTGTAGCTGTCACTGGTATTGCTATGTCGTCCTCCCACCCAGGCTCCATATTGCAGGTCTGCACCCTGCTGCATTTGACGAAATGTATTCTGCATTGCTGGGGAAACGGCATGACCCAGTTGAGCGAGTTGTTGAAAGGCTAAGGAAAGTCGCTGTGGTGGTGGAATGAGCGGTGTCCCAACCTCAGTTGTGTAGCGGAGGTCGGTATCTGCGGGAGTAAAAGCAAACTCAAGGGGGAAACCATCACCCGTGAGAGAGCTGCCCTGCCAGGCGATCGCCTCATCCGGTTCGCGATACATTTCCTGAAGCAGTACTTGCAGCGCTGAACTTGCACGCTGGGCAGCAGCAGGCATGGTTTGAGCAAAAACATCCAAACTGGACTGGACATCTGATTGGTGAATGGATGCAAGTGTCGCAGTCATAATGAGTTTCCTAAAGAGAATGAATTGAATAATATTGTTTTTTAAAGTCAGACTATACACCAATCCCCTCTGTAGGGCGGTTCGCGAACCGCCCCTACGCTATGACTTACCCACTTTAAACTGGCTGTAAGTGCTCACCAACAAAAACGACGGCTGCATCTGTGGTGACAGGTCGCTCCCGACGAACAGAATGATCTGTTCCCAGAACAGTAAGTTGGAAAGTGTAGGTCTTCCGTTGAGGATTAATTCGAGCAATCCGTAGCTGCTGGGGCTCAAGGCTTTGCCCCTCAAAGCGCAATCGCTCTTCTCGGGTGTAATGGTTTTGCGGATCTTCGTACTTCACATCAATAATCAGCATCCGAATAGCAGATGCATCATAGTTGGGGAGAAACTCAAGATTGAGCGAATCCTCAAACGGATCGTTAACCACAAGGGTAGTTGCCTGAGTCGTGGTAGGAATCCCCTCTCGCACTGAGCCATCTTTTAAATGGTGAACTAACCGATAAGAGTAGGTGCGCTGTTCTGGACGGTTGAGCCGCAGCCGCCAAAACTGTTCCTCTGAATCTGGTTTAACGGTAATTACCTTGTTACGTGACCAGTTCCCGGGATCTTCGTAGTTGAAATGCACATCGATTGAGTCCACCATGCCTGCGTCGATATCTCCTGGAAGAACTTTGATTTCCAGGAAACCAAAGTCATTAAAAGGATTAATCAACAAGGTGCGATCTTGGGTAGGACGCGATGCAAATTCGTAGCTGAACGCACTTCCATCCCACCCCGACAGCGGATCGAAGTGATACTGCACCTGATAGTGATAGCCCAGATCGAGTGCCCGATTCATAAAGAAGGAATAGCTTTGTTCTCTGGGGCTATTGCGGTCAAAGGTAAAGTCTTTGTGTCTCAGGGTAGCTGGATCTTCTGCACTGCTATAATCCAGGGCTACATCGATCGCCGTTAAACCCAGTCGCTCCAGATCAACAGGTGCATCTACAGTTACGTCGATCTGACGGAAAAAGGGATGATCCAAATCAACATCAATAAAGTGTCCAGTACCTACCAGATCACGAGCTAGCAAACAAATCAATCCTTGAGGGGCGTAGGTTCGCTCTACTGCATCGGTGCGGCTATACCGTAACGTGATCACCTTGTCCTCAATCTGTTCAATCTTCTTGAGACTGAAGGCAAGCCGTATGCCCAGTGGAGGCTGTCCATCTGGCTGTTCCTCGTTGGGTTGCTCATTGTTAGGCGGCTCTCCACTAGGCGGCTCCTCACCAGACAACTCTCCACCAGGCAACTCTCCACCAGGCGGCTCTCCTGGCTGATTAGTAGGACGAGATAGTGTAGCTTGCAGGGCGATCGCCTCATCTCCCTGCACCATTCCTCGAACAATCGCCACCCGATCGGTAGGATCGCCGTTTCGCCCTGCGGTAAAGGCTTCGGTATGTCCGTGAGCAGCATTGGACAGGATAGCAGGAGGATTAGGAGTGTCGAGAATGATACCTTCTGCAACCTGTCTGCGGCGATCGCTTAAATCCTGGTTGCGCTGTCGCATCTGTGGCGTATTGTTGCCTTCATAGCTGGCGTAGGCATCAATGCGAACTTGTTTGGGAGCCGCGAGCGAATTTTGAATCCAGTTCCGCAAGGCAGCAGCACCACGAGCGCCGCCGCCAATCGAAAGGATATTACCTGTGCTGGCTTGAAAACGGCTGTCTAGAGGCGTTGTCGCATTATTTAGATAGCGTCGGTAAGTAGTACTGGGAGGATTGACAGACCAGCCTGGTTGAAGTGGTTTATCGTAATCAAAAAACAGGTAGAAGGATTCCTCGTGCAGTGCTGGTGGATAATCAGCCTCGATCGCCAGATTGGCACCAGGAGGCACGTCCAGCGTCACCTGTCGTGCGGCATTTAATGTTTGCACAGCATCCCCAATTTTCACGACGGGAGGTTGACTGCCACCTGCAAAGGTCAACGTTACCTGGGTGCTGTCGGCAACGGGAGTATGGGTGACGGTGTAGCCTGATCGGTTGGGTGTAACGCTAGTAATGGACAGTTGATAGGGCTGTACCTCATCGGTTGCTGATGCCGTTTCAGCGCGGTCACGAACGGCGATCGCAGTCCGTCCCAACCCCGTCGTTGCGGTTCTTTCACTGCCTCCTGAGGTACCTCCTGGAGCAGAACTACTTCCTGAGTTTCTGCCCCCTGCATTTTCCCCCGTACCGTTTCCCCGGGGGGTTTCGCCGTCTGTATTTCCCCCCGCAGTTCCATTACCCGGAGAGGGAGTACCGCCCTGCCCATTGCCCGTCCCTGGAATCCCTGGTAGCCCGGGAATTCCGCCACTGTTGTTATTGTCAAAGGTAATAGGGGCGAGAGTGGGTTTAAACCACTCATTCAGCAGCGTTTCCTTAAAGAAATCCAGTGCCCATTGCTCTTTATTGGTCTGATCCTGTGCGTCAGAGAAGTTAATTACCTTAATCTGGATGATCCCTTCCTGTTTGAGTTTCTCGAACGCCATATCGACGCCTGCTTGCAGGTACACTGGAACACCAGCGATAGGTCCACCCGCACTGAAATCTACACCAAAACTCAGGTGATCATAGATGCGCTTATAGTTTGCTGTGATTTCGACTTCAAGCGCTGGGCGTAGGGCAGTGTATTTCAGGTCGTAAATCACCCCGACAGGCTTCCCCCCCTCCTGAAACGCCTGGCGCAGAATGATCGCCCCTTCCTGACTTAGAGTGAGTCCAAAGACAGCATTGTTCGTGTCGTCAAGGGCTGGTTTAGTCGTACCGAGGATCTTTTCGACAGCACGAAACGCACCGGGAGGAGCAGGCTCAGCATTAGTGCCACCGCCTCCCTGCAAGTCCAGCGCCATCACCTGCACGGTGCCTTCGTCAAAGGGAACAGCGGCAAGACGCGGACGACCACGAGTAACAGAAGCCAGTTTGCTTAGAATTTTTTGTTCCAGTTCTTTTTTAAGCTTCAGTTCAACTTCCAGGGTCAGGAAGCCACCCCCGGAGATGCCGCTGTTGGCTACGGCAGGTCGATATGTAATCAGGGTGAATTGGGGTTCTTCGTCAGTTCCTCGTCGCGCTAGATCGACTGGATTGGGTAAGAACCAGTATTGTTGAGGGTCAGCATGGTCGGCAAAGACCGTGACTCCCTCAATGGTCATTGTTTTGCTGCCAAGTTGTAACATGGCACCTCCTTGAAGTAGGTAATAAATTAATGAGTTAGCTCACTCGCAAAACCAGTTGGTCGCGTTCGATCTCGCCTAAATCCGTTTCCCTGGACATGCCATTGGTGTAAATCGTTCTGACAATGCAGGAATAGGCTTGCTTTTGAGCATCGGCGTAATCGTACTCAAACAGGTTTCTGTCATTCGGCGAGGTAAAGATGAAGGTGTCCGCAAATCGTAAGCCTGCATCGGGGTCTTCGTACCTGAGCTTGACCTCTAACCGAGCAATATTGCGATCGCCAAATTCCACGGGTTCGGGTTGCACTGTCACAATCCGATGACCCATCATATCTGCCCGCACAAAGATCTTGTCGCCCATCGTTTCTGAAGGAGGCACTTCGATCAGGCGATTGTCGGTTAGCAGTAGCCGCACCACATAGCTAACTCGTCGTTGCTCAGGATTAATCAGATCCACCGCGAAGTGTTTGGGTTTATTCGCATCTTTGTCAAAAAACAGCGACTCATCCACCCAAATATCGTTATCCAAATCTCGATAGGAAAGATCAACAAAGATCATTGAAACCAGGCTCCAGGTCACTGCTGGCACCACAGTCACGGTTCGTCTGCGAGGAGTCGGATTGGGGACAGTCAAACGCTCTTGAGTGGTAGTTTCCCATGCCGTCTCGCGATCGCCAGAATTCACCGAACGGTAAATCAGTTTGTACTTAAACGCGTCATTTTCGCGATCTAAGCGAAACCGTTTCCACGTTACTTCTGGTCGGTCAGATTTGAGAATAAAACTCTCTTCCAGGTCAACTTGTTTGTCTGGATCAGCATATTTCACCATCACCTCAACTGAGGAATAGGTGTTCCAGGGAAACCGATCGGTTACTCCAATTTGAATATCGTCCAGGAAGTATAGCCCTTCGCCTCGTGGATTAATCTCAAACCGATCGCCCGTCGTGACTAATTCACGGGACTGCAATATTCCTGGTCGCTCGGCAGTGTCTACATCTTTGAAATTCACCCGATAGCTGTAGCGCACCTCTCGCTTCATTAAACGATTCTCTAGAATGCTGTTCCATCGAGTGGTTGCGGTGGCATTGGCGGCATCTAACACTAGGGTTTTCGGCTCGTTACCATACCAAAGGGTAAGGTTCACCGAGTCTACCGAATCGTTGCTGAAGTTGAGGAGCGATCGCGCCGACACTTCACGCCGCTTAAACCAGGGATCATCCAGAGTAATTTCTCGCACAAAACGGCTCAGATCCACTGTTCCTTGACTATCGCGCAGCAACCGAAACATTCCCCGTAAATGTGCCTGAGGATGAATGCTCCGACGCACCGTGGTTCGCTCACTCATCGCCAAATTCATCCGCTTCTGGTCAATCCGAGTGATGTCTACCTTCTTGTAATGGAACATCGCCGCTCCTGCTGGAGCAATCTGACTGAGACGTTCAATAGTGTCTAAAAATTCGTTGTCATTCTCCTTGATTGGGTCGAGGCTGGGTTCAAAAAAGTTTTCGAGAATCATGTCTTTGAAGTTGGCGATCGCCTCATCCCGTCGCCCCAGCACACCACCTGAATCCTCACCTTCAGGAATAAAGGTATCAACATTGATTTCGATTACTCGGTCTTCAATTAACTTGTCAACCACCGTGTCAATTTGCAGCGATGAGAACAGCACTTCTGCCCCAAAGGACTCCTGAAAGTGTGTTTGTACTCGATTCCAGTCCGCTACAATACTAACGTTGTAAGCCGGACGAAGCGCCAGAAAATCAAGGGAATAAACAATTCCCACGGGCATCATTTCTCCTTTCAGCGCCTCTTCAATCATCATTGCCCCTGCACTGTCAAGCTGCACTGAAAAGATGGCTTGATGGTCGTTATATAACGCAGGTTTACTGTAATGTTCTAGCTTTAGGACAAACTGGGGTTGTCCAGGAAGCGGTTGAGGGGCACTACTTCCAGTTGATGGCGTTCCAGGCTGTCCATTGGTAGAATCAGGAGACTGTTTTCCTAAAATCATCAACCGTACCTGCCCATCTTCCACCATCACGGGGGACATTCGAGGAGTATCCCGCAGCCCATGCAACTGCTGCAGTTTGCGCTGCACTTCCTCCAACTTTTCCTGATTAATTCCTAGATTAACTTCAAAGTTAAGGAATGCCCCAGAACCTGCCTCTCCACGATATTTGAGTAATGAGAGTTGAGGAATTTCTTGCCCCACCACCGAATCAAACTCGGTCGTTAAGTGAGGCATAGCAGGCAAATAGTGAAATTGTGTCGGGTCTGCATGATCGGGATAAACCGTCACGCCCTCAATAATGTAATAAGGAGGATTGAGATATAGCATCGTAGCCTCATTGTGCAAATAAGTCTGTGTGAAGTGGACAACAGGTGTCCAGAGTAAATCTACGAGGGCATTGCTGCTCGAATGACGAATCGTGTAGGGACGTTTCGCGAAACGCCCCTACCAGAGGGCTGTGCGCTTTAGAGTTATATCTGAGTTCAGCAGTGCCCCTACAGGAATGGATACTAGGTGCGGCTAAAACACTTAGGGTTGTGGATTGAATAACCTGCAATTTTTGCTTAGGAAGGTTGATGCATTACGGCTAACGCATCCTACAAAACCTGATGTTATTTGATTCCCACTCCTTGGTGCCTCAGACAACTACATCTCAGGAATTTCCAGGATGATGGTGTTATCTGTTGTTGCAGGCGGGCTCACTGCCTTTTGTGTACCGTTAGTCAGGTAATACACGACCTTGTAGGTAAACTGGTTCTTGGTTTTATCCTTCAACTCTACCTTCCAGGTCTGCATATCCCTTCTCTGAGGAGTCAGGATGAAGTCCTTTGTTTCGTTGATGTCGTTGTCAACATCCTGATATTGAAGTGACACTTTAACTAGCCGCAGTTTCGTCCAATCTAACAAGTCAGGAACGATCGCCACCTCTAGCACATCTTGAGGAGCCTTGGGCACCAAAATGGTATCTGTCGCTGCGGTTGTTTCCGCGATAGGTTGAACTGTGCCATCCTTGAAAACGACTGTACCGCTGTAAACAACCTTTCCTAAAGTAGGACTGATAACTGGAAAAGACCAGTCAACGAAAGGAGTATCCTTACTTAGAACGATCGCTTTTGCTTGAGTGTAGTTATCGTTCTGCTCGTCCACATATTTGAGGTCAAGATAGACCTGGCTGATTCGATTCACAAAATCGCCCACACCCCGGATGCCAACAGTCTTCCGTCCACCAAAGGGATCTTGAATAAATAGGTTCTCAGCCCGTCCCTGCTTTTCATCTCCCTCCAGCTCCTTACCATCTTTCATAAAGTATTTGACGAAATACTTGTAGCTCTTCCGCATTGGCTTGAAGATGACTTCTTGAACCAGATGGTTTGGCAGTGTTTTCGTCAAAGTGAACTGATCTTCAAAGGGTTCAACCCCTTCATCTGGATCTTCATACTTCAACGTCACCAGAACTGAGTCCACATCATTCCAATTAATGTCGCCTGCGGAGACATTGACAGACAAAATTCCGATATCATCTACCCCAATCGTCAGGTTGCCTTCATTTGTTTCAACTTCTTCTGACTCAAAAATGCGGCTTTCACCTTTGTAGTTGACCTGATAGCTGTACTTGTACTTCCAGTTATCGTTCTCAACATAAGTCGCAAAGTGACCAATCTCATCAGGTTTACGCAACACAACCTCACCCTCTGGAGCATCAGGAGCCAAGTTGGGCATGGGTCTGCCATCGTAGAGCAGCTTTACCTCAACGCTGTGAATGGGTAACTTGTTGAAGTCTGCGTTGACGTAGGTATTCACCCGCAATTGACGGAAGAATGGATCATCCAGATTAATGGTCTTTGCATAGTCCTCCCACCGAAGAAGATTGCCATCCTTATCTTTCAGGTTGGTGATGTTCTGTAATTGTCCCTGAGGAGCTAGATTCCACTCAACAGTTGTATGCTCTTTGTAAAACAGATTAAAGCTGGAGATTTGAAAGTTGCTGAGATCACGGGTGACATTTTCAATTCCTTCAGGCATGTCGCGCTGGTCTTCGGGAACAGGGGCGATCGCCTGAATCATGTTCCGTTCCACTGCATCTTCTAGTGAACGGAAAGCCCAGTCACGCAATTGGGTCTTGATTTTCTCATCCGTCAGTCCACCCCAGTCCGGCTCAATTCCCATTGATTCGGAGGAGATCATCGTCTCCCGCACGGTTTCGCGGTAGTCATCTTCGCTCCACAGGTGCCAGTCCACATCAATCGTCTGGTAGAAGCTATAGAACTTTGATGCATTAAACCAAGCATTAATGGTTACGGGAGGTAGTTTTGCCCAGAAGTGCAAGTCATAGACCACAGACACAGCACCGCCCTGTCCCTGCATTGCCTGTTCAAAGAAGGTTGCCCCCTCCGGCGTAAACTCCAGCATAAAAGTGGTGATGTTGTTGCCATAGAGAGAAGATTTGCCGGGGTTATGAAGCTCCTCCACAAAGGTCCCATCCGCCCCGATGACAAATAGTTTTACCTCACCTTTGGTGTAAGTAATTGTGCCAATTTTGACTGGAGGAGCCTGCACATTCTGACGGTTTGCTTCCTGCTGAACCTGTGCCGTCAACACCTCCATAATTCTGGGCATCTTATCTTCAGGCACCACAAATTCTGCGTCAAACAGGACTGCACCACCGCCCTTACGACCATCAGCCCGATCGATTGGAAAACGATATTTAAGGAAGCGGAAAGCAGGCGTTCCATCTGGATTCAACCGATAGCGAGGCTGCTGTGGCACCAAGTAATAGATTGAGAAGTCACTATCATCGCCGTAAACGGTTACGCCTTCAATTTGTTGAACTTTATCAATCAACAGTGTCATTGAATTCTCTCCTGAAGTGTAAAAATTGTCGTTGTTGTTGGAATGTCAGAATGTCAGGCTGAAAACAGCTCTTCGTCGAAACTTTTGCTCGCACCCAGTTACATCATTCAGCTTGTTCTTCGGCTGTGAGAACAATGTGTGGAGATGTCGTCTCTGTCATCTCGTGTTTAACCAGATCACCGTTTTCTAACGTGACCTGCCACTCGTATTGCAAAAATCCTTGTAAGTCATCACCCCGACTGATTACAAACCAGTTCACTTTCCAGAGGCGATCGCGCAAATAAATTGTTGTCTCATCTTCCACTCCATTCCCATCAGGATGATAATGTAGTCGGATGCGGGCTTTCTTTGCTCCAGCCGCTTCCAGTGCAGTGGCATCAACTGTTACCTGAGTTAAACCCAAATCCGCAGGGGAAAGAGATAATTTCCCAGATGCAGGAATTGATATGTTCTTTGAAAATGTTCCCCAAAAGGTGTAGCTTGTCTCAACTTCCAGTGGCTCTTCTCGAAGATTAGACAGGGTAGTGGAAAAGTCGGGTGGAATCAGGGTTGTCTTTGCTGTTCCCTGCTGTACCGTAATGAGGGCTAGGGGTGCCTCAGTAGGGGAAAAGTTGAGTTGGACGGGGAGAGAGGAAGAAGGAGAAGAGAGGGGGGAGGAAGGAAGCGGTGAGGTTCCACTAGGGGCAGGCTGAATTTGATTGAAGCTGCTGCCGTTGGGAAACCAGTTCGCCACATCGTTCTTTAAAACCAGGTCGATCTGTCGAGGTTCGGTTTTTGAAACCGTTACCCTGAAGTGAGTGATATCGGGAATCCGCTCCTCGCCCTGTAAAAATCGTAGAAGGAGATCTGCGCCCTGAGCCAGAACGTGAGTACTGACTTGTTCAATCAGTTGGGGTGAAGCATCCTCAGAGGTAATTACTGTAAGCTGTAACTCGCCTTCATCAATACTCCGTTTCAGAACTTCTTGAACTTCATCTTGATTGAGAGTTCCACGCCTATCTTTAAGCTGAGCAATAACGTTAGCAGCGTTACCCGTTATATCTGCTGAGGCTTCTGCTACTCCATTGAGAAAAGCATGATATTCAACCTGTAAGCAGTTCTTCCGTCCATTTAAAGCTGCTGCCGCCTGAGTCTGTTGTTCTGCATTGAGGTGTGCATTAAACAAAGCAGTGTAAGGGGGAAACCCAGACGAGCTGCTGGTAGCGATCGCCTCCCATCTCTCTCCTTCATTGCTCAGCAACGAAACTTGCTGAACTGTCACTGGAGCAAAGGCAAACCGTAACACTGCAGGGTTATCTAAGTTCTCACGTTGTGCAATTTCTTGGCGCAGTGCATCTAATGTCTCAGAAGGGGCTTCCCAACTCACACTCAACTGGAGATAACCACTGGTGCCCATGCTGATAAAATTGATCATCGGTGTGCCATCGGCACTGCGTTGGGGCTGGATCTGAAGCGGTAAGTAATAGTAGGACAGGGGTTGATCAGGATTTGGATAACAATACACCCGTTGGAATTCAAAACCATTGGGAATTTCAATGTTCATAACCGTAGGCTTGCGAGTGAATGTGGGGGCATTTAACTTGTTTCGACGGCTGATGAGGCGATCGCCTGAATCACAAGTGGCTCAAAAGGAGACTGGATCGTTGACCATTCTGAGACAGTTTGAGAAAGCGGTGAGTAGATGCGGTAGCGATAACCCGACTGAAAAGGCGATCGCGCTAGATAGTTCCAGGTCTTGCTAGGCTGCTGAGGAGTAAAGGAAAGAACACTTATTTCTTCGGATGTTTCGGGGCGGTCTTCAGGCAGGAGAGCGATCGCAAATAGCGGCAAACTGTCATTGAAGATACAGTTAATCTTCACCTGGTGAGGACCATATTCCCGAAAAGAATACAGTCCTAGCTTCAAATTTTTTGCAGGAAAAGTTCCGAAATTAATGATTTGATTCGTTTGTAATGAGTGAGCCGAGATGTCAATCGTGGCATCCTGAGTTCCCTTGGAAAAAGCCAGTGCAACAGAAGGTTGTTGCTGACTTAACTCAAAGGTTCGTTGCAACGGGATATCTGCCTCCTGCCAGTGACAAATACCCTTCAGAGTCGCCAATTTTAGCAGCGGTGTATCCGCTTCAAAAGTAAAGAATGCCAGCGGAAAATCACTCGGATTGAGGTAAAGTAAATTTCCCTGACAGGATTTTTCTGTACCCTCCAATTTACGGATACCCTGTGAGTCACTCAGCAATGCATAGGGTGTTGCCGTATATTTTGGAGGTTCAATAGGAGAAAGCCGGAAGAGGGCAGATGCAGTATCCTCTGGTGGTTTGAACTCAATCGTTTGCACGATCGCCTGTGGACGGAAGGGGCGAAAGGGAGCCGCTCGTAACGTCACCCCAACGGCTTCCACCCCCGGACGATTGCTGGGCAGGTTTGCCAGCAATGAGATAGGCAACATGCCACTCGGCAATGCAGGCACAACAGTATTTCGCACCAGCGCATCCAAACCAAACTGCTGAACTGCTGCTCTGGCTGCTTCTAACGGATTTAGTTGGAGTACGACTGGACGCGCTGTCTGCAAAGGTTGAGCCAGATTCCACTCAGTGATGCCGTCTCCTACTTGCTCCGGTTTTGGGAGTTGCAAATAAGCATTTCCAAGCTGCTCTGGAGCGGGGACAAACTCACCAAAATGAGTTCTTATCCAGTCCGTCATGGTTTCTGCAAAGGTGACTTTATCCTGCACCTCCTCAACTATCTCTAGAGGTAACAGATGCACTTCCTGACGAAAAAAATTCTCCAGATCCACTCTTGCAATTCGCCGCTCACTATCCTTTAGTGAGTTGAGTACCCGGAGCAACCGCGCTGGATTAAACCGTACCCGTAATGGTAACCGGGGTGCAACTCCCACCATTTCCATCTCTGCCCAGGCCGTCCACAGAAATGTTTCCTGCTGCAACGCATTCTTCAATAGCATCGCACTGTCAGAAGACAACCGCAGACTAAAGCGTACATTTCCTAATCCATTCCAGACCAGTGGCATAGGAGATTGGATATCGGCAGGAAAATCAACGCCGTCTCCAATCGGTAACAGCCGCAGATAGCCCGTTGAAAAGACGGCAGGTTCTACCCTGCTTTCTGGGTAGCGATCGCGCAACGTTGCCAATGCAGCCTCCATCTCATATTGAGGTTGCAGTCGGAGGTTCAGCAATGCGTAAGGAGTGAGAGCAGGAGTCTCACCGCGTACCAGTTCCAGCAGAAAGTCAGGATATCCATCAGTCCGCAAAGCCACTTCCAGACTTCTAGGCAACACCGCAAAGCTGCCTGCATTTTCGTAGGGGTAATAGATGCAGTTGTCACTTGTGGTGAGAGGTTGGAAAAAGTCTGGAAGTCCTTGCAGTGACATCTCAACGCACCTCAGCAGGCAGGGTAGGCAGATCAGAATTGGTTAGAGAGAAGGGGTTTTCATTCTCCGTTTGCCAATAATCTGGTGGGTCTTGAATTTTACGACCATCTTTTAACAGCACAATGCGTTGAAACTCGTAAGTTCCTAAGTCCTCTTCCTTTAGGAAAAGGCTCTTGATCGGGGAGAGTAATGTTGTGGTTGCGGTGAGTTTGTCAACACCGGGAGCAAAGTCGTCATAGCTCAGCTTCAGAGTACTTCCGCGCTTGAAGACGAGGCTAATATCAGTGATGCGATCGCCAAACACAACTCGCCGCACATCTACTGTCAGCTTTTTCTTGAAAGTAGACGGACAATCAGGTCTTAGAATCACGTTGAAGAGTGCATCGCGATCGGGAATCACTTTTACACCATTCAAGTTGAATAAAACATTACTAAGATTGATATCTGCACCAGGGTTTTGAGGAGTTACGGTGAATGAAATCGTTTCTCCCGGTTTTAACTCCACCGGCAATGCTCGGCTAAAGCCACTCATCACTCCTTCAACCTGGGAATAACCCTCCTGAAAAACACAGGACAAAGATTCAATTCGCAGTGGGCTTTCAATTGAGTTTCTAAGGGTAAAGGCTACCGTTTTATTGGCTGAATCTACGATTTTTGTGTAATCAAAAACCTCGCCGACCAGATCATCAACTTTAGGAATGAAGTTAATCCGTTCGGGCGCGTGCCCCTGAATATCGACCTGCACAAAGCCCTCAAAGATTTGTGTTGTGTGGCTAAACATCGCCTCATAGAGAGCCTGCGCCTCCTCAAAGGAAAGGCTGAGCGAATCGCTAAAGCCCGATCGCAATTCAACAGAAACGTGAGTAAATTCTTGGAGCTGGGGGGTTGCATTTGCTTTAGGAAGTTTCAGAAACAGACGCGGCTTTTCTACTAGCAAAGGTTGAAATTCTAGCTGTCCTGAGATTCTAAATTTTTCTCTGAGGATGGGAGCTGCCGCAAGCAGTCGCGCTCGTTCTACATGAGGAAATGCCCAGTAATCAAAGGTTGCTCTCAATGTGGCAGGGTCATCATTCACAGCCGCAAACCGCATCGACATCATTGGATGGTAAGGCGATTTTGGCTGCCGCATTAACTTGAAGCAATCAGGCAAAAAGTAAACAATTTCGCGGCGTACTGGGTCTTGATAGTAGCTTTGAGGTGTCCCATCCCAGGGAACTGTCCACCGTTGCAGGGTAAACGTTTGATTAGGACTTCCGGTGATGCCTTGGTAAATGTAGGGATAAATCGCTTGGGGAAAGACGAAAGGACGCGGTTCTACTCCACTCTCCAACACACGAGTAACTTCTCGAAACAGGGCTTCTCCAGCAGGAGGGGTGTCAGGAGGTGCGGGGGCGATCGCTGTAGGATTAACAGAATTTGATGCGTAAGTGATATTGTTGCGTCGGTCAACCAGTGTGATGTAAACCGAAGCAGGAGGCTGTTGCCCACGCGGTCTGGCAAACCACAGATCCTTCAAATTGCTGGGGCTTCCAAGGGCACAGAAGCCATACAAGGTTGCACCTCCCTCAGCATGAATGTTGACCCAGGTGCGCGAAGCATTGCGGTTGAGCCCACAGGGCGGCAGATCGGGAGATGCTGCAAATAGGTCAGCGGGGAAAGCGGCGTAGTTGTCTACACTCAGGCAATAGCGCGTCCACGGTTGTCCACCGGCTTCATAGTTCTCAATCCTTACCACGCGCAACTGAGGCATTGGGATCGTAAAACTGGCACCCGTGTTCGCAGCACTGTTGTTTGGGACTGTACCTGTTGAGTTGTTGACATATACCGGAATCCCAACTTTGACAGCCCGCCGCACCGTCAACACTGCACCATATTCGGGTAAAGTTAGAACCTGAAATAATAGACCGAGTTCCGTTGAAGTGGTAATCTGCAAGTCTACCCGCACCATTCCTGAATCCAGTACAGGGGCAGAAAAAGCGAGTTCTTTTTGACCTCCGTTAGCATCTCCCGGAGTTAAGCGATGTTGCAAGACCACACTCAATTCATGGGCGAGTTCTTGATAATCTCGCGCTGCAATTTGCAGTGAAGGAGCAGGAAACTTTTCCAGGTAGACTGCTAGATTCCAGCCTGTTTGAGTTTGCGTCAGCACCATCTGTACCTGGCGGTTACGCTCTGCGATCCGGTAGCGAGGCAGATAATATTTCTGTGCCGAATTTGTCGGAGACTCAAACACCGTTTCGTCACTCACGTCTGCGGTGAGACTGAGGGGAACAGTGATTTGGTTGCGGGGAGTACCCTCGGTCGGGGTGCGAATGTCAGCGATCGCCCTCCCTAAATCTGGATTAATCCACCGAATCTGTT
Source organism: Cyanobacteria bacterium FACHB-471 (assembly GCA_014695345.1). Taxonomy (GTDB): domain Bacteria; phylum Cyanobacteriota; class Cyanobacteriia; order Elainellales; family Elainellaceae; genus JAAUTN01. The sequence continues at coordinate 48,395 of JACJOC010000082.1, forward strand.
CGGGACGCATGTACAGAGAAGAGCCAATGCTGGCGATCGCTTCGGGTTGTCTCGCAACCACTGCATCTGCCAGGATTGAGCGATCAATTTGGGCAACTTGAGTCTCAGACACCACGGAGGCAGGGGCAGGTTGTGCCAGTTGAACCGCTGCAATTTGGCTGAGGACTACAGTATTTGAAGCAACATCTGAGGCGACTGTGTTTTGGATAGACACATTAGAAACTGGCATTCTTCTAAACGCATTGTTGACCATGAGTTCTCCATGTCGGGCAAAATCTAAATCGATAATCTCACCTCACTCCGCGCACTAGCGAGGCGTTTGAGATCATGCGAATGTAAATCCGTCTAACAGATACAAAAGATAGAATCTAATTCCGCTAATACTACAAATTAAGTTAGACTTTTAGGATGAATTGAGTCACCATCTAAGATTCTCAATCTGGGGACAGCAGTGAGTTTTCTTGGCAATAAGGTAGAGCCCTTTCAGGGCAGCGATGTGAGTTGAACATGTGGCGTTTGTTCTGTCTTATCCCATTCTCGTGAGTTAAACAGGCGATCGCAGTACCCCTGAGGGTACTTTTGGGTGTTGTGTTACAAAAAAAGTTGAATGATGTTGTCATTCAACTGCTTTCAAACTTCGTATAGGTCTTGCAACACAGCAAAAATTCTTGCCACAGAACTTAGATTATTTTGATTGGTAAATATTCTTGCGCATAAAAATCACCTGTAAGGGTACTGTCGGGGTGCAGTTATGTCGCTTACGATTAAACAAGTTTTGCCTAACCCTTCATTTGACCCATTTTATGTCCCGCGAAGATAAGCCGCAGCGTGTTGGTATCTTAGTAGTTCATGGTATTGGTGAACAGTGTCAGTTTGAGCATCTTGAGGAAGTAGTCAGAAATATTGCCTCTGCTTTGCAAGCAGATAGCAAACAGGCAGATTCCAACATAGATAGTGTTCAAGTTAACATTAACATTAGCAAAGATGCACCTTACCGAGCCAATCAACAGACATGGCGGGGTGAGGGAGCTGCGACGGCAATTATTGAAGTTGTAGACAAAAATGATCAGCAAACAAATCTAGAATTCAGGGAAGTTTGGTGGTCTGACTTGGATGAGCCAAACAGTTTCAAAACATTCAGGAGTTTTTGGGCTTGGGGTCTCTCTCTATGGACAAAACCTAGATATGACCAAAGAACTGATACTGAGTTCCCGGATAAGGAGGTGCCTCTGCATCCTGATAGGCGATTGCCTGGGCGCAGCTTTAATCAAGCAAAGGATCTTTTACCTGGAGAAGGTGAACCGATTCAACTCGTCCATCGTGTCTATTTGCTCCTTGTGTCCTTTGTGGTGTTCTTACTTCTACCGTTCCTTTGGGTTTTAGGAAGAGTTTCGCGGAGTATTTTAGGACTGGAAATCAGACCTGATCTCCTAGTTGAGTACCTAGGTGATGTCAGGTTATACCAACAGGATGCAAGGGAAGGGAAAGGACCATTGGTCGATTTGGGGAAAGCCCCTCCTCGTTTTTCCATACGTCGGCGCTTTATCAAAGCTTTGGTCGAAATGAGTTTGGAGAAATACGAGCGTTGGTACATTTTGTCTCATAGCTTAGGTACTGTGGTTGCTTTCAATGGGCTGATGGAGATCGAAACAGCATTGCCTAGATACTTAGACCAAAAGTTGTGGAAAAGATGGTGCCGCAAGCATCAGGGTCGGGTAAAAAGGCAACTCACAGAGGACGAAAAGAAAGTTCAGAAATACGTGCTTCCTCAACGCCCAAGCTGGCTTTCTCGTGATAATGATGATGTAATTAGTCGCAAAGAACTATTCCGCAACTTGAAAGGATTCATGACGTATGGCTCTCCTCTCAGCAAATTTGCTGTGCTCTGGCCATTAGTTGTTCCTCTCAACAAAGATGAATCAGTATTTAAAGAAGATTTTGAATGGATTAATGTTTTTGATCCAACTGATCCCGTTTCAGATTTCACTCGTTTCTTTGATAGCCAACAAGGTAAAGAGTCGCCCTTGACTCCCAAAGAAGTCCCATACAAGGCAGAGCAAATTCATCTCCTAAGCCACGGGCAGTATTTGACTTACAATCCGAAACGAAAGAACCCGTTAGTTTGTCAAGTTTCTGAATGGTTATTGAGCGGCGAAAAGTTTAAAAAACCACAAATTGAAAAAGATGGCTTTTCTTTCCATTTGGGCTGGCCTAATCCAAAAAGCGCTCATAGTGATAAAGACTCCCCTATTGTTTCTTTTTATTTTGGATTAGGTATTTTTATCTGGTTCCTGTTGGGAGTCATTATTTCGTTCGCTTTAAGCTGGTTTATCCCCTCGCTCCTCACTCAAGTTCCTCAGCTTTTAGCACAGTTAGGTCTGAAATCTACCATTGTTGACGAAGCGTTGTTACAGATCAGTTCTTTTCTGTCTAACCCCCTCTGCTGGATTAAAATAGCTTTTTGTACTACCCTTAGTGTTGGATTAGTAGTTAGATGTTTTGGGCTTAATAAAAATCGAGGCATTTCACTCGAACCCAATAAGCCGTAGCAACATAATTTAGTCCCAGATCCATACGGCGCTAGGGTTAGAGCTACTGAGCGTTGTGGGTGTACTCACGATCGATGCAATTACAGGACTAATTCTAAATTAGTTATCTGAGCGCAGTCTTGATGATTTTTCTCAGCGATTGCAAACTCCTACGAGTAAGTTGCCGATCGCAACACATTGAGAACGATGTGGAAACTTCTAATATGCAAATTTCCCCTGTAGGGGCACTGCAATGCCGTGCCCCTACGAAAATCATTCGTCAAATGTGCAACGCTGCCAGTATTAATTAACATTTATCAAGAAGATTGGCTTTGAGCAAAAAGCGAGATATGGAAGCCGCAAAAGCCTTCTTTGCTGAAGTTCATGCCTCTATCTAAACAGCGAGAACACTTGATTGAACGAGTGAATAAGTTGCAAGGGGTGTTTCCCAAGCCATCTAATAGAAGATAGGGAAGAAGTGTGATCTGACTCTAAAAAGCTATATTTGGCAAGTACTCGCAAGCGCGTATTGAGTGAAGTAATTGAGTATTTACCTGGAAAGATTGGGAGCTACAACGTCGGGAAAACTCTCAAAATTACGGCGAACCCAATCCATACCGACTTCGTTGTTGAGTTTAATCTTCTGCGGAGTGTTTGGATAAAGCTTGCTCAGAATATCAGCATCTTGATCAATCACCACCTGACCGAATTTGAGATAGGTACTACCAAACAGCCTAAAGGCAGGATGTTTTGCTTGTCCAAAAAGTAGGATGTAAGTCCGGGTGCGGTTTTCGGCTTCTGGAATAAAGAAGTGGCATTGGGCTGCTTTCCCTAATGGCATTTCACCGTGAAAGATAACGAGGGACGGAAAATGGTTCTCCAGGTGTGCCTTAATGTTGGTGGGTAGCAGAAGCAAATCTGGTTTTCTCAGTTTTTCTGTCAGCGTGTAGGGTGCCGTGGACATGTCATAAAATGCATGGGAATGATACCCCTCGTCAATGAATTGGTGAAACTCAACATCCGTGATGCGGAATAAGTCTCGATGAGTGCCATTCTGGTGATTGTAGTCATGCATATTCAGCAGCATGGTCAGCAGATCGGTTTCAACGCTGCGATCGCCCGTATACCCGACAAAATAATATTGCTCTACAATCTCATCCAACACTTTGGGAATTGGAATTTTTGGCTCATGCCCACCATATGACCAGATGAAATCGCCTTGAATCATAAGTTCTAACGGTTGCAACTGAGGCAATGTTTTTTTGCCTGAACCCGGTAGAACGGTACAACCAGCCGCATCAAAAGGTAGCGCATGAAACGGGCAGATGACAACGCTTTTACCGTCACTTTGCGTTTCACACCATCCCTCTGAGAGCATGGCTCCCATGTGTGGGCAGGCATTTGGTAAAGCATGGACTTCTCCTGTCTCATCCTTCCACATCACATAGTCAACACCGTATAGAGAAACCTTGCGGGGCTGATTAACCTTCAGCATGGATTTGTGCGCCAACAGCCAGGGCGCACCGGGGAGCATTGAGCGCATAGCGTCCTCCATTGATAAAATTATGAAAAATCTGTCGCATTTCAATCTATGAACTTCAAAATATGACAGAACATTCACGTTCGTCAAGCCCCCAAGCAGCTAATAGTTTGCGTCGTCAGCCTAAACAGCAGCGCGGCAAGGAGCGAGTCGAGAAAATTCTTGATGCGGCGGCGGCTGTATTTGATGAGGTGGGCTATGAAGCTGCAACAACCCACATGATTGCTGCCAGAGCCGGAACGGCGATCGGGTCGCTCTATCAGTTTTTCCCAGATAAAGCCGCTATTTTCAAGGCGATGGAGTTACGTCATGCAGAGCGGGTGAAGGCGATGTGGGCGCAGGTGGATATCGCGACCATTATCCAATTACCACTCCGTCAGATGATCCATGCGATCGCGACCAGCGTGGCAGAACTGTTTGAGCAACCCGTGTCGCGAGTCGTATTTGTGCAGTTTTATCTGGCACGCGAAATTTTTCAGTCGATTGATGAAAGCATGACGCAGGAAGCGATCAACTTTATGGCGAATATCTTGAAGCACCGAAATGCTGCCCTAACTGAGGAACAGTACAGCCTGTTAGCAGAAGTATGTGTGCACAGCAGTAATGCGGTGATGCTGGCGGCACTTCGCAGCCCTAGTCTTGAGCATCGCCAACGCTTGACGCAGCAGATTGAGGAGCTATTAGTGTCATATTTAGAGCCGCACGTCGGCGATCATCAGTTAGGCGATGTAATGAAAGTAATGATATGCCCTCACTGTCAATCCAGCCAGTTATCGAAAAATGGATATCGTCGGGGCAAGCAGTGTTATCTCTGTAAGGATTGTAGAAAGCAGTTTGTCGCTCAATAGCCCGCTAGCAACTGCAAAATTCAGGGTTCTGTTTTTACAGAAGGAAACTGTTCAAAATTCCGACGAACCCAATCCATTCCTACTTCATTGTTGAGTTTGATTCGTTGTGGCGTATTCGGGTAGATCCGGTTGAGAATCCTGGCATCTTGCTCTACAACAACATCAATCAGCTTCAGCAAATTTCGTTTCAGCAAGTGAGCGATCGGGGAATGCGCCTGCATGTACATCAATACAAACACGCGCGATCGCCCCACAGATTCGGGCAAATAAAAGTGGCATTCCTGACTGCCTGACAAATCTTTTCTAATTGAGGGTAGAACCAGGTTTACAAACAACGGAACGAACTCGCTGAAACCAAATGTGGTCATCGTAGTCGTGCTTGGCTTTGAGGGAGGCGAAACAAGCTTCAGGATCGTTGGGTAACAACGGAACGCAAGGCAGCAAGGTTCTTCCTTTATGAATCACTCCTTGCAACCAGCGGAGTCCGATTTTGAGATAGCTAATACCGCGCCGCCAGTGCGGGTCTACCTGTTGCCGCAAGCCTACAAGTTGCACTGCCATACCTTGGGTCGTGGCAAACAGCAGGGCAATGGCAGCGACTAGATAAAGGCGTTCAAGGGCAGCAGCAGAGCGCAATCGCGAGTCTTCTAACTCAAAAGCGCCAGACTTACTATCCAAAAATAATTCCTCTACCCGAAACCTCAATGCATATTGCCAGAGTATCTGCAAGGTCGGAGGTTCATCAGTGACAACCGCCCAAGATTCTTTGGCTCCCTGTACCGTTGCAACCACCAAGTTACAGCGATGTTCACCATCGAGCCACAAGCCCACATTCTCATACAATCGGGCTTCGCCGAGCGGAGGATAGAGCGTGCCAACCATCAAGGGATAGCGTCGTGTAGTGTGAATCAAGACATCACACGGTAATCGTAAACCGTAATGCCAGTGACTCTGCCGTAACCATTTCATCAATTGCTGATTAGCAAAGCCTCGGTCGGACAGTAGCATCACATCAGGATGATGCCGCAACAGCCACCGAGCACGGCGCAAGACGGGTTGGTACTCTTCAAAAGCAACGGTGGCACTGCTATGTTCAAGGACTCGCCACAACAAGGGAACTGCCCGCCCACA
>JACJOC010000083.1 GCA_014695345.1 Cyanobacteria bacterium FACHB-471
TCAAGGGGACAGTGTCTCTCAAGCCAAGTTTATCGAAGAAATCTTTGGAATCGCAGGTTAAAGGGGTGATAAGGATAAGAATCGTTTGTCCTTACGTGGAATTTGCGACACAACCCAGTATCATGTGGCTGATGCAGCGATTGTTGCACTCAAGCCTGCTAATTTATCGCACATTGAAGCAGCTTCTTTTCCCCTTGCAGGCGGAACGGCTTGGGATTGTCTAGTGACTAGGGGCAATCTACAAGTTGGCGAAACAGTTCTCATCCATGCGAGTGCGGGTGGAGTGGGTTCGATCGCAGTTCAACTCGCCAAAGCGATAGGGGCATACGTTTTTGCAACGTGTAGTGCTAGAAACCGAGATTTTGTGACAGAACTAGGCGCAGATCGAGTGATTGATTACAAAAATGAAGATTACGTAGAAGTCATCCGTCAAGAAACAAATGGACTGGGTGTGGATTTAGTTCTAGATACGATCGGCGGAGAAACAATTGGGCGTAGTCTAGACATCATTCGTCCCTTCGGTAGACTCGTGAGCATTGTAGACATTGCAGTACCGCAATCGCTTCTTGAAGCATGGGGTAAGAATCTGACGATTCATTTTGTTTTTTCACCCCAGTACCGAGCAAAATTAGAGGCTTTGACAAAACTGATCGAGCGTCACCAGCTTCGCCCAGTGATTGATTCAGTATGGTCTTGGGATCAGGTCGTTCTGGCGCATCAGCGTCTAGAGCAGGGAGGAACACGGGGAAAAATTGTGCTGAAGTTCACAGAAAATTGGACCAGCTTTACGGCGTTGGTCATTGCTAAACGGATTGGAGTTTGATTTTGTGCTGAAGGTCAATTTTGATTGAAATAGGAGAAGCACAATGATGCTGCAAGGTAAAGTGGCTTTAGTTACTGGAAGCGCATCGGGAATTGGTCGAGCAACCGCGACCCTTGCGGTATCTGCGGAGCAGCGCGCATTCGGCGCTGCTGGAGCAAAAGTGATCTTTTCGGACATACGCAGTGTAGAAGGTGAAGAAACTGCGGCTCTGATTCGCAAGACTGGAGCGGAGTGCTTGTTTGTGAAATCAGATGTATCGAGTGAAGCAGACGTGCAAGCCCTAGTGCAGAAAACGACCCTTGCGGTATCTGCGAAGCAGCGCGCAACCTACGGCAAACTGGATTGTGCCTTTAACAATGCTGGGATTGATCTTGTTGTTACACCGTTGCATGAACAATCAATCGAGGATTTTGACCAGATCATGTCAGTCAATGCGCGAGGGCTATTTCTCTGTATGAAATACGAAATTCAACAGATGCTAACCCAGGGCGCAGGCGCGCTCGTGGTTTCTTGCCATCGCGTTATTGGGGCAAATGCAAAGTTAGTGGGATACGGCGGTGGACTCGATCGCAAGCAATGGCTTCTCAGTCACGAAAGCTCTACGTGCTGTTAGCCAACCGAGCGCCGAATAAACATTAGAACTATGGCAACTCAGGGGTTCGCTTACCTTGATTACACAACTGCGACTGATGCACTCAAACAAGCGGATGCCGTACTAGCAACCGTCATCGATCAAATTGGTGACTGTACGCTGATCCAAGAACAACAAGCTGGAGACGTATTTCTGAGCTTGTGTGAATCGATTATCTATCACACAAATCTCAGGAAAGGCAGCCGCAACTATTAATATGTTAGCCTCTACAAAGTCCTCAATTAAACATGAATCCTTCCCGACAATATCGGCGCTAGCAACAATGTCATATCCATCTAAACTCTCTGCTGAGCCTTGTGTAACAACCTTCGATGAGTTTGTGCAATTGGCGGATTATTCTCTGATGGATACCTTAAATGCCGATCCTGATGCCACTGGAGATGGTGATGATCACCGGGCCCGCCAGGTTTTTTCTGGTCATTTCGTACCTGTGACACCCACGCCGCTTGCAGACCCAGAATATGTAGCTCATAGCCGCACTTTTTTTAAGGAACTTGGGTTGAGCGATGGACTGGCGCTTAATGAAAAATTTCGCCGTGTATTTTCTGGTGATCTCTCTGCTGCCCATGAGCCGATGCGTCAGGTGGGCTGGGCGACGGGTTATGCCCTGTCGATTTATGGCACCGAATATACCCAACAATGTCTATTTGGTACGGGTAATGGTTATGGCGATGGTCGAGCGATATCTGTATTTGAAGGAATCATCAATGGACAGCGCTGGGAAATGCAATTGAAAGGGGGTGGACCAACGCCTTATTGCCGGGGTGCCGACGGGCGCGCTGTCCTCCGGTCAAGTGTGCGTGAGTTTCTAGCGCAAGACTATATGCAATCGTTAGGTGTGCCAACATCGCGCTCTTTGATACTGTATGTTTCTAAATCTGAGACCGTTACCCGTCCTTGGTATTCTCAAGATTCCTACTCTATTGACCCTGATGTTTTGGTGGACAATCCTGTAGCCATTTCAACTCGCGTTGCACCCTCCTTTTTGCGCGTTGGTCAGCTAGAGTTATTTGCCCGCCGCACTCGTAGCAATGCTCATCCAAAAGCATTAGAAGAGTTGAGCATGATAGTGTCGCACTTAATTGAGCGAGAGTACAAAAGCGACATTAATCAAAGCCTTGGTTTTGCCGATCAATTAGTTGAGTTGGCTAAGCTATTTCGCCAGCGTCTCACTTCACTGGTGGCTAATTGGCTACGTGTTGGTTATTGCCAGGGTAATTTTAACAGTGACAACTGCGCTGCTGGAGGCTTTACCCTAGACTATGGACCCTTTGGATTTTGTGAAAAATTTGACCCTTGGTTTCAACCTTGGACTGGTGGTGGCGAGCACTTTTCATTCTTCAATCAGCCCATTGCAGCAGAAGCAAATTATTACATGTTTTGGAAAGCAGTGAGACTGCTACTTACAGAAGATGCTGAAGCGTTAGAACAGTTCGACAAAGTAGGTCGCGGCTTTTCAGAAGCCATGCAAAAACAAATCCAAAAAATGTGGGCGGACAAACTTGGCTTGACTGAATATCACCCAAAGATATTTGAAAAATTAATGCAGTTAATGACTGACTCAGAGGTAGATTACACCATTTTCTTCCGCGAGTTATCCCATATACCAGATGATATCTCAGCATTGAAAAAAAGCTTCTACGTTAAAACTTCACCACAACTCGATGAACAATGGCAATCTTGGCTAAAAAGCTGGCGCGACCTCGTCATTAACGACGGCAATTTGGCTGAAATATCAACAAAGATGAAACAGACGAACCCAAAATACACATGGCGAGAGTGGTTGATTGCCCCTGCCTATCAACAAGCCATGCAGGGTGACTATACTTTAGTTAAAGAGTTGCAAGAAGTCCTTAGCTATCCATATGATGAGCAATCACAAGACGTAGAAGATAAATACTATCGTCTAAGACCTAAGGCGTTTTTTAACACGGGTGGCGTGTCGCACTATAGCTGTTCATCTTGAATAGCTGCGTGACAAGCAACTAATCAAACGATTTTACGTAGTTCTAGACTTTTGGCTCAACAAAAAATCAACGGTTTCAGATCATAACTAAACGGTAATTTAATCTAAATCCAGTCCAGGGCTATTGACGGCAAGAGAAGAATGCCAACATCTGTATAATCCTGAAAACGCCTAAAAGCTCTACTCATCAAAGGAGCTAACGATTTGAATGTCTTGAATTCTACAGAAAAGAGAGGTCGAAACATTCGCTCAGCAAAGGTTCTAGCCTTAAAGTTATTTTTGCCGCGTTTGCTAAACAACCGGATTCAATGCGGTCATTGAGAGCGTTTTGCCGTTTTGCCTTCTGAGTCATTTCCTCCTTAAGTAGGATGAAGTGCAGGAGCCAGGAGCAAAGCCTTAAACTACAGATGTATAAGTTCAGTTCCCACAGAATCGATCGCTCAATGCTCCCCCCCAAACAGTACGTCCGTTACTCCCAAACTGTAGAAGTCAAGCAACCCGACGAGGAGCGGCTGATTCGCGAAATTGTTGATTCCGTTGCCCGGCAGGGGCAGAAGGTGTTTGACAAGCATCGCCATGCCCTGCGGGGGGCTCATGCCAAAAGTCATGGCGGACTGAAGGGGGAACTGAGGATCTACGACAACTTGCCTGCCCATCTCGCGCAGGGATTGTTTTGCCAACCCTGCACTTATCCGGTGATGATTCGCTTCTCAACCGTTCCCGGTGACATCATGCCGGATGGTCTATCTTGCTTTCGCGGCATCGCCATCAAGGTCATTGACGTGGCAGGACCGAAACTCCTGGAGACGGAACCTGATGCCGTAACTCAAGACTTTTTGATGATCAACAGTCCGGTTTTTCCATCGGGCAATATTGCTCGCTTTCTCCCGGAACAGTTGCTCCAGGAAAAGGTCGTAGTCAGTGCCCCAGAGGAGGCACAACAGATGTTCGCAGCGGTTGCTCGAATGACCAATGCGATGACTCAGAAAGTAGGGATCAACCTCTATCCGAGCGCGTTAGGTCTCACCCAGCCCGAAACTCACATTCTGGGGGAAACCTACTATACCTCTGCTGCCCTGTGTTACGGAGATTACATTGCTAAATTGAGTGTCACTCCCGTCTCTGCCAGCCTTCAGCCGCTCATTGGCAAACGCATTGATACACAGAACGCTTCTATACTGCGAGATCTAATCGTTGAGTTCTTCCGGCAACAGTCTGCCGAGTATGAACTACGTGTCCAGCTTTGCACCAATCTGGAGACGATGCCGATCGAGGATGCGTCGATTGAGTGGTCAGAAGGGGAAAGTCCTTACCAGGCGATCGCCAAACTCACAATTGGGATACAGGAAGCATACAGTCCTGCCCGGCAGGTGTACGTAGATGACGTCTTGTCGTTCAACGCCTGGCATTGTATTGCAGAGCATCAGCCCCTGGGATCGATTCAGCGTTTACGCAAGGAAGTCTATGAGGCATCCAGTCGTTACCGTCATCAGATGAACCAGCAGCCCAAGAGGGAACCGCGAAGCATCGAGGAAATGCCGGACTAGGAAACTGCTCTGAACCGGAGTTCTTGCTGCCCTCAATGGGCGCGAGCCGATCAGCAAAACAGAGTCAGTAGAGGCGTCAGACATCGTCTATCGCAAAAGATGAGTGGATTTCAGGTAGAGATAATTACACTTATCTCTACCTGAATATTGTCAGAATAATAACGCTATTTCTCTGCACCCTGGCATCTGATGGATAATTGAGGCAGTTCAAAGAACAAGGC
>JACJOC010000084.1 GCA_014695345.1 Cyanobacteria bacterium FACHB-471
ACGACCACAACTGCGGCACAAGTAGTTCTGAATACCGTTGCGTCGCCCATTCTTGACAGTTTGGTTGGAGTTACAGTGTAAACATTGCATCATACTTCTATTGTGCAACGCCATAAGTCGGTTACTCTCTACGTGCGCTTTATCTTAAAGCAGCCTCCCCCTATCTGAATTCCTAAACTGATGGTGCTACCTGAAGCTCATATCGTCTAATCAAACTTAAACTGTCGCGAGGGTGAAAAAATGAGAGTTCATTATCTACAGCATGTTCCCTTCGAGGGACTGGGCAGTATTTCGACCTGGATGGACGAACAAAACCATTCGTTATCATCCACCAGACTCTATGCCAACGACCCGTTACCAACGGTGAGTGATTTTGATTGGCTGATCGTTTTGGGTGGCTCAATGAATATCTATGAAGAAGAACAGTACCCCTGGCTAATCGCAGAGAAACAACTAATCAAACAGGCGATCGAGGAAGACAAGATAGTGCTTGGCATTTGTCTGGGAGCGCAACTGATCGCGGATGCTCTGGGTTCAAAAGTGTATGCGGGGCAACATAAAGAAATCGGATGGTTTCCGATCAAAATAACCGAAGCAGTTCAGCAATCCGGTGCCCTTGAGTTTCTACCCGCTCAACTAACAGTTTTTCATTGGCACGGAGATACGTTTGAGTTACCAGAAAAAGCAACCCGCCTAGCCTACAGTGAGGGTTGCCTCAATCAAGCATTTCTCTACGGCGAAAAGGTGCTTGGCTTGCAATTTCACCTAGAAATGAATCGACCAGGTGTACAGCAGCTCATTGAAAACTGTGCCTCCGAATTAATTCCAGGGAAGTATATTCAGACTTTCGAGGAAATGCTTTCTGAGAATAAGAACTTTGCAGAAATTCATGAGGTCATGTACCAGTTTCTGGAACTGCTCTCACACCAATACCAAAGAGGCAAGTGAATGTGTTGGGCAAAAGGCGCTCAGAGTTAAAACAATGACTCCCACGTAGATTTAGAGCAAGTGAGTGCAAAATATCAGCAGACCTTTCAGAGTACTCAGCGATCGATGTTTAATCTGTTCTCAATACGATTCATTCGCTCGTTCGAGCGATCGCCACAACAGTTCATTCAGGGATCGACAATGCAGAAAATTTATGAAATCAATTACGATCGATTTAACTCGAATAATTTCTTGCCGATCACACCACAACTGGAGGACAGTACGATCTGATCGAAGGTTATTTTCCATCTGGTTCTCAAACTCCTCTCCATCGCCACACGCGCTATTCCAAACAGCTATACGTGCTAGAAGGAGAGTTCACCGTTTACTCTGAAATAGTTGTGATCAATGGGTCAGGCACCGGGAAGGAGCGCTGCTTCAGCAGCGTAAACTGTCGTAATCCGGCATCATAAGCGAATACCTTGCCGGTCTCTATTTCGTACATCCAAGCATGTAGATTCATCTGCCCGCTATGCAGGGTGGACCGAATAACAGGATACGTTTCTAAATTCTCTATTTGCGTCAACACATTCTGCTCGATCGCGATCTTGAGCAATCGCTCGGGCTCCACGTTCGCATAATTATCTAACACTAACCGCCGGGTCGCTTCTCCATGGCGCTTCAACCAGTCGTAGACCAGCGGCATCTGCTCACTCAGATTGCCGATTTGCAGCAACCCCTTCATGGCTCCACAGTGGGAATGACCACAAACAATGATGTCTCGCACTCCGACTCCAGCTACCGCATACTCTACCCCGGCGGCTTCAGCACCACTAGCGGCTCCATAGGACGGAATGATATTACCCACATTCCGCATCACGAATAGTTCACCGGGCTGAGACTGTGTGATCAAGCAGGGATCAATCCGTGAATCGGAACAAGTAATGAATAGAACTTCGGGGGTCTGCCCGTTCGACAGTCGTTCAAACAGTTCTCGATTTTCGGTGAAGTAGTCGCTGTGAAACGCATTGAGTCCTTGGATCAGACCGGTCACTGACATAAATTGATTCCTACTGTTGATAAAGCTAGTGAGTGTACTCGCACTGCATCCTCAGAAGCGGATGTAGTTCTATCCTTCCCTTACTACACGCGAGTCGTAACATTTTCCGTACTTCCGTAAAGGAATGTTAACAAGTCCTTAGTCGTGTGTCTCAAGCAAAGTTTGTCGAAGTAGTCCTTGAAATTGCTGCTTAGAGAAACACGAATGATGCAAATTGTTCGTCACTCAGGGATCCTACGACACAACCATTTTTGCGACACAACCGGAAGAATTGGGTGAGTAATCTACCACTCAATTAACTTATGCATTAGCTTGATCAGATTGGAGTTAATCAGAGTGAATCTATCCGGTGGAGCGATTCAATCAATTCCTCAACCTCATCATCATTGGGACACTGCTTAACCTGCGACTTGAACCATTCCACCTCTTCAGACTCCACATCTTGCAGTTGATAAACTAGCAATGTCCCAGCTAAACGAGCTAGGGTAATGGGTGCATAAACAATATGACTCAACAAATCAACGGTAGCCTGATAAACCTGCTGGGCGGCTTGCTGATCAATTGGCTGTCCCATTTGCAGAGCAATTTCTTGTAAGCTCTGCTCAATCGAGCGCTGCAACTGTTGTTCATCGTTTGGAGAAGGGGAGTTCATCTGATTCACTGAAATGGGTTAGAAAAAAGCTAAAGGCAAAACGGAGCAGTTGCAAGCAGCAGCAGGGAGAGAGCTGATTCTATCCCAAATAATAAACTGGTAGTAAACAACTGTACAAGCTCCACCAGAATTCACTAACTGCCTTTGTTAACCTGTTTGGTAGTGGTCTAGGATCGGTGGATAGTAGTTTCAAAGTACTCATTGTTGCTGACATTGCGCTTTCAGCAGTCATAGGTCCAGAACGCTAGCAACTTGCTTAGCTCACAAGTTTAAGACGGGGCAACATCAGAATGCAGCAGATACGATTGCGTTAGGGGATAATGGTGACTGGTGCGTCAAAGGCACTTAAAAAAGTTACGCCAGATAGATCCGATGAAACCGATTCAAGAAACGTTTTTAGAGCTGGACTGGGAAGATGCCGATGAGGCCCGCCAAGCGAGAGATACAAGGGCTGAAGAACTGCAGTCTCAAGGCTTTGTTTGTGTCCTTGAAAATCTTTACAACGCGGTTGATGGGCGGCAAGTGTTTATGATTGTCGCTACAGAAGCAGAAAAAATTGATGCGCTGAGGACGCGAGACTCGAATCGGAGTGACTCTCGCGACGGTTCCAGGAGCCGAGCGCTCGTCCCAAAACGAAAGGGCAAGTCTGTAGCAGAGCCAGAAATCTGCTGAGTTCCTGACGGCAGGACGAATGCTAACTCTACTTTGCCTACCTGAAACCTGGTGAGAGCCCGGTGCTACGGCTGTGTCGGGAAAAAATGAACTGCTACCCATAGAGCAGCAGTATATGTGCTTCAACGCTACTTATAGCGCTTTCAGAATTTTTTGCGACACAGCAAGCTTTTGGTGCTTAGTTCGATGTTACTGCAACCGCTGAACGTAGCCGTTATGGGCCTCAAGTCCTCGGTAGGATGTAATGCTGCTACCGAGGACTTGAAAGTATTCACTCGCTATCTTTCCTTCATTTGCCTGCGCTCACTATTTGTAATCCGTCGATTCAGCCAGAGCACGCCATTGTGCCGTTTCTTGCTCGACGTAAGCGTTCTTCTGGGCAATGGCTCGAAGGGTGTCTGTACCGAGCGGCAACCGTAATGGTGGAGTATCTGTATTCGCAAGCTGAAGCATCGCTTGGGCAAGCTTGGTGGGGTCTCCCGGTTGTTGATAGCTCAGTTCAGAGGCAAGTTTACGAACTTTACCAACCGTCTCCGCGTAATCTGGAATTTCTGTCGCGGTCTTCTGGAGTGAGCTGCCATCGAGAAAATTGGTGCGGAAGTATCCTGGCTCAACAACTGTCGCATGGATGCCCAGAGGCGCTAACTCATCATGCAGTGCTTCGGTAATGCCTTCGACTGCAAACTTGGTTGAGGAGTAAACGCCCCACCCGGGAGTGGAGCGATAGCCCCCGATCGATGAGAGGTTAATAATGTGTCCAGAGCGACGCTGACGCATACTGGGCAATACGGCACGGGTCATATTCAACAGCCCGAAAACATTGGTGCGATAGACCCGCTCAACCTCGTCTGCACTGGTTTCTTCGATACCGCCGAGTAGACCGAATCCTGCATTGTTGACTAACACATCAATCTGCCCAAAGCGTTCCAGTGCTGCTGCAACTGCCGCTTGCACCTGAGTCTCATCGGTAATATCTAGGCTGAGCGCCAACACATTTGGGTTCGACTCAAATTGATCCAGATCAGTCTTTTTACGAGCGGTCGCAATTAATTGGTCTCCTGCTGCTAAAACGGCTTTCGCGATTTCGGCTCCAATTCCACGAGAAGCCCCTGTAATGAACCATGTTTTGTGAGTCATTGGTCTATCTCCTTTATTGCCTTATTCTTTCATTACCTTTCTGGCATGGGTTCATAATAGGCTTTAGAAGTGAGGTTCTAAATACACAAACTTTTCAGGTTCTTGCCTAATTTTCTCAAACAGGAGGAGGATGCTCAAAAGAATTCCCTATAATAGGCGCAGCAAAACGATGAGAGGGATGTCTCACGATCGGGTCAAAGTATCTACTCACCCACGGTTTAGCGTCTTTGAGCGTAATCTTCAGTTGATACACCGTTTGAGTGGTTGCAGATTGACGAGGTGCGATCGCCGTCAGCAGAGTAGATGCCAGGATCTGCACTCATTTTGCTGGTCAAAGTATGTTGCCTACTAGAGCATTCCAGCACCGAGACAGCTTTGAGGCATTTGGGTAGAGGAAAAACTCCAAAAGTTGCGCGATGCTGAAAGTAGGACCTACTAAAATTGTTTAACTATGAATCGACCGGATAAGAGCTGCTCAGATGTTGCTTGGTTGTGGGATTCGAGCGTGCCTGGGATTGAGCTCTTCTCTGCCCGATTGTTTCGTCATAGCTTTACCAAGCACGTTCACGAAACCTACACTGTGGGTATTGCAGTACTGCCAACTCCGGCAGGCGAAACAATCACTCCGCACGGCAACACCTCTTTGTGAGATCGCGACCGACCACGGTTTTTACGATCAAAGTCACTTGAATCGCCACTTCAAGCGCGTTTTTGGAGTTACTCCAGGGCAATATCGTGAGTCAGTTTTGTCCAAGACGGTTAGGTTGCACGAACCGTAGGCTGAGGAGATGATTCAACACTTTAGACGGAGGAAGTGAACAAAATGGAACAAATAAACTTTTTGCTGTTTTGCACCACTGCATTAGCCTTGATAGCCACTCCGGGTCCAGATATGCTCTACGTTGCCACCCGGAGCCGGCGTTGCTGATTTAATGTATGAATTCCGTAAGGGCATGGCATTGCCATGCCCCTACAGAGGGGATTGAAATCCGTGAATCATACCCGCATTCAGCAACGCCCCCGGAGCCTGACCCAGGGCAAAGCAATTGGACTCGTATCAATGCTCGGTGTTTGTGCTGGATACCTTGTCCATACCTGTTTCGCCATGATGGGTCTGTCGGCGATTCTTCAAGCGTCGGAAGTTCTATTCAACATTGTTCGCTTGTCGGGTGCTGCCTATCTCCTCTACTTAGGTATCCAAATGTGGTTGAGCAAACCGCAAAAACAGCCAGTGCAAAAGGCTCAAAGCAAACAAGGCAAACTCTTTTGGACTGGACTAATCACGAGCGTTACTAATCCTAAAGGCATTCTGTTTTTCCTTGCGTTTTTGCCTCAATTTGTAGTTTCCCATGCAAACCATGTTCCACTGCAAATGCTAGTTCTAGGCTTAATCTTTACTCTGCTGTGTGCGATCGTCTACGGACTTGTAGCACTGTTGGCTGGAACCGTTGGCGATAATCTCTCTGGTACACCTCGCTTTAGTCAATTAATGCAGCGTGTTACAGGCAGTGTGTTGATTCTTCTCGGAGTGCGACTGGTTGCTCTGGAGCATCGTTAAACGAACAGTGGCTTTCTATTCTTGCCGTTGTATAGCTGTCGAGAACAAATAGTCGTCAAGAGAAACTGTTCCATTTACGATGTTTGATCTGATAGCCGTACTATAGCTGATGCAAATAAGTTGTGAACAAAATAGGTTGTGAAATTCACGTCCCTAAGGAATATAACTTTCACAACCTATTTAGGATTGCTACACAGACCGATTGCAGTTAGTGTCTTTGCCGTAATTCAGTGTAGGTTCAGCGGCAGCGTTGGGCGATAGAGCTTAGACAGACAGGGGCGCTCCAACGATCCAAGTGTCGTGCTGGCGTGCAAGATCCATCCAACCTTCGGGCGGCGTTTGACCAATTAGAGGGAAGAATTCGTCGATGCCACCGGGCACGAAGGTGCCGAGCATCCGAGCCCTTCCGGGTCCAAGATTCACCCATCCATGCACGGTGTTACGGGGCACCACAACCGATGTTCCGGGTCCGACCTCAAACTCTTCGCCCTCGACGTGAAAGCGAAATCTGCCTTCAAGGACTTCAAAGATCTCTTCCCTATCTTGGTGATAGTGAAGTGGCGGACCTGAGAACGCTGGAACATTCACTTCAATAATTGTGAAAGCTCCGTTGACATCTTTGCTATGAACGCGGATAGCCATCTGCTCGCCAGGCATTGTATTGAACCAATCGAGGTTCTCACTCTGTCCGACAATTGCAACTTTGCTTTGGTTGAATTGAGTACTCATTGTTTTAGGGGTGGAGGTACGCTATAAACTCACTGGCTCAGCCAGTGTCATTGGGACAACGGTGGGTTGGATGTTCTGATTCCGATGAAACAGATTGGTCGGGTCATACTGGTTCTTGAGTGCAACGAGTCTTGCATAGGTAGCGGGCGGGTAAACTTCACGAATCCGCTCTCCCTCGTCTGCCAGAAAGCCCACATAAGCTCCGTTAGCGTAAGGTAAGAGTGCCCGAAAGACTCGCTGGGTGCGGGCATCGAGACTGGCAGCATCAGCCGATAGCGGTGCAAAATGAGTGATTAACACCATGCCCTGTTTATCGCGATGAGCAAAGGCTGTTGCATCAGGTGCGACCCGACTCATAGCGCCACCCAGGACACGCAGGGTGACTAACGTTTCAGGAGACATAATTGATTGAGCCGATTCCACTAATGTATGAATCATCTCGTCTGAGAACGTCTCGAAAAATTGCGATCGCGAATGATGCTGAAAGCCAGGAATTTCACCAGCCGCTGTGAACGCAAACATGGCCGAATAGGGCATGGGCGCAATCAGATCGGCGATCGGGGTAGCAAGCTGACGGAGGGGAGCTACAACCTGCTCACCTTCGCTGATATCACCGGTGTAGCAGACCATAATTGCGATAACCGGGGTTCCCTGTTTGTCAGGGGGAATGAAGGGGGCGGGAGGTGCTGGCATGAGCAGAACTTCAGTGGAAAGTTCATCCGGTGCTGCCGCTGCTAGACGGGTATACTCCCGCAAGATGCGCTCTGCCTCGGTTGCCTCATAAAAGACGGCACCACCCAGAACAGTTCCACCCCGATGCAGGTTTACCTCGAAGGCTGTTGCAATCCCAAAGTTGCCACCACCACCGCGCAATCCCCAGAACAGTTCGGAATTTTCGTCAGCACTAGCACGCAGCAGTTGTCCATCCGCCGTGACTAGTTCTACTGCTTGTAGG
Organism: Cyanobacteria bacterium FACHB-471; assembly: GCA_014695345.1. Classification (GTDB taxonomy): domain Bacteria; phylum Cyanobacteriota; class Cyanobacteriia; order Elainellales; family Elainellaceae; genus JAAUTN01. The sequence goes on from JACJOC010000084.1 coordinate 7,691, forward strand.
CGATCGATGGTTAAACCATAGGCGCGAACCATCCAACCAATGCCACCACCGAGCAGCAATCCGCCCACCCCCACAGAGGCAACGTCGCCTGCTGTCAACGCCAATCCATAAGGCTGGAGCTTTTCAGCGACCTCACCCCAAGTGAGACCGGGTTCCAGCCGGGCTGTGTGACGTATGGGGTCGATCGTCATCGTCTTCAGGTTGGAGAGGTCAATCACCAGTCCACCGTTATTGGTGCCATGTCCGGCTGCACTATGTCCACCGCTCCTCACGGAGAGCGTCATTGCCTGCTCACGAGCAAAGTTAACCGCAGTTCTGACATCTTCCGCATCGGCACAGCGCACGATCGCAGCAGGATAACAATCATAAGTACCATTCCAGACTTTTCGTTCTGCTTCATAAGCAGGGTGTCCGGGAAGGATCAGTTCACCTCGGATCGTTGAGGCGAGTATCTCGATCGCTTCTTTGTAGTCATGCTGCTTCTCTTGTGGAGATGTTGTTTGAACATGAGTTTGTCCATTTTGCTCGTATTGAGCCGTATCTTGATGTTGTTGTGTCACTAGTTACTTCCTTTCATTGTTTAGAGACATAGGAATACTTCTGTTCATCCATGCACCGTGACATGAACAGTAAGTAATTGATTCACTCCAACACACTCCGCCATTCACCATCTGTTTTGATGACGCAGTCAACTCCGCTATCAATGGTGATCAATCGTTCAGTAACAATAGAAATGCTGGAACAGAGCCGCAGCAATCACGGAGTTCGACTCATCGCACTCACGTTTGGATTAAGAGTGTCACCTGTGTTGTAGACATGCTCTCCTTCATTGCCTTATCCTTTCATTACCTTTCTGGCATGAATTCATCATAGGCTTCGGACAAAGGGTTCTGAATACATAAACTTTGCAGATTCTTGCCTAATTTTCTCAAGCAGAAAGATGATGCTCAAAAGAATCCTCTATAATAGGCACAGCAAAACGATCAGAGGAATGTCTCACAATCCCTCACTAAGCGTTTACAAGAACCTGATATGGCAGATGAATTCCTAAAGCGCAAGACGACGATTGATGCTTGTCAAGAACTGGCGGAATTAGTGGACCGCCACACTCACGGCAGGGGAAACGGTATCCATGCAACGGCGATCGCCCAGTTAGAATTGATGCGGGAATCTGTGGCTCCTACAGTACTCCGCGCTGTGTATGAACCGACGCTTTGCATTATTCTTCAAGGTAAAAAGGAAACCTTACTGGGCAAGGAAACCTATCACTATGGTGCGGCTCAATATATCGTTGTCACGGTCGATCTGCCGCTCAGTGGAAACATTGTTGAAGCGACACCAAATCAGCCATATCTGTGCTTTAAGCTAAGCTTGGACGCGACTCAGCTTTGGGATATTATCGATCAACTCCACCGCAGCTCAGATCAAAAAGAAAGTTCAGTGAGAGGCTTGTTCGTAAGCGATGCAAATGCTCCGTTGATTGAGTGTGCCACCCGACTCACACGGCTTCTGGATACGCCCGAAGATATTCCATTCTTGGCACCAATGATGATTCGTGAGATTTATTACCGTCTTTTAATGGGCGATCAGAGCGAAGCGGTTTGGCAGATTGCGACCTCCGGCAGCCATATGCAGCGCATTGCAGAAGTGATTAGACAGATCAAAGCTGAATTTACAAAGTCATTGAGCATGGATGATTTGGCAAAGCAAGCGAGGATGTCTTCTGCATCGTTCCATCGTCACTTTAAAGCAGTGACCTCAATGAGTCCGTTGCAATATCAAAAGCAGTTGAGGCTATTAGAAGCCCGTCGTTTGATGATAGCTGAAGATGCAGATGCCACCCATGCAGCGTATCAGGTGGGTTATGAGAGCCCTTCTCAGTTCAATCGCGAATATTCCCGCATGTTTGGTGCGCCACCGAAGAAGGATATTGAGCGTTTACGAGTCGCCTGAGGATTGACAGTTTCGATATAGATACTTCCACACGCCCTTGACTTTGCCGTACGTTTCATCCACTTGCCATGAATCATTCGTCGGCTTTAGCTAGCTCACTGTCCCAGACCTGGGCAAGTGGGTCGGGGCGCGTCCGCCACTCGCGCTCTGGGTCAAGTTGTTGCTTTTCAACCCAGCCAAGGTTATTGTCACCAAACACCGCCTCTACTACTGACGCAATACATACGCGAAAAATATGCCTGCAGTTTGGCAATCGGGGGTAATTCCCTATCGAATTAATCAGGGGAAGATAGAAGTATTACTTATTACTACTTCCAGCGGTAAACATTGGGTAATTCCTAAAGGTTGGATTCCGCCTTGGATGACATCATCGTCCTCCGCGGCAAAAGAAGCGCTAGAAGAAGCAGGAGTTACTGGAACTGTTATAACTCCTGCAATTGGTCGCTACTCTAATCAAAAACTGGGATATTCCTATCAGATCGAGGTGTTTTCAATGCGAGTGGAGGAAGAGCTAGAAACCTACCCTGAAGCTAAGCGCCGACAGCGTCAATGGATGAGTCCTTCTCAGGCAGTTAAAAAGGTGCGATCGCCGGAGCTAAAACGCCTTCTTATGCAATTCCGTGAATCCTATATGAGTGGTGAATAAACCGCAAGAATGGCGTTGGATTGTGTTGCCTTCTCAATTCCAAGACTTTTACAGGTCATTGCCAATGTATCAAACTTAATCACCTCTCTGAAAACAACCTGGCTTTGAAGACATCCTGAAAAATGCAAGATCAATGAGTGCCGGTTTAATACTATATAGCCAAGTAATACTTCATCAAAACTTTAAGTAGTTGTTCTTTTAATGAAATTTGTGTGAATGAAAAGAATTATTGATATGAGTATACAGAAGCTCTTTAACAATTCATTCGGCGTTCTGAAGGGGCGATCGGTTTAATTCCTCAGCAATTTTGCTTAGTGAAGCAAATGCAAGCGGGTTCAAGAACATACTGTAAAGTCGCATTTTGGAGATATTTATGTTGAAGCATCTAACCTTTGCAACAATAGGAGCAACTATTGGCGCTCTTAGTCTCGGAAACACAGCCCATGCTGCGACCTTTGAAGTAATTGCGAGTAATTTAGATAACCCTAGAGGATTAACCATCGGAGCGAATGGTTCTCTTTATGTAACTGAAGCAGGTCGGGGTGGTACAGGACCGTGCATTCCTTCTCCAACAAATCCAACTGCATCAGTTTGTTATGGTGCTACAGGTGCACTTACCCGCATTGAAGACGGCACGGTGACCAGAGTTGTAACTGGATTGCCATCATTGGCAGCACCTGATGGTAGTGAGGCAACAGGTGCCCATGATGTTGCTTTTGATGCGACTGGGCAGCCTTATGTTCTAATCGGGCTTGGTAGTGATTCGGCTGTTCGGAGTGCTTTGGGAGTGCCAGAGTTTGGACAATTGCTCAAAATTAATACCCTCAATGGTGGCTCTGATTGGACTGCAATCGCTGACGTTTCAGCATTTGAGCAAGCTGAAAATCCTGATGGAGGCGGAATAGATTCCAACCCTTACAGCTTTGTCATTCAAAACAACGCCGCTTACGTTGCTGATGCGGGTGCTAATGCTTTGCTAAAGGTGGATCTTGATAACGGGGACGTTGATCTAGCGTCGGTCTTTAATAGTCGTCTAGTGACTAACCCATTTGGGGGTTCTGATATTCCCATGCAGTCTGTACCCAATGCAGGGGCTAGCAGTTCTGATGACACACTCTATGTCGGTGAATTGACCGGATTCCCCTTTCCAGTAGATGGTGCACGGGTCTATCGCGTTGCTAATGGTATTCCTGAGATTTTTGCCGAAGGCTTTACCAACATCATTGATTTGGATTTTGATTCCAATGGCAATTTGTATGTTTTGGAATATGCCACTAACAGCATATTGTCTGGTGATCTTACAGGTGCATTAATTCGCCTCAACCCAGATGGAACACGTACAACCCTTTTACAAGAAGGGTTACTTGCCCCGACTTCATTCACATTTGGAGATGACGGGGATATTTTTATAGCGAACCGAGGAGTTGCTGCGGGTCAAGGAGAAATTATTCGATTCAATTCTAATGATTCTCAATCGGTTCCTGAACCTTCAAGCTGGCTCGGGTTGCTGGCGATCGCCTCTCTGGGGGGATTCCTAAAAGTGACCCGACGCTAGACGTTACTGTAGTCATCCTTGGGATTGCGACAGAGTACGATACTGACTTGAAATACTCCTGCCATCAGGCAGCTGAGGCAGGAGTATTTCAAGTCAGTATCCATTACTAAAACTAAGCCCGTAATGACAAAGCCCCAGCATTGCTGCTGGGGCTTTTTGTACGCCTGCCTAAGCACTCAACCGCTCAATTTTCTCAAGCTTTTGCTGTAATGTCTCGATCTCTCGCTCCAGTCGCTTCATTTCCTTCCCGCGATCGCGATCGCCTGTAAACATTCTAGCCATTCTCTAACCTGCTCCTAGCTGGGAGAGAGGCGATCGGGGCGATCGGATGGGCGGGGCTGATCAAGGTTTACCCAAGATGGAGCGCTGATAGGAGGATTGGGTTGCTCAACTTCATTTCTAAGAAGCTGCATCTCTGTTTGTTGCCTCAAGTCAAGTAGCGTAAATTCGACTAATTGCTCGACCAGCGTTTTAAGTAACTCTCTCTGTTCAGTATTTAATTCGCTAGCCAGTAAATAGAACAGATGTGCATTATTTGGAGAAGCAGGATGCTTGTAATAATTTTCAATGATTTGATCTCTCCACTTTAGAGGATCATTATTTTCTTCATCATTCATTGTTATTGCTCTAGTTGCGTTCAAACTTGTGGGGTAGTGCCTAACTCTTCACCAATTAGGCTTCGCAGTCGTGCCAGTAGTTTTGTTTTCTCCTCCTGATTGGCTTCTGATGCCTCCAATTTGGCGATCGCCTTATCAGTCATGCCCAGATAATCTAGCACTCGCTGCTTAGGCTTGGGGCAATCGTCAGTCCAGTAGTTTTCCAACCGGTAGTAGTAGAAATAGTCTTTTCGCCCCTCCGAAGTGCATGTGTGAACTCGTTTGCGGCGAATGAATGCCATGCTTTTGTAGTGCCTAACTCGCCATCCATCATAGCAAAAGTTAGGTACGACAATGAGCTTGCTGCTTTGCCAGCGGGCTAAGCTGGGCGAAGGCTTTGTCCCACTTGCGAAACCATTTCCGCGAAAGATTGACTGTTTGGGCAAGGTTGCCCAAACACCGTCTGCTACCATCAAGGGTGCCAATGCCCCAACGCTGCTCAATGATTTGGCGATCGCCCCTTAAACTGCACGACGCTTTTCCCCAGACTGCCGAAGACGCTCCCTTCTAAAAATTCTTGCGACACAACCGTACAGGTTTGATTCAGTCAATTGTTTACTGAATCGCTTGGACTTAGTGTCCGTTGCTACTTAATCTCAACCCAATTACACCCAAAACAATCAAGCCGATGGAGATGATTTTGAGAGCGTTAGCTGGTTCTCTAAACCACACAATGCTGACGATGGTAATTAAAGCTGTTCCTAAACCTGCCCATATTGCATAAGCTGTAGTAATTTCCATCTTCTTTAACGCCATCGTTAGGAAGACAAAGCACAGTCCGTAAAAACAGAAGATTAGAATGCTGGGAAGGGTTTTAGTAAAACCCTGTGACAACTTCATGCAGGTAGTTCCAGCAACTTCAGCAATAATAGCCAAGCCCAAATAAAGCCACTGCATGAAATAATTGCCTTGTGATGTTACTAACCAAAACGGAAAAACCAGGTCATCTGTTAACGATAGTACCTCACTTCAATTAACTCATGTGCCTCTGCTGTCGTCACCAGTGCTGTTACTCTAATTTCGAGAAGACATTTAGAAATTGCGGATAGCGTCCGAATGAGTGCTTTAAATTAAAGCAGGTTCACGAACATAGGTTGAAGAGTCACCTTTGAGTGCCTGACTCAATTTGCCATCAATGCTTTGTGGGCGATCGCCTACAATGGTGACTCGCTGTACCCGTCGGGGTTGCCCTTCATAGTCATAAATGGCGTAGTGTTGGGTCGATCGGTTATCCCAAAACGCAACATCTCCTACTTGCCACTTCCATCGAACTGTGTTTTCTAAGCGTGTCACATAGGACTGCAACAGGTGCAGCACATCTTTTGACTCCGTTTCAGATAGCCCCTGGATGCGTTGCACAAATGCACCAATGAACAATCCCCGTTCACCTGACTCTGGATGTACCCGCACAACAGGGTGCAGGGTTTCATACAAGGTTGAGGTAAATACCTTGTGGTAATCCTTCAGGGCTTCAGAGGGAGTAATGGCAGCGGCAGCATAGTCATAAACATTACTATGTACTGCCCAGAGTTGATCGGCAAGGGTACGGAGGTGAGTAGGTAAATCTTGATAAGCAGTGGCTGAATTCGCCCAAACGGTATCGCCACCTACAGGAGGAATTTCAATGGCTCGTAAGATAGAACCGAGCGGAGGGCGATCGACAAACGTTACATCCGTGTGCCACTCATTAGAACGGGTTGCTGTGCGCCCATAATCCAGATCCAGGACTTCAGTATGCTCTACCAGCGGAGGCAGGGTGGGATGAGCTGTTGTAATCTCACCAAAGCGACGAGCAAAAGCAACATGTCCGGCTGCATTGAGAGATTGTTGTCGAAAGAAAATGACCTTGTATTTGATCAATGCCTGACGAATCTCTTGAATAAACGTGTCGCTTAGCTCACCACTCAAATCTACGTTAAGAATTTCTGCACCAATCCGTGCGGATACAGGAGAGAGTTCAAAGGTTGTAAAGCTCACAGTTATTTTTTTCCCTCTAAAGAATCATGAGTACAGCGATCGCAGTAGGCAATCGATCGCCCATTAAAAGCAGTGGAAACTCCGGCACTTATAGCGCGTGGGGTTACGATCTAACCGTGGTTAAAAGAACTGGAATCATTAGTGTCCATGTGCCTTATCCGGTTCTCGAATACCAGAAACCAGGCTTTCTCGCACTTCAATAAACTCTTTAGACGAGCGCAAACTTGCAGTGGATTCTTTACCTAGTCGATTGGCAAACGGATTGGTAATATCTTTCACAATTCGACCCGGACGAGCGTGCATCACTAAGAGGCGAGTTGAAAGTAACATTGCTTCTTCAACATCATGAGTGATGAAAAAGATGGTCTTGCCGGTACGATGCCAGATATCTCTTAAGTGAGTCTGCATTGATTCTCGGGTTAGAGCATCAAGCGCACCAAACGGCTCATCCATCAATATCAAGGATGGGTTAGCTGCTAATGTACGGGCGATCGCTGCACGCTGCTGCATTCCTCCCGAGAGTTGATAGGGTAACAGCCGCGCAGCATGGTCTAATCCCACCATCTCCAGATAATAGGAAACTCGCTGCCTGCGCTCTTGCTTTGAGATCTGCCGCATTTTGGGACCAAACTCGACATTCCTGGCGATTGTCAGCCAGGGAAATAAGTTAGGACGTTGAAAGACAACCCCTACATTTGCATCCGGTTTGGTATGAGCTTTGCCAGATACAGTGACTGTTCCTTGCGTGGGTCGCTGATAGCCCGCCAATGCTCTCAAAAGCGTCGTTTTGCCGCAGCCTGATGACCCTAGAACGCACACAAAATCTCCAGCTTTGATTTCCAGATTGATTGATTTCAACACTTCAACTTGGGCATTTCCCGCTCCAAAGGTCAGCCCTAACTCAGAGATCTGGGCGATCGCCTCACCTCTGACTGCTGGGTTAGAAGGAGAAATCACTGTTTGGGAATAAGCATTCATAGATTTTCTAGCTCAATGATTTAGATGTACAAAATGCGCTTTTGGTAAGCGTCCTGATCAGGTGCAGACGGAATCGCCTTTTGCTCAACCATGAATGCTGCCGTATCTTCCAACGCCTTTGCAGTTGCTCCTGGTTTATCTGATGTACCGAAATACTTGGCATCTTTCTGCTCAGAAGAAGTTAACCAGATAGATTGCTGCGCCTGGATTGCGGCTTCTTCGGGGGCAACTCCCAATTCAGATGCTAGTGCGTTTACAGCCTCATCTGGCTGATCACGATACGTCTGCACTGCCTGGTCAAGCATTGCTACATACTGCTTCAGCACATCAGGATACTGTTGAGCAAACTCGCTCCGCGCCACTGCTACCGTAAAGGTGGCATAGCCTCGCTCTGCCAAATCCTTTGAAGTCGTCAAGATTGTTCCTCCATCTTGCTGAAGCTTTGATAGAGTGGGCTCCCAAACGTAGCCACCATCAATATCCCCGCGTTGCCATGCTGCCAACATATCGGGAGGAACCAAATCTAAAACGGTTAATTCATTTTGCCCGATGCCTTCCAGCTTCAAATAAGACAGCAGTGAGTAATGACAAGTCGAGCTAGATGGAACAGCAATCTTCTTACCGCGCAGATCAGCCGCAGTCTTAATGGTGTCTCTCACAACTAAAGACTCCGCTTCGCCAATCAGGTCATACAGATAAAAGATATCGTAAGGAATGCCGCTAGAAATTCCAACTGCGGCGGCTGTAGACCCTAATACGCCAAAATCAATCCCTTTTGCAGCCAGCCCTGTATTAACATCTCGACCTGCATCAAACCTGAGATATTCCACTTCCGAGTTGGGAAAGGCTTCCTTTGCTAAACCTAACCCCTTTGCCAACAGCTCAGACCCTGCATAGACCTGATATCCAACCCGAATCTTTTGGGGGGCGGCTGTCCCTGATGCTGAAGATGCAGCGGTTGTCGATTCTGGAGTAGATGATGCTTCAGGAGATTGGCTAGTGCAACTAGAGGCAACCCACGGTAAACTCAAACCCACTAACCCAAACAACACATGTCTTCGTTTCAATGACATAGGAATAACAGTTGAAGAATTGAATACAGCAAATCGCTACTTAGCTATCACGACCAATCCAGGGAAGCTGTGTTCTTTGTACCCAGCGAATTCCAGCATCAATCAGAATGGCAATAATTCCCATAATGATGATGCCGACGAAAATTACATCACTTCGCAAAAATTTGCTGGCGTCTAACACCATCCAGCCAATTCCAGACACCGCAGCGACCATTTCTGCTGCTACCAGGGTTGAGTAAGCAACACCGATCGCAGTCCGCAATCCTGTAAATATTTCTGGCAAACACGATGGCAAAATCACGTAAAAAAACAACTGCCACCCTTCTGCACCCAGTGAACGGGCTCCATTAATGCGATCGAGAGAAATTCGTTGTACTCCCGAAATCACTGCTAGAAATAGTGGTGCAAATGCTGCCAGAAACAGCAGGGCTATCTTTGAAGGGTTTTCAATGCCCAGCCAGATAACTAAAAGTGTGTAATAGGCAAGGGGGGGTAGCGGTCGGTAAAACTCAATGATTGGGTCAAGCGCAGCTCGGATCGGACTAAAGAAACCGCATAACATACCCAGGGGGATTGCAGTTGCGATCGCCAGCACCAAAGCGACTCCCAACCGATACATACTCTGGTAAATGTGAAAAAACAGAGAGCTTCCCTTGTACCCATCCCTTAGGATTTCTACAAATGCAGACCAAACTGCTAGCGGAGTGGGTAGAAAAAGAGGATCAACCCACTCTAAAGCAGTGGTCAGGTACCAGACGAATAGAATCACCAACACCGAAGTAAGAGAAATAAATCCCTCTGTGGTCGAGAGCTTCCTTAAAAGCGCCCAGTATTGAGAACCAACGCCACGGTTAATACCGGACGGAGCATTCCTCTGCTGACTCGTTTTGAGCACCATAAAGAGTAAATCAAGCAGTGAAGTGTAGTATGCCATTAAAATACTACGGTTTGTCGCCCGATTTTAAGTAGTTTTAAAAGCTTAATGTTTGCTTCAGTATGGAGCCGCCTGAAAACGACCCTTGTGGCATCTGCGGAGCAGCACGCCTATCAAAGCGGCAGAGCCATTTATTCAGATTAAGCATGGGATGCTCTCGAACTACTTGATTGAGCAACTCAAGCACCCATCCATTCCAAAGTCCTTTGCGTAAGTCTTGATTTGTTCTAGTTCAGTGGTTTTGTCTTCCGAAAACTCCGAGGAGACACTCTAGCGAATTAGACAACTCTCTTGTGCGAGTGAAGAAGCCTCTGCTACTAACACAACCTCGCCTTGTGCATCAACCCGCCATCCTTGTGCTTCTGCAATTGAGCTAGGCACATCTGTTGCAGGGCTACGAGAATCATCAGGAGAAGCCGCTAATTGAACAGGTGACTGCACGTCATCTAATACATTACTGCCGCTCAACGGTTCATAAGGACTGGTTGGCAAGCCACCCCTGCCACTGCTAATAAATCGGCTAGTAGCGCGATCGCCTTCCCCCCCACAGGCTTGGCTGATTTCTGTTGTTACAGGAGCATCGGGCAGCTCAACAGTTCCCTGGCTAGGATCAACGTCAGGGGTTGTGATAATTACCTGACCACTTAATGCAGGATTAACCTGCGAAATGGCAGTAATGTCATTGCTGGGTAAACGCTGCGGGTCCAGTTCAGTTGGATCATCGGTTTCCAACAGTGTTTCAAGTTCTGCTCTACTGCGAGGTGCTAAGCCTAAAATACTTTGAGATGTAATGCTGACTTCACCTCCTGAACCGGCAAAAGCATTCGCAGTAATGTCACTATTTTCTGAAGGGACGGCAACAATAAAGTCAGCATTAATCGTGATATTGCCACCACTACTATCATTTAGTGCTCGAGCAGAGATAAGGCTGCGATCGCGCATCAGCAGGATATCTAAGTCTTGTAAAACAATATTTGCACCGCTTCCTGCTTGAGTTTGTGCTGTTAGCTCTCCCTCATCCAAAAGAACAGATCCAGCACTAATTGACAAATTACCTGCCGCTCCCAAGTCGTCCCCTTCCACCGTCACTTCTGCTCCATCTCGAACTATCAACTCCCCGGTTGTAATCCTGACATCCCCCGCTTCTCCAGACCCCGTAGACTCAGCAGACAAACTACTGCGAGTTTCCCCAGTCGTGCCTTCTACTAGGATGAAATCAGTAGCCTGCACATTCAGAAAACCACCTTGACCTTGACCTCGAGTACGAACTTGAACAATCGCTCCATCTTGAACGGTCAATTCTCTGGTTGTTACTGTTACTCTTCCGGCGCTGCCAATACCGTTAGGTCCGGCGTTAGAGTTTAGACTACTGCGAGAGCTTCCATTAACTCCAATCAGCCGGATAGAATCAGCAACTACCTCTAGTTCTCCTGCCTGTCCATCACCACGAGTCGTCGTTGTAATAATCCCTCCGTCTTCAGCAATCAATCTCCTGGTCTGAATTCTTAAATCTCCGGCATCGCCTACGCTTCCATCCTCAGCACGCGCACTCAGTTCGCTACATCTTCCAGGAATACAGCCTGTGACTTCTACCTCTGTTGCCTGTACGTTTAAACTCCCAGCGTCTCCATCTCCTAAGGTTTCCGTCAAAATCCTTCCTCCATTACGGATGCTTAACCTCCCAGTTTCAATAGAGATATTGCCTCCATTCCCCAAACCAAAAGTGGTTGCAGATATAAAACCGTTATCATTTAGTACCCTTACAAAATCAGTAGTTTGTACTGTCACGTTGCCTGAATTGACTTCTGTTCTAGTTTCAGTTAATAGTCGAGACTGATCTAGAGTCAGGGATTCAGCTTGAATATCAATATCACCCCCAGTGGTTGAGACTTCGCTTAGACTCGTAATTTCTACTGCGCCTGTGGAATTGAACCTAAAGTTTCCGAGCTGATTATCGTTTAATCCATTACTAATGCAATAAGTTTGTCCAGTTGAAAGGCAACTTGCTCTAATCACTAAATCGCGAGCATTAATTTCGATACTGCCTCCGTCAGCACCGGCAAGAAGCATACGAGATCCGTTAATTATTACGTTTGATCGGGCAATCCCATTCGGAAAGATTAAACGGAGGTGGTTATTCACAAACCGTAAGCCTACTATTCCTGGTTCTGCAAGCCCACCTAATTCGATTCGACCGCCCGGAGCAATGAGAACGCTACTAGTTAACCTAACGTCGCCTCCTACCAGTACTAAAGCTTCACCTGGCTGTACCTGTAGTCCATCAACTGCTTCATTTGTATCAGCAACTCTTCCAGCTTGATGAATGATGCTTTGGGGTGCCCTGCCAAATTGCAAACCGATCGGAAGGTTCACAACTAGAGTGGGAATAGGTTGGGGATCGGTAGTGCTAAACTCCCAGTCGTCAAACTGTAAGCTATCTGCTGTACTTGCCAGAAATGAGCCTCTGGTATCTAGCTTTGCATTTTCTCCAAATAAAATTCCGTTGGGGTTGAGCAAAAATAGATCGGCAGTACCCAATGCACTGGGAGAGCCTACCCCTAATGTCCCTAAAATCTCAGAACGGTCATTTCCTGTAACTCGGCTCAGGATGTGGGTAATTGTAGACGGATTTTCGAAGTAGACACTGCCGTTCTCAGGAATATTGAATTCTAAGAAGCTATGGAAAAGAATGCTTCCTCGCTGAGTACCGCCTCGAATTTGATTTATTAAAGGGGCGAGCGATTCAACTTGTGTCTCCAAATTGCGATCTGGAGCAGTATCAGGCGTGAGATTAGATTGAGCAAAGGCACAATGTTTAGATGAGGTAAGCACCCAAACCAGGGTTATAGAACTTACTAACCCAAGCCTCCAAGTCTGCAACCACTTACGCTGAAACATAAAACCACGTCATCTTTTGCAATCTCTAAGATGCGATCGCCCCAGTGCCTCACGCCCAAACTTCAAACTACTTATGAGAATTTAAATAACACAAGTGGAATAAGGGCTGTGAGTTTACTTTAGAAAAATTATTTTTGCTGATTTAGGTTGGACGCTTAAAAACTGAGTTTTAAAATCTATTTCAACCAATCTTTATAGAATCTTTAAACTGTCCCTTATTACCGGATTAATAAACCGAAGTAGTTTTCAAATACGGCACTGCTCAATTCAGGTATGAATTGTATGCTGCGCGGAGTGCGTTACTCTCACTACAATTCATCCTTCAAATCAGCAAGACTACTTGTTGCCTTTATGAACAACATTTTGCTGATGAAGTTTCAGTAAACGCATTGTTAATCTCCGGAGGAGCATGTCAGTATTTACACAGATATTGGAATGTGTTGGTGCTGTAAGCAAGATAGTTAGAAAAAAGCGTCGTTAAAGATTCTCAACCATTGCATCAATCCCTAATTTCAGCATTGATTGCATCAGCAGAGAAATGAAACATTGTGAATTTACTAACTTTTAAGGAGGCAAAGGCTCTATGAATTTCAAGTCTACTTTGATCTGTCTTGGGTTGATTGCTGGCAGTACTGTCGCTTTACCCACTGAAGCTCAAGCAATAGTCCTTTCTATTAACAGCAATGCTGCTACAAAGTCAGTAACCTTTGGTGAACCTATTAACATTGAGTCTATTCAAATATTTACGCCTGGAAGCGGTGTTACGGCTTTTGCTTGTCTCTCTGGCTCACGATGCCGCGCTGGGACAACTGAAAGAATTAATAGCCGCCCTCTTATCCTTGTGCGAGGAGAACGAGGGAACGTATACAGGTTTCCCTTTGGAAGCGTTAGTATTGACAAGTTAATACTAAGATCGAGATCGCGTTCATCTTTTCGAGTCAAAGTTAAGACAGTACCTGAGCCTTCTACTGTACTAGGTACGCTAGTGGTCGGTACACTTGGTGCAGGTCTATTACGGAATCGAAAACAACGACAAACCCAGTGAGACCTAGCTTTTGCTAGCCTTCTGTATAAATTGTGGTGCAACGGAGCTGCACCACAATTTATGCTGCTAAAGCAGATCTGTTTACGGGTAGAGCAAGCATTCATTATCTCTACAACAAGGTAAATATTGCTCCTCTTACACTGCCTGAGCCTCTACCTCTTGAAAGTTGATGGAGTTCCGCCATGCTTGGGGTGAGGTATTGTGAAACTGACGAAATTGACGAATGAAGTAGCTGACATCTGCATAGCCAACTATTTCAGCAACCTGACTGACGGAGTGAGCTGTATTCACTAGCAGTTTACGAGCCTCGGCCATTCGCCGTTCGGTAATCCACTGTTTTACCGTTCGCCCCGTTTGACTTTGCACCAGGTTAGTCAAATAGGCAGGAGAATAACCTGCGGTTTGAGCTACATCGGTGAGGCTAATGGACTGGTGATAGTGCGCTTCAATAAAGCGAAATACTTTAGCTAGTTTGGGGTTGTTCGGGAAAATGGATTTAGGGTTTGCTGGAGCAGCGTTTGTCGCAGATAGAGATTCGAGCTGAGGGTTGGCGTACCAGTGTTTCAGGGTTTCCTGGCGTTGCAGACGAGTGGCGATCGCCAGCAAAAACTGTTCCACGGTACAGGGCTTAGTTAGGTAATCATCTGCTCCCAATTCCATTCCTCGTCGCAGGTTGGTCATGGTCACTTTGGCGGTCAAAAAGATAAAGGGAATGACTGCTGTAGAGGAGTTTTGGCGCAGGGTAGAGAGGACAGTGTAACCATCCACATCGGGCATCATGATGTCACACACGATCAGGTCGGGTAAGTGAGTTTGCGCGAGCTTCATTCCGGCTAACCCACTTTCAGCACCTAATGCGAAGAAACCCTCAAACGACAAACATCTCAAAAAGATATCTCGCGTTTGCGTTTCATCTTCAATCACAAGAATCTTTTTCATTCTATCCTTATCTCAATGCTCAAAAACAGCACGAGTTAGCCTCATGAAGCCTGCTCTGAGTGCAGATCTAAGGAGGCTACAGTTACGTTTTTCCTGCATCTATATCTAAATGTTTTTTAGATAGGTTTTATGTGTAATGCACTACAGTATGATTGGAGCGCAGCGGTTATCCCTTTGGCGAAGTATGAAGAAATTGCCCTGATACAAAGCTGGTATAAGTTTATCTGTTTCAAGTCTGTTCACTATAAATCTGACTGTTCACAACCTACTCAATTAGCTAACCCTTTAATTAAACTATGCGGCAATATTACTGGCTGTCCTCCTCACCGCTATCTTCTAACCCATCTCTATCTTCTGATTCACTGTCTTCTGACTTATCTGATGCACCGATTTGCTTAGAAGCATCTACGGATGCCAGTGTAGATCTAGAGAACCTGCGCCGCCAGCATCAGCTCATTTTGAATGCCATTGGTGAAGGGGTGTATGGCGTAGATTTGCAGGGCAACGCCACTTTTGTCAATCCGGCGGGCGCTCAAATGATTGACTGGAAGATTCACGAGCTAATTGGCAAGTCTATGCATGATGTCTTGCATCACTCCAAACGCGACCATACTCCTTACCCTAAACAGACCTGTCCAATTTATGCAGCCTTTAAAGATGGCGCTGTGCACCGGGTTACAGATGAAGTATTTTGGCGAAAGGATGGCACCAGTTTTCCAGTGGAATATATCAGCACACCTATGCGTGACGAACAGGGAAAACTGATTGGGGCCGTCGTCACCTTTCAAGACATCACACAGCGCAAATGGGCAGAGGCAGTTTTACACCGTGCCAACGAAGAATTAGAACTTAAAGTGAGAGAACGTACGGCTGAACTCTATCAAGCCAATAAGCAGTTAAAGGAGTTAAGTGAGTTGCGATCGCGCGTTGTGTCAATGGTTTGCCATGAGTTTCGCAATCCGCTCAACAACATTTTGCTGTCGGTTTCTTCTCTAGGAAGGTACGACACTCACTTATCGGCTGAACAAAAGACAAACTATCTGCTGGGTATCGAAGAAAATGTAGAGCGTATGACCCAGATGATTGACGCAATTTTAGTCATTGGCAAGGTTGAGGCTAAGCGAATCGAAATCCAGCCCAGCCAAGTTGAGCTTGTGCAGTTTTGTCGCAATCTTGTCTCGGAGATAAATTACGGCAGCAGCGGTCATCAAATCGAGTTCATCTGCCGCAACAAAGCCATCCCTGCAAAACTGGACGAGAAACTGCTGCGATCGATTCTAACTAATATCTTGTCCAACTCTGTGCAATACTCACCGCCGCAGAGCAGCATTCGGTTTCGCCTATCGCGACAAAAGCAGCAGGTGATCTTTCAAGTCAAAGACCGAGGAATCGGCATTCCGCCTGAAGACCAGCCTTACCTGTTTGAGCCGTTTCACCGAGGTAGGAACGTCAGCAACATCCCCGGAACCGGGCTGGGGCTGAATATTGTGAAGCGATTTGTGGATTTACAGCAGGGCACGATCGAAGTTGAAAGTCAACTTGGAGTGGGCACGACCTTTACAGTTATCTTGGACGCGGAGCGGCGATCGCTAGCTGCTCCTGAAGTTGTGGAGTAGGGGCGATCGCCAATGACCTGTGTATTCAGGGTCAAGGCACCGAGACTAAAAGGATTGAAGCATTCAGGCTGCAAGCACTTCGTCTGTGCAGGTCAAAACTTCAATTAGTGCATCAAGATTGTCTGCAATCAAAGCCTGGATCTCATTATCCTGACTAGGCAAGTTGGCAAACAAACGCTTGATTTCCTCGATCTCTGTCGAAGAGAGAGCATTCAGTTGGGCTTGTAGTTTCAGAGGAATCTGCATAAGAAGTGACCGATCAGGTGGTTGCTATAACTTAAGCATCGCTAATCGGTACTTCATTCGCAATCAGCCAAAATCCGTAAATAGTTGCCAGGATTTTGGGCTTTGACTCAATCTTTAGGTTTAGGGCGTGGCGATCGCTGAATCCTATGCTTCGAAGAAGGTTAAATTCCGGCGTTGCTAAATGCAGGTGTGACTCACAGATCTCAATCCCCTATATAAGGGCATGGCGATGCCATGCCCCTACGAAATTCATACATCAGATCAGCAGTGTCTAAATTCCTGCCTGAAATTCTTTTAGGAATCTGATTTAGCAGGTTCGATAGGAATCTGATCGTTGGGTTTTATCTTCTCCTCGTCCCCTTTCCATTGGTTAAGAATATCCTCGACTAAAACTTCTTTTAACCAAATCTGCACTACAACCAGCAGGGGTACTGCCAAAAATAGTCCTAAGAAGCCAAAAAAGATGGAGGAAACGACTACGGCCAACACGGTAAACAACGGTAGCAGAGATGCTTCGTGCTTCATTAGTAGAGGCACCAACACCAAGCTTTCAAACTGTTGAATCAGGAGATATAGGATAATGACAGCGCCCGCCTTCCAAGGTGTGTCAAGTAATGCCAGCAGCGTTGGGGGAGCGATGCTCAGTGTAGGTCCAATATTGGGAATAAATTCTAGTAAACCGGCTATGAGCGCGTTCACAAGCGGCAACGGCACTCCTAGAATGAGTAGACCAATATAGCTCACAACGGCAATGGTAAGCATTGCCAGCAAAGTCCCCCGGCTCCAGCCCACCAGTGATTGTTCACACTTGTCCAAAATTTCGTCAACCCGCCGACGATAGAAGGCTGGAAACGCCAGCACAAACACCCGTCGATACTGCAACGGATCGAGCAACAGCATGATCGTGATTGCTAGAAACAGCAGCAAACTTATGACAGCGCTGACTGAGTTGCTGACCAATAGCCAAAAGTTACCCAACAGGCGGCTAGTCCAGTTCTGCAAATTTTGCAGCAGCGCACTGATGCTGCGGTTGTCTTCTAATATCTGCCCTGGAATCCGATCTTGTAGCCACTCATATCCTGCCCGCAGTTGCTCAATCCCTTCTGGCAAAAGGGCGGTGAACTGCTGCACCTGGTCACCGATTTTGGGCACAATCACCAAAAAGAAACCGGCTAAAGTGACAAACAGAATCAATAATGTGATGGCGATCGCAATTCCCCGCTTGACTCCGCTCATTTGCAGTCGCCGCACAACCCGATTTAACACCGTTGCGAAGACTGCCGCCCCAAACACGAGCAAAAGCACTTGACGAATGCGCCACATGATGTAAAGCGAGATCAAAAGGGCGATTACGCTGATCCATTGCCCTAAACGCACAAATTCGCCTCCTAAATCGCTTGAGCAGATGGAGTAACTTTAATCCGTTTCAAGCGGGTCGGCGTCCTCCTTAAGAGCGTAAGTCAGGCAAAACCTGAGGGCGTGTGCAGTACTCTAAATTTGCTTACTTCTGAGAATAGTTTGCAATAAGGCAAAGAGAATAGTAATCTGAAGACGGTTTTATTTTTTTCATTTCTCGTCGAATTTTGCTCGCCCTTATGCCAGAAACGTTCCTACGTGGCTCTATCAATTAGCAATCGCCCTTAATCCGCAATCCAGAATAAAGTCAATGACGATTACGCTTTCTCAATACGATTATCGGGCACTGTTTCAGGATGCAGAAGAAAATGCCCCTACTACTGACGAATTTGATACGGTCTGGAAGTACCCTGAGCAGTTGGGGCAGGGATATTGGCGCGAGATTCAATTGCGGGATGGGTTAGAACTGGCGATCGCTCATTATCAATTGCACGACTCGATCGTGATGCAGTTGCCAGAGCGAGAGCATCCCTTAGAATATACCTTTCACCTTTCTGGTGGTCATACAAATCAGGGAAGTTCTGCTCGTGCTGGGCAATACTCTCTCTACGGCAGTGGCTTAGCTCCCGCTGAACTTACAGAATGGTCTGATACTAAGCAGGTTGATGTGAATGTTCACATCGATCCAGAGCTATTCACAACCTGGCTAGGTCAAACTTCAGCCTCTCTTCCACAAGAGTTGCAGCATTTAATTAAATCTTCTCCACAAATTTATCATGTTTGCTCTGGTACCACGACAGGAGCAATGCAAACAGCACTCCAACAAATTCTTCAATGCCCGTTTCAAGGCATCACCAAACGAATGTATCTGGAGAGCAAAGTTTGGGAACTGATGGCTCTATTAATAGAGCAAGAGTTAAAACGACATGAGACGACAAAAAGTATCTATCCTACTCACTCATTAAAGCCTGACGATGTCGATCGGATTCACCAGGCCAGAAATATTCTATTGCAGCGACTTGACAACCCACCTTCACTGATTGAGTTGGCGCGACAAGTGGGTCTTAATGACTGCACGCTCAAGCGGGGATTCCGTCAGGTGTTTGGAACGACAGCTTTTGGATGTTTGCACGAGCATCGCCTAGAGCAAGCCCGACAGCTTCTGGAAGAACGTCGATTGAACATCTCTGAAATTGCTCAATCCATTGGGTTTGCCAACCGCAGCTACTTTGCAGCGGCTTTTCGCAAACGGTTTGGGGTAACTCCCAGGGCGTATCTATCGAGAGATAGGAATTCCGCCTAACGTTCAAAAAATTCCGGGTAGCAGTCAGAGCGATCGCTAATATACCCACATTTACCAGTATCTTACTGAGAAGAATTCTTATTTACCTGAATAGAACAGTGGTGTGTGGCGTAGTGTTAAGACCAATTCAGCAATCGGCATTTCTAACATTTGCGTTAGTTCTAATGACTTCTCCTGCCTGGGCAGAGGCTAATTTTTCTGATGAAGAGAGGGAACGATCGGCAGCAGCAGAAGCAGAAACTCAAGAAGAATCAGTTGCAACAAGCGATATTCCTCAATTAAGTGAACTCGACCGTCCAGCAACAACCCTTTCAGAATGGGTCGCTCAATCTACAGCCGCACCTGTACCCATTACGGGAGTGCAGTTAAATTCAACGCCACAGGGATTGGAATTACAGTTGGAAACAACTGGGGTGCCTCAACCTGCCGCACCGTCTGTTGTTGGAAATGCGTTAATTGTCAATATTGATAATGCAACATTGGAATTACCCGATGGAGATGAATTTCAGGCATCTAATCCGGTTGAAGGCGTTGCTCTAATCGCCATTACCTCTTTACCTAATAATCGTGTGCGCGTTGCGATCACAGGTTCAGAAGCACCTCCAACAGTCGAAGTTGTAGAAGGGCAGGGGTTGCTGTTTAGCATTGCTCCAGAGGCAGAGACAGCAGAAGGAACAGAGACAGAAGCGATCCAGATCGTAGCGACGGATGAGCAGGATGACGGCTATAACCCGTCAAACTCCAGTACGGCAACGGGCACGAATACTCCTCTGCGCGACATTCCACTCTCGATTCAGGTGATTCCACAAGAAGTGCTTGAAGACCGAAACGTTGCTGAAGTAGGAGATGCACTTGAAACAGCAGGGAGTGTAGTTTCAGTAGGTGGACGAGGAACCAGCGTATTTGGGCCAGGTTTTCTGATTCGAGGCTTTCCGTCCGACAACGGCATCTTTCGAGATGGCATTGCTACTTTTTCACTAGCCCCGTCCAGCACGATTGATCTAGAACGGGTTGAAGTTTTGAGAGGTCCGGCTTCTGTGCTGTTTGGTCAAGGAGAACCAGGCGGTATAATCAACCTGGTTTCTAAGAGACCCCTGAGTGAGCCGTTTTACTCAGCCTCATTCACCGCAGGTAGTTTTGACACCTATCGCGGCGCTCTAGATTTCTCCGGACCTTTGAATGAAGCAAGCACTGTTCGATATCGGCTAAATTTAGGCTATGAGAACTACGGCAGTTTTCGCGATTTTGTCGATGGAGAAAGATTAGTTATTTCTCCTATTCTCACGTGGGATATTGGGGAAAATACTTCTCTTGATTTGTATGGTCAATACGTTAGAAATCAGGAGACAGTTGATGAAGGGATTCCCGCATTTGGCAATGGGATTCTGGACGTTCCACGCGATCGCTTCTTTGGTGAAGACTTTGGTGAGTTTGAGCAAGAGCAGTTTAGTCTAGGCTACAGGCTCAATCACCAATTCAATGACGCACTCTCTGTAAGACACACGCTGCAATATTTGCAGTACGAACCAGAACGATATTACCCATCCTTTGACTCATTCGATGAGGCGACTGGAGAACTTTCTCGCCTCGAATACTTTGCGGGTGGCTCATATCGACGATTCTTCACCAACGCTGAGGCGATCGCCGAGTTCAACACAGGTTCGATCGAGCATCAGGTACTAGCAGGAGTTGAATATCGCCATGATGCAGAAGCTCCAGAGTTTCAATTCAGCAATCTCTACACACCGATTAATGTATTTGATCCGGTTTACACCAGAGATCCTTACGATATTAAGCCCGAGTTTTTCCGAGATGACAACATCGATACGATCAGCGTTTATCTGCAAGACCAGGTTGAACTTCTGCCTAACCTAAATCTACTGGCAGGCGTTCGCTATGATTCTGCTGACCAATTTCGCACCACTCAAAATCTAGATGAACCTAGATCAGAATTTGAGCAAACCGATAGTGAGTTTAGCCCTCGATTTGGCATCGTTTATCAACCGGTTGAGTCGATCTCGCTCTATGCTTCTTACACTCGCTCGTTTAATCCCTCCTTTGGAGCCAGCCGCAATGCGGATGCTTCAACCTTTGAGCCAGAAACAGGGCGACAGTTTGAAGTGGGAATGAAAGCCGATTTGTCAGACCAACTGAGTCTAACCCTGGCTGCTTTTGATATTCGCCGACAAAATGTTAGTAATCCTGATCCCGACGATCCTGATTTCTCGCTTCAAACAGGCGAAGTCGCTAGTCGCGGTATTGAACTGGGCTTGGGCGGAGAAATCTCATCAGGTTGGGATATTACGGCTGCCTACACTTACCTGGATGCTTATGTGAGTCAGGATACCCGCCCTACAGTGGGTAATGATTTGGCTAACGTTCCCGATCATCAGTTCAGCCTATGGACAACCTACGAAATTCAACAAGGTGATTTAGAAGGACTAGGATTTGGTCTAGGGTTTCTGTATCTGAGCGATCGCTTCGGTGATTTAGACAATACTTTCACCATTCCCAGCTTTTTCCGAACGGATGCTGCTGTGTTTTATCGGCGGAACAATTGGCGTGCTCAGTTAAACATTGAAAATCTGTTTGACATTGAGTACTTCACATCGGCAAACTTTGACTCTCGATTAGGAGTTAACCCGGGTGCGCCTTTAACCGTATTGGGGACAATCACAGTAGAGTTCTAAGGGTAGAAATGATGCCTAAGTGGAGACGTTGGAGAATGCTGGTGCTGGTGCTGCTAACGCTAGGATTAGTAGCTGCTTGCCAGGGAGGTTCTTCAACCGAAAGGTCGGGAGCAATCACAGAAAACTGCACTTCAGTAGAACATGTGGCTGGGATAACCTGTGTACCCGATTCATTTGAGCGATTAGTCACGCTAGACTCTGTCACCTTTGAGGCTGCGATCGCAGTGGACCTTAAACCCACTGCAACCGTTTTCTCTAACCTTTCATCCCACTTAGGCAATCAACTGAATAACGTTGAGAACATTGGTCAATTCGGGGAACCCAGTTTAGAGAAAGTGATTGAACTCAATCCCGATCTGATCGTGGGCGTAGATTCTTACCAAACGATTTATGCTCAAACATCACAAATAGCGCCAACCGTTCTGTTCAAATTTGAGCATAGCGGTCAGTGGAAAGAGTTTTTTCAAACTGTGAGTGAAGCGTTGGGACGAGGAGATGTCGCCCAGCAGGTAATGGCAGACTACTCTAAAAGGTTGGAGGAGTTTAAAGCTGCAATGGGCGATCGCCAACCCAAAGTTTCTGTTATCAGAATTTATCCCAACAGCATCAATCTTTACCTGCGAGATTCCTTTCCTGGCACTGTTTTGCAAGATGCTGGGCTAGCCCGTCCCCCTGCTCAAGACTTGGGTGCAGAGGAAGCTCAACGCTCTGCCAATAACCCAATTCAACAGGCGATTAGCCACGAGTTATTGAGTCAGGCAGATGGAGATGTCTTGTTTGTTTGGACGGCAGAAAATGAGGCTGAGGCAAATCAGGAAGCCCAGAAAAAGCTAGAGGAGTTGCAGAATGATCCCCTCTGGAAAACACTCAATGTTGTGCAAAACAACAAAGTGTATCTCGTTCCAAGCTATTGGATTGGCAGTGGACCTCTAGCCGCCAATGCGATCGTTGATGACCTGTTTAAGTACCTCATTGAAGCACCCTAACCATGACAAAACATACGCTGTTTGTTTGTAGAACATGTAGTGCGACGATCGCCCACGATGATGTCACCGACGACACCATTACAGAGGGAGTTTTGTTACTTAAACAGTTACAGGAACTGAATCTGACTGAATTGAATGTGCAATCAGTAGGGTGTTTGTGGACGTGCGATCGCCCCTGCTCTGTTACTTTTGCCTGTCCTGGAAAATACACCTATCACTTTGTTGATCTGCACCATGCCGAATGTGTATCTGAATTGCAGCAGTTTAGCGAACTCTACCAGAATAGCGCTGACGGATATGTGAAACCGCCCAAAATGCCAGGAGAGTTGCGATCGCGCTTGCTAGTTAGAGTTCCACCCTTGCCAGAACCTTGAAGGAAAGATGCGATCGCTATAATAGATCTCCTCCTGCGTGAAATCGCCTGGAACCGACCCTTAGACAGTTGTTCGATGCTCAATCAACTCGTTAAAAATAGAGAAATGCTATGAAGATCAGGAGTTTAAACGATGAGTACACAGCAGGAGCATCCGGATGACAGCGCTATCACTCCTTTAGGGGAAGATCAGCAAAACGTGAGAATGCTTGGAATTGATGGCAATCGCCCGATTGATGGCAGCGATCTTCAGGTACAGAACATTTTACAAGTAGATGGCAATCGTCCGATCGTTTCTGATGACCTTGATGTACGCGACACCCTCGAAGTGGATGGCAGTCGTCCAATTGCAGCCAGTCCAATAGAGACTGATAAAACTTTGGGGGTTGATGGTAATCGCCCAATTACTCCTAGCAATTTTGACGTGAAAGAAGTTGTCCACGAAGATGGCAGACGACCGATTGAAACAAACGAAGTTCAAGTTCTCAAAACGCTTCCAGTGGATGGCGATCGCCCAATCACTTCAAATAATCTAGAAACTCCGGATATGATCCGAGACTATATTGACTAGGTAGATACTCAATTCTTACCATTGGCTCCCTGTATCCGCTCTTATAGCATTAAGTAATAAGTATCAATGCCATGCCTGCGCTAACCTGGAGATTCTCAATGGTAATACGGTGCTTGAAGCTGGGTCAACGATTCTGGTTGTTACCCGCCTAGAGCTAGTCCACCTGATGATCAATTACCTAGGCATTTGCGCTAGTCATCTTCCAACGATAGAAGTTTCTCATCCAAATCCTTGACATAAGGCTGTACTAGATCTTCTGGGACAATGCGTTTGCGGAGCGCATCGCTCACGGCTCCTTTTTCTGCAAGAAGCAGTCGTCGTCGAACTGCATCTAGCCCGCTGCGATCGCTCTGCAATTCACCTGCTCGATGCTGATTATGAAAATCTCGCAGCACTCGTTCTGATTGTGCCACTCGCGCTTGATAAGATGCCCACAGTTCCTCGTAAACTGCCTTGGGTAGCACACCTGATTTTAGTAAACTATTCAATTCATCTTGAGCTGCTTTAGCCGCAATCAACTGGATCTGCAACTTTCCCATCTCCTGCATTATCTCAGAAGCATGGCTAATGTTAAGGCGTTTGATTATCCAGGGTATGACTAATCCTTGTATCACCAGAGAAAATAAAACGGCACCAAACACCAATTCAATAATGAGATCTCGTCCAGTTAAAGTGAGGGGAATCGCAACGGCTAGCGCCATTGAAAGAGAACCTTTGATATTCCCTAAGACTAGAACGTGCTGCCATCGTAGTGGAATAGGACGATCAAATCTTCGCAGTCCTGCTAGCAGTAAATAAACTGAGAGAATCCGTCCCAGTTGGTATGCCAAAATCACAAGTAGAATCGATGGCAAAATTCTCCAGAGTGTGGCTGGATTGATCTCGATACCAATCAGCAGAAAAATAAATGTGTTGACTCCAAAACCTGCATATTCCCAAAAGCTCAGCAGAGTAATGCGATCAGATGCAGAGGAACTGCGAGGTAGTCCCAGACTGCCGAAAACCAGTCCCGCGATGACTACAGCCACCGCACCCGATACGCCCAAAAATTGCCCGATCTGAAAGGTTCCCAACGCTAGAGCGACCGTCAGCAATAGACTACTTAACGGGTCATTCAAGCGAACAAATATGGGTAGGCTCAAGTAGCCTAAAATGGCACCCACTAGTCCCCCGCCCAAAGAAACAACAAGCAGTTCCTTCACACCTTGCACAGCCGTGAGCGAACCTGTTGTATAAATAACTAAAATTAAATTGAAAGAAATTAGAGCAGCTGCATCATTAAACAGGGTTTCTCCCTCGACAATGGTGGATAGTCGAGAAGGCACACGGATTTCCTTAAAGACTGCAATCATCGAAACTGTATCGGTATTTGCCAGAATCACTCCAATCAGCAAGGCAGGAATCCAGTCCATCCCCAAACCATACTTCACGATCGCTGCAATGATTGCCGAAGATAAGATTGACCCTGGTCCTGCTAAAAGGGCGATCGGCTTGAAGGTACTGCGGAGACGGCTGACATCGGTATTGATTGCCGCTTCAAAAATCAAAATCGGCAGGAAAAGATTGAGAACTAGAGAGGGGTCTAACCCAATCCGATGCGAGAGAACCTCTGTAATGGGTAACCCTGCCAGAACTAACCCTGTTACATAGGGAATTCGCAACCGCTGAGTCACCAGAGCAACCACCGTTGCGATCATAAGCAAAATAATCAGAATAATGACCAGTTCAGGAATGCTGCCTGCCGCTTGACCGCTTTCAACAGGGCTGTTGCTTAACGGATTTTGTTGCGCGACCATCCACTCCATTGCCGATCCTCCCATAAGTCGCTATTCCCTGAATTCAAAGGTTAACTACTGTTTGAGTCTACAGGAATTCCCACTGTGCTTGAAGGATCAACGCTGCATCAGAGTAATAAGGTGAATGTTAATGGAGATGAAACATCATCTTTGTTTTGCTTAGGTGATTGTGGCGATCGCTCTTGCTTCTTGCTCAGCTCAATCTACCCCACAGAAGCAACGAACCATTAGAGAGCGCGAAACGTTGCTAAGGGAAGCCACGTTAGATGAGACAGAAGTGGTAATGGGGCAAACCGTATAGGTTCCTGTGTATTCACACATTTATCATTACAATAACCCCTAGAAACGGCATAAGTATTGAGAAAATTTTCATTAATGATAGGCTTCTTGGTGTAAGCTCGTTTTCCCTTTCTCACTTACCTAGAAACAATGGCGATCGCCCTTTCTCAAAGTGACTACTGGAATTTGGTTCAGAAGAATATAGCTGATGAGCAAACTGCATCTACCCCCGATTCGGCTGACATTACCTGGCACTATCCAGCCCAGTTGGGGCACGGTTCTATTCGAGAAATTCGGCTGCGTGAGGGGTTAGTTTTAGCAATCGCCGACTACCAACTTCACCAGGATTTGATTGTTGAGGTGCCTGAACGTGAACACCCGCTGGAATATGAATTTACGGTTGTTCAAAGAGCATCCTCAACAATCTTGTTTTTCAGAGCATTACTTCTTTTCGGGAGGTGGTTTGGCTGAAAGCAGCATTCATGAGGATGTTTCGGGTTGGCAGGTTCTCGACGTGAGTTTTCATCTGGAGCCAGAGTTGTTTCGGTTGTGGATGGGCGATCGCCTCGAATATGCACCCCCGCTGAGGGAATTGGTGAACCCCTTGAAACAAGACCGCTATACCCATGAGGCAACTCCGACGATGGCAATGCGAGCTGTCGTGCAGCAAGTTCTCAACTGCCCTTACACAGATATGACCCGGCAGATTTACCTGGAGAGCAAAGTTTGGGAACTGGTGTCCCTCCATCTAGAACAAATGCTGCATCCGCTCCAAAACCCGCCTCAACCGTCCTTTAAGCCCGATGATATTGATCGACTTCACCATGCCAGGAAAATTCTGTCGCAACACCTCAATAATCCACCCTCACTTAAAGGCTTAGCTCGTCAAGTCGGGTTAAATGAGTTCACGCTGAAGCAAGGCTTCCGCACCATTTTTGGCACTACTGTCTTTGGCTGCTTACACCACTACCGTATGGAACGAGCCAGAGCATTGCTGGAAGCTGGAAGCTTGAACGTGAGCGAAGTTGCCCGTGAAGTGGGGTTTGCTAACCGGGGCTATTTTGCGGCTGCCTTCCGCAAAAAATTTGGCACTAATCCTAAAGCCTATTCGCTTGTTGCTAAGCAGCAGGTAGGTTAAAAAATTCCTGTTAGTGATCAAAAAATTCCCGCTGTTGATCAAAGCGATCGCTCACACGTTCAATCTTACCTGTAAGCTATTTGAGAATTATTCGCAGATAAGCAAATGCAAAACGAAGTAAGGGAATCGCCTGGTTCTTCTGGTTTGAGTTCCTTTCCCTGGTGTTGGCGTGTGGAGGCATGATGAATCAATTACAGCGATCGATTTTTGTGGCAACGGTGCTGTCAGTTTGCTGTATCCAATCGGCATGGGCAGAAGTCAATTCAGAAGATTTAGAAGTTGAAAATTCTGGAGGCACCAATTCTTTAGAACAGGTAGGTGCAACCAGCAGCATTCCTCAAATCAGTGAGTTAGAACCTTCTGCAACAACTGTTGATGAGTGGATTACCCAAATTGCTCAGTCCTCCACTGTTGAAATTATTGAAATACAGGTGAATCCGTCGGATTCTGGACTCGAAGTAACCCTGGAAATAACCGGAACGCAGCCAACACCGTCTACGTCCGTTATCGGAAATGCATTGATCATCAATATCCCTGATGCGGTGTTATCTCTACCTGATGCAGATGAGTTTCAACAGTCTAATCCGGCAGAGGGAATTGCGCTAATCAGTGCAACAAACTTACCTAATAACCGCGTACGAGTAGCCATTACTGGAGCAGATGCACCTCCGACAGTCTCCATCAACGCAGTAGACCAAAATTTAATATTAAGTATCACTTCAAATGCCCAAAGCATTGAGGCAACCGAAGAGGACGCTATTCAAGTAGTAGTAACGGATGAGCAAGAGGAAGGGTACATTGTGGATAATTCCACGACTGCAACCCGGACTGATACGCCCATTCTAGAAGTTCCTGGTTCGATTCAGGTAGTTCCACAGCAGGTGATTCAAGAGCAGAACGCACTACGATTACCTAATATTTTTCGTAACGTGAGCGGGATTGGAGAAGAAGGCAGATTTGGTGATGCGCTGGATCAGTTCAACATTCGAGGGTTTACGGCAACGGGTCAAATATTTCGCAATGGAATTCGGGTGCCCAATGTTTTTTCGCCCCTAGTTGAAACAGAAAATTTGGAGCGGGTTGAAATTTTAAAGGGGCCCGCATCGGTGTTGTATGGTGCACTTGAGCCAGGCGGCATTATCAATTTAGTGACTATGGTTACAGCTCAATGCAGTACAGCAAGGAAAGGTCTTTGAAGTCAAGGATTACTGGCATGTAGCCAGCACACCTACTCAAGCCATGATGGTTTTGGATGATTTATCTAACTATCTAATGAATTCAGTATCTTCAAAACTCGATCGCATTCTAGAACGCCAAACTTCAACAACTCAAACCAGTTGGCAGGAAAATGCGATCGCCCAATCCCTTTCTGCCAGCCAACAGAACCGGGTCTTTTCACGACCTATCATCTCTGGAATGGCTTGAATAGTTCTATCGGCACAGAACTGGTGATTGAACAATTGCGGCAATTTCTGCTGTGATTTTTGCACATTGAAGTAGATCGGGTTGCGTTGCGTAAACTATTCCGTTTAGGCATCAAAATACTCCCGCTAGGAGCCAAACCTGCCTTACCCACAGGCAATCTTTGCGGTAAGCTGCACCAAGACCTTTTGTTGAAGGGCGATCGCACCTGCTAGTGAGGGTTCCACCTGTGCTCAGCTAAACAATGCAAATTCCTCTCAAGCAATATACTTCTCTCCTGGCACATTACCTCAAGCCACAGCAGGGTCGCGTGGTTGGATTGGCGATCGCCCTCCTCAGTAGCATTGGCTTCCAAATTCTCAATCCGCAAATTCTGGGCTACTTCATTGATACTGCCGTATCCGGTGGCTCCCAGCAAAAACTTTTGATAGCTGCCTTTCTCTTCATGGGTTTGGCTTTACTGACACAGATTTTAACAGTCACGGCAACCTACTTAGGCGAAATGGTTGCTTGGACTGCTACCAATGCCTTACGGCTCGATTTAGCCAAACATTGTTTAAATCTAGATCTGTCCTTTCATAAATCTCACACCCCTGGAGAATTATTAGAACGAGTGGATGGAGATGTGAATCTGTTGTCTCGTTTCTTTTCTCAACTCGTCATTCATGTGTTAGGCAATGGTGTTTTGTTGTTGGGAATTCTGATCATTTTATTTGCTGAGAACCTATTAGCAGGTGTAAGTTTAACTCTATTTTCACTCATTGCGTTGTCACTACTGTTAGGAATACAATCCGTTGCCGTTACTCCCTGGGCAGCCTATCGGCAGGTGAGCGCTGATTTTTTTGGCTTCTTAGGTGAACATCTGGTAGGACGGGAAGACATTCGTGCTAATGGAGCCGTTGGCTATGTCATGCGCCGTTTTTATGAACTCCTACAACGATGGTTGCCCATTTATCAAAAAGCTAGATTTGCGAGTACGATTCTTTGGTCTACGAGCGTAGGGTTGTTTACCCTGGGTAATGCGATCGCCCTTGCCGTTTCTGCTTACCTGTGGAACCAAAACGCGATCACGATTGGGACTGCCTATCTCATCTTTCACTACACCAACCTCCTCAACCAACCGATCGAACGCATCCGCGAAGAACTGGAAGAATTGCAGCAGGTTGAAGCCAGTATTCATCGGATTCGAGAGTTATTAAATGTGCGATCGCAGATACAAGATTCGGGTAATGCTCATTTGTCGGCAGGAGCTTTGTCTGTCTCATTTCAACAGGTCTGGTTCAGTTACCAAGGCATTAAACCGGGAGATCGTGAGCAAAAAATAACTCTTTCACCCTCTGTTCACACGCTTCAGAACCTCTCTCTCCATCTACCGGCTGGACAGACTCTCGGGTTGCTTGGACGCACCGGAAGCGGCAAAAGCACGATCGCCCGTTTGCTCCTGCGGCTCTACGATGTTCAGACCGGGGAGATCCGCTTAGGAAATATTCCGATCGCCCAAACCCCCCTTTCTGAGCTTAGGCAACGAGTGGGGTTAGTAACCCAAGATGTACAGTTATTTCAAGCTAGTGTTCGAGATAATTTGACTTTTTTTGATGCTCGAATTCGGGATACAGAAATTCTGGAAACGTTGAATAACTTGGAGCTAACGGAATGGCTCCAGTCATTACCCAATGGGTTAGATACTCAACTTGGGGCAGACAGTGCCGGACTTTCAGCAGGGCAGGCGCAGCTATTAGCTTTTGCCCGTGTGTTTCTCAAAAACCCAGGACTGGTGATTCTCGATGAAGCCTCGTCTCGGCTTGATCCAATAACAGAGCAATGCATTGAACGGGCGATCGCCCGACTTCTCCACAATCGCACAGGAATCATCATTGCCCATCGGTTAGCCACTATCCAGAGAGTTGATCAAATTCTGATATTAGAGCAGGGGAAAGTGGTGGAATATGGCGATCGCTTTACCCTCCAAAATGATCAGCGATCGCGCTTTTCACAATTACTCAAGGTGAACGCTACGACACTAATGGCATAGTTCAGAATGTCATATTCAGACTTTTGCGTTGTAACTCTATTCAATATTCAATCTAATTAAGAATGACCACTCAAAGAATAGCAATCTGGAAACTTCTCTGGCGAATGATTCGCTACGCCTTTGGGCTGTACTTGCTAGATACCATTTTGTGGCTGTTTATTGCAGGACTACCTGTTGTACCCGGTTTAATCATCCGTGAGTTTTTTAATACCCTAACCAGCACAGAGACAAGTGGCAGCGCTCAATTGATCTCTCTGCAATCCCCGATGGTGTGGGTGGCGTTGATCTTTGCAGTGGGTGCTGCTCGCATTGTCGCTATCTGTGCTGGACGCGTTACCAAAACCCAGCACCGCTTTACGATGAGTTCTTTACTGCGACGCAATTTGTTAGACAAGTTGTTGCAGCGTCCAGGTGCAGAATCTCTCACAGTGGGTCGTAAAACAGTTTCACCCGGTGAGGTCATTAGTTTCTTTCGAGATGATGCGGCTCAGGTAGAAGATACTGTGGTGGGCACCAATGAAATTTTTTCAGCCGGGGTGTTCGCAATCGTTGCTCTCATCATTCTTTTCAACGTCAATGCACGGTTAACCTTACTAGTCTTTTTACCCTTGGTGGCGATCGCTCTCACCCTTCAACATGCTGAGGCTCGCATAAAGCGGTATCGCTCTGCTAGCCGTCAGGCAACCCAACAGGTAACTGGATTAATTGGAGAATTATTCTCCGCTGTGCAAGCCATTCAGGTCGCAGGAGCCGAAACTCCTATTCTCAACCATCTGCGCTGGCTCGGTGACCAACGCCAACAACGTGTGGTGCAAGATCAGGTTTTTACAGCAATCATCCAGTCTAGTTTAGAAAATTTGGTCAGCCTGGGTACCGGTCTAATCCTATTAGTGGCAGCCCAATCTGGAGTGGGGGGTGGCGATTTGCTTTCAGAGACACTTCGCGAACGCACGCTCAGTGTGGGTGACTTTGCTTTATTTGTGTATTACCTGGCGTTTGTTACAGATTTTTTGTGGTTTTTCGGCGGCTTCTTAGCTCTAACAAAGCAAACAGAGGTGTCATTAGAGCGGATGGGAACGTTGATTAGCAGTGTGGAAGAGCAGGAGAGTAACAGAGTGGAAGGGCTGGTTGAACCTGCACCGCTGTATTTGCCCGATCTCAAAGGGCGAATGACTGAATTGCCTGCGATCGCCCAACCCAAAAGGGATACTGCTCTTGAAGAGTTAAGAGTAGAGAATCTGACCTACCGATATCCAGGCAGCGATACTGCTTCACAGCGCTGGTCTGATCGTGGCATTACCAATATCAGCATGACGTTGGAACGAGGTAGTCTGACCGTTATTACAGGTCGAGTCGGATCGGGAAAAACGACGTTGCTGCGAGTCCTACTGGGTCTACTCCCCAAACAATCTGGAGAAATTTACTGGAACGGCTCGCACATCGAACAGCCCGATCAATTTTTTGTGCCGCCACGCAGTGCCTATACGCCACAGGTGCCACAGTTGTTCAGCAATACGCTGCAAGAGAATTTGTTGATGGGATTTCAGACCAATGAGACGGAATTGAGGAAGGCGATCGCCATTGCTGCTCTGGATCACGATCTCGCTGCGATGCCAGAAGAACTCAATACCCTGATCGGCTCCAAAGGAATGCGTCTTTCAGGTGGGCAACAGCAACGCGCGGCCGCTGCCCGAATGTTACTCCGGCAACCCGAACTACTCGTCTTTGACGACCTCTCCAGTGCGCTTGACCTCGAAACCGAACAAACCCTCTGGTCACACCTCCTTGCCATTACACCTCGCTCCCCTAGTTCTTACACCCCCACCTACCTTGTCGTTTCTCACCGTCCCTTTGTTCTACGTCAAGCCGATTACATCATTGTTCTTAAGAATGGTGTGGTTGACGCAGAAGGGAAACCAGAGGATCTCAATATTGTGATGTAAAGCGAAAGATAAATTAACCGAATTTGGTGTAATACCATTTCTACATGAAACTGCATATTTTAAAACGTGCTACACGGTCAAATCTTGAGGTTATTTGTTAGGGTTAGAGGAAGTTGGAGGTCAGGCTATGCAACCTATCATTCGTAATACTTTCATTCGTCTCATCGCCTTTGTTGAGCGAGTCTTGCGCGGACTAGTTACAGCGTTGCAGAAAACGTTCGTTTTCTTTGGCAAGCTCTTTGGCTTGAGCACACCAATCTATTACTTTGAGGACAAAGCTCAAGAGGATAAGCCTGCTGAGTCTGCCACAACCTCAGTTGCTAGCAATGCAGTTAATCTTCGTCCAAATCGTCGCCGCTCTGAAAGCGAGATGGACTACTTCCGTAATATGGCTCGACAGATCGATAAACCTAATTAACATCAAATCCTCCCAAATAACCGCAGTTCCCGTAGGGATAGGTTTTGCCATTCAACCTCAACTCCATCTGAGTTTTGGCTGCTAAACCTACCCGTACAATGTTGCAGTTGTTTAAGAAGATTTGACCTGAGTAATGTTTGTCAAGTTATACAGTTTCTCGATATCCGCCGAATACCACAAAGCTAAAGTTTTTGTACCAGCAGTCTACATCTTGAAACCCTGCGGCTTCTAGCCAGCTCAATTGAAGATCAAGAGGGGCAAGGCGATCGAACTCCATTCGCTTTTGGGCAGCGGCAAGTTCATCCGCCGAAACGCCGAGAGTTTGCACTGAGTCGAGCCAGTTTTGCCGATAGAGCTTGTCCAAACAAGCCGTTTTGCCCTGTACTTGATCGGCGTTGATAAATATTCCGCCTGGTTTGAGTGCCTGATAGATGCGACGGTAGAGCGTTGCTTTGTTTGCGTCAGACAAGTGATGAATGGATAGCGCAGAAATGATCAGATCATAGGAGTTGCCAAAGTCCGCTTCTGCATAGTCTCCAATCAAAACTTGGGGAGATTTGCCTAGTCCTACAAACCGAGTCTGGGCTTTTTCTAACATCTCTAGCGCAAAATCCATTAGGGTGAATTCTGCGTTGGGAAATAGCGCCTGCACCATGCCGGAATACAGTCCAGTTCCTGCTCCCAAGTCCAGAGCTTTGAGGGATTTGGTACGTTCAAATGGAATCACCTGAACGGCTGTGCCATAAAAGTCATCAAAACAGGGAATCAGAATGCGCCGCAGCCCATCATACTCGGCAGCAGCCCGATTAAACGCAGTTTGGATATTCATGGATTCTCAAGTTCTCTAAAAGTTAGGAATTTCGGCGAACATACTCACTCTCTGATGCGGTTCTGCGGAGGGTTGCTTTTGCCAATAGCTATAGAGCCGATTCAGGGCATTCACATAGGCATAGGCAGAAGCCACGACGATATCCGTGTCGGATGCCTGCCCGACAAACAATCGCTCCTGATAGCGCAGATGGATTGTGACGCGTCCCAGTGCGTCAATGCCTTCGGTAACAGATTGGACAGAGAACTCAATCAATTCGTTGGGCACCTGAACTAGCCGATTCACGGCTTTGTAAACGGCATCAACCGGGCCAGTTCCCACGGCCGCGTCGGTTAGAATTCTGCCATCGGGCATGAGAACCGTCACTGTGGCAGTCGGGCTGGAGCAATCGCCACAGGACACCTGCACCTGCTCAAGCTGAAAGGCGTGTTCGACCTGAGCCTGTAGCTCGTCACGGGCGATCGCCTCCAGATCTCGGTCAGAGACCTCTTTCTTCTTATCCGCTACTTCTTTGAAGCGATGAAACGCCCGGTTCAAATCTTCCTCGTTTAGCTCAAAGCCCAACTCTTGCAAACGAGTCCTAAAGGCATTGCGACCGGAATGCTTGCCCAGCACAATCTGGTTGGCAGGCAAGCCAACTGAGGCAGCATCCATAATTTCGTAGGTTTCCCGGTGCTTGAGAATGCCGTCCTGGTGAATCCCAGACTCATGGGCAAAGGCATTCGCACCCACGATCGCCTTGTTGGGCTGCACTGACATTCCGGTTGCGGTGGAAACCAATCGGGAGGCTTTGTAGATTTCTTGAGTATTGATCCGGGTTAGCGGCGCTTCCGAATTTGCTGGACGACCTAGAAACACTTTGAAGTGTGACTTGCGGACTTGCAGCGCCATCACCACTTCTTCTAATGCGGCGTTACCTGCCCGTTCGCCAATGCCGTTAATTGTGCATTCCACCTGACGCACGCCCTGCTCGATTGCCGTCAGCGCGTTTGCTGTTGCCAAACCCAAATCATTTTGCGTATGAACCGAGAGAATGACCTGATCGATTCCAAGCACATTTTCTCGAATGCCGCGAATCAGTGCTTCCATATCCTTGGGAGTGCAGTAGCCGACGGTGTCGGGAATGTTGAGCGTAGTCGCTCCAGCGGCGATCGCCCGTTCCAACACCTGATACAAAAACTCCGGGTCAGAACGGCTAGCATCCATCGGCGAAAATTCTACATCGGTCACAAAGCTTTTGGCGTAGGCAACCATTTCTTCGGCGATCGCCAACACTTCCTGGCGCGACTTCTTCAACTGATATTTCAAGTGAATATCAGAGGTTGAAATAAACGTATGAATCCGAGGATGCGCCGCAGGCTGTAAGGCTTCTGCCGCCGTCTGAATATCTTGCCGAACCGCTCTAGCCAAACTGCAAATAATTGGCCCACCTTCAACACCGACGATCTTTGCAATGTTATTCACTGCCTCAAAATCACCGGGACTGGAAACCGCAAACCCAGCCTCAATCACATCCACACCCAGCCGCGCCAGTTGTTGAGCAATCACCAGCTTCTCTTCCGGGTTTAGCGTTGCACCGGGAGACTGTTCGCCATCTCGTAGGGTCGTATCAAAGATAATGACTCGGTCTGGTTGGGGTTGAATGCTCATGGTTGGCTCCTGATCGAGGGGGTTGGGGATGAGGGACGAGGATGAATACTGTATTCATCTTCATCCCTCATCCTTTACAATGAATATTGTATACAAAAAATCGTATACAAAAATAAAATATCCGTGATCATTTTATGGAATCAGTAGATTTAGGTGACCTAGCAGCGGGTGTATTGCGCCATCAGCGGAGTACGCCTGACCTGATTGCCGATGCGCTGCGAGAGGCGATCGTGCAGGGCGTATTCCAGGAAGGACAGTCATTGCGGCAAGATGAAATTGCGGCTCAGTTTGGCGTGAGCCGCATCCCGCTGCGGGAGGCGTTGCGACAGCTTGAGGCAGAGGGACTGGTACTGCTTTCTCCTAATCGTGGGGCAACGGTGGCGATCATGTCTCCGGCAGAGGCGCAGGAAATCTGTGAGATTCGTGTAGCGCTAGAGAGTTTGGCGCTTCAGCTTGCGATTCCAAAGCTGACAGAAGCAGATTTGCAGAAAGCGGCTGACATTCTGGAGAAAACCGATCGCGAAACCGATGTGGGGCGCTGGGCAAAGCTGAACTGGGAATTTCACGCGGTGCTTTACGGGGCTGGCGATCGCCCTCGCCTACTATCCCTAATTAAAACGCTGCATGTGAATATCGATCGCTACATTCGACTGCAAATGGCGAAGATGAACTATTTAGAGAAATCGCAGCAAGAGCATCAGCAAATCCTGGATGCTTGCCGCAAGGGTGACTCAAAAACAGCAGTGAGGCTGCTCAAGCGTCACATTGAAACCGCAGGAGAGCAACTGGTTACATATTTACGGAATGGACGGTAAGCAGCTAGTAGCAGTGCGATCGTCTTCTTTTTGTAGTCGGGTTCAGCCTTATGAAACCTGACAGAAATAAATAATCCCGGTAGGGGTGGGTTTTGACGTTGAACTTTGACTCAAAGGTTCTATCGCTAAACCCACCCCTAAAATATGCGATTGCCTAGTGGAATTCAATATCACGAAGCAATCAATGCATTTTTGCGGCTGCGAGTGATCTAGGCGACTTGACAAATCAATTTTATTTGAAATGATTAACATAATCTGTTAGTTTAATACAAAACGATTTAGCCAAATTGAATTCAATTATGAAAGGGATATCAATGAGTGCCACCCTGTTAGGACATAACAGTCCGAATTGATATGAGCCTCTTTGAGACGGGGGTGACTGTGGAATTTTGTGCAGGCGAAACGGGTATCAACCACGTCTCCTGCTCCATTATGACTGGACCAGATCAAGTTTGGCAGGGAGAGAACTGTGTTTGAGGGGCGATCGCCGCAAGATCTCACCCTAGAACCATTGTTGGATGGAGAGGACAGCATTTTAATGAGTGTGAAAGTTGGCATTAACGGATTTGGCAGAATCGGGCGACTTGCATTGCGGGCTGCATGGGATTGTCCAGAACTAAAATTTACTCACATTAATGAAGTAAAGGGCGGACCAGAAACCGCAGCACACCTACTCAAATTTGACTCCGTTCATGGACGCTGGGCACCCGAAGTTGCCGCAAAAGACGAGCGAGTTTGGATTGCAGACCAATTCCTCAGCTTCAGTAAACACAGCACTCCTGATGAAGTGCCCTGGGAAGATCTGGGTGTTGACCTGGTGTTAGAATGCTCCGGCAAATTCAGAACTGTGCAATCCCTTGATCCCTACTTCAAGCGAGGAGTGCGAAAAGTGATCGTGGCGGCACCCGTGAAAGAAGGGGCGCTAAACGTCGTCATGGGGGTGAACGATCATCTGTATAAACCTGACAAACACGATCTGCTCACAGCAGCCTCCTGCACTACAAACTGTCTGGCTCCGGTCGTAAAAGTGATTCACGAAGGGTTGGGCATTCGTCACGGTGTCATCACCACAATTCATGACAATACTAATACTCAAACCATTGTGGATGCACCTCACAAAGACCTACGACGGGCGAGAGCAACCAGTTTATCTCTGATTCCTACGACTACCGGGTCGGCAACGGCGATCGGGCTAATTTATCCAGAGTTGAACGGCAAGCTCAACGGTTTAGCCGTGCGAGTTCCTTTGCTCAACGCGTCCCTGACAGATTGCGTCTTTGAAGTGAGTCGTTCAACTACTGTTGCAGAAGTCAACCATTTACTCAAAACTGCCGCCGAGGGACCGCTTCAGGGCATTTTGGGTTACGAAGAGCGTCCTCTCGTCTCGATTGACTACAAAGATGATCCCCGATCTTCGATCATTGATGCCCTCTCAACAATGGTTGTGGATGACACTCAGGTGAAGATTCTTGCCTGGTATGACAACGAATGGGGTTACGCCAATCGCATGGTAGAACTGGCACGAAAAGTTGCGCTCAGTCTTTCTTGAATTACCCCTATCACTTTCACTCAAATGACTGCATCCACTGCCGACCGAGCCAATTTACGAAATTATATTCTGGTAACGATCGCCTACTGGGGGTTCACCATCACCGATGGTGCCCTGCGAATGCTGGTGTTGCTCTATTTCAACCGGATTGGCTATAGTCCGCTAGAAATTGCAATGCTGTTTTTGTTCTATGAAGTTTTTGGCGTTGTCACCAACTTCCTGGGCGGATGGATTGGTTCCCAGATGGGGCTAAAGGTGACGCTCTACACAGGCATCGGGCTACAGGTCTTCTCACTGGTGTTGCTGGCGTTTCTCAATCCAGAGTGGACGCAGTGGGTTGCGGTTGTTTTTGTCATGGTTGCTCAGGCATTCTCTGGCATTGCCAAGGACCTGACCAAAATGAGTTCTAAAAGCGCCATTCGACTGGTGGTGCCTCAGGAAGCGCAGTCCTCATTGTTTAAGTGGGTAGCAGTCCTGACTGGCTCCAAGAATGCGCTCAAAGGAGTAGGTTTCTTTGCGGGTAGCGCTCTGCTTGCTGCATTTGGCTTTAAAGACTCACTATTGATCATGGCGGCAGGGCTGTTTGCCATCATCCTGACGGGTTTCTTCCTACCCAAAGGGATGGGGAGAATCAAGACAAAAGTAGGATTCAAACAACTCTTTTCTAAGAGCCGTGAAATTAATATCCTGTCTGCTGCCCGGTTTTTCCTGTTTGGCTCTAGAGATGTCTGGTTTGTCGTCGGTCTGCCCGTCTTTTTGTATGACGTGTTGGGCTGGACATTCACGCGGGTCGGAGGGTTCATAGCCTGCTGGGTAATCGGCTATGGCACCATTCAGTTTCTTGCGCCAACGTTATTAAACCGCTTTGGCTCCGGTCAACCGCCCAGAGCAGCAACGATTCAGTTCTGGACGTTTACCCTAACCGCGGTGCCAGCGGCGATCGCCCTCGCACTCCTCCTCAATGTTCCCCCTAACATCGCAATCATTGCCGGACTCACCATTTTTGGTGTTGTTTTTGCCTTTAATTCAGCCGTTCATTCCTATCTGGTGCTGGCATTCACGGACGATGACAAAGTAGCGCTCAACGTTGGGTTTTACTATATGGCAAATTCTGGTGGACGACTTGCAGGCACAGTTTTATCGGGACTCATCTTCCAGTTTTTTGGGCTAGTTGGTTGCCTCTGGACATCCACGATTTTGGTGTTAGCGGCAGGGATTATTTCTTTGAAATTGCCTGACCCACAACCCCAGAAGGCGATCGCCTGGAAAGCTGGTAGCGGAGACTAAGATTACCAATGACCAATAACTAGTAACTAATGCGGGTAAGTTGACCCAGAATCAACAGTGGGTAATACTTCTCTAAAAGAGGGCTACAGATAGAGGGGTATCCCATCTGTAGCCCTAATTCTTGGAATTAGTGTAACAACCTAAAACACGAAGTTACTCGCTACATTCAGACTCTCTAGTGAGAGATTGTTTGCTTGAACATTGATAAATGGGACGGATGGACGATTTCTAGTTGAACCGTCTTCATCGATCTGAATGGAGAATCTGCCAGAGTTACCCTGCTGAAGGACTTCAACATAGCCATCGGCGATCGCATCCTCACCGTTATATCCACCCGCAATCAGGCTATCTAACAGTTCCGTCAACACCAGTTTGTCTTGACCTACTTCAAAGTCGGTGATGGTATCACCGCGATCGCCAATGTTGGTGTAAACGATGCGATCGCGTCCACCGCCTGTTGTGATCACGTCATTTCCATTAAAACCAGTAATTCGGTCGTTGCGATCGGTTCCAGTGAGATCGTCACGTTGGGAAGTGCCGTTAATCACATTAAACTCTGGCGCGAGATCGAGTCCAATGACGACTGGATCGTGGTCAGAGGTACGGAAAGCATTGGGTTCGTACAGATCATTGCCAGAGGGTTCCGCCTCAAAGCTGGCTTCTCCTGCACCATCATCAATGGTGTCGTTGTAGTCAAATACAGGAATTTCATCCGCGTTGATGTGCCATTCTGCTGTACCAGTAACCTGTGACTCCATCGACTCACTGGCTAAGGCATGATCGAGGTAGCCAAGCTGCCCGTCAAAGACATAGCTGTAGGCATCATCACCGCCAAATTTTTCTACCAGATCGGTGTAGCCTGCATTCTTGATCGTTGTGATTGGCGTTTCCCCTTTGTAGGCATTTAAGTCACCAATAATCAGATAGTCCGTATCACCCTGTCCGGTTGGGTCAGTGGGAAGCCAGGTATTCACCAAATAGTCGGCAGCTTTGGTGCGCGTGTCGTTAAACTGTCCTTGACCATCATTCTGGTCAACATCTGCTCCTGTGGCATCGCCTCCACCCTTGGACTTGAGGTGATTTACAACCACATTAAACACAGAGCCGAAGTCTGCATTATTAGAGTCGATTACCTCAAATGCTTGAGCGATCGCCGGACGATTGCGCTGAATGCCAGCGTTGTTGGGATCGGTGAATTCGGAGTCAAGCAAAATTGCTTCTTCTCCCCTAGGCTGCACTACAGCAGGCTTATAAATGACAGCAACCGTGATTTGATCCGTGCCTACCACACCCATGTCGATGTAGTCGTAGGTTCCTTCACCCACAACGGCATTCAGGCGATTCACCAGTTCTTGGACGGCAGTACTGTTGTTTTCAATTTCAACCAAACCAAATACGTCTGCGTCAATTTCCGCTAGAGCAGCCGTGAGTTTTGCATTTTGACGCTCAAACTCAGCTGCACTATCGGCTCCACGAGGGGAACCATTGCCGCCCGTAGTGTCGATGCTGGTGAAATAGTTTAACACGTTGAAGTTAGCGACTTTAATATTGCCGCCAACGTCGGGTGATGTTTCAGGACGAGGATTATTCACAGTGAACTCGACCGGATCAGCCTCGGTAGGACGAATTCTCCAGGCATCCGTACCAGCCTGCCCAGCAAATGACCAGTGCAATACTCCAGTCAAGTTGTTGATCGTGTCTCCACCCCGGAAGAAGTCAGTGCCTTGAGTCCCGATACTTAATCCATCGGGCTGCGGGTAGTAGATTGCACCGTTTGGCAACGGTGAGTTTTGAATGTTATCGTCGTCATCCAGAATAATCCGGCTGCGCTCTAAGTTATCCAAAAACTCCGTGTATTCTGCTGCAGTTGGGGTGTCATCAATGTGACTGTATTGGAAGGGGCGATCGCCTTCGGTCAAAACGATCTGACCATAGCGGGCTAGCTCAAAGTACTCTGAGACATATAGCGTGTCTGCAAACTCGACGCGCATTCCTTCAGACTGTTCGTAGTAGTCATCAATGTTGCCCGTCGCAGGCAGGTCAAGGCTTGCCGTTGTGACCTGTCCGATGTTGTTATCGCCATCGACCAGTTTGATGCTGTCAGCCGTAGTAGCACTGACCTGAGTCATGCCAAAAAACTCACTGACATTGCCCGTCACCCGGACAACTTGCCCTTCCTGCACGTCTAGAGGCGCATTGTTGCCCGTAAAAACAAAGATGCCTTCAGAGGTGGTTGCATCTCCATCCTGATCAGCCGTTTCCTCTTGAATGAAGAAGCCTCGAAGCTGGTTGGTCAACTGAAAGTCAGCAACAACGACGCCCTCAAGGGTGACGTTTTGCCCCGTAAGCGGACTAACATCGTTGTGAGCACCACCTACCTGCTGAGTCGATGCGTTG
The DNA here is from genome assembly GCA_014695345.1 of Cyanobacteria bacterium FACHB-471. Classification (GTDB taxonomy): domain Bacteria; phylum Cyanobacteriota; class Cyanobacteriia; order Elainellales; family Elainellaceae; genus JAAUTN01. The sequence continues at coordinate 49,041 of JACJOC010000084.1, forward strand.
CCCTGAATCTGATGGATTTTGGTGACTGCGATATCATTATCTGTGATATTGACTGTCAAGTTTGGTATGGCAAGCCCGTTATAGTTTGCGTCTGCACTTGCAGTTATGTGAGAAATGGTGCCCGTATGGGGAGAAGTCTCAGCGTCGGTATCATTAATCGCCTTGACTGTAACTGTTTGGGGTGTGGTGTTACCCAGCCTCACCTCTAACGATCGCGCGAAAGTTGTGCCATCCACACTGATCTCAGTTTGAGTATCTGCATTGATTGTGATGATGACTGGGTTGCTGGGCGTAGTTTTAAGAGCGATCGCATAGGTATCAGTCTGACCCGCTTCACTCACGGCAGTGCTGCTATCCGTTTGGGTAATGGTGATTCCTGTATCATCATTGCCCTGAAAGATTTGACTTACATTCACCTCACCAAAGCTGTCACCAGCCGCAGGTGCCCAAGTAAAATCTGTATTGGTGCGGCCTGTTCCCTGAAGCTGGAGGGAAGAGCCAACCGGAGTCGAATCTAGTTCCCGTACGCCAATATCGACGCTCTCTAGTCCGACTGCGGGGCCATCAAGGGCTGTAAAAACGCCTTCGTAGCTGAGAAATTGTACGACAGCACCCGTGTCATCGACTAAGGCGATACCATCCGGAGCACCGTTCTGGATACCGTTAGAAGGATAAGTAACGGTGATAGTGCCAAACCCATTTTCCTGATCGGAGATAGTGAGTCCGGCGAGCGATCGCCTACTATACTCTAAGCCATTCGCTCCGTTATAAAGAACAATCTGCCATCCGGTCAAATCAGTTCCGGCTAACCCCGCCAGTTCAATCGCTTCGCCAGTATCAGTTCCAGCGTTGTCGTAGTGAAATTCGTTGATAAATGCGTTCGCCATGATCCGCCTTTGTGAATGTGAAGAATAAGTGTGAAGAACAACCGTGAACCGTCTAGCGCTTTGGCACGCAGCAAAACTTGTAGCCCCTTCTTTAATCAGCAGGGACAATTCACTCAGGGCACCGATGATGGTATGAAGGCTAAACTGTGTTCAAATTTACCAACTTAACAATTCTCACAGTCACTTTAAGGCGGGTTTAACCCTGACTTAAGGCTCAATGCGACTACGGAAACTTCACAATCGCTTCACACTTGTAAAGGAATTTTCAGGGACATCAGCTAAATGCTTAGGCTCGTTGAGCCTAAGCATCAATACCAATTTCAACCGTTCCTATTCCAACCATTGGTGTTTCCAAAACTTTAATGTTCTCAAAACTCATATCCTTATTTATTCGAAGCTAAGCATTTTGAAGCATACGCGGGGCACGCTCCAGGATGCTCAGCCTTAGAAAAAGTTGGTATCAGTTAAACTTAAAGCATTTCGATAGGCATCCAATACCGTTGAATGACTTGGAGGAGAGACAGGTGAATTCTAAAAATACTGAGCCACACCCCCGTACTCTGAAACAGATGACCCTGTTATTCTTAGGCGGCTCGGGTGCGGGTCTTATTCTCTTTGCTCTGTTTGGTGGAGTATGGCACGTATCCCATTTTGGCTGGGTGATGGGAACCACAACGCTATCGTGTGGACTGTTGGCCGTGCTATTCCGCCAAAACTTTGAAAAGATGTTAACTGCGTTAATGGATAATGCCCCTTGGCTTTAGCACTCGCTGAGAATTGAATCTTTAAGTGCAGAGTGCTACAGCATCATTACAATAAAAGATGGCTAAATGGGATCACTGCTGGGGCATGGCTCATGATTGATCTGAAGATGCTGCGTCGGATACCGCTGTTTGCTGACCTGAGCGACGAGCAGCTTGACTTTGCCAAACTGGGATGCGAGCGATCGCTTGAACCGGGAGAAATTTTGGCAGTCGAAGGCGAACCGTCAGGCTCTTTTTGGGTGCTGCTGGATGGCGAAATTCAGTGCACCAAGCAGATGGGCGATCGCCAAATTCCTTGGACTAATTTTGAGCCTTACTCCTACTTTGGTCACGAACTCATCCTGTTAGAACAGCCCTATCTAGCTACAGCACGCGCCTTGCCTAAAAGCAATCTGCTGGAGTTTGACACGGCCGCATTCTGGAAAATGATGGAGTTGTGTCCCCTGATCAACCGTGAGTTGCTGATTTCAACCGCTCAGCGAACACAGGATCTAGGAACCGTCTCCTTACAGGCGGAAAAGCTGGTATCCCTTGGCACACTCACCTCAGGACTGGCTCAGGAGCTACGGCAGGTGTCCGCTACAGGGCGAGAAGCGGTCGAGCGTTTGCAGGAGTTATTTCAATGGCTCCAACCGCTGACCGTCAAGCTCAACGCCCATCAGATGACCTCTGATCAGCAAGAGTTTTTGATTACGCTTCAGCAAACCCTCCTGGAACGGATGACGATCTTTCCGGCAGAGATTAATCCGCAGGGATGGCAAGTGCAGGAGGAAGACATTGTTCAATGGCTGATCAAACGCAGCATTCCACACCCACAACACTTTGCTAAAGTTTTGACTCGTGCGGGTTTGGATGTTACTGTCCTCAATGATATCGAGAGTGTTGTTCCTGATGGAGCCGTGTGTGCGGTTTTAGCCTGGTTAAAAGGCACGCTTAAGAGCTTAGCCTTAGCGAATGATGTCGAGTTTAGTACTCAGCACATCGCCGAACTTGTCCAGGCTGCAAAAGATTACACCTATCTCGACCAGGCTCCTTTGCAGGAAATGGATATCCACGAAGGGTTAGAGAGAACTTTAGCAGTTTTGAATCATCGGCTAGTCACTGGGATTGAAGTGATTCGCGACTTTGATCGCACCTTACCTCCTATCTGTGTGTATGGGGGGGATTTGAACCAGGTCTGGACACATCTGCTCGACAATGCGATCGACGCAATGGCAGGACAGGGAAAACTCACTCTGCGAACGTCTCAAGTTGGCGAAAGCGTGTTAGTAGAAATTGTGGATACTGGCCCTGGCATTCCGGATGAAATTCAGCCTTACGTTTTTGACCAGTTTTTTACAACGAAAGCAACAGATAATGGAACGGGTCTAGGACTTCCGATCGCCCACCGAGTGATTGTAAGTCAGCATCAAGGTCAGATTCAGGTTACTTCAAAACCTGGCTGTACCTGCTTCCAAATATACCTACCCATGGATTTAAAGGAATCTGACAGTTCCGCTGCCCCCTCTCAAGTTGCATAAGTTGCAATCAATCGGTAACTACCTATGCTGAGCCTCAAACCTGCTCCTGTCACCACTGATCTACTTCGCCGAATTCCCGTTTTTGCCCAAATACCGGAGGCAAAGCTGGAATGGATGGTTGCCCAAGGAAAAGCGGTTAGAGTTCCACCGGGCGGGCTGTTGCGGGCTGAGGGAGACCCGGCAAACTGTGTGTTTGTGCTGCTAGAAGGGATTTGCCGCATGACTCAGCGCTCTGGCAATCAGGATATTTTGCTGGTGCAGCACGATCGCCCCACGCTGATTGGTGAAGTGCCACTGCTAATGGGCGTACCCTACTTTTGGGCTAGCGGTAGAGCCGTTACAACCTGTCACATCCTGGAACTGGATGCAGATACTTTCTGGCAGTTTATGGGGCTGTGCCCGACCGTTGCAAAAAGCGTTTTGCAAACCATGATTGTGCGGATGCAGGAGATTCAAGTCCTGGCGCAGCATCGAGAGCGCCTAATTTCACTGGGTACGCTTGCTGCGGGGTTGGCGCATGAGCTAAATAATCCTGCTTCAGCCGCGCAGCGGGCAGCACGGGAGTTGCGACGGGTGTTTCCGCTGATGCAAACCCAGACACTCAAGCTCACTCATAAGTGTTTGACGGACGAACAACGTGAGTTTTTGATCCGTTTGCAGCAGGACGCGATCGTCCAGGCTCAAAACCCACCCACGCTCGACTCAATGACCCAGAGTGATTGCGAAGACCAGCTTACCGATTGGATGGATGACCACAACATACAAAACAGTTGGCAGTTTGCTTCCACGTTTGTCAATGCTGGACTAGATAGTGACTGGCTTGACCAAATTCTCACTTGCTTAAACAACATTTGTCTTCAAGACGTTTTCACCTGGCTGGAAGCTACCCTGACCGTGGTGGGATTATTGAATACTTTAGGACACAGCACTGAACGAATTCATCAACTCGTGGGAGCCGTTCAGGATTACTCTACGCTCGATCCAGACGACCTTCAGCCTGTTGACATTCATAAAGGCTTAGAAAGCACACTCACAATTTTGGGACACAAGCTGAAGCGAGGTGTGACAATAGTTCGAGACTACGCCGAAGATCTGCCCAAGGTGATGTCACACGGGTCAGAGCTAGAGCAGGTGTGGATGAATGTGATTGATAATGCGATCGCTGCAACACTAGAACGGTTTAACCTCAATACAAGCAGCACTCCAATGTCGGTTACGCCAGCACTCCACACGAACCCCGTGATGATTCCAACGGGCTGGCAAAATAGAGCAAGGCACTTCTCAATCACAAGCCAGCCAACGATCTGGATACGCACTCGTTGTGAGGCAGATTGGGTGCTGATTGAGATTGCAGACAATGGCATTGGCATTCCGCCCGAAGTGCAGCCTCACATCTATGAGCCCTTCTTTACTACAAAAGGCGTTGGTAAGGGCACCGGCTTAGGATTAAACACGAGCTACAAAATCGTTAAACGTCATGAGGGGGATATTCGTGTTACCTCTCAACCCGGCGATACCTGTTTTCGGATTCGCTTTCCCAGTCAATGTTGAGTAAGTCTACAAACACTACCCGCCGCTACGACTTCGATTGGCTACGAGTGCTAGCGGTGCTTTTGCTGATCTACTTTCACGCGGCTGCGGTCTTCTACAAAGGTGAACTGGGCGAATTTTACATTCAAAACGATGTTTTGAGTCCGGGAATGAATGCTTTCGTCCTATTTGTTCATCAGTGGCATATGCCGCTGTTTTTCTTGCTTTCGGGCGCTGCTTCCTGGTTTATTCTGCAAACTCAGATGGCAGTTCAGTACGTTTTAGAACGGTTTAAGCGGCTATTCATTCCTTTTCTGTTTGGCACTCTGATCTTAATTCCGCCTCAAGTTTACTATCATCTTTTAAGCACTTCGAGCGATCGCCCTTCATACCTTCAGTTTTATCCCCAGTTCTTTAATGGCGTTCGTCCTGAAGGAAATTTTGAGTGGGGACATCTCTGGTTTTTGATCTATTTGTTTACCTTTTCTCTGCTGGCTTTGCCGCTGTTTCTGTATTTCAAGAACTCCGGTCAATCTTGGATTTCAAAGCTGGCAACACTAGTCGAAAAACCCGGAGCAATCTTCCTGTTAGCCTTACCCTTAGTACTCATTGAAGCAGCTTTGCGCCCTCACTGGATTGGATTTCAGAACCTTTACAACGACTGGGCAAATTTCTGTTTATATCTTGCTTACTTTATTTATGGCTACTTAATTTGTGCAGATCCAAGATTTGAACTGGCAATAGAGCGAAATTGGAAGGCGATCGCACTATTGGCGATCGCCTCTATGTCAGTGCTATTTGGGCTATGGCAAACCAATGTTTTACCAGAGCGAAGCTATTCGTTGGGGTATGTGCTGTACCAGATGTTGCGCGGCTTAAACTCCTGGCTTTGGGTAATGGCACTTTTGGGGTTGGGTCGCAAATACTTAAACTTTAACAATCGAGTATTGCGGTATCTTAGTCCTGCGTCTTATCCCATTTATGTACTGCATCAAACTGTTTTGGTGGCGATCGCCTTCTATGTCGTGCGGTGGCAAACAGGTGTGTTCGCAAAATTCTTTTTGATTAGCACTGCTTCACTCTTTATAACCATCCTGCTCTATGACCTGTTCGTAAAACGCCATAACATTCTGCGATTTCTCTTTGGGCTAAAGCCAATCAATAGACCTTCTGCATAAACGCAGCCAGGTTGCATTCAATCCTGCAAAAAATTCAGAATTGCAGCGTTGAACTCTTGCGATCGCTCAACCTGCGACCAGTGCCCACACTCATCAAAAATCTGTAGATCAGCGTTGGGCAACTGTTCTGCTGCAAACTGGCCATGGGCAACCGGCAATATCGGATCTTGTTGTCCCCAAATGATGAGGGTCGGTGTATGAATCGTGGCAAGTTGATCAACAATGGGGCGATAAACCTCAGGGCGAACTCCCCAAAAATCAATATTGACTCTGATTTGCCTCTGTAATGCCTCTGGCGTGCCAGGAAGATTGCCAATCTGATACAGCACTTCAACCCAATCGTCTGTAATCACCGCTGAGTCATACACAATTTGCTTTAATACAGAAGCGGTACTAATCCGACTGGGACGGAACAACTGGCTAGGCCAGGGCAATGAAGCTAACCGGAGGAAAAACGTAATCTCCTTGCCCAACCCTAAACTATTTGCCAGGACTAATTTTTTTATTTGCTCAGGAAAAAGCAGGGCAAACTGTAGGGCAATTCCGCCTCCTAACGAGTTTCCCACTAGGCTAGCTCGTTCCAAGTTAAGAACATCCATGAAAGCCTGAACAAACTTCGCCAGGTCAACTAAAGAGTAAGAAGTTGGCGGCTTATCGGAGCGACCCGAACCAACCAGATCAATCGCATAAACTCGATGGTGCTGCGCCAAAGCACCAATATTGTATGTCCACGTTTCTACACAGCTTCCTAGACCATGAAGCAAGATGACTGTGGCTTCTCCATCCCCCAAAGCCCAGTAGCGAGTATTAACATCTCCGACTTTAATATATTGGTCTTGTGGAGTTTGGGTAAGCCTCATAATGAAATCAAACTTCTAAACGTTGTACATACTTGATCCAGGATAATAAATCAGCCCAGGTTTAGAGAGATTGCCTCGTTTGCCTCGTTTCCAGGTATAGCTTGAGAATACTGCTTCGAGGTGCCTCCTCTAGCTGCAAGAGGCAGAGCCTCTAGAATTACATTTTGGCTAAAAGCCAGAAACGAGAGAAAAGGGAGGCTAGGTTTGACCCAGCCTCCCTTCCTTTGTCCTAATCTTGAGAAATTTGCATGCTCCTTAAGTCGCTTGCTTCCGGCGCTTGACGGTGGTAGCAGCCAAACCCACTAGAGCAGCTAAACCTAAAACCGTAGCAGGTTCAGGAACGGGAACGGGATCTGCGACTGCAACCGTTCCAAGCACTGCTTCGGGATTGCCGGGTGAGAGAGATTCAACGCCATCGGTGTAGGAGATTGCGTACAGGAATTCTAAATCTAGAACTGCATCACCAGAACCAGAAGTGAAAGTTCCCTGGTCAAGTCCATCTAGCAGTTCGGGCTGATTCAGTCTGCCATCAACATAAAAGCTAGCGTCAAAGTCTGCTGTTGCACCTGACTCTTTAGAAGAGAAGAAAAACGCAGGTACAACATCATTTCCGCTCCAGTTCCAGAGCCAGGATTTCAACTCATCACCGGAGATGATGCCATCCTGAGTGTCTTCCTCATCTGCGACGATTGTTCCAAAGATAGAACCGCCGCTACTTTCTTCCCACCAGCCGCTATATTCAACATCCCAAGCAAAGAGTGCAGCATGAGCAGGGGCAGCGATCGCCGTTAAACCTAAACCTAACCCGACAGCAAGCGCAAAACGTTTCATAAAATTACCTAGTGAGTAATTGCGGATAAAACAAACTGCTGGACGTTGGGTTTGCTGCTAGCAGCAAACCCAACGCCATACCGAATCTAGGAACCGATGATGCCGCCGTTTTTACGGGTGATCACAATGGTTGCGTCACGAGGAATTCTGCCGCTTCCTTGGGGTGCTGGGAAGTTGGTCAGCGCTGGGTCACCATCACCTGGGTGCTGAAGGTTGACAAACATGGTTCGGCGATCGGGCGTTACGGTAATACCAGTAACTTCACAAGCCGTTACTCCGGAGAAGATGCGGCGAATCTCTCCTGAACCTGGGTCAGCAACCAACATTTGGTCATTTAGCTTCACCCCATTGACTTCAGGCTGATCTCCATCAGTTTGAATGAATAGCCGTCCATCGGGGTCAGCCCATAGACCATCTGGGCTACCAAAGGCGCTCTTCTCAGTAGAGTGAGTATCTGTCGCAAGAACAAAGATATCCCAGGTAAAGGTGGTACCGACGTGATTGTTGCTATCGCGCCACTTGATGATATGACCAAAGGGGTTGGGTGCCTGTGGGTTAGGAGGGGTAGCTTCTGTGCGTCGGGTGTTGTTTGTCAGAGTCGCATAGACATCACCGTTGGGTCCAGCAGAAATCCACTCTGGGCGATCCATTGGGGTAGCCCCTACCGCGTCAGCTGCAAGGCGAGTGTAAGTTAACACTTCAGCCTGATCTGCAAACTTAGCTCTGAGAGCGGGGTTGTTGATGGTGAGTTCAATCCAGTTGCCTGTGCCGTCGTCGTTGAACTTAGCAACGTAGAGCTTACCCTGATCCAGTGGGCTGATGCCCCGTGCAATCATCGATCGCCAGTTGCTATCAGAAACAAACTTGTAGATGTAGTCAAAGCGCTCATCATCACCCATGTAGACTACGGCACGACCACCTTGCCCAACTACAACCTCTGCATTTTCGTGCTTAACCCGACCGAGTGCAGTACGTTTCACAGGTGTTTGGGAAGCGTTCATTGGATCGATTTCAACCACCCAGCCAAAGCGGTTCTCTTCATTGGCATAGCGGGGGTTTGACAGATCAAAACGAGGATCAAAGACATGCCAATTGTAGCCAGCACCACCTGCTGAAAAACCATAGCGAGCTTGCGCTTCTGTGGGTGTCCACGCACCCGTTGCACCAAAGTAGCCGTTGAAGTTTTCCTCACAGGTGAGATAAGTTCCCCAGGGGGTTTTGCCGTTAGCACAGTTATTCACTGTTCCCAGAGGTGCATTTCCTGCAGCAGTTCTGAGCAGACGGCTGTTGGCGGCTGGACCGCTAAAGGTAACGGGTGTATTGACGTGAATGCGGCGAGCATTGGAGCTGCTGACATTCTGCCACCTGCCATTCACTTTTCTAATTTCAACTACTGATGCACCATGAGCGTGCTGGGAGAGACGTACATCTTCAAGGCTTTCTGGCGCTTCTTTACCAAGGATGTGAGTGTTGTCACCAAACTCGTGGTTAATTGCCAGCATTCCGTGATCGTTACCCTCACCAATGGGGAAGAACCACATGCCGTCGTGACCAATTCCCACTTGCTGAGCCTGCTGGGCAGCGGTGGGTCGTCTGTTAGGTTCACCGTTGTAAGCTGGACCACCGGGTTGGATGGGGGTTCCCCAGGGAATTAGCACCTCGTACTGGTAATCAGATGAAATGCTCGGAGTAGCGCCCGCGCCATCCGCAGCTCGAACAAATGAGAAGTTGATGAGGCTGCCGCCTTGACGGGCGATCGCCGTTCCAGTACCTTCAACGGCATCACCAGCAGCCTGGGCTGTAGCAGCAGTGGCTTCCTGAGTAAACAGCTTGTTGCCAGCTAGCGCTGCTAAAAAACCAGTAGCTGACAGTGCAGCACCACGCGCAAGAACGTTACGCCGCGACATTCTAGCCCGCAGAACGTCCTCAAAAGAACGGTTGCCCGATCTATTGCTACTTCCGTTATCGTGAATCACCTGTGTTCTCCTCTCAATATTGAACTTGCTAGCCGAATCTGTTGGTTAAACTAACTAACTGAACCTGTTAGGGTTAGAAAAATGACTTACAGCAGTTTCCACTTGTGTAGACCACAAGTTTCTGGCAGGGCAGTTCGCCAACTGCCCCTACCCGTGGCTTATCCACCTGACAATGGCTGTAAGTCCTGGAATTCGATCAACGTGAAACCACTCACTTTTGAGTTAAAACACGGTCAGCACCCTCCCCATTAGAATCTGAAGCTTTTCTCTGATGAGAACTTACACTTGATTGCGACAGAACTTTGAGTTCTTATCAGGGATTCATCACCAGTCCGTCACATCAATTGGACAGCCTTTGCAGTCAGCTCTCAAAATCAATCTAGATCGCTCAGATAATCCTGGGCGGCTGCTCCAGTGAGACGACCCGAATCAAAGGCTTCATCAATCCAAAAGCGATCTTGGATATCAGTGTTTCCATCCGCAGCTCTAGCTGGAGCCACTGCCACTGTTTCCGCTGCCTCATGTCGTTGAAGCAAAGCGTAAGAGGCACGGTAATATCGGCTCCAGACACTGACCTGGGGATTTGTCTGCCACTGGGCGCGAGAAACAGTCACGGTCAGAACTGGAATCATCTCACCATTGCGATCGCCCACCACATCTACTTGAAGAGTCGAAAGGTCAGGGTTTTGGCTAAACTGACGACTGATCGCCTCGCCCAGCAGCGACTCTGCCTGTGCAATCAACTCACTGTGATCGACCTGCCTATCTACGGGCATATCAATCACAATCCGTTCATCTTCTGCCTGTGCAGGCTGATAATTTCCACTCAAAAAACTAAGCATGAATGAGACTGCGATCGCCATCCAAAATCGGTGAGTAAAAGTCTTTTGAGACACGAAATCAAAAACCTATCTAAAGTACTCTGCTTGAGTAAGAAGTCTGAAATATTACAGACCATTTGGTTTACAACCGTATTGATGTTCCCATTAATTTTTTATGGGAAGGTCAAGCAAGGGTTAAGCCGAGTTGAACTCAACTTTAAAAGAACGAGAACAAGTATGAAGATATTGTGAGGCATACTCAATCAGGAAGTACGTCTCTGGCTCTCGGCTCTGTCCAAGTTTTGTTTGTTACAGCAGTGGGACTTACAGTAATCTCCCCTTGCATAGCTACAGCGATAAACTCCTCTACTGAGGCATTTAAGCTAATTTACTGCGTTAGTTTCAGGACTCATACGGAATCCATTTCGTAAAGAATCACTATTGGGTGTACGGGCGAAGCGTTCGGCAAAAGAATTGTGCCTTAGTGGTAGGAATCATGACCGAATGCTTCGCCCCTCCCGGTACTGCTACTCTACAGACAGATTTAGTATCGGATCTTCCAGCTCAGTTTCTTTAACAGCATGGGTTCCGCTCTGCTTCAACCATCCTACAAATCCTTGCCGCGCTAGTAGGTTGGGTGGAGCAAAGCGAAACCCAACATTTTAAGCCTGTCCCGCTACTACGTTGCTGACCTGAGTCAGCAACGCTCTACTTTCTTTTGCCAAACTTCGCTTTTAGATCTTCTAAAGTGGGAGCTGAAGGCTGTGAGGCTGGAGGTTGAGATTTTCCTTTTTGGGGACGATTTTGAGCAGGGGCAGGCTTATCAGCAGAACGCATGGACAGACTAATTCGTTTAAGCTGTTCATTCACTTCTAAAACGCGTACCGTCACCACTTGCCCGACTTTGACCACCTGTTTAGGATCGCTAATGAATTGGTCAGCCAGTTGCGACACATGCACTAACCCGTCCTGATGGACACCAACGTCAACAAAGGCACCAAAGTTAGCCACGTTAGTGACTACACCTTCTAGCTCCATTCCTACCTTTAAATCAGAGATTTCCTTTATCCCTTCCTTAAACGTGGCATATTTGAACTCGGCACGGGGATCACGTCCAGGTTTCTCCAATTCCGCTAGAATGTCGCGCAGGGTTGGTTCACCGATCGCCTCTGTTACATATTTCTTCAGGTCAATCTGCTTTAACCGAGCGGCAATTTCAGTGATGTTTTGCAGCGGCTGGTTTAAATCAGCCGCAATTTGCTCGACTACGCGATAGCTTTCTGGGTGAACCGCTGTGTTGTCTAACGGATTTTCGCCCTCTCGAATGCGTAAAAAGCCAGCCGCCTGTTCAAACGCTTTTGGTCCCAATTTGGGTACTTTCAACAGTTGGCGACGATTGCGAAATGCGCCGTTTTGATTGCGATAGGTGACGATGTTGTTGGCGACGGCAGCAGAAATTCCCGACACAAACGTGAGTAATTCCTTTGAAGCGGTGTTGAGATCTACGCCAACGTAGTTCACACAGCTTTCAACGGTTTCGTCTAGTTTCTTTTTCAACAGTTTCTGGTCAACGTCGTGCTGATATTGCCCCACGCCAATCGATTTGGGATCAATTTTCACCAGTTCTGCAAGTGGATCTTGGAGACGACGACCAATGCTAACAGAGCCGCGAACGGTGATATCTTGATCAGGAAATTCGGCGATCGCTACCTCACTGGCTGAATACACCGACGCGCCCGCCTCATTCACGATTACCGAAATGGGCTTGCGTTCTAGCGTTTGCAGTACTTCTTTGACAAACTCATCGGTTTCCCGTCCAGCGGTGCCATTACCGATCGCCACCAGTTCAATGTGATAAGTCTGAATCAGGTCTGCGAGCGTTCGGGCTGCCTGTTTGCGCTGCTCAGCCGAATGGTGGGGAAAGATCGTTTGATACTTTAAAAATTGACCCGTTTGATCCAGCGCGACCACTTTGCAGCCCGTGCGAAAACCGGGGTCGATCGCCAAAGTAGGTTTCATTCCGGCAGGAGCAGCTAACAACAGTTCCCGCAGGTTTGCCTCAAAGGTTTTGATTGACTCCACATCAGCAGCTTGCTTTTTGGCAGTGCGAACTTCCGTAATCAGTGAGTTTTTCATCAGGCGATCGAAGGCATCCTGCACCATTGCCCGATAAAAGTCACGCACGAGTTTCACTTTTGTGCGGATTTCCTCAGATTCTAGATAAGACAGCACCGCATCCTGGTCAAACCCTAGCGCTACTTCCAAAATGCCTTCTGCCTCACCCCGATAGAGCGCTAACAGATTATGGGGGGCAACCGTTTTAACCTTCGTTTGATAGTTGCGATACATCTCAAACTTGGTCGATCCTTCTGCATGGTCTGGTTTGATGCGCGAGGTCAATACGCTGGATTCCATCAGGTATTCGCGCAAATAGGCGCGGTATTTGGCAGTGTCTGCTACCTCTTCTGCCAGGATGTCTGACGCACCACTCAGGGCAGCCTCAGCCGTTGCTACTCCCTTCTCCTCAGAAATGTATTTGGCGGCTTCCTCTTCTAGCGATCGCCCTTCTGCTTTGGGATGATTCAGCGATTTAATCCAGGTTGCGAGTGGTTCCAGCCCTTTCTCACGGGCGATCGCTGCTCTGGTGCGACGTTTGGGACGATAGGGCAGATATAAATCTTCTAACTCATTTTTTTGCAGACACGTCTCTATTTTGGTGCGTAGCTCGTCGGTGAGTTTGTCCTGTTGGGCGATCGACTCCAGAATGCTCTGCTTGCGCTCTTCTAACTCTGTCAAGTAGGTGTAGCGATCGAACAGGTTACGCAATTGCGTTTCGTCCATTTCGCCTGTGCGCTCTTTGCGATAACGGGCAATAAACGGCACCGTTGCGCCTTCGCCAAAAAGCTCCAGGGCATTTTGAATCTGAAACGGTTTGAGCGAGAGTTCGTTTGCCAGCAGTTGAGGAATGTTCAGCATCGAGTCTATCTAGAGAGCCTGATCTAGGATAGACCCTATGATAGCGGGATTAGGGATTGGGGACTTTAAACCTCGTTTCCAGGTTCTACCTTGTAACGAGGAGCCCTCAACCCCCAACTCCTATCACTCAGCTTTTTTACGACGAGATGCGCCGAAAGCAGCTAGCGACAAGATAATTCCCGCTACCGTTCCGGGTTCTGGAACCGACTCAGTATCAGGACTTTCGGGACGATCACCTTTGAACAGGTGCAGGTTGGACTGACCGTTGCCTGACAGAGAGCCTGCAATCAGGTTGCCGTTAATGTGACCATTATTGAATTTCACATCGGCGTTAGGAGCTAAAACACTGCCCATGATGCTGATGCTATTCAGGTCAAGCGACTTTGCCTCAGAGAAGTTGAACAAGACATTTTGGGCTTTGCCTCGGCACCCCATGTGAACATTGCTGTTGTTGCAGTCTTCCCCATTAAAGAAGAAGCCAAACCCTGACATGGAAGCAACTTCGCCAGTAATGTTGATTAGAACAGTGGAGTCTTCAGGAGCCAGGATGTTGAAGTATTTTGTATTTGCCAACTCATCAGCAGAAATATTGAAAATATTCAGCTTAGAATCAGAACCTTCCATTGTTGCCAATAGGCTAGTGCCATATTGCTCAAATAATGTTTTGGTATTGTTTCCAATGATGGTGGTAAAACGGTTGCCCCATTCTTCTCTCACTTCTTTGGTTGTGGGGACAGCCTGTGATTGGGCGTGGAGAGAGGCAGATAGCGTGCGGAGGTGCTGTCCGGCGGCGGCAAAGTCAATGGGTTGCCCTTGGGTGATGTTGCCCTGCCGAATCACCTGATTGTTAGTATCTAATATTTCAAAGCCAACGTTAGAGGCGATCGCCTGATTTCCACCAAACGTGGCATCTCCATAGACCTTACCATTACTGAGGGTCGTGTCTCCCCCAACAACCATGACCTCTCCATTACCCTCACCCCGTAGCAGCATTCCGACGGCAAAGCCATCCGTAAAGCTGGCATCACCACCGACGGCTAATTTTCCTTCGGTATCTGTGCCGGTCTGGTTATAGTCTCCCAGCACAAAAACGTTGTACTCTGCAGCGGGTCCGAGGCTAACTGCGCCTGCCTGCGTTGCATAACCAACGCTAAAAGCAACAACTGGAAGGGTTGCCGCCAATTGCCCAAAGCGAATCAGTGTATGACTCATAGTCGAGAGTTCCAATAAGTGGTACAACTTCTGTAACTCTCATCGGGCAATTGTGAACAGTACAGGGCGTTTGTATCAGAGCTTACCGTCTCTTTACCAGGGGTCTTAGCTTTGTTAGCAAGAGAACAAATTTTCTCTAATCAAGTGGTGGAGCGGAATTCAGGAGAAAAAAGAAAAATTGCAGCCTCAAAGCAAATCGTTTTGAAGCTGCAATTTTTACTATATTTAGCGATGTAGTGTTTGAGATTATTCCCTTCTCAATTAAAGATCAGGGATGCGCGCCCCCGTCGCGGGAGCACATCCCTGATCTTTTACTGGAAAAGGAGTAATTAGTTCTCTCCACCCCAATCATCATCATCTTCCTTATCTACACCATAGAGAGGGGCATCCATAATCTCCTCCAACTCTTCTACTGGCTTATAGGGGATCTCTTCAGCCGTCTCATAAGGCTTAAATCGCCCAGTGCTTTCTAACCATTCGAACATTGATTCATTCTCTCTAGGAGGAATGACAAGTGGCTTTTGGCTCAAAAGTTCTTGACGGAGAGCAGGATTACGTGGCGTGGACATCTTTGCTCACCTAATTAGCTATTTGTATTAACTACTCTAACACAGAAACAGAACCTGGTAAAAGTTTATACATCTTGCAGCTTCACAACGCAGTTTTTCATTGGGCTCGCTAATCCTCCATGGGTTGACTAAGAGGACAAGACACAAACTTTTTCCCTGACCAATCTGTAAAAGTGGTGTCGTTTTGATGGTGTCGAGGAGTTTGCATCAGTAAACGCCAAACTTCCCCTGCCTCTAATAAATTCAACCGTTCGGGATAATGGAGCTGCAGTAATTTTTGAACAACAGGATAATAATCACAATTTATCCCTGGAAAGATATGGTGTTCCGTGTGATAAGAGAAATTTAGGTGAAGCACATCCAACAACTTAGGGACTTTCAGAGAGACACTATTAATTAACGGATCGTTGACGCTTGTCATTTGACACAGCATGTGATTTGTAAAAATGTAGAACATAGCTCCGGCATAGCCAATTCCGATCGGCAGGAAATAGCTCAACACCAGTTTGATTGGCTCAAAGTTTAGATAAGCCATGATACTGAAGTGAAGCATGAAAATTAGCAGAAATTCCTGGGCGATCGCCCAACGCTCCCTAGCGCTAACTGTAAAAGCAGCGGGAACATAGTCAACATCTTTGCGATTAAACAACAGTACAGAAGTGAGATTGCGAAAGCCATGAATTCCCCAAGCTGTAGCCATGCCAATGGCTAAACAAATAGGATTTACCTCGGAAGAGGGGACAAATTGATTCTGAATCCACTTTCCCCAAGTGTTGGACTGCTTGGATAAATAATTGCGATCCGGATCAGCTAAAGAATTTGTCTTACCATGATGTTCTCGATTATGAACTGCTTTCCAGAGTGTGGGAGGCATCCACCACATAGCTAAACCCAACAAACTGATCCAATGAATTAGACGAGAATTTTTAATAACGCTGCCGTGCATCAACGCATGAGAGCTGAACAATAAAACAATGATGCTGTTGCCCATGATGAGCGTCAGGGGTAAATAAAGCCATAAAAGGCTGGTTTGCCACTGATTTAAGTAGGTTGCGATCGCCCAGCCTAATCCTAAAATGATCAGATTAAGCAGAAGGATGACGAGCTTATTTAGATCAGGCTCAAATGCTTCGACTGGAAGCAATGGACGCAACAACTTGATGTAATCGGCTTGAGGAATTAACAGTTGCTCATCAACTGACTTCATAGATTTGCTTAATAATTTTAGAGTTAACAGTTGGGGTGTAATTGAGAGATGTATCGAACAATCTTCAAACGCTATCTCTCAACAGATGCGGGGCAACAGCTATCAATAACTGTTACCCCGCATCTAAAAAGTATTATTCAACCAAGCAATTAAGCAGGCAATAATACGGTGTCAATGATGTGAATCACGCCGTTATCTGCTGCAACATCAGGAGTTGCAACTGTGGCATCATTTACCTTAACACTGCCATTTGTAGCATCGATTTTTACATCTGAACCTTCAACAGTAGTTGCTGATTTTAGCTTAACTACATCAGATGCCATCACTTTGCCTGAAACAACGTGATAAGTCAGAATTTGCTTGAGTTTTGGGATGTCCTTAAGCAGTGCATCTACCGTCCCATCAGGGAGTTTAGCGAACGCTTCATCAGTAGGTGCAAAAACAGTAAAAGGACCAGCGCCTTTCAAAGTATCTACCAGATTGGCAGCTTTAATTGCAGTAACTAGGGTGCTGAAAGAACCAGCATTAGCGGCAGTATCAACAATGTTAGCCAACGAAATCACCTAGTTTTTTTGCTTGTCTGCTGACTAGTGTAGACTACTTTCCAAAAAGAAAGTATCGCTTGTTGCTTTTTCACTTGGTACTTCCTGCATAGAAATAGTAGGTGGGGCGCTCAGTACCTCACCTACCATTCCTAAAAACATTACAATGCTGTACTATCTTTCAGTTTTATTCAAACTCTTGTTTGATTCGACCCACTTCAGTTCCAGGATAGTAATTACTCAAGATTTGCTGGTAGCTATATCCTTGATTTGCTAAATCTAGCGCTCCTAGCTGACTCATTCCGCGTCCTTGAAAAGCTTCCATCACGATCGCATCTGAGGCAGCATACAGCGACTCAACAATGCCGCCTTCGTAGCTAACAAACTCTCCAGCGGTTGCATCGACCGCCTGACGAATTGTATCTGCCTCTCGTTCAATGCCTCGATAGACCTGGTAGCGCTCGGTTGAACCTATATCATAGGCAGAATGGACGGGTTTGAAGTGATAGGTCAACCCATAGGAACGAGCGGCGATCGCCTGTGCCTTGAGCGCCTCCACATTCCAACTGGGTGATACTTCACTACCTACAACGCTGTAGAGGTAGCTTCTCATGTCCACAAAGTTGACTGCCCAAAGATTTCCCCCCTCCGCAATCAGCAACAATCGCCCCCGATAGCCGCGATCGCCCAAATAAAACAGTCCTTGAGGCGACGGATCGATCATGACCACAGAGGGCAGTTGGGCGGAGTTTAGCTGAACTGAATTGCCACTGGGCTGAGCCGTGTAGGTTGTCTCAGCAGAGAGCGTCTGGAGTTGCTCTCCATCCTCGTCAAACACAACCGCGTCTGTGGACGTGCGAATGGCAGCAGAAGGAATCCCGGTGGCGATCGCCACCCGCATCTCAATTAGCGAATCGACCGATGGTAAAGAAGACAAAAACTCTTCGGTGTTGCGGCGGTTTAATTCCTCCTGCTCTGGAGTTAGGGCAGGAACCGCAGCCGATGGTGTTGGCGAGGGTGTAGGGGAAGCTTGGGTTGCGGGTGTGGCAGATGGGGAGGGGATCGATGCAGCAGCCAGCTTTGTCGCGTCCCGTTCTACTGGGTAAGCCAAGTCATCTCCAGCAGGCACTGCACCAGGTAACAGCAGTTGCCTAGCCAAAACCACTCCAACCGCTACCACTCCCAGCAGCGGCAGCATGACCCAGGTATAGGGTTTGAGCCGTTTAATGGTTTGCTGCCAATTCATCTTCAAGCAGTTCAAATGCTCCTCACTAAACTACTCGATGAGCTAAGCAACCAGCAAATTTGCCACTTCTGCGTGCATCAGGGCAATGTTAGGGTCACGCTGAATAGCGTGATAGTAGCGCTTTTTCAATGCATTTTCTGAAGCAGGCTGAATCAGCGATCGCGCCTGCTCTAAAAGCTGATTTGCCTGCTCTAGAGTGACTGGCTCCTTACCGCTCAGCGTCTCATCCAGGTGAGCAATAAACTGAGAAATTGGGCGCAGCCAGCTAAACCATTCGTGCCCAATCACCAATTGAAAAAACTCGCCATTCGTCTGAATGCGTCCGTGAAACTGCTCATAGACAATTCGTTCAGAATCTAGCAGAGCCTTGTGCAGGCGGATTAATGCAGTCCGTAACTGGCGCAAGCGTTGCAGTAAAGGAGCCAAAGCTGGATCAACTAAAGACATGGGTAGAGATTAAAGCAGCACTTTCTACATCCTTGCATATTTGATCAGGGGTCATGGGTCGTTGCCAGATTACGAATCCTGCGACTGGAATTGCTCAAACCATTCCTGGTAAGTGCGCTGGATCTGGGAGTTTTCGACTAAAAGCTCGACGTTGACCTGATTGCAGCGGTGGGGAAGAGCTTTGGCGATCGCCTCCAACATCTGTCCGGCTAGACGCGGACTGGGAAACTCGTGGTAAGTTTTTTGCACATCCCAGCCGCCCAGCAAAATTTCGATGTTGACTTGCTTGCAGCGGTGGTGCAAAGTTTTGGCGATCATATCTAGAACGTGGCTGGCAGCCGCAGGGGTGGCAAATTCACCCTTAACTCTGGGTAGATAGGTTGAATCTGAAGCATCAGCAAACTCAACCCCAATCACTTCCCCTTTGCCCAGGTCAATCGCCGCAAGCTGGCGAGTTTCTGCGCCGACATCTGTCCCAATCTGCTCTATGATTAGCTTCTCGTAGCGCACCGGCACCTCGACCATGCGCGTTTCAACTTCTTTACGCACAATCACCTCACCCGCTTTGCGTTTGCCGCGATTGAGGACTAGCTTCTCTTCGAGGGTTCGCACGACTTCTTCGATCACCTGCGATGGCTCAGTCGTAGACGAAGTGGTGTCCAACAGAGCATCAGTCGCCGGAGGCGTCGTTTCTAAAGCGCCTTGAAGTCCTTCGGGCGGAAAGGGGTCAAATTCGCCAGAAGATTCAACCTCTCGCTTGGAACCACCGACCAGACTTAGCTCTTGCGACCTTTCGCCAGAAGTTAGTTCTGCTAGCTCACGGCTCTCGGAGGTGTCAAGCGATTGATGCTCAGGCAAATGCTCAACTTCTGCTTCGCTCAGCTTGGTGAAGAAAGTGCGGTTTGGAATATCAATCTTTCGCAGCAAACCACTATGAATTAACAGCGTGCGATTTCCGGTAGGCGTGGGGTGAATGACCGCCAGGTTAAAATTTCCTTCATCCCCCGAAGGGTCTAGCACTAAATCTTGGACTTCGCCGATCAACCCACCTTGCGCGTCAAGCACCGCGAAGTTATTCACTTTTCCCCTTAACCTGTCAACCAAAGCTTTGGCATGACGAGCGTTTGACACTGTAGATGCAGCTTTTTTGACAGATTTTAGGTCGTTCATCTTGCAATTCCAGTAAGTGTGATGAAATCTATATAACAATCCTAACTGAGTGGACTGACTGAATGGGTGATGAGAGGCGCACTCGGCTCGTCTTACAGCTGATTTAGAACTGCTATATAAAATCTATATTGTCAAAAATTCTGGCGTTGTACCAAATCCGTTTTAATTGTCAAAATTTTTTCACCAGAAAATTTTCGCTGAATCGCTCTGGGCAAGGCCGGAGAATGATTTATACCGGGCTGATTTGCTTCCAGGTGCGCTCGCTAATTTCATCCGCTGGAAACATACATTCAATCCGCAGTTCTTGAAGCGTGATGTCATAGGGTGTCCCTAAAGTGGCGATCGTTGAGAAAAACTGTAGCTCCAGCGCATCTCGCTTAAGGTGGATAGTCAGAAGTAGCGTATTTTGTGCGGTGTGGTTTGTGGTATGCCAAATTTCAGGGACACCTGGATAACTCATCAGTTCGTGCAGCAGCAAGGTAGACATAGACTGCTCGTGTTCAACTTCTGCCATCGCTTCACGGTGCAGCCGTTGCAGCAAATGCTCTGAAAATTCTTCCCAGTTGACAATAAACGGGCGTAACCCTTGCGGATGAAAGACAGCCCGCATCAGATTAATTTTTCCGTCTGTGCAAAAGTGAGCTTGCAGTCGATCTAGCCCAATGAAGGTCGTCAGCAGCCGGGTTGCAGCATCATTGGCTAAAAGCAGATGCCAGTAGCGATCGACTACGAGTGCTGGGTAGGGTTCCTGCTGCCGCAACATAAAATCGATCGCCTTACGCACTGACGCCATCTCAGGAGCCGCCAAATCTGTCTCAGCGTGAATCGGAGTAAACCCCGCTGCCGTTAGCATCAAGTTTTGCTGCCTGAGCGGAATCTCTAGAACAGTTGCCAGTTGCAGCACCATTTCTCGGCTGGGTTTAGCGCGTCCCGATTCAAGGAAACTAATGTGGCGTTGAGAAACTTGACTGGTCACCGCTAAATCAAGCTGACTGAAACCCCGCTGGTTGCGCCACTGTTTCAGCAATATGCCGAATGAGTGCTTTTGATCAGGATTGGCAGCGGTCAAATGTTGAACCATAGAGTTCCTGATGGAATGACGGAACGACCTACATAGATCTGCTACATAGGTCTTCTGCGTGAATCGTAGCGCAATGGAACCGTTCTACCATTCATGCTTCAAAAAATGATTCATGCAATGCTGCCTTCAAATTGTGTCCTTCAATTCTTGGTACACCCGCTTCAGATCATCAAGCTGATAGTGAGCATTCAACCCACTGGGGTTTGGCAAAACCCAGATCAAAGTGTCGTGAAGTGTCTCAGGCTGTCGTCCTAGAGTAGCTTTGGGCCGTTTGAACGCAGTGCGATAGGCGCTAATTCCCAAAATGGCAAGACACTTGGGGCGATCGCGCATCACTTTGGTGGCTAACTGTTGATGTCCTATCACCAGTTCTTCAGCGTCTAGTTCGTCTGCCCTGGCGGTTGCTCGATCGACAATGTTGGTGAGTCCGTAGCCAAAAGTGAGAAGCTGTTGATCTTCAGATGGGTGGAGCAGGCGATCGGTAAATCCTGCGGCGTACAGCGTTTTCCAAAATCGGTTGCCCGGACGCGCAAAATGATGTTGAACCACTGCGCTGTAGAGACTGGGATTAATACCGCAAAACAACACTCGCAGCTCAGGTGCGATGATATCTGGAACCGTTTTGCCAACCGCTGCCTGAATTTCAGCTTTCGTCGGTTTGTAAGAAGTCATGCGAATGTAAGTTTACCGATACTTAAATTTCATCGCCAAGATGGTTAATGCCAGCATCAACGTGACTGCATTTGCGATGATTACAGGGAAGTCACGGGTAAGAATGCCGTAGATCAGCCACAGGGTTACACCACTGCAAAACACAACAAACATACCTGTGGATAAATCATTGGCTGACTTAGTACGCCAGGTTCTTAGCACCTGCGGGACGAAGGCTGTAGTGGTTAGCAAACCTGCCAACAATCCCAAAAGAAAAGTAAAGTCCATAAGCCAGCCAGCGGTAGCGCAACAGCTTTAGGGTACATGGAAAACCGTTCTTTGTCGCTGGCGATCGCCCTTAAATTCCTTCGTCCGAAAAATCCTCATACTTGACGTGCAACAATTTTAGTATCGTCCGTAGTGGCGTAAAATGGAGAGATTTTGAGGGGCGATCGCCCCGTCTATTTTCAATGTAATCACCTCAAATACTTGCCGATAACTTTTCAACGGCTGGGTGCAGGCGGGTTGTTATGCTGTTTCGCCTGATGCATCACTTATTGAACGCTCCAATCCATATCTCATCATGGCTGGAACAATGATCTTATGCACTGGTCTAACCGGAAGAAAATAAGCTCGACCCAACCAGTTATTGAACTTGACTACAGTTGAAACAACAACCCAGCATTTTTTCTCCTCACGCTTTAATTGGATCGAAACTCGGTAATCTAGATGCTTATCATCTTCACCGAGCATAATCTCTTCGTTCTGCCTACGATCAAGTATCTCAAATGCGCCAACGGCTGTTCCTGGTTGAAGTTCGTCTTGACTACTGGATGGAACTGCATCAATCGATGTCTTTAAACCAAACGGGCGAACAATGACATTGCGGAGTTCCAATAACTGCGCGACCCACTGCGGCATTGTCAAGAAGATTGCTCGTGTCACTGAATCTATGTTTTGAGACTGATCTTCTAGAAGCTGACATTTAAACGCATCAGCAAAATCGAGGCGTGGCAACGATCGCATTGCTAGACTGGTACTCGGAACATCGATTTCTTGGACAACGATTTTTTCCATTTGTTCGCCTCTTCAACCTGGAAGATTGCTTCAACGATACTCCTCAGATTACCACCCCAACCATGAATTCAAAGCAAGTTAACTTTGAACATCAACAGATAGCGTCTCAACTACGGTGTTGCTGATTCCTGGGATGAACCGATTTCCGAAAGCCTAGCGTTACTAAGGTTCCATAAATCCGTTCATCTCTCATTTCAGCAACGCCTCAGCTACGTGCCCACCCAAGACTTGCGGCATAACGTTCCCGTTCACCCGCCGCAGATAACCTTTCGGACTTAATGCAGAAGCTCTATACGGTCGGTGGCAACGGGATTGTTAGGCTGCTCATTCCAACTGGCTGGCCGACTTGCCAGTGAAAACCGCCAACTGAGCGTCGAAAGCACGTTTAAAGGCCGGCCGCGCTTCGCCACGGGCGACATAGGCTATAAGGTTCGGATAGTCGTCCAGAATGCCCGATCTGCTTAGCCTGCGCAGCACCTGCACCATCAGCAGATCGCCAGCACTAAACGCCCTATCGAGCCATTCGCCATTGCCGAGCCGAGCGGAGAGGTCGTCCAGTCGGCTGCGGATGCGATCCTCGACGATCAGCAGGCGCTCCTCGTGCCAGGACTTGTCGTGCTCCAAATACATAGAGACTTCGCGTTGAACGATCACAGGCTCGACCGTGGAGAGCGCAGCAAACATCCATGTGATCGCGCATGCCCGGGCAATCGCATCGTTCGGCAGCAGTCCCGCATTGTGCTCCGCGATATGAAACACGATCGCCCCCGACTCGAACAAGGCGAGATCGCCTTCTTCATAGGTCGGTATTTGCCCGAAAGGATGAAGCGCACGATGTGTAGCTTCCTTCATCGCACTGAATGAAACAAGACGAACGTCATAAGGCTGACCCACTTCCTCGAGCGCCCAGCGCACAGGCATGTCACGCGCCAGTCCCTGTCCGCGATCGAGCGACCGTTCAAAGGCGGTGATGGTCGGGATGGTCGGGACTATTCGAGAACTCCAGTTGCGCATTTTGCTGCTCCTTTATGGATTATGTGGTTGCTCTCGTTAGTCGAATAGCGCAACACAAAATCGACAACCCACAGGATTTTTTACCGATAGCCAACTGTGAACCTAACGGTTTGCTTGAGCGGCCGTCGATAACTTTTGCAATGTGCCAAGATCTTTCGGCAGTCCGCTCCAAGCAAATTGTTATATGGGACTGTCCGCCACTACCTCAGCCGCCAATTGCTGTGTAATACCCCCATATCAGCTTTTTAGAGGTTCCGCAGATCAACCCTGGGTTCAGCGAGGGGTGAGAAAAACGATGAAACCAGGAAGATGAACGGCGGTACTAGACATTGGGTGAATGGTTATAGATGGCAAGCGTCAGTTGGATTGCTGGATTAAAGGAGGGACGTTTGTTTGCCCCAATGACGTTTGCAGATTCTTGTAACCGAGACTTGTTTAAGCTGTGGCTAGAGCAATGCCTAGTGCCGCAATTGCAGCCAGGAGATGTGATTGTGATTGACAATGCCAGTTTTCATCATGGTCAAGCCATTGAGGACATCGTAGCTCAAGCTGGCTGTGAGATTTGGTATCTACCGCCCTATTCTCCAGACTTAAATGAGATTGAGCATTGGTGGTTTGCACTGAAGAATTGGATGCGACAGCGATGGGATGAGTTTGATAACTTTCGGGATTGTGTTGATGCTGCTTTCAAAAACTGCCCTAACGTGATTCCGTAACGCTATAACCCTCTTCTGTCACTCTAAACAGAGAATAAATTCTTGTTCTGTTGAGGTGTAGTTCGGCTAAATTCATTCAGTTCAGCCACAACGAATTTACGTCGTTTCAGCTATTCTCTAGCAAGAGTGATGAATGAGGGATAACGATATTATTAGATAGATTTTTTCCAACCCAATAGCCTCCTAGAGAAAATAGCGTGAAGAAATCACACCATTTGGAAGATCGGGAAATTAGATAGATTTTTTCAGCCTAATACCCCTGTAGAAATTATGTTGAATCGGGGTGGACGTGGGGTGCGAAGTCCACTGGATGGGTAAAGCGTTTTGCTTCTCACGCTCTCATTCTCATCGATCGCTCACAAATCTCTTCATACGCTTGTGTCCGATCGCCCTTTCCTCTATTCTAAAAAACACTGGTTTTCCAGTGGACAAAGCTTAAGGTGAGGATAACGCTGATTAGGAGTGGTGGCACACTCGCTAACCAGCTAACCTAACTCCTGATGTGAGCAGGAGGCTAGGCTGTGTTGATTTTAAGATCAATTTGCCTTGCTGAAGCAAAACGAGTGGTTGGGAAACCACGCCTTAAGCTGTTCTTCTCTACACACAACAGTGAGGCAAATAGTATGACTACAGAGTTCAACAAACTGCTGCCTGTTCCGCCTGCCGAAAAGGTGCAGATTTGGATTATTGGCACCCGAGAACAGGTAACGCACACGATCAACGAGTTTTACGTCAAGCAAATCGTTAGCGATCGCATTCACTTTATGCCAATCGTGCCAGCACCCTTTGCGCGAGGTAAGTTTATGACGGTGTTAGAGCGATAGGTTTGGGGGTACATCTAGCGGTTAGGAGGTCCGAATAGGTTGTGAGCAACGTGCTCTTTTGTAGTGCGCTGCTCACAACCTGTTTAAGATGGCTACATAACGTACCTTTTACTAATGGCGATCGCCTTGAAAGTGCAGGTTTTTGGGTTTCATGCTTTAACCCAACCTACTAGCTATATCTAAAGAAAGTCCTATTTTTTCAAAAGAAGCTCTGATGACAGGTAAAGCCACACTTGATAACCTACTTGCAAGGTTTTTTCCAGAGCACTACTTATGGCAGTTTCGACAAAAGCTGGGTCTAGGACTGCCTCGTATCCCTATGGCGGCGATCGCTTTCCTCAGGATCACTGGCAGTTTTTTGAGAGTATGCCTCAGAAGCTGACGAATTTGATTGACGACCTGAGCAAGATGGGGATTTGTAAGCCTCAAGCGCTGAATCTCGCAAATAACTCAGCGCAGGTTGAGATGAAAGAAGCGTTGAATCTCGCATTCGCAAACCCGTCGTATCAAAATAAAGGAGTTTTCCCATGCCAGTAACAGAAACCTTAGAAATCACCAAAAAGCTGTTGGCTGCAAAAGAAGCAACAGGAGTCACATTTGCTGAGCTAGAAAAGCTCATTGGACGGGATGAAGTTTGGATCGCCTCTGTGTTTTATCGTCAGGCTAGCGCTTCTGAAGAGGAAGCTAGCAAAATTGTCAGTGCGTTGGGACTTGGTCCAGATGTTGCCGCAGAATTGTCCTCTTATCCGGTGAAAGGATTGGGTCCAATCGTCCCTACCGATCCGTTGATTTATCGGTTTTACGAAATCATGCAGGTGTATGGAATGCCAATGAAAGAGGTGATTCACGAGAAGTTTGGAGACGGTATCATGAGTGCGATCGACTTCACCCTAGATATTGAGAAAGAAGAAGATCCCAAGGGCGATCGCGTCAAAGTGATCATGAATGGTAAGTTCCTCCCCTATAAAAAGTGGTAAACAGCCAAAAGATAGTAAACACAAGCAGTTAGTTGCAGTGTAGGGCAGTACTCAGGTTGCGAGGTCGCTCTACACCTCTTTGAAAGCCATACTCAGGTAAGGGTAGTAGGGAATGCCTACTGCCTTTTTTGTTCTTTTTTTAGAATGCTGCTGATGGAAGAGGCGATCGCCTTCACTGGTTACTACGCTTAACACAATCAGTAAACGAGTTTTTCCTTAAAGTTATGTTGAAACCCTGGATGGTGATTGGCGGAGTCACCCTAATCGTTGCTCTATTTGCAGCATTTATCAAACCGCGTGATATTCCTTGGGCGGCTCGTCTAGAGCGACCCAAATGGCTGTTTTTTGAACCTGCCATTCCATTAATATGGATGGTGATTTTTGCCTGTGGTGCAGGGTCAGCGATTTTAGTTTGGCAGCAAGAACCAGGCAGCTTCAAAACCTGGCTGCTAATGGGGATCTACCTTCTAGTTGAAATCGTTACCGTTGCCTATATTCCTGCTACGCTCCAGTTCCGCAGCTTGAGCATCGGTACAGTTCTAGGTGGTACTGGCTTCATTCTAGGAAGCGGATTAGCGCTGTTTGTCTGGTCTATTACTCCCAATGCAGCCTTGCTCTTACTTCCCTATGTGATCTGGAGTCCCGTTGGCACGTATGCTACGCGCAGAATGATTGATTTGAACCCCAACGCCGCTTGAGTTGCACCGAAATTTGTTTGAATCGGTATTAGGAATCGGTATTAGAACAAGAAAGGGCGTTTCGTGAAGCGCCCTTTCTTGTTCATTAGGTTCATTAAATAGATCAGCAGCGCTAGTACAGGTAACCTCGTGTAGACACAGTATCAACTAGCTACGAGGCTTTTTTTAACTTTGTGGACAACTCGTTGAGTCATCCGCTGAGTTTTAGTAATCAGATTAGCAGGTAGGAGGTGCTCTGGTTTGTTTTGCGGCTCTCTAAGAAAGCGGTAGTGCAAAAACACATCCCGATGGGGAATATCAACCTCTTCGCCCTGGCTCAACCGAGTGAAATCTTTAGACGAATAGCTCATATAATGAATCCGCAAAATCGGCTTCATTCCCTGCTGGTTATACAGCACATTATCAACGTTGACGAATGGATCAGCATTGGCGCAGTTGCCAGTGCGCTCCTGACCATTGGGGCTGAGGGTGAAATTGAATAGGGGGCGATCGCTGCGTAGACTGAGATAGCTAAACAAAAATGCGTCGTCCCACCAGCCCTTGCCGTTAATCCATTCAACTTCGCGATCGTCAATCAACCGCTTCTTTAAGTCCATCAGTTCCTCAGGGTTAAAGATGCCGCGCTTGGAGCCAAAGAAACTACCGCAGTGTAGTTTAGAGCGCACGTCATCGCGTGAATACAGCCCCGTCTTCTCAATCGTGGAGAGATTTAATGCGGCAATGGCTTCAGGCTTCAAATGCTCCCAATCATTGAACACAAAATCGTAGGAATTGAGCTTCTCGATGATATCGTCAAGCGGCTTCATGACCAACGTATCTGCGTCAAAGAAAACAAATTTCTCAAACGGGCCGTCAAATGCTGCAAAGCGTCTCTGAACATGGCTTCGGTACCATCCTGGCAGCGGCAAGTGAGTCTGTTTAGCCCTAGGATGAGCAGCCCAAACTTCTTCAGCAAAGTCTTCCCATCGACGGATTGCATCCCAATCGTCAAAGAAAGTAACGTTACGTCTAGAGCTGACCTCTAATCCCACTCGTTTCGGCATCTCATTGTAAGGGATGATACAGACGGGAATGTCAGCACCAGCATTCACCTTAATGCTGTTTAGTAAAGCTACAACCTGGTCGTAAACGACATCGCTCGATAAAGTATAGATACCGAAGGGTTCCATAGTGGTAGAGTCCTGGGTGGGCTTTGATCAGAGGGGCAAAGAAGGGACTAGTCCTGATATAGAGGCTGAGAGAGGCTTTACCGAGAACAGCACTTCTCCTCAGCAAAAGGACTTAAGAGGGGTTTACTGCTATCTTTGGCATCGCATGACTTAAAGCATCGGAACTCAAAAGACTGGTTCCGCGCATTTTGCACCCACTTACGTGGGAAAGCGCGCCATTTTGTACCTCCATCCAGTGGAAGGATATCAAAACTTCCACCGCAACACGTTCAGCCAGGTGAAATGTTACACGGAGGGCTTAGCAAAGAACTGAACAGCAACACTAATTTTTAATGGATATACAGTAGCAGTACGTAGAGGAAGGAAGAAGATAAGAGACATGAATTCATGTAATCTTTAACACTTAGCGTCCGTACTGACAGAAGTTTTATAGGTAAACAGTCCAAAAGCTTGAATTTAAGCCACCCGCGTTTTGATTTTTTAAAGGAAACTTCATCCGAACCCTGCAACGACTGAGATGAAGCTGAGATGAAGTAAAGCTATTTCTCTGACTAAAAATTCATTCTTTAGATATGAGGTAGTTCGTTGAACTAGCTCTCAAGATAGACCATCTGACTGGCAGCGATCGCTAAGGTAGATCAGACTAGCCCGTTCTACTGAAACCCCATCAAGTTCAGATTAGTTGGGCTGAGGCTACTGAGCAGAATCTTTGGAGAGCGTCATGACAAGTTACATTCCTGCTTCGGCAAACCCTCCAGGCGATCGCCAATCGCTTGAGCAAGAGAGTGCAATCATCAACCCAATCGGATATCCAAGTGTCACTCAGCAGCTTTCCGAAAATGTAATTTTGACTACAGTAGATGACTTATACAACTGGGCAAGGCTGTCTAGTCTCTGGCCACTACTTTATGGCACAGCCTGCTGCTTCATCGAATTTGCTGCTCTGATTGGCTCGCGTTTCGACTTCGATCGGTTTGGCTTAATTCCACGCTCTAGCCCTCGGCAGGCTGACCTGATCATTCTGGCAGGCACTCTCAACATGAAGATGTCTCAACCTACAATGCGTCTGTATGAACAGATGCCTGACCCTAAATATGTGATCGCAATGGGAGCCTGCATGATTACAGGCGGTATGTTTAGTGCTGACTCACCCACTGCGGTAAGAGGAGCCGACAAAATTTTGCCAATTGATGTTTACATTCCGGGTTGCCCGCCCCGTCCAGAAGCGATTATGGACGCCATCATCAAGTTACGTAAGAAAATCTCAGCTGAATCTCTACAAGAACGAGGCGAACGAGAGCCAACGCATCGCTTTTATACCATTTCTCATCAAATGAAGCCGGTAGAGCCTCCGTTAAAAGGTGTTTATTTAAATTCGCCCTCTCGTCAAGCTCCACCCGCTGAACTGGCAGAGGCATTAGGAATACCTGTCTCAGATGCCCTTCAAGCAAGGCAAAATAAGAGTGTAGAGGCTGCTGAAGAACGACAGCGTAATTCTCCAGGCTCAATGGGGTCATCATAAAGTTATCAGTAACTTTAAAGAGAATGGGACACTATAAACTGCCAGTTGACGTTTTAGTTCGACAATTAGAAGCTGCGTACGAACGTATCTTTGCGCTCTATGATGATGTCAACTCTACGCTTGTGCCTAGCGCTAGCATCTTGCCCTCGGCTCTTAAGGAATTAGGAATTGCATCGGAAGAATTGCAGGTAGCCGCAGAGGAATTAAACCAGCAAAGCGAAGAATTGGTCGCGACTAGAGCCATTGTAGAAGCAGAGCGGCAGCGCTATCAAAACCTGTTTGAATTTGCCCCAGACGGTTATTTTGTGACTGATCTTCAGGGCATGATTCACCAGGCAAATCAAGCTGCCGCTCAGTTACTCAATTTGTCACAGCAGTTCTTAACAGGCCGACCCATAGCAGGCTTTGTGTTAGAAACGGAGCGTCAGGCTTTTCGCTCTAAGCTAAGTCAGTTGCATCAGTCAAAACGAGTACAAAAAATTGAAACTGTTGTTCAACCCCGTTTAGAAGAACCCCTTAATGTAGCTTTGACGGTTGCTACGATTCAAAATTCAACAGGTGAGCCTGTTTCTTTGTGCTGGCTGATGCGAAGACTTGCCAAGCGCAGTTCCTCACCGGCTCAGGAAAAGGGCTATGACCCTAGCCAAGATTATCCTATCCATAGTTATGCAAAGGGTGAGACTGTTCCACTCAAACCTCAGGAGATTTGCCTAGTTAATCAGGGGTTGGTCAAGCTAAGTACCTTTTCAGGCAATGGCAAAGAGGTTCTAATGGGTTTAGCAGGGGCTTCGATGGTGTTTGGCTCTACATTGACGTCTCTAAGCATTTACCAGGCGATCGCCATGTCGGATGTGCAGCTTGTCTACATCCCTCAGGAGCAAATCACCACATCTCCTCGTCTGGCTAACCTGCTTATGCCCAAAATTGCTCAACGGCTCAAGCAAACAGAAAAGCTATTGTTGATTGCTGGACAACCACGCGTCAAAGATCGTCTATGGGAACTGTTATTGCTGCTTAAGCAAGAGGTTGGAGAACCAGTCGAAGACGGCGTTCGCCTGAATGTACGTTTGACTCACGAAGATTTGGCGAGTGCTTGTTGTACAACTAGAGTCACTGTGACTCGTCTAATCACTCATCTTCTGCAAACTGGACAAGTTAGTTTGAATAAACACTACATTGTTTTGCATGATTAACTGAGATGGCAGTCTCTCCAGGTTTCAACCCCTATAAGGGTAGGTTTAGCGTTGAACCCTCAGATGGAACAACGTTTTATTGGCTAAACCCACCTCTAAACATTAAAGGTATCTAGCAAGCCTCAGTGCGAAGATCCTTTAATAGTAAAGACAGACTTCCAGACTCAGTTTATCCCCACCAGGATCTAGTGCCTCCATCACAGCGGGCGTAACGTCAATAATTCCCCAGCCTGGATTGTAATCATTAACCTCAACAGTCACTTCTAACCCGTTATCCAGGTTCTGAACAACAACATAGGTACCATTGGGAATGTAGCTAGAAGCTGCAGTATACGCACCCGGATCAAATGATTCACCGCTACTAGTCACTTCGCCCGTGTCGTAGTAAGTTGCAGTACCGCACTCCTCCTCATGTGCTTGGATTGGCTCCACTAGCAGCACAACAGAGCAAGTTAGAACACTACTGGCTAAGATCTTCCTGAGCAGTTTTCTTGATAGTGAGTGGAAATGAGACTGCCAGCTGCAGCAATGTGAGGGGCAAACGACTGTACTAAGTATGTGATCCTGCTTCATATCTTGACTCAATATGACAACATTACAAAGGGCTGAGAGCTATAGTACATGACTTAGCTCTCAGCCCTAAATAATTTGGTTGGCACCGCAGGTGCAACTCTTCTAACCGTTCTTACCTTAAGCCTCTCCCGCGGGAGAGGAACTTAAGGGACCGCTATTGCTATGTGGCTATTAGCGAACAGAAGAGGCCATTCTGTCTTGAATCCGGCTCTTGGACTGCTTAAAGCGTGTTGCCATCTGCTCTTGCTGGTCTTCAGAGCAGTTGTTGCGAATCGCAGAGAACATGGTGCTCTCTTCCTGACGGACGTGATCCATCACGATTTCTCGGAGGTTCTCCACCTTGGACTTAAACTCAGGTGAGGAAGTACTGGTGCTCTTGATGTCATCCAGGATTGCCTTCATCTGAGCCTGCTCGTCATAAAGCTCCTGAGTGTCACCCTCCCCGTAGAACGGACGCACAGCGGGGTAGACAACCTCTTCCTCAGCTTCAGAGTGAGCAGTCAAGTCTTTGTAGAGCTGCCCAAAGTATTCCTGAATTTTCTGAGGATCGTTGCTGCCTGCGATCTCCATAAACAGGGTGTTTGTTTTCTGGTGATCCATCCGGATGATGTCCTGGATGTTCATGTCGGACTTGTCAGAGGTTTGAGTGACAGCACTGCCTACGACACCGCTAAAGGCAGCGATCGCATCTTGAACACGACCCCAGAGTCCTTGATCAGGCTCTTTGCCAGTCAATTCACGCACACCGATTACTTCGATGATGCCTTTGAGCTGCTCTTGGTGAGCGCGGTTCTCAAAGTTAACAGTGTTGAGCGGGGCGATTGCCGCTTCGATGTCTGCACCAACAACCTGAGCGCACTTGTGAACCAACAAGCCCATCATAGTTTGAGCATGCTTCAACAACTCATGCTGAGCTACCTTCTCTAGCATGGTTAGCTCAGAGCCTTGCATCAGCTGCCGAGTTTTTTCGATCATTTGCTGAGTCGTTTGCTTGGGCTCTGCTTTGTTGCCATACTGAACAACAACAGTTTCCAAAATCCCTTTGTTCTTCTGGTCGTCCTCAAGCATGTTCTGAAAACGCTTGCGAAGCTCACCGTCAGAAGCAGCGGTTAAAAAGTTTTGTTCATTAGAAATCAATAAATCCTGCATAGCCAGCATTTCTGCTAGCTTCATAGCAATTGCAGAGCGCTTTGTATCTTCTAAAGATGTTACCATCGTTGTTCTCCTTCTCTTGCACAATTAATAATGTGCGTTCTTATTAGAAAGTGACATTTGCTGATAGCAACTTCATCATCCTTTTGACTGACTGTCTCGTCAGCCTTTAGTCTCCTAAGTAAATGTTGAAAAGATTAGCCTGGAGCTTGCGATTGCGCTAGGAAAAGGCATTGGGTCAGGATCTCAAGGTTTTCCTGCTAAATGCTTTTCTCTTACAGAAGGCATTTTCTACTGCTCAAATACCTTCTGATTGCCTCAGCACATCCTGCTACAAGAATTTGTAGAATAGAGCCTCTACTTCACCCTCATGACAGATGTAAAACTTATTGCCAGGTTCCAAAGTTGGAAATTGATTTATGCTACAAGGATAATTAAAGACTAATTTATAACCTCTGATAAGTATCCTTGTTTACGCTGCTTTTAAGTTCTCGCAATAATTCATTAATTAGGTGACTCAAACATTGCAAGTATTGCCATGTTTGTAACTTGTATAACTTGTTGCTGGTGCCCTTCAAACGTCTTTATCAAGTTTGTTTGTTTCTTCGTTTAATTCAACGCTAGATCGAATTTCTGCAACCTTGGTTTCCGTTTCATCTGCTTTAGCCTGAGCGTCATTCGCTCGCTCTTGGGCTTCATCTGCTCTAGCTTGAGCCTGACTTGCTTGCTCTTGCAGTGCGGCAGCCCGCTCTTGGACTTGCTTAACCTGACTGTCATCAATATCTAGGTCAGCAGATTGATCAACAGCCTTCTGCTGAACTTCGTCAGCTTTCCCCTGAATTGCGTTGGCTTGAATTTGAGCCGCGATCGCCCTTTCCTGAACTTTGTTGGCTTTGATTTCAGCCAGCGCTGCTCTCAACTGAATAGCATTCTGTCTAAGTTCTTCAACATTGGTTTCAGAAACTTCAGCCCTAGTCTTGAGCAGTTGAATTTCTTGTTGAAGCTTGATGATTTCGCTTCGGGTTCTCTCATCTTCTGCAATCATGGAGCCTAGTTCAGCAACGATCGCATCTAAAAAACTGTGGGTGTCCATCGTTGAAGTCCTCGCGCCTGTAGTTTCAACTAATCATCAGAAGGTACTGCCATGATTTTACAGTTAGGGGTGCGTGCCCGTAGATTAACTGTAAAAGCGACTCAATCGAGTGCCCACAACGACTCTGTCAACCAACTCTGCCATTAGAGTAATTGAGAAGTGCTTTTAGAAGATGGTTATATAGAGAACAGCATGCGAGAAATGTGCGGTAAATCGCAAAAATTGGCAAAAAACGACTCAATTAAATAGGCAGCATCCAGCAATGATAAACTCTCCTTCCCCGCCTCCAGGTCCTACCCCACCTTCTGGCAGACCGCTTGGCTTTGATGAGCTGATCAGCATTGTGATTGCTTTTCTAGTGCTTGGCACCGTTTTCTTCTGGTCAACCAGTCGCCGAGAACAGAGTTTTGTGCTGCTAGATCCACAAATTTTGCCCCAGCAACCGGATGCTTCTGAAGGCGATCGCCAAGAAGAAGATTCTGCGGAAGAGGTTGAACCCGAGCGCTTGGTTCCATTTGGCGTAGTGCCAGGGCTGGAGCCTCAAGGGGGTCGCCAAACTAATGTAGTGGTGATTCCGGCACCTGCTAAAGAAGCCGCCGAGAGCCGTAGAGCTGCCGTGCCGTTGGATGCAAGAGAGCGTTCAGAAGACTTGGATACACCACAGGCTGGAGGGATCGTTCCCCTTCCAGTTGATCCTTCCCCTACCGCCACAGCTCCGGACGCTTTACCCGTTGGCGAACCGATTGAGTTTACGGATGTGCCAGCTGACTTTTGGGCACGGCCGTTCATCTCAGAAATGTCTGCGCGGGGCATCATTAGCGGATTTGATGATGGCACCTTCCGCCCCAACCAACCCATTACTCGGGCAGAGTTTGCTGCCATGTTGCGGGAAGCTTTTGGGCAAGAACCCGATAAGCGATCGGCTCCTACCTTTGGTGATGTACCTGCTGATTTTTGGGCCGCTTCAGCCATCCAAAAGTCTTATCAAATTGGTTATATCGAAGGCTATCCAGGCAATGTGTTTCAGCCGACTCAGCAGATTCCTAGAGTGCAGGCATTGGTCGCACTAGCGACAGGTCTAGGACTCAATGCACCTGCCGATCTGACTGGAATTGAGCAGACCTACCAGGATGCTGACCAAATTCCTGATTATGCTACAGGCAAAATAGCCGCTGCGACAGAGTCTAGATTAGTCGTAAATCACCCCAATCCACAAACTCTAGAGCCAAACCAGAACGCGACCAGAGCCGAAGTTGCAGCATTCATCCATCAAGCCCTCGTTCAATCAGGAAGAGTTGAACCCGTTGAGTCGCAGTTCATCGTGCAGCCATAGCATGATGGGTTTCTAAAGACAGCGGTAGTCACTTACTCCTTTCCCATTAAAAGATCAGGGATGCACTCTCGCGACGCGGGGGTGCCCTTCCATCTGTAGCCTCTTTATTAGAGAAACCTTATTAGACGCATGATCGGGGGAAGCTTGCGCTAGCCTGGAGAAAATATAGAAGCTGTCGAGGAAACTGTTGTGGTTACTAGCTTATCTGCACCCCAGTCAATTGAAGCGGTTTTGGGTGACGAAGCAGAAGATTTACTCACCCATCGTGCCAAGGTTTCTAAGGATATGCTGCATCTACCTGGTCCAGACTGGGTAGACCGGATTTTTGCTCAAACCGATCGCTCTCCCCAAGTGCTTCGCAGCCTTCAGCAGCTTTACTCGTCCGGACGGTTGGCTAACACAGGCTACCTGTCGATCCTGCCCGTTGATCAGGGGATCGAGCATTCTGCGGCAGCATCGTTTGCGCCTAACCCCATGTACTTTGACAGTGAGAATATTGTGAAACTGGCGATCGCTGCCGAGTGCAATGCTGTCGCTACTACATTAGGCGTTTTAGGCAGCGTCTCTCGCAAATACGCCCACAAAATTCCCTTTATCGTCAAGCTCAACCACAATGAACTGCTGACCTACCCCAACCAGTTTGACCAGATTATGTTCGCCTCTGTCGAGCAAGCTTGGAATCTAGGCGCAGTCGCAGTCGGAGCCACCATTTACTTTGGCTCACCTGAGTCAGCTCGGCAGATTCAGGAAGTCAGCAGAGCCTTTGCCCGTGCCCATGAGCTAGGTCTGGCAACCATTCTCTGGTGCTATTTGCGAAACAGCAGCTTCAAGCAAAACGGCACAGACTATCACCTCGCCGCTGACCTGACCGGACAGGCAAATCACATTGGCGTGACAATTCAGGCAGATATCATTAAGCAAAAACTGCCCGAAGTCAATAACGGCTACAGTGCAGTCGTTGAAGCTACTGGTAGCAGCTACGGCAAAACCGACAAGCGCGTTTACTCAGAACTCACCACCGACCACCCAATCGATCTGACCCGCTATCAGGTACTCAACTGCTACGCCGGGCGGATGGGGTTGATCAATTCTGGCGGTGCCTCTGGCAAAAATGATTTCGCTGAAGCCGTGCGGACAGCAGTAGTCAACAAGCGGGCTGGTGGCTGTGGTTTGATTTCAGGGCGCAAAGCCTTCCAGCGTCCGTTTGAGGAAGGCGTGAAGTTGTTCCACACCATCCAGGACGTGTATTTGTCGCCAGAAGTGACGATCGCCTGACCCGCAAAAGCAAAACTGGGGATGCTGAGCATCCCCTAGTCACCTTATCGTCGCCGCTCTTGCAGCTTGCGGTAAACATCTCGGATGTCTACTTTATGATGCGCCAGAGCTACGAGCGTGTGATAGAACAAATCGGCTACTTCGCCCGCGATCGCCTCTGGATCGTCATCCTTGCAAGCCATTACCACTTCCGCAGATTCTTCTCCAATCTTCTTAAGAATCTTGTTGTCTCCCCCTGCCAACAGCTTGTAGGTATAGGAGTCGGGGTTGGGATGATCGCGGCGATCGCAAATCACCTCATAAACCTGAGATAACGTATCCGCAGGTGGAGCTTTCACTTCGCTATCCACTTGATGAAAGCAACTGCGCTCTCCAGTGTGGCAGGCAATGTCGCCGATTTGCTCCACGCCAATTAACAGCGCATCACTATCACAGTCATATCGCAGCGATCGCACCTGCTGCAAATGCCCCGAAGTTTCACCTTTGTGCCATAGAGATGCTCGCGATCGGCTCCAAAACCAGGTTTCTCCAGTGTCTAATGTCTTTTGTAAAGACTCTCGGTTCATCCACGCCATCATCAGCACCGTTCCATCCAGATAATCCTGCACAATCGCGGGTACCAGTCCCTGCTCGTTGTACTGAATTTGTTCAACGGGAATCGCTAAGGCAGGAGAATCAGATTGGCTCGCTAACATGGGTCTGTCAAATTCGTACAAGCTACCGCTTTATTATCCAACGTTGACAACCATAAGTTGACAACCATAAAGAGCTTGCACAAAACTGACCGTTTCCAGAATTATTCAACTGAGTTGAGCAGAAGTTGCCAAACTTCATTGAGCAGGTCTTCCGAAAGATTTGGAGTGGGCTGATGGTCGTCTTGTTCGAGCAATTCCAGCTCTTCGCCACAAAACTCTAAAGCAATCCTGACCTTACCTTTGTGCAACCCTCTGTTAGGGCTCAAAATTTCACACTCTATGCCTTTAAACCAGTTTTCGCTTTGCCCAATCTGGTTCTGCATAGCTTCAACCAACTCAGAAACTTCAAAGGTGGTGTAGCCAGAAATTAACGTGTCGCTTTCATTGATATAGACAATTGCGTTTTGTTCAAGCGGCTCAAATTCTCGATTCATATCAATCCTCAGTGCAGATTTCCAGGCTGGTTGAATTCAGTATTCCCAAGCCCGAAGAGCGATAGCAGTTCCGCCTAAACGACAAAGCTCGTTGCTTCTCCCTGAGCTGCCTGCCAGCTTCGAGCATCGTAGTAGAGATCTTCGAGGGAAATACCGTAGAGGGCATCTTTTAGCCTTTGATGGAGTCGATGCCACAGGCTAAAGGTGACCCAGTCTTCGGCTTGTTCGGCTTCGGGCGAGTGACGTGACAGTGGTTCGACTGTTTCACCGACGGCTTCAAGGATTTGACCCAGAGAAATCTGGGCCGGCGATC
Organism: Cyanobacteria bacterium FACHB-471; assembly: GCA_014695345.1. Lineage (GTDB taxonomy): Bacteria > Cyanobacteriota > Cyanobacteriia > Elainellales > Elainellaceae > JAAUTN01. The sequence continues at coordinate 86,567 of JACJOC010000084.1, forward strand.
GCGCTAACCGATAGCCCCCTTGAGCACCCCGAATGGATTCAACCAGTCCTGCCCGACGTAGCTCAATCAGCAATTTTTCTAGATAGGGAGCGGGTAGCTCTTGGCGCTGTGCGATCGCTCTGACTGAGGTAGCCCCTCGTTCGGGCTGCAAGCTCAGGTCAAGCATTGCCTTGACGCTATAGTGTCCGCGAGTTGTTAGCTTCATGCTAGCTTTAAACCTTCACACATCCTTTCAATCGCTAAGTCCAGACTACTTGATCTGCTCGTTCACAAACTGAGAATACTGTAGCCTTAAATGATTTGTGCAATGCCGCAATGTGCGACTTTTTTGAAGCAGGATTTAACGCAAAATCAAGGGGTTTAGACTTTTAGTTGCACGTTGCATAAATGGGTGATGTGTATGAGAGTGAGTACTTTTACAGATTATTTAGGACTGTAGCAACAGCCCTATTGCTGAACATTTAGCTTTAATCTGAATAAAAATCGAAGCGATAGCAATCCGGAATAGTTGTGAAACTCACTGCACTAGGCTACATCAGGAACAAGAATGGAGCCAGCGCTACTCTGCTTAAACCTTTCAACATCGACAAATGAACCAGCAAAATAGGTTTGAAAGGCTTAATCTACTGGAGTGCAGTATTCATAACCTGACTTGCATTGCTATAGATGAACATTCTGTCAGAACGAATTCCTTACCAGAATGTAAGCAACAATGCTGAATTGTAGGATGGCTTGACAGTCAGGAGTACTTCACATTTATATTCGGTTTAAGAAGACTCATCAAAAAGACAGCATTCCAATATAAACTCAGTGAGAAAATTGACTCTAGCAGTGTAATATAGTTTCAAAAGCTGAGCTAAAGCTAGGTTTGTAAATTCCTTGGCGATCGCCAGCTAGGGTACTGCTACGCTAACTCCTTGTTGATTAATTCAGATTTACGTTGATGAGTAAAAAGAAAAAGATCGAACCTCTGACTGGTGAAGTGCTTCTTGCTAAAGTCAAGGAGCTAGAACATCTGAGCAAAGAAGAAAAGGCTAGAGAATGCGGCTATTACACGGTCACTAAAAACGGTGTAGAGCGGGTCAACATGATGAAGTTCCTGAATGCTCTAATTGATGCAGAAGGAATTCAGCTTGACGGTAAGCAGAGCAATAATGGACGAGGTGGACGTAGCGCTAGTTACAGAATCAGCGTCCAATCTAATGGCAATTTGCTGATTGGCTCAGCTTATACCAAGCAAATGGATCTCAAACCTGGAGACGAATTTGAAATTTCTCTGGGTCGTAAGCACATTCGTCTGAAGCAGCTAGACGGAGAGTTAGTAGAAGATTTTGACGAGTAAGTTTGTCCTCGCTAGAGGAGATAGCTCATGGAAGCTTAAATCTTCTGGGGTTGCTCAGAATCCTCTCTTGATGACAATTTGCGATCGCTTGATAGAAGATTGGAGTAAGTCAGCGATCAGTTACAATTTGGCTTTGCTGCTTCAAGAGATAAGCTTGGGCATAGAGACAAATTTTGCATTCGAGGTTATCCTCCTCAGCAACGCCTAAAATTTTGTTATTGCTATCTTTAGCACTTCGAGAGATAAAAGCTTTGCTTTTACGTCCTAGCAAAACTGCAAATCAGCAACGCTGCATTTCATAGCTGTAGCCGTAAAGGTTAGGGCAAAAAAGAGGGGAGGGCAAAGCCTTCCCCCTTTTTTTACGCGAAGTGGATAGATGTTTAAACTGGAAGTGTAACGCTATGTTTCTTCCACGCTATGCCCCTACAGCCTGTTCAACGCACAAAGTTAGATGATTCAGACGATACGCTGTTTTACGACTATCCGCGCTTTGTCACCCACGTCGATGACAGCTTCATTCAGCAACTAACCGACCTTTATCAGCAGCGGCTCAAGCCCCAGACCCGCATCCTTGATATGATGAGCAGTTGGGTTTCTCACCTGCCTGAAGAGATGAAGTTTGAGCATGTCGAAGGGCATGGACTGAATGCAGAAGAGTTAGCGCGTAACCCCCAACTAGACCATTACTTTGTGCAGAATTTGAACCAGAATCAGGTGTTGCCGTTACCTGACCAATCTTTTGATGCAGTTTTGAATACGGTTTCTGTACAGTATTTGCAGTATCCAGAGCAGATTTTTGCAGAAATTTACCGGGTGCTTAAACCGGGTGGTATCTGCATTATCAGCTTTTCCAATCGGATGTTTTATCAGAAGGCGATTCAGGCGTGGCGAGATGGGTCTGAGGGCGATCGCGTCGAGCTAGTCAAGGGCTACTACGCCTCAGTGCCAGGATTTAGCCAGCCACAAGTGATTGCAAATCAATCTTCAACGCCTAGCTTTCTGCAAATGTTTGGCATTGCTGGAGCCGATCCCTTTTATGCGGTGATTGCCTCACGTCAGGCTTAAATCATATCGAGCAAGTAAGTGAAAGTCCATTGTAGGGGCGTTTCGCGAAACGCCCCTACAATACCTAGTTGTCTACCTCATTCAGAATTTGAGTGGCGATCGCACGCAATTCTGTATGAAAAGTGCCGTTGCTGGCGATTAGACAGCCCCACTGATTTACGTCACCCGTGTTGTATTGCAAGGGCGTACCGTCAGCGTGGGTGAATTGTCCGCCTGCCTCGGTCAAGATTAGCTCTGGCGCAGCCATATCCCAATCTTTGGGAGCCGATTTGCCTGAAAGTGAGAGATAAACATCCGCTCGTTGTTCCACAATTGCCGCAATCTTGCCGCCGACACTGCCCACATAAACCTGGTTCTGGCAAGGAAGCTGCTGAAGCAGATTATTGAAGCGCTCGTCTCGATGGCTACGGCTAACGACCAGTTTCAAATCTTCTATCCGGCTTTGCTCCGATACTCGTAGGGGGCTGGTAGCACCGTCAGGCGTTTCAACAAATGCACCACCGCCTAAAGTTGCGTAATAAAGCTTTTCTAACTCTGGGCAAGTCACTACGGTCAACACGGGACGCCCCTGATGAGTCAAAGCCAGGTGAAAAGCATACTCTCCCGTCTTATCAATAAAGTCACGGGTACCATCGAGTGGGTCAATAATCCACACCCATTCGTTGGCGATCGCCGCAGCTTTGGCTTTGTAGGTTTCCTCACTGAGGTAGCCAAACGATTCTGTCCCTAAAGCCGCCTGCAGGTTGTCTAAGATATAGCTGTTGACGGCAAGATCTGCTGCCGTCACGGGGCCATCCTTTTTCTCTTGGACTTCTAAATCGCGCTCGGTGCCATCTTGCCAGGGTTCACCCCGATAGTATGACCGCAAAATGCGTGAGGCTCCCCAGCCCAGAGAACGGGCGATCGCCAAAATATCTTCAACCGGAGTTCCCGCAATCGATTGTAGGCTCTGCACTCAAATTTCCTCAGTCAGTGTAAAAGGGTTAGTGGCGATCGCTACGCCATTAAGGGTCTGAACTGCATCATTCCAATTCAAAACTGCATCATTCCAGCTTTAAACCCCATCATTCTAATTCCAAACTGCATCATTCCTGTTTTAGACTTCACCATTTCAGTTCAGAACCGGATCGTTCCAACTCCAAAGTGGATCGTTCCAACTTCAAACTCCATCGTTTCAGTTCAAAACCTGGTTGCTCAATAAAACTCCAAAACCATCAACAAAAGTAGGTTGGGTGCAGCAAAGCGGAACCCAACAGAATCCAGGCAGGTGTTGGGTGGAACAACGTGAAACCCAACCTACACGAAAAGATTTGTCAGCAATCAGGCTCCATACTCCATCACTGAAGTCCATAACTGCATCCTTGAGGCTCTAGACTGCATGATTAAAAGAACCAGCCGAAATTTCGTCTCAACTGAACCCTAAACTCAGCTAAACATCGCTGACTATCAGCTTGCACTAGAGGCAGATCAATAAGGATGAAGGCTCATTCTTCATCTCTTGCTGCTTATCCAACAGTGTGCATCCTTACATCCAAGAACGGGTGCCAAATGATTCACAGGCTTTAGCAGCGACGCTTGCTGAAGCGGCGATCGCCTGCTCAAAACTGAGCCGTAAGATGTAATGACAAAATGCGCCGTGAAAAATGTCTCCTGCCCCCAGCGTGTCTACAGGACGAATTTGAGGTACTGGAATTGAGCTGGCAGTGCCTTCGCAAAAAGCCTGAATTGGTTCTCCACCCTGAGTGATTGCAATGTGAGGAACGCCCAAATGAGTCAGATAAGCTAAAACCTCTTTAGCGGTAGAGCAGCCTGGAAGATGGAAATTGCTGGAGCAAATCACATAATCCGCTAAGGGCAAAACTCCTTCAAATCCCGGCTTCCAGCTTCCACCATCAATCACAACAGGAATTTGAGAAGCTCTTGCCCGTTGAGCAATTTCTCGCCCGACTTCCATCTGGTGCCCGTCAATCAACACAATATCAATCCCGGATAGGCTATCTGGGGGAATGCGATCGCCCAACGCCTGCTCCATTTGCTCCAGACCAGCCTGCGACTGGACTGCGTTAAGGGAAACGACCGCACGTTCTCCAGTTGCCTGAGTAACGATAATCGAAGAAGTGGGCAGAGGTTCCGATTGTTTGGGATTCAGGTCAGCGATTGCCACACCACACTGCTCTAAATCCGCTAGCACTAGCTGATTAATTGGATGAGCGCCAAAAATACTGAGTAGGGTGGGGCGATCGCCCAAATATCCAAACGCGACCGCTGCATTGGTCGCCGGGCCACCCGCTGCTACTGTGTAGTCCAGCGCCACAATTTTCTGATTTTGGGTTGGCAATGCCTCTGTCAAATAAATTAAATCTAGAGTTGCCAAACCTACAAACAGTCCGTATTGGTTCTTTGTCATTAGTCACTAGTCCTTTGTTATGCCGCAAGTTCTTGGTGGGGTTGCAACCGACGGCGCATCTATCGCTGTTCAAGATTGAGTAATGTGAAAGTGCCTATAAGAGTTTGAGATTACTCAAAGCGATTATGATTTCAAGGTATTAGCTCGTAAATCAAAGCATAGATGTGGTTTGGATGAATGCCAAAAATGAGAGAGACAAAATAGTAGAGTACCTTTCACGATGTTCTGACCCTGAATTCCGAGAGATTTTGTTTGCTGTTTTTCAAACCCGCAAACCTAATCCTGAAGAGAATATGTACAACAAGAACTGCTTCTTTCTAGGTACTGCCTCTAGTCTTTTAGAGAACAATGAAGAAGAACCAAAACATCGAGAGGCTTGGGAAATTGAGGCAGTTGCTTATCTTGATAAAGAAGAGTATGGCGAAGATGTACTAGGGCCAGAGTGGGGATTTTGCCAGTTTGGTGAATGTCAATCGTGTGGAACAGCAGTTCGCTCAAACCTGAAATACGGTGTCTGTCCGGTGTGCAGTAGTAAAGTGTCTATGAGTTGATTAAAGTTGTGGTCGGGTTGGAAAATAATGCAACCGTCATGGTACAACAACCCCCAACGCACACCGCGCCGAGAAGTTGGTGGTGGATGGTTCAAAGTTATCTGCGATGGGTAATTGGAAACGTTTCTTGTCCTTTGTCTTGCTAACCAATAACCAATAACTAAACAAAAAATAAGGGACACCTCCCGTATTGCAAGAAGTATCCCAATGCTCAAAGTTGAAGGGCGATCGCCCGAAGAGATCCGCGACTTCTCGAAGAAGTCGCAGATCTGGGTTGGACTTATGGAGCCAATGCACTGCCGCGCAGCAAGCTACCAAGCGTTTTGGCAGTAATTTTAAGCTGCGTGATTGGGTTCGCAGGAACTACCGTCTTGTACAGATAGCTGTCAAACGTAAGTTTCTGCACATCAATGTCGGCGCACATTTCCACAAACGCTTCACGAGTCGCATCGGAACGATAGAAGACCGTTTGCAGCAGGTCAAGTACCTTGTAGGTCAAGCCGTACATCTTATCCCACCGCTTCAGGTACACCTTCAGATCAGCTTCCGTGGGAATGCGCTCACCATTTCTGGAAAACTCCACGATCGCTTCAGCGCACATCCGAGCAGACTTAGCGGCAAAGTAAATGCCTTCACCCGAAGACTTGGTGACAGTACCCGCTGCATCGCCCACTAGCGCTACCCGACCAACCACTCGGCGAGGTCTGGGATGCTCTGGAATCGGATGCGCTTCGACTTTGATGATTTCACCGCCTTCCAAGCGCTTTGCAGCACGGGCGCGGATGCCTGCCTGGAGTTTTTTGATGTCAGCTTTGTTTACCTTCATCGTGCCAGTGCCAACCGCAACGTGGTCATACTTGGGGAAGACCCAGGCGTAGAAATCGGTGGAGACATCATCTCCCACATACATTTCTGCCAAGTCCTGGTAGTACGCCATCTTGTCTTCGGGCAACCGGATGCGCTCTTGGAAAGCGATCGCATAGTTGTAGTCACCCGCATCGATCGCCTTAGCAATCCGAGAGTTAGCGCCGTCCGCACCAATCACCACATCGACTTGCAGGGTTTTAGCAATACCCTCCAAGTTGCCGTTGGAATGATCGGCGTAGTGGAGCGTGTAAGGATCAGTGCTGTTTGACGGAATTTCTAACGCGTGAACAGTCCCATTGATCAGCTTTGCGCCGAGCTTGTGGGCGCGATCGCGCAAGAACCCATCCAACACTTCCCGCCGACACATGCCAATGTACTCATCGTCAGTCAACGTCCCCCCAATATTGACCTCGACGTTAGACGGCGAGATCATCTTCATCTTGCGAACGCGGCGGTCGATGATTTCGGGTGGAAGATCGAATTCGCTCACCATACACAGCGGAATGGCTCCACCGCAAGGCTTAGCGTTGTCTAACTTGCGTTCAAATAAATAGGTTTCAATTCCAGCTTTTGCTAAAGTCTCAGCAGCGGAAGAGCCTGCCGGACCCGAACCAACAACAGCAACCCGTAGTGCCAAAGGTTTTTTCTCCCATCTCTAAGGCTACGCGATGCATCGTATCACGGACTTCCAGACGATTTTTACTTCGTCCTGGAGATGTAAGCAGATTGAAATAGAGCTTAATATATCGAAATGGGGAGCTAGGACTGGAGGCTAGGGGCTAAAGAGACTTTTGAAGACCTTTTCTCGTTACAAGTGTTCACCCCCCCCAACCTCACAATCCCCAATTCCCACCCCCCGATCCACTCGTTTCCATCTCCCGCTTATGCCTCTCAAACCTTCCCAAGTTCGCGATATCTTAGATGCCAAACGCGAGCAGTTCAATGCGTTTGATCGTGAAACCTGGCAATTTTTGCAGCAGTATCAAGCTGCCCTAGCAGAGTTGATGAAATTGCCACCAGCCAAACTCGAAAGTATGCTGGACGATTTTCCGTTTGAGGTGGGGGCGCGATCGCTAGAGCCTTTTGATGGTGCATCTAATGGCGTTTTGCCCTGCAAGCTAGTTTGGCAAAGTCGAGAGCAAAGTCTGAACTGGGTGCGCGATCGCCTGATAGGAATTTCCACCTTTGCAGTAGATGGCTCTCAAATCTATCCCGGCAAAGATTTGTCAATTCCCGTAGCGCTGGTGCAGATAGGCTGGTTTGAGAATCCGCATTTGCCTAGCGGCAGCTACAACAAAGACATTGCCCTGGATGTGATGACACCCAGTGAGTTGCAGGTCGGCAACAGCGGTGAACCCGCTGACCGTAAGGTCAACTTGCGCCGCTTTCAAATGGAAACAGAGCGGCTGATTCAATACATTCAGGAACACCCCAACTCCAATGACTGCCTCGTGTTTTTTGACGGGTCACTGGTGGGCACGTTCGCAGATGCCTTCGACCGGGATTTGCGCCAAAAATATCTCGATTGCTTCCTGGAATTACTCCGCGCCAGCGAGAAGTGCCGCGTGCCGCTGGTAGGTTACGTTGATACGACCTATGCGCGTGACCTGACCGTGATGCTGCAAAAGCTCTACAAACTGCCAGAAGTTGGGGCAATTCACGATGCTCAGTTGGTTAATCCGTTTATGGAGTGGGGCGATCGCACCCCTCTATTTCTCTGTCAGCGATTCGGCATCCTTTCAGATTACCGGGAACAGCGTGACAAAATTGCTTTCACTTACCTCAAAACGACGCGAGAAGGCTACCCCACCCGCATTGAGATGCCGCTATGGATGTACGAGGCAGGCTTGCTAGAGCGCGTCATGGACTGGGTACGAGGTGAAGTGATCATCGGCAGTGGCTACCCTTACGTGATTGAAACTGCCGACCAAACCGCTGTGCTGCAAGCCGAGGACCGTCAGACATTCTTCCGAATTTTGCAAGATTGGGCAGAGGCAGCTCAGCTAAACCTGCGCTTCTCGCGCAAAATGGTAAGCAAAGTCCGTCGCCGCTGATCACCCATATCCTGTATCACCCATATTCTGTAAATAAACAGAAAATTGGAGGATCTTCCGGAATGGAGTTTAATAACTCTGGTAGTCTTTGCATGACCTTTCCGAGAAATTGGAGACGCAGGCGTTTATGCGCTGGCATTTCAGGCTTTTGGCATTTTGGTGTGGGGTTTCAATTCCAGGGATAACAGCTTGCCTTGCTTCGAGCGCGGCAGCTGTACCAAGCCCAATTGAAACGGCTCTCAATCCCGACAATCCTCAGGCTGAAATTCCTCAGGCTGAAGCTTCTCAAATTGACAGTCCAGAATGGCTGCAACTGGGACAAGTTCCTGCTGGTCCAGAAACTTTGCCCGACCCAGACGATCGCTTCTTGCAGCCAGCTCCTGCTCCAATTCCGGTCACACCTGAGGAAGAAACTCCGGTCGCACCTGTTGAGGGAACAGAGACACCAGAACCAGAGCCAGAATCAGAAGCAACGCCACCTGTGCCAGATAACTCCTCGGTTCAAATTGAGGTACGTCAAATTGAGGTAGTAGGCAGCACAGTATTTGATGAAAATGACTTTGCGCCCGTCGTAGAGCCGTTTGAAGGGCGATCGCTGACCCGTGAAGAACTGATTACCGTCGCAGATGCAATTACTCAGCTCTACCTTGATCAGGGGTACATTACCTCCAGAGCAGTCGTAGCAGACCAGACCATCACCGATGGAGTCGTGCAGATTGTGGTGGTAGAAGGTTCGCTAGAAAGCATCGAAATTGAAGGCACTGAGCGGGTTAACTCATCCTATGTGCGCAATCGCGTTGAACTCGGAGCCAGCACTCCACTCAACCAAGCAGAACTAGAAGACCAACTGCGCCTCCTGCGGCTAGACCCGCTGTTTGACAATGTAGAAGCCAGCCTCCGAGCAGGAAGTGGCTTGGGTCAAAGCATTCTCACGGTGAGAGTGACCGAAGCAGACCCGTTTGTCAGCAGTTTCAGCATTGATAACTTCTCTCCCCCTGGCATTGGTTCCGAGCGACTTGGCGTTGACTTGCGCTATCGCAGCCCGACGGGGTTGGGTGATGAATTAGCGGCTGCGTATTATCGCTCAACGACAGGCGGCTCTAACATTCTTGACTTTAGCTATCGGGTGCCGCTCAATCCGATGAATGGCACGCTTCAGCTTCGCTACTCACCGACTGACTATCGCGTGACTGACCCAGAATTTTCATTTCTGAACATTGAAGGAAATTCTGATCTGTACGAAATCAGTTTCCGCCAACCGCTGGTGCGATCGCCCCGCGAAGAATTCGCCCTCTCCCTCGGCTTCACCCACCAGGACGGGCAAACGTTTATTTCTGATATTCCTACACCCTTCCAGTTTGGACCTGATGAGCAGGGCAGAAGCAGCACCAGCGTTATCCGATTTGGGCAAGACTACGTGCGGCGAGACGTGCGGGGAGCCTGGGCACTGCGATCGCAGTTCAGTCTGGGCGTTGACCTGCTTGATGCCACCATCAACCCTGAGCCAATCCCTGATGGGCGATTCTTTAGCTGGTTGGGACAGGCGCAGCGGGTACAGGTGTTAAATCCCGACAACCTGCTGATCATGCAGGCAGACATGCAGTTAACCCCCGATAGCTTGCTGCCCTCTCAGATCTTTGTCATCGGTGGCGGGCAGTCGCTTCGGGGCTATCGCCAAAATGCTCGCTCTGGAGACAACGGCTTCCGGTTCTCAGTCGAAAATCGCACTGCGCTTCAACGCGATGAGGCAGGTATTCCCATTCTCCAGCTTGCTCCATTTGCAGAAATCGGCTCAGTCTGGAATTCTGACGACAACCCCAACCAACTTCCCGATCAAACCTTCTTAGCAGGAGTGGGTCTGGGACTAATCTGGGAGCCTTTGCCCGATTTCGCCATTCGGCTAGATGCGGCCCTGCCCCTGGTTGACTTAAGCGATCGCGGCGAAAACGCCCAAGACTACGGCTTTTACTTCAGCATCAACTTCCGACCTTGAATCTGCACCTCGACAAATAGTGCTATTTTTTGCCGAAACTTTTCATTAACCTATACAACTTGACCAAAGGATGTGATATGTTGGTAAACGGCAATCAGGGAAGTAAATTTAACGCGAAAACCGTTAGATTTAGCTGATAAGCTAGTAGCGATGGGTCGCTAACTCAAAGGTAGAGTACTCGGCTTTTAACCGATTAGTTCCGGGTTCGAATCCCGGGCGACCCATATTTTTGAATAGTGTTTTTTTGAATAGCGGAATGGCGAATTCCTAAATCAAATTAGTTGAAATTATTGTTTTAGTAAGAGCAGCTAATCAGGATTCCTAAAATCCGTTTCGCACTCGTCTAAAAAGTGCCTTAAGATTATCGTAAGATTTGAGACTGTTAAAAACTGTCTAAAAGCGATTTGATACCGACGAAGTATTAGGAGGATAATCTATGGCGCTCGTACCAATGCGGCTGATGCTCGATCATGCCGCTGAGAATGGCTACGGCATTCCTGCTTACAATGTCAACAACATGGAGCAGATTCAGGCAATCATGCAGGCTGCCCATGAGACAAATAGCCCTGTAATTTTGCAGGCATCTCGCGGTGCTCGCAAATATGCTGGGGAAAATTTCTTGCGCCACCTAATTTTGGCTGCGGTTGAAACCTATCCTCACATTCCCATTGCCATGCACCAAGACCACGGCAATGAGCCTGCGACCTGCTATTCTGCGATGCGCCAGGGTTTCACCAGTGTGATGATGGATGGCTCTCTGGAAGGAGACGCAAAAACCCCAGCCAGCTACGAGTACAACGTTGATGTGACTCGTGAAGTGGTCAAGGTAGCTCACTCCATCGGCGTTAGCGTCGAGGGTGAACTGGGTTGCTTGGGTTCTTTGGAAACCGGTATGGGTGACAAAGAAGACGGTCATGGTTTTGAGGGCAAGCTGTCTCATGACCAGCTGTTAACTGATCCTGACCAGGCTGTTGATTTCGTTGAGCAGACCCAGGTTGATGCACTGGCAGTGGCAATTGGCACCAGCCACGGAGCTTACAAGTTCACTCGTAAGCCGACCGGTGAAATTTTGGCAATCAGCCGCATCGAAGAGATTCACCGTCGTTTGCCTAACACCCACTTGGTAATGCACGGTTCTTCCTCCGTTCCTGAAGATCTGATTGCGATCATCAACCAGTACGGTGGCACCATCCCCGAAACCTACGGTGTACCTGTTGAAGAAATTCAAAAGGGCATCAAGAGCGGCGTTCGCAAGGTGAACATCGACACGGACAACCGTTTAGCTATTACAGCTGCGGTTCGGGAAGCTTTGGCACAAAATACTAAAGAGTTTGACCCCCGCCACTTCCTCAAGCCCTCAATCAAGTACATGCAAAAAGTCTGCTCCGATCGCTACGAAGCTTTTGGAACAGCTGGTCAGGCAAGCGGCATCAAGCAAGTTTCCCTGGATGATTTTGCTGCTAAGTACGCCAAGGGTGAACTCAACGCCATCACCAAGGCTACTGTTTCTGTGTAGTTTGTTGATGGGGGCGCATTTTGTGTTGCAGGATGCGCTTTGTCGATAAGCTGTTTTCTTTAAGCTGCCATTACTTAAGCTAAAAGCAAAGCGTAGGGGACTCGCCTCTACGCTTTGCTTTCTTGTCCAATTCCAAAAATTAGGGACACAGCTGGAAGGGCACCCCTCCCAGCTGTGTCCCATTTTTAGAGAAACGTTATTATGTAACAGCACCTAAAGCTTCTGTGCTCTCGTTAGCTTCCACTCAAGAATGAGAACTCTACCATAAGCTAGAGGCAAGCCAAGCAAGAGTATAAGATGCTAGTAAAAGGGTGCTTTGATGGGGATTGCTCCTAGCAGGCAGCGATCGCTGTCAGCAACAGTCTGTTGCTTGGAGTCTTCGTTAACCAAACGACGCAAGAAATCCTTAGCAGCTAGTGGAGCCGGACACCAGAGCCGGAAATCATCCTGATTCTGCTACTTAGGTTCTCTACTGCGCTCGGCTGTAGAAGATCGAAGGGAAGTAACTTTAGCTTCTAGAAAAGCTTCCGCCGTTCTTACGGCCCACGTTGCCTCCTCCGCCTTCACGGGGTTTAGCCTTGTTGACTCTGATCTCTCGACCTAGCCATTCGGCACCGTCAAGCTCAGAGATTGCCAAGTCCTCTTTGGATTCGTCCTCCATCTCCACAAAGGCAAAACCTCTTTTTCTGCCTGTTTCGCGGTCTGTAGGGAGGCTGATCCGGCTAACCTTACCGTATTCAGCAAATACTTCACGTAAGTCTTCTTCGGTAGCCTGAAAAGACAGGTTGCCAATGTAAATAGTCACGATCCTCTCCAAACCAAGTGATGTAAAGGTGCCATTCAGAGCGATTTAGGGTAGTGCGTTTAATTCGGACATACCCCAATTCTGCTATTGAACTTGTTTCGCTGTGATCATAGCTGATCTCTCAGTCAATGACAGCAGCATGTCATAAAATCCTACCTATCTTTTTTAGGAAAGATTGATAAGAAGTATATCCAAAAACAAGCTTCTGTAAAGATGCGATGAACACCTTTCTACAGAAGCTGGGCTTGTATATTTCTGTACAGCTTTGCCAAAATACTGTCTAAGCCGGGTTTGACCCAGTTTAGGAAGCGACTTACTTGGTTTACTGCCTGACTTGGCTCATATAGTCACCCCAAATTTGAGCTGCTTGAGCGCTACTGCCGGAAGTCGGTGTGTTGTCATCGTTTCCTAACCAAACCCCTGTAACTAGTTCTTGTCGGGGAATGTAGCCGATAAACCAGAGGTCTACGTTGTCATTCGTTGTCCCTGTTTTTCCAGCCTCACCTCGGCCTACGGCTGCTCCGCGTCCCGTGCCACTCTGGATCACACCCTGGAGCAAATCGGTCATTGTATCTGCGACTTGAGGGTTTATGACAGGTAAGTTAGATTCAGCATCCTGTGCGTAGTCGTAGATCACTCGGCAGGTGCTTAAGTCCTCAGGGTTGCCACAATCACTGCTGTCGAGGATACGACCAATCGTATGGGGACGGTTTCTTTGTCCCTGGTTGGCAAAGACGGCGAACGCGCCAGTCATTTCTAGCAGGGTCGCTTCACTTTGCCCTAAAACCAACCCAGGGACTGGATTAAGTTCAGAGTCAACTCCCATTCGCCGAGCGACAGACACTACGTTATCTAGCCCAACTTCTTGAGCAATTCGGAGCGCAACCGCGTTTTCAGACAGAGCTAAACCTGTGTACATATCCATGCTACCTGCACCCGAACGGCAACCTGCAAAGGTTTGACCACCCCAATCTAGAGGAGCACAGGAGTAGGACTGTCCGGGTGAAATTCCGCGCTCTAGGGCAGCAGCGTAGGCAAATACCTTAAACGTTGATCCGGGCTGTCGCAGAGCCTGACTTGCGCGATTAAATTGGCTTTCCTGGTAATTGGTGCCACCGACCAGGGCAAGTACCTCTCCGGTGCTGGAGTTGAGCGTGACGATCGCCCCTTGAGAAAAGCCATAGTTTAATCCATCGTTTCCCACTGCACCCTGAAGGCTAGTTTCCGCCTGAGCTTGAATTTGGGGATCAAGGCTGCTTTCAACAATGAAGTTTCCCTCTTGCGCCAACTCTGCACCTAAAAGCGTCTCCAATTCGTTAAAAACTTGACCATAAAAGTAGGGCGCGATTGTGCTTTCCAGTTCTTCGATCGCCTCTGGATTAATCTCGATGCGCGATCGCCTGGCCCGCTGAGCTTCTTCCTGGCTGACCATGCCTTGAGCTGCCATGCGAGTGAGGATGCGATCGCGCAGTTCCACAGCGGCTTGATAGTCCTGAACCGGGTTAAAGCTGTTGGGTGCTGGCAAAATTCCTACCAGTGTGGCGGCTTCAGACAGCGTCAGGTCAGCGGCAGATTTTCCAAAATAAAACTGAGCCGCATCCTCAAATCCATAGTTACCGTTACCTAAATAAACCCGGTTTAAGTAGGTCAGCATGAGGAAATCTTTGCTATGGAAAGTTTCCAGCTTTAGCGCAACGATCGCCTCACGAATTTTGCGACCTGCCGAGTCTTCCCGCCCGACATATTCCTGGAAGATGCTGCGAGCAAGCTGCTGAGTAACGGTGCTGGCACCTTCGCGAATTTCACCGCTAGAAACGTTCGTCACCAAAGCACGCAGGATGCCGATTGGGTCAACGCCCAGATGCCAGTTAAACCGAGAATCTTCAGAGGCAATGACGGCATCTGGCAGATAGGGCGAAAAGTTGGATAGTTGCTCTAGCTCCAGGTGTGCCTCATTCCGAATCGGCTGTAGAGGGGTTTGACCGTCGCGGGCTAGAACAACGACCGGACCTTGAACCGATTCGGGCAGGGGGCGAACGGAGAAACGTTGCCATTCCACCCCAATCCACATCGCGACAAGAGCAGTTGCTCCGGTTAGTCCATATAGCCCATACTGCGCTGTTTTGATGTACCAGGGAGGCGGATAAACGTATTGAACGCGCACAGAAGCCGCTAACTCTGGCGGCCCCAACGTAAAAACGTCGCCATGGCGCAGGGTCGTCTCGGTGACTCTGCGTTTGCCGCGATAGATACCATTAGTGGAGTTTTCGTCCTTAATCTTGAAAGCGGCGTTGCCCTGTTTGCTGTCACGCGTAAGGGAGAGGTGAATCTGGCTGATCACCGGATTTCGCACCACGATGTCGCAAGATTTAGAGCTGCGTCCCAGCAGGTAGCGATCGCCCAGCAGTGGATAAACCTCAGCTTTGTCTGCGTCTGCCTCCTGCACCCACAGTTCTGGTACCTTTGCGTCTGGCTTCAGCGCAAGTTTAGAAAAATCGACCCTTGCCTGAACAGTTTGCACAGCCTGAGTGATAGCACCCAGCAAAGTTTTTGGTGAATTGGGTGGTTTTTGAGGCGACTGAGGAGGAGTCATGCGACGTTAGGGCAAAAGTTATACAGAAGATAAAAACAGCTAAATCTGCGAGGGTTTCGGACTGCACTTCCAACCATTCTACTTGTTGTATCAGGGTGGGCAAATCCAAACTGCTCGGTGACGCGTATATCTTTCTAGATTGGCAAGGGTAAGTTGGCACTTCACCCTGAGGGAAGCAGCTTTGCGGCTGTTCCTCTGGTTTTTGCGTTCGTAGTCTAGCTTGTCGTGAAGCCTGTCGAGCCTAAATCAATTATTTGCTTACCTGCTGAGTCTAGAGGAGAACTGGATCTATTATGACGAAAGAGAATTTTTTGCTGATTGGACCTACTTCCCACCGCAGTATTTCTCGACGGGGTGTGCTATTTGGGGGAGCGCTCGCCGGAGTATCAGGCGCATTGGGGCTATCGGCTATTACGGCCCGCCCTGCTCAAGCTGGACGCCGCCGCGATAGGGAAGTTTTGAACGGCGCACTCTATTATGAGCACCAGGCAATTTGGGCCTATGGCTTTGCCGCAGGTGCTTTAAGTGACACTGAAGTCGGTCAGGCAGTTTTGGCACTGGCGCTGAAAAACCAGGCTGACCACATGGTTCACCGAGATACTCTAACATCAGTGATTACCAGCCTGGGTGGAACTCCCGTGATGGCTGAGGAAAGCTATGACCTGTCTTCTTACCTGGAAGCCGGAGAAGGTGCTTTGGACTCGGATGTGAATATTGCCAAGTTGGCGCTAGCGCTGGAAGTAGATGCGGCGATCGCCTATGCCAACGAAGTCGCTAAACTCGGTGCTCCTGAATTGGTGACGGCAGGTGCCAGCATTGGCTCTACCGAAACAGCACATGCCACTGCAATTCGTGCTGCCTTTGTTTCCTTGGGCGTTGACATCCCCTACGTTCCTGCTCCGTTTGTCAGTGCAAACACTCGTGAAGCCTGGATTCTAAAGGTCTAACGTTAAGTTGCACCTAACCTCCCGCGTAACTGGATTTCTACAGGAACAACGCTTCAATTTTTCTCTCCAAGATCAGGAGGCATACAGCAATGTATGTCTCTTTTTTTAACGCTAATCCTTTTGAAGTCCGGGTATTTTGAGCGCGCCCTGCGTACACGGAGCACTCAAAATACTCAGCTTTATACAAAAAAGCGTGAATGGCGATGCGACTTCGCCACGCCACCATTCACGCTTCAAAAAATGATTCATGCAGGAAGCCTGAAGGTAAGGTCATGAGATTTACTGAAAAATTGGGAAACCTTAGATGAAGAAATAAGTCTATCTCCGGGATAGCCACTAGGATCTAAACGTCAGAAAATCTGTTTGAACGAGATTGCTTAGATATGGATTCTTCTCAGCCGACTTCCGCCGCTCAAACTCGCCAAACCCGACAGCAGTTTGTCAACCCCGAAGATTACCTGTCTTACGAGTTGGGTAAAGCCGTTCGCCAATTGCCGCCTCTCTACACGCGGCTGCTAGCCGGAAGTATCAGCATTTTAGTCGTAGGGGCGATCGCCTGGGCGCATTACAGCAGAGTAGATGAGGTGGCGGTTGCTCAAGGAGAACTGATCCCCTCTACTCAGGTACGTCCGGTGCGATCGCTCGAAGGTGGCGTGATTCGTGAGATCAAAGTGCAGGAAGGCGATGAAGTAAAACAGGGAGACATCCTGGTTGAGCAAGACCCTACCCTGTCTCAGGCAGAAGTCGATCGCCTGCAATCAGCCGCAGAGCTAGTTCGTCAAGATCTGGCTCGATTGGAAGCTGAGCGGACAGGTGAAACATCGACTGGCAATGCCGTGCAGGATCAGCTATTGGCGGCTCGGCTAGGAGACTTTGATACGCGTCGGGGAGCGGCGATCGCCGATGCAAATCGTCAAGCAGCGGCAGTGAATGAAGCCCGAACCCAACTGGCTCGACTGCAAGAAAATTTGATTAACGCTAGAGAAACGCTGGAAAATGCTCGTGAACGAGAAGCCAGTCTGCGTGGTTTGGTGGAGGGAGCCATTCCCCGATTTGACTATCTGGAAGCTAAAGATCGGCTGACCGAAGCCCAGGACCGAGTTGCCTCACTAGGGCAAGAAATCGCGGGTCAAGAGCAAGCCATCCAACAGGCACAGCAGGCTTATCAAGCGGCACAGCAGACTGCTGAAAGCCTGGAATCACAGCGGCGCAGTGAAATTTTGACTCAACTTACCCAACGCCAGGAAGAGTTGTCAAACATTGAAGGGCAGTTGAATGAAGCGACCATCAAAACCGATGGACAAACTATTCGTGCGCCTATTTCTGGCAGAATTTACAACATCGAAACAACACTGGCAGAACGCACCATTGAACCGGGTGAAGAAATACTGTCCATCTTGCCCGCAGGCGAAGACCTGATGCTAGAGGTCAAGGTGCTGAACCAAGACATCGGTTTTATTGAGGAAGGAATGCGGGCAAAGATCAAAGTCGCAACCTTCCCATTTCAGGAGTTTGGCACGATTGAGGGCGAAGTCATGCAGGTTAGCCCCAACGCCACACTCGACGAAGACTTGGGTTTGGTTTTTACAACACGAGTCAAGTTAAACCGCACTTCTGTGGCTGTGCAGGGTAAGCCCGTTGAGTTGGTTCCCGGCATGGCTGCCACCGCAGAAATCGTGACTCGCCAAAAATCAGTCCTGACATTCCTGATTGAGCCTGTGACTCGTCGCTTTGACGAAGCCTTTTCAACTCGTTGATGGGGTCTTGATGCGATCACCGACATCCTTAAGCAGCGCAAGACCTAACCGATTAAGCAATCTGTAAGTGCCTGTCGGTTTGAGAATAATTTTCCTGACGCTGCTTCGGCTATTTCCGACGCGATCGATTGGCGTATTTTAGTTTTCCTAAAGCTTACTGGGAAATAAACCCAGTCAACAGCAAGGGCAATAGCAACAGCCCCACCACAATCGCTGTTAACGTAACAGCGTCCACTTTAATGATGTTTTTGTCTTCGTTCTGATTTGAATTGCTCATATTAATATCTCCATAAACTAGATTTAACCAATAGCTTAACGAGAAATTTTATGTAGGGGCGATTCGCGAATCGCCCCTACAGGTAGGCAGGTTAAACTCCTAGCGCTGCGGCTGAGGTGAAGTGCCTCCGGGTTCTGGCAGGCGGGGACGAGGCTCATAGGGCATGGGAATGTATTGCACACTGGGGCGACCGCCGCGTGGCTGAGGATACAGATCCATCAGTTGATAAATTGAGGTGGGCATATCGGTATCGATCGGCAAACCCATTTCTTTGGCTTCTTCGACCGTGATCGGATAGTCGTGAGTGACACGCCCCGTGGTAATTGCTTCAATGATCGAATCTATTTTTTCAGGCGAAATTTTCCTTTTAGGCACTTCATCTTCTAGCAAGGTGCGGACAAAACGCTGTACCTGAGCGATCGCCTTTTGAGCAATATCCGCCATAATCAGCGTCTGGTCATCCACCTCACCGATCGGCTTGTCTTGCCTGACCCGCAAAATGCTAGCGGCTGGAAAGTTACCTAACTGGGGATCAACCGGCCCCAGCACCGCATTTTCATCCATCACAATTTCGTCAGCCGCCAGTGCCAGCATCGTGCCGCCACTCATAGCATAGTGCGGCACAAACACCGTCACTTTAGAAGGGTGACGAATCAGCGCTCTAGCAATCTGCTCAGTTGCCAGCACCAAACCTCCGGGCGTATGCAGAATTAGATCGATCGGAGTTCCGGGCGGAGTCAGGCGAATTGCCCGCAAAATTTGTTCTGAATCTTCAATGCTGATAAAGCGCGAAAGCGGAATTCCCAACAGGTTAATAGATTCCTGTCGGTGAATCAGCAAAATAACGCGACCACCTCGTTGCCGTTCAAATTCTTTCAGTGCCTGCATACGTCGCAGCTCGACGGTTTGCCGCTGCCACGCAGGTTGAACAGAGGCGATCAGTAGCAAAATCCAGAAAATGTCGGAAAAGTTAAAATTCATGGGAGCAGTGATGAAGTGAGAGGCTATTCTTCGTAACTGTGATTCGTTGCAACTATGGGTAGTAACATCTGCCTCATTGTTTCATTGCAACCGTTTTTGCTGATCTACCTTTAGAAGAATAGACCGCCGCAGAATAGGCAACACTCACTTCAAGCCTCAGCGTTTATGATGCAAAGAAGTTCCGTTCAATCTGTTGGATGATTTCTGCTGTGTGGTCAAGAATTTCCTGGCGAAAGATGCTGGTGGTGCTGCTATCGGTGGTGGCGATCGCCCTCAGTTCATGCAGTCTCAACTCGTTCAAAACCGAAGCAGCCCAGGTTCCACGAATTGTAGTCAGCAGCCTCAGCGACCCCAAAACCTTTAACCCAATTATTAACACCGAGTCCAGCGACGTTCTGGCTTACATCTACGAAGGGCTACTCTCCCAAAACGGGCTAACAGGTGAGCTAGAACCGGGAATCGCAGAAAAGTGGGACATTTCAGACGACCAGCAAAGCATTATTTTCACCTTGCAGGAAGATTTGAAATGGTCTGACGGCGAGCCTTTGACGGTAGATGATGTCGTCTTTACCTACAACAGCATTGTCTTCAACGAAAAGGTCCCCAGCAGTGTTCAAGACATCTTTCGGATTGGCGAGACAGGAGCTTTTCCAAGCGTTAGGAAACTAGATGAGCGTCGGGTTGAGTTTCGCTCTCCTGAACCCTTTGCGCCCCTGCTACGGTTTGCGGGGTTGGGCGAAATTTTGCCTCAACACGCCTTGCAGAACTCCATAGAACAGACGGATTCAGAAGGCAATCCTTTCTTTCTTTCAGCTTTGGGAACAGATACCCCTCCAGCTGAAATTGTGGGCAGTGGTCCTTACTACATTGCGAACTATGCGCCAACTCAACGGATTGTGCTAGAGCGAAATCCTTATTACTGGCGTAAAGATGCCCAAGGCAACCCGCAGCCCTACATTGAGCGCGTTGTGCTTGAAATCGTCGAATCAACGGACACTTCTCTAATGCAGTTTCGTTCGGGGGGATTAGACGTTGAAGCCATTCCGCCGGAATACTTTGCGCTGACCAAACGAGAAGAAAGAAGGGGTAATTTCACTATTTATGAGGGTGGCCCAGCGCTCAGTACCACCTTTTTGACATTCAACCTGAACAAGGGCAGCCGAAATGGAACACCTTTGATTGATCCGGTTAAGTCACGCTGGTTTAACTCACTGGAGTTTCGGAGGGCGATCGCCTATGCAATTGATCGCCCCACCATGATCAACAACATTTACCAGGGGTTGGGCGTTCCCCAAAACTCCCCCATTTACATTCAAAATCCTTACTACTTGTCGCCAGCGCAGGGCTTACCCACCTACGAATACGATCCAGCTAAAGCAAAAGAGTTACTCGAAAGCGCCGGATTTAAGTACAACAGCGCAGGGCAACTGCTGGATGCAGAGGGCAATCGGGTGCGCTTTAACCTGATTACCAATGCTGGAAATAAAGTGCGTGAAGCGTTGGGAGCACAATTTAAGCAAGATTTGTCCCAAATTGGCATTCAGGTTGACTTTCAGCCAATTTCATTCAACACCTTGGTAGATAAGCTCGATAACAGCCTTGATTGGGAGGCACTGATATTAGGCATTGGTGGAGCCGGGATTGAGCCAGATGGCGGCAGAAATACCTGGTCAGTCGATGGCAGACTACACGTCTTCAACCAGGCACCCGCACAAGGGCAAACTCCTATCGAAGGGCGTGAAGTCACAGATTGGGAATTAGAGATTAGTCGGCTTTATGTTCAGGGCGGTCAAGAACTGGACGACGAAAAGCGCAAAGTCATCTACGGGCAAACCCAGCGCTTGGCACAGGAATATTTGCCGTTTATCTATTTAGTTAATCCGCTGTCTTTGGTGGCAGTACGCGATCGCATTGAAGGCGTAAAGTATTCTGCATTAGGCGGTCCGATCTGGAATCTCTACGAACTTCAAGTCACTGAAAATTAAGTTTTCTAGCTCAATGTTTTTTTCTGTATTCTCAAAAATTTCTCTACGTCAAGCAAGCCTGGTGCTGCTGTCAGTGGTAGCGATCGCCCTCAACTCATGCAGCCTCGATCGCTTCAAAGCTGAAGCCACTCAGGTTCCTCAAATGGTTGCCTCCGTTGGCACTGATCCCTCTACCTTTAACTATGCGCTCAACCAAGCAGCTCCTAATGTATTTGGCTACATCTATGAGGGCTTGATTACCAGTGATGGCATGACTGGGGAAATTATTCCGGCTCAAGCAGAATCATGGGAAGTCTCAGACGATAACTTGAGAATTACGTTTACCCTGCGCGAAGGGCTGAAGTGGTCAGATGGGGAGCCGCTGACGGCAGATGACGTAGTTTTTACCTTCAACGACGTTTATCTAAACGAAGAAATCCCGGCTCCCACGCGAGACGTGCTGCGAATTGGCGAAAGTGGAGCGTTACCGACTGTGAGAAAGGTGGGCGATCGCCAAATCGAGTTTGTCTCCCCCGAACCCTTTGCACCCCTTCTGCTCTACGGTGGCGGCGCACCTATCTTGCCAGCCCACAAACTGCGTGAAGCCGTTGAAACAAAAAATTCAGCCGGGGAACCGCTGTTTCTCTCCACCTGGGGCACTGGCACCGACCCTGGAGAAATCGTCGGCAACGGACCCTATGTCATGGTCAGCTATTCCCCCGCAGAGCGGGTCGTCATGCGCCGTAACCCCTACTACTGGCAGCAGGATGAGCAAGGCAATCCTAAGCCTTATGTTGAACGGTTTGTCTGGCAGATTATTGAGAACACCGACACAGCCCTGCTCGAATTTCGCTCTGGTGGCTCCGATCTGATCGAAATCTCAGCCTCCACCTTTCAATTGCTAAAGAAAGAAGAAAACAGAGGAAACTTCAGTATTTACCAAGGCGGTCCAGACACCAGTGCGCTCTATTTCTGCTTCAACTTGAATCAAGCCAGCCGTAATGGACAACCAATCGTTGACCCAGTCAAATCACGCTGGTTCAACACCCTGGAATTTCGTCAGGCAGTCGCTCATGCGATCGATCGCCCCACGATGATCAACAACATCTTCTTGGGATTAGGTGAAGCCCAAAACTCTCCAATTCCAGTGCAGAGTGTTTACTATCTTTCTCCACAGGAAGGCTTAAAAACCTACGATTACAATCTAGAGCAAGCAAAAGGGTTACTGACCAGTGCAGGATTTCAGTACAACAGTGCAGGTCAATTGCTGGATGCAGAGGGCAATCGAGTTCAATTCACCCTTCTAACCAATTCTGGCGGCAGACGAATTGCAACCATTGGTGCCCAAATCAAGCAAGACCTGGCTCAAATTGGGATGCAGGTCGATTTTCAGCCGATTGATTTCAACACTCTGATTAACCGACTGGGCAATACCTTTGAGTGGGACGCTTACTTGGGAGGTATTACTGCAAGCACTGAACCTCACGGCTGGTCAGCAGTTTGGGCTTTAGACGGCAGCTTGCATACCTTCAACCAGGCACCTACCGCAGGGCAACCTCCCGTTGAAGGGCAACAGTTTGCCGATTGGGAACGCGAAATCGCTAACCTTTATGTCAAAGGGTCACAGGTTTTAGATGAAGCCGGACGCAGGGAAATCTACGCTCAGGCTCAGCAATTAATGCAGGAACACCTGCCATTTATCTATTTGGTCAACGCCTTGGACATGGCTGCTGTTCGCAATACAGTCCAGGGTATAGAGTATTCTTCTCTAGGCGGACCTTTATGGAATCTGCCTGACCTCCGAGTTGCTGAGAATTAGCTGGGCTAGGATTGGGGTAGCCCGCGTCCATTGACTACCCAGAGTTTGTTGATGTCTGAGTGTCCTCGTTGTCATCAGCCCGTTGAAGTGCAGGCGATCGCCTGCCCCCACTGCCGCTTGCCGCTCAAAGCCTTCGGGCATCCCGGTATCCCCCTGCATCGTGCAGACGGGGGAGACTATCTCTGTCCAACCTGTCTTTATCATGCCGATGACACCTGCAACTTTCCCCAGCGTCCCTATGCTAAGGACTGCACACTCTACGTTGACCAGTCCCAGCAGATTCGGCAGGTCACACCCTACAAGCCAAAATGGACTTCTCTAGCAAGAAGCTGGTTTAGTCGCAACGCAGTTTGGTTCGTTGTAGGAACGATTCTATTAATTAGTATCTTGATTGCTCTGTCTTGATACTTTCTGAGTCGATTTTCAGGGAGGATTTGGAAGGTCCAATCTGTCTTTTAAGAACATCTGTTATCCAAAAATAGTAGAGGAGCTTAGCATTCGGGCAAGAGTTTTCGGGCTATTTCATAGTCCGTCTACCGAATGCTAAGCCCCTACGGGGATATTTTCTGCTTATACCATTTCTATGTGCAGCCTTAAAGAAGGTTGGTATTGCAGGGGTTACTGCTACTTGATTGCAGCAACAACCTCTCCTTCCAACTTCGCTTTTGCGTCTTGAAACTCTTTGCCTAAAGACTTCAATTCGTCATCCTCCATGCATTCTCGGACGGCTTCAAAGATTTCACTTTCCTCCTCTTCGACGTGATGCTGAACTGCTTTTTTAAGCTGCTCAATCTTCGTCTTGAACTGGTCATCACTGGGGCTCATTGTCTTAATTTCTTCTAGAAGAACTTCTGCTTCTTCATGTTCTTCTTCTGCCTCTTCAATAAATTCAGCAGTTTCATCATATTCCCGCATAGCTGGATAAAAAACTAGCTCTTCAGCTTTAGCGTGTAGATTCAATTCCTTGTAGATTTGAGTCAAACATTCGTAGGTTTTCTTAGAGCTTTTGCTTTTTTCCAGTTCTTCAAATAGCTCTTCAACCTTACGATGATCGGCTTCAATCAATGTCAAAATGTCTTTTGCCTTAGCCATGATGTTCTCCTATCCCAAAAAGTTATGAAAACTGTTTCATTTTTTCAATCAGGTTTTAAGCCCGACTCTCTCAGATCATGGCACGGGAAATTTTTAGACTCATCACTCTTCTGACTGAGTCAAGAATCTACTAGATTTTAGAGAAGCAATTCAGACTTTGGAGGTAGAAGAAATTAATCTGATTGAATTCGAAAATTAAGCAAAATAACTTAGTGAAAGACAGATTAAGGAAGCGCTTGAATACTTGGATAGTAGAAAGTATTCACTAAAAAAGCGTGGCATTTAGACGAAAACTCTTGGACCGTTCCAGAGTTTATCTGCCAAATGCCACGCCCTTATACATACCTATAGCTGAATGCTTTTTCCTTAGCGGTTTGCACTCAACTTTGCTTTTTGAATGGAGTTTTCTTTTTTGCTTTAGCTTTTTCTTTTTCGTAGTCCAACTCCCGCAGCTTCTTCATAATGCGGTTGAAATATTCCTGCATATAAGCTTCTAGAGTAGTGATCTCTTTGGGCTCAATTTCAAATACTTCGTAAGTGCGATCCATTGAAGCCTGTAGTGGCTTACCGGTGGCGATGACTTCGGTGAAGGCAAGGCGATCGGACAAGTTCCAACCCCATTGGAAAAATCGAGCAATTCGGCGGACAGCCCGCAGCAAGCCGATGGGCATTCGAGACACTTTTGCTTCTTGCCCAGACAGCCGTTCACAGAGGCGAATGATTTCGTAAGCTCCCCACGCACGTGAACCTACAACCGGAAAAGATTGGTTTGCGGTTTCGGGAACTTTGAGCGATCGCACCGCAAATTTGGCGATGTCTTGGGTATCCATGTAGGCGATCGGGGAGGTGTCACCCATCACCCAGACAGACTGGCGTTCCAAGATGGGGATGGCATATTGACCGATTAAGCCCTGTAAAAATCCGCAGGGGCGCAGAATGGTGTAGTTCAATCCTGATTCAGCCAGGAAGGCTTCGGTACAGGACTTGATCTGCATCAACGGCACATCGGGATATTTTTCTGCATCCAGAATTGAGAAAAAGATGAATCGTTCGACGTTAGCTGCTTTTGCTGCCTGAATCAGGGATACTTTGCCTTCCCAGTCAACCTGACTGATGCTAAGTGAATCAGTCGGACGGGTAGTTGCAGCATCAATGACAGCCGTTACACCTTTGAGTGCGGCAGTAATACTTTCAGGATCACGCAAGTCTCCTTTTACCAGTTCAGCGCCCCATTCCTTCAGGAAGGCCGCTTTCTTAAAACCTCGAACGAGACAGCGCACTTCGTATCCCTCATCGAGGGCGCGACGGGTCACTTGTCTTCCCAAGGTGCCAGTCGCACCTACGATCAATAAGGTCATGAGAGATTCAATAAGAAGATCATTAACTTTTTATAAGATTATCAGAAACTACTCATTTATTCCGCATTCATTTGCCTGGGGTGATGAATTGGCAATCGCCAGATTAGAAGCATAGCTCTTTGTCTCAGTAGACAGCGATGATTCAACTCTCAGGGCGATCGCCCTCCTTATAAAGCTGATAGGGTAGGTATAGAGTAGGGACTGTCTTCCGACAGTTGCCCTTGTTCTTCCTTTTGTACTCCCTATGGCTATCTCGGATTCTTCTACGGCTAAAACACCGAAGGCAAAGTTATCTCAGGCAGACCGCGATCTCAACTGCACGGTTCAGCATCCAGTTGATTTGAGCAATGTTCGCAATCTGCATCGAGATATTCTCAGTGTTGAAAAGTCTCAGCGGATGGCGGAGTTTTTTAGCTTGCTGGGAGACGCAAACCGTCTTCGGATTTTGTCTGCTCTGGCAATTCAAGAGCTATGTGTATGCGATCTGGCGGCGATCGTCAAGATGAGCGAGTCAGCCGTTTCCCATCAACTGCGGGCGTTGCGGGCGTTGCGGCTAGTCAGCTATCGCAAGCAAGGGCGAAATGTTTTTTATTACCTGAAAGATAGCCACGTTCTGAATCTCTACCACGAAGTGGCTGAACATCTGGATGAGCCAGAAGAATAGCTTCAATTTTAGAAATAAGTACCTTAGATCTTCTTAGATCTGAAGTTAAGTTGCCTATGAGATCAGATGCTGTTTTAGAGAATTTTGGTGAACAAAACGTCTGTGGGGGCAGGTTTAGCAATAATGCCGTCAGCCAAGGGCAAAGATAGCAAAACCTGCCCCTACCAGAGGATAAAGTTCTTTTCTACAAGATCTCCTTATTCTTCGCCGCCTTGAATTCTCAGCAGCAGGAACCCCATTCCCAGTCCTACCAGAATTAGGGTAGAAGCCAATATTGCAGCATTAAAGATTTCGCCGTTCACTCAAGTTCTCCTGTATGCAGATGAATCGGATTTTCAAACCTATCTGAAGTATTCTAAAGCAGTTTGTAGCCATGTTTCTCACACCTACAATTCCAGTTTCCAGTACAGCGGCTCCGCGTCCTCGATTGGCGATCACCCTGGGTGATCCGGCAGGCATTGGGGCTGAAGTTGTATTAAAAGCGCTTGTCGATCCAGCAACAACAAACTGTGATGTGACTGTGATCGGCAGTCGCAGACTATTACAAAACACTTACGAAACTTTACAGAAGTCCCTAATTTTTCAGGGGCAATCAGGTAACGATTTAGCAGATCCGCAAAACTTAACCATCTTGGACGTGCCGCTAGCTGAGTCGACCGAGCAGCAGATTGTACTGGGAACGGGCAATGCGGCGAGTGGTGCAGCCGGGTTTAGCTTCTTGGAAACGGCGATCGCCCACACACTAGCAGGAGACTTTCAGGGCATTGTCACTGCCCCGATCGCCAAATCTGCCTGGAAGGCGGCTGGACATCATTACCCAGGGCAAACCGAACTGTTAGCCGAACGGGCAGGGGTTGAGCGATTTGGAATGCTGTTTGTGGCGCGATCGCCCCATACGGGTTGGCTACTGCGAACGCTGCTGGCAACAACCCACATTCCACTACGACAGGTGCCCGATGCCCTCTCGCCTCAACTGATGACCGCAAAGTTAGACCTGCTGCTGCTGTGTCTGCGGCAAGACTTTGGCATTGTTGAACCGCGAATTGCGATCGCTGGGCTCAACCCTCACAGTGGCGAACAGGGGCAATTGGGGCACGAAGAGCAGAACTGGTTAATTCCTTGGATCAAAGAAATGGGCGATCGCTATCCTCATATCCAGCTGGAAGGACCCGTTCCACCTGACACCCTCTGGACGCGTCCTGGTCAAGCCTGGTTCGGGACTACTCAATCGTTAGCGCATGATGCATACCTGGCGCTTTACCACGATCAGGGGCTAATTCCGGTCAAGTTAATGGCGTTTGACCGAGCCGTCAACACCACCATTGGGCTACCGTTTGTCCGCACTTCTCCTGATCATGGCACGGCCTTTGATATTGCTGGACGAGGGGTTGCAGATGCGACCAGCATGAAAGCAGCTTTGCAACTGGCAGCAGAGTTAGTACAGCAACGCACCACTTTGTATCAAAGTCGAGCAGTTAAGTTTAAGAATAGTATCAGTTCTAGCAAAAGCAAGCTTTGAGGATCTAGAGTTAACGAGTTTTCCAGGGCATAGGCTGAGTCAGTCGGACATACGACTTAGGGAAGAAATAGCAATCACGCAATTAAATCAGCTAAACCCCCTAATCCATCTCTACAAACCATTAGGGGCTTTTCGTTAGATTACAGGAGAAGGGGAAAATGTCAGGACTTGATGACTTCCGTAATTTTTATTAATATAATCGGATAGTGTTTAGCTTGAAGATAAAAAAGATTCAGTATAGAGGGCTACAAAGTCAAGGGCTTGCTAGCTGAGCTGTTCAATTTTGTCTATTAATTTTGCCTTAATACGGCAATCTTCCACTTTTATTCATTTTTCGGTCAAAGCTCTCGGTCGTCACAGTTAATACGTTGGTAAAGCAGAGGGTGAATCAATGCTCCAATCCATTCAATACTCCATGGACTTCATTCGGGATGAAGCTCGTCAACTCGTTCAACAAGGAGTGATCAGCCGTCATCAGCCCATTTATGTTCTTTGCCAGTACATTCCCGCCCGGGAATGGACTTGGGTTGAATGTGAGTTAGAAAAAAGCAGCTTTCTGCTCCGCGATCGCATTGGTGATCTGCTGGGGCGGGAAGATTGGGATAACGATTAGTCACAAAGCGAAGCTACAAAACAATCAGTCACCCTGACACGCGCTTGGCGATACTAGGCGATCGCCAGTGCAGCAAGTGTCAAAGTGAGTCCAGAATGAGCGTCAGGGACTTTTCGAGACTAAGATGGTGAATCTTGCTCTCGTAGTCTCTCAAGCTCTGCCCGAATCGCAGCAATTTGTGCAGTCAGCTCTTCTAAATCAAGCTGCACATCGGGTGGAGCGGCCGTTGCCGTACTGGAACTGTTAGGAGTGCTAGGGGTATCGCTGGAGTTTGTTTGAGCAGCGCGTTGAGACAAAATTGTGTCCACAAAGTTTCGTGCTTCTTGCTCCGTCATCTCACCTTTTACGGCCCATTCTTCAGTGAGTTGACCTAGTTCAGCTCTTAGCCTGTAAAGGTTTTCGTCACGACGTTGCGGATCTTGCAAGGTTTCAATTAATGATGCAGTCGCGCCCAGGGTAACGCGAAATCCTTTTTGGACAATTTGGAGAAGAGTGTCTGAGTTCATTAAGGTTTTTAGAGGCTAGGCGTTCTGTTGCCCCGATTCTACGCTTTCCAGTGAGGCGATCGCAATTGCCGGGGGCTTCCGATCCTGGCTGCGCTGGTTCACTGCTGTTCTAAATATTGGTTGATATCTTCGATCAGACGCGTCAACTCGGCTTCTGTGCTGAGACGAATTCGTTCATCCCGCAGCGTGATCAAAACTTTTGCTGAAAAAGGGCTAGACCATATATTGGGGTTGCAAAAGATTTCTAAAAAGACATCTCCGGTATATTGGTATTCCATTGGTTTTTGGGGATTAGGCTTCCCCCCGCCCGAAGTGGCATGAGAGGCAGTGGCTCTAAGGCTATCCATTAGAGTGGCGATCGCCGCCTGAAGCGCTTTTGCTGCCTCTGGTGAAAAGTTAAACGAAACAGATCCCTCAACAAGATTCAGCCTGAGTTGGGAAGACATACAGCACTCCTCAATAAGTTAGTTATTAATAGGTCAAAAGATAATTGCAGGCAGAACTGTAGGGTGTGTTAGCGCAGGGGAACACTATCAATCTTGCAGTATCCGCACTGCGCTCAACACTTGCTCAAAAGCCCCATTTGCGTCGTCCGCCCACATCAAGGTGGACAATATGTCTGCGGTTGCCAGGATAAACTCCCACACCGCCTGGCCACCAGGACATTACCGCATTTGCAACCTGCCGCCCAGAATATCCAGCAACAGAAATATCTGCCGCTCTGCCGCTTAAGTGCTGGCTGTTTCTCACCCCACCCACCCGAGTGTTATAGGGCTCGGGGCGATACCAGGACGTAATTCTAAACGGTCTACCGATCTGGTTTCTAGCCCGCTGAAGCTGCCTTGCTAGAGCCAAGATGTTACTGACTTCCTGGGTCGTTTTAGGAATACGAGTGCCGCTTTTAGTCGCTTCCCCCCAAGTAAAGCTGCCCCCGGGAATGATGGGTTGATCGGTGTAGAAAGTACTCTGGTTGCCAGGGAGTTTAAAGCTTCTCCCTTGAAATGGTCGGGGCGCTCCTGCTCCAGGGCTTGGTGTAGGCGATGGGGTAGAACTGGGAACTTGAGGAATGGGGTAGACCACATCGTTGTCAAACTCAACATGGGCGTGCTGTTCGTAGACATACCAGGAACTCAACCCTCGGATGTAGTCTTCTTGATTCTCTAAAGCAAATTTAATGTGATTATTAAAGTCTCCCTGAGCATTGGCGTAGGCATAGGACTGAAGCTCAAAAGAAGCACCTTTGGCGATCGCCTGCACTTCTTCAGCACTCAACTGCCCTGATTGAAGGGGACGACGCTTAAAGAGTGTATTTTCTGTCACTTTCAAAATAAAGCTGGCTGCCTGCTCTTCTTGCGGATAGACCACCTTGCCATCAAACTCAACCTGAGCATGGCGATTGTAAACATACCAGGTGTTCATACCGCGAATGTAATAAGCTTGATTGGCGATCGCAAACTTGATGTGACCATCAAATTCTCCGTTTGCATCGGCGTAAGCATAGGATTGAATTTCTAACGTAGCACCCGCCGATACGCTGTAACTTTCCTCTGTTTCTAGCTCTGAAGCCGAAACGGGACGACGCTTAAAGACGGTGTTTTGGGTCACTCTTAAGACCTGACGCACCATAGGATGATCCTCACTAAAACGGTTATTGGGGTGATATTTTTGGCATCACTTAGGTTCTTTTCAAAAGCGGAATCTAAGCTGCGACTGCCTTGAATTCAATAGCCTTGAGACTAAATAGCCACGTAGCTCAAATCCTAATTTAATGACATTCAGCTTAAGCTCCTTGTCTATCGTTTATCTCAAGATGCCTAAATTTGAAGTCTGGCCGCGTAATGACTATTTCGCCAGATGAAATTCGCCTTTCGTCAAATACTGTCATGAATTGAGTCGGGGAGGCTGATAGTCTTCAATCATACAGTTGCTTTTAACCGTTTGAGCAACCGTTTGACCTGCTTAAACCGCCAGAATTCGCGCTCATCAATCTCATACCGTTTCTAGATGTAGCTTCAAAGAGGATTGTTGTAATGTTCAGTTGCCCTTACACAGAATTTAAGAAATTGGAAAGATAGTTTTTTGTACACAATCTGTTTTTCTTGAGATGCCGTGATTTCCGTGTGATTTTGGTGAAAAGCATTATTGAAGTGAGACAAAGCCGTGGACTACCGCGCTCAGGTGCGTCGAGTATTGCTGATCACATTGCTGCTTAACCTGCTGGTCATGTTGATTAAAGCAGGAGTAGGTTGGTCGACAGGTTCACTCAGTTTGATTGCAGATGCGCTGCATAGCGTCACTGATAGTGCTAGCAATGTTTTAGGACTAATCGCCAGTAGATTTTCTTCACCTCAACCCGACCGGGATCATCCCTACGGACATCAAAAATTTGAAGCCGTCGGCGCGCTAGGAATTGCCGCATTTCTAGGAATTGCCTGTTTTGAAATTTTGCAGGGAGCGGTCGAGCGGATCTTTGCAGGTGGGCAAGCCGTAGAACTGTCGGCGATCGCTCTATGGCTCGTGTTGTTTGTATTAGGAGTGAATATTTTTGTTGCCTTTTACGAGCGGCGGGTAGGGCAACGGTTGGGTAGCAATATTCTGATTGCGGATGCTCACCACACCATGAGCGACATCTGGATCACCATCACAGTTTTGGCGAGCTTGTTGGGCGTTTGGTTAGGCTACCAATGGCTGGATATTTTCTTAGCATTTCCAGTGGCGCTGCTGGTGTTTCGCAGTGGGTGGATGGTGCTACGAGCAAACTTACCCTGGTTGGTGGATGAAATGGCGATCGCCCCAGAAGCAATCTACCAGGTCGTGATGCAGGTACCCGGTGTGATCAACTGTCACGATATTGCTTCTAGAGGTCTATTAGGACGGCAAGTGTTTATGGAAATGCATTTGATCGTAGATGCTGAAGACGTAGCCGCAGCCCACCAAATTACAGAAGCCGTAGAAGCTCATCTAGAAGAAAGATATGGCCCTGTTCGTATTAGCATTCATGTCGAGCCACCTAACTATCAGTCCAGCCAGATTAGCTACAGCAAAGAGTGAAGAATGGAGGTTTGGATCAATCTATACGCCTATAGGCAGAGGAAGACCGATAGGATAGAGAGAGAAGTTTAAGGGGAGAAGAAACGCATGGATTTGGTTTCGCTTCAGGGATGGCTTGATAACGCCTCATTTGCCGTTCTGTTTGTCACTATGCTGCTTTATTGGGGCGGTACGGCGTTTCCCCGAATTCCCTACCTGGCAATTTTAGGAACGGGGGGAATGGCGATCGCCAATCTTTGCATCGCGACCCTTCTAGCCTCCCGTTGGATCGAAGCAGGTTATTTTCCCCTCAGCAACCTGTACGAGTCACTATTTTTTCTGGCATGGGGCATTACTGCTGTGCATCTGGTGGTGGAGAACTCGAGCCGCAGTCGCCTCGTCGGTGCCGTTACGGCACCTGTGGCGATGAGCATTACGGCTTTTGCAACGCTGACTCTGCCCTCTCAAATGCAGAACGCTGAGCCATTGGTGCCTGCTCTCAAGTCAAACTGGCTAATGATGCACGTCAGCGTTATGTTGCTGAGCTATGCCGCGCTGCTGGTTGGAGCTCTGCTGGCGATCGCTTTCCTAGTCGTCACTCGCGGTCAAAACATTGAACTGCGCGGCAGTTCTGTGGGCACGGGAGCCTATCGCGATTCGCGCCGTCAACTCCGCAAATCCAGTGAAGCTAACCAGATGGCAGTCGTAGTTGCTGAAACCACCTCAGCCATCGAAACTCAGACTGCAGGTAGCACGGCTGTATTAGATGCTGTAGCAACCTCTACTCCTGTCGCCACTGAACCTTTGTCTCCTCAACGATTAAGTTTGGTAGACACGTTAGACAACATCAGCTATCGCACCATTGGGTTAGGATTTCCGCTGCTCACGATTGGCATTATTGCTGGAGCCGTTTGGGCAAACGAAGCCTGGGGTTCTTATTGGAGTTGGGACCCGAAGGAAACCTGGGCGCTAATTACTTGGCTCGTTTTTGCAGCTTACCTGCACGCTCGGATCACTCGGGGTTGGCAGGGTCGCCGTCCTGCGATCCTGGCAGCATCAGGCTTTGTCGTGGTCTGGGTCTGTTACCTGGGAGTCAATATCTTAGGGAAGGGCTTACATAGCTATGGTTGGTTTTTCTAGGTTTGCCCGTGGGTTATGACGCATGACCTGGACAGCAATTCATGCGTCAGTGCATCAAATCATTCGAGCTAGAAGTTTGTTGCAGAAGGGTCAGCATCTGCTGGTAGCGGTTTCTGGTGGACAGGACTCACTATCTCTGGTGCGGTTGCTGCTCGATTTACAGCCTAAATGGAATTGGACCTTGGCGATCGCTCACTGCGACCACCGCTGGCGATCGGATTCCTCAGCGAATGCAGATTACGTTGAGCAATTAGCTCAACAGTGGCAAGTTCCCTATTTCGGGGCGGTGGCAATCGCTCCACCTAAAAGCGAAGCCGCAGCACGAGAATGGCGCTATGGGGAGCTTGCTGAGATTGCAAGAAAACACGGTTATAGTGCCATTGCAACAGGGCATACGGCTAGCGATCGCGCTGAAACATTGCTCTACAACCTGATGCGGGGCAGCGGTATAGATGGGCTGCAAGCCCTGACCTGGCAGAGAGAGCTAAGTCCTGGGTTGCATCTTGTCCGACCGCTGCTCGAAATGACCCGGGCTGAAACAGCCCAGTTTTGTGAAACGGCTCAGCTTCAGGTTTGGCAAGATGCAACTAATCAGGATCTACACTACGCCCGCAACCGCATTCGCCGGGAACTGTTGCCTTACCTCAAAACTCACTTCAACCCCCGAATTGAGCAAGCGCTATCGCAAACGGCGGAGCTACTGCGAGGCGACATCAATTATTTAGAAACAGCTACTACTGCCCTGCGACAGCAAGCAACCGCACTAGAGCCTTCCGCATCAAACCAGTCCCCTTCAAAGGAAGATTGCTCAGAGCATCGACTCAACCGATTGGTGTTAAAGTCGGCTCACCCAGCCCTTCAGCGACGAGTCATGCGGCAATGGCTGCAACAGGTTCTACCCGAATCCCCTAACTTTGACCAGATCGAAAAGCTCACTGCACTTATCTCTGCGCCAAACCGCACTCAAACGGACCCTTTTCCGGGAGGAGCAATCGCGATTGTCCGGGGAGACTGGATCTGCCTGCACACTAACAATCCATCAAACAATCCATAAAATGGCTGCTTATGAAGTCGCAAACTCTGGAGTCGGATTGCTCGTCAATTGCTCAATGGTTTGCTGCATTTCTGCGATCGCCTGAAGCTGATAGTCGCTGGCTTCCTGGAACTGGGCGGTGAGATTGGCGATCGCCTCCAGCTTTTCCTTTACGCTATTGAGGTTGTCCTGAGTCGGTTGCAGCGTCTCCTGATATAAGTTGACCCTGCCCCACAGTTCTGCTGCCTGAGCTTTTTGGGTCTGCCACTGCTGCTCTAGCTGCTTGATTTCATTGCGCTTTAGCTCTTGTTCACCCGCCTGATGATCAACAGCACCCTGAGCTTGCTCAATTGCCGTCTGAATCTGCTGAATCTGTTCCTGAAGTTCTTTTAAGTCCTCTGCTTGCTGCTGCCGTAGCTCTTCAAGCTGTGTGATAATCGGCTCTAAATTCAGATTCCCTTCCCCAGAAGGCGAGTTTTCTACCGTTTTACCTTGGCGACGGTCTAAAACTGTTTGATGTTGCTGAAGCACCTGTTCTCGGTCTCGATAGTTACGCCGCTGACCAACCAGCGTTTCATTCAACATCTTGTAGCGATCTTGTTCCTCGGCTAGTTCCGTTTCTAGCGCCATTCGGTCGTACTCACTAGCCTGCTGCATTCGTTCTTTGAGGGCGTCGATCGCCTCCTGTTGCAGCGTCAGTTCCTCTTCCTGCCCGTTAACAAACCGAAAAACCTTTTCTAAATCTCGCTGCAAATCTTGTACAACCTTTTGCAGTTCGTCGATTGACATTTGCTCCAGGGTATCAACGTCAACCCTAGTTCCAACCAAAACCTTGTCTGATCCTTCTGCAATTCGGCAAATCTGCCGATGCAGATCGTCCTGGTTTTGCGATCGCACCATCAGCGCTTGTGCCTGTGCCTGCTTCAGCGTCAGTGCATTTTGCTGCACCAATAGCTCAGAGCGCGATCGCTCCAAAGCATCCTGCGCTTCATGCCAAGCCTGCCAGCGATTTTGAATATCTGGAGTCTGCTGGTCTACTTCCAACTGAAGCTGCTGAGCCGAATTGCGCTGTTGCTCCAGATTTTGCCAGTGATGGTCGAGCGTTTGCTGATACTGAGAAATTGCCTCAAAAGAAAAGTTAAGCTGTTCCCGCACAGACTCCGTTGGTGCAACCGCTCCGGACAATCGACTCAACAATTCTTGGATGTGTAGAGCCTGTTCTTCATCCAGTCCGACCGTCTGCTGTAGCTCTGCCTGACGCTCCTCCAGCTTATGCATCTCTCCGTGCAGCTGCGCCCACGCTCCCTCTAGCTCCTGGTTCTTGCGGTCAAACTCTTCCCGCAGTCGATTCACTTCTTCACGGGTTGCTTCAATTTCTTGCTGCTGCTGCTCTAGCTTCTCAAACTCTTGCTCCATCTGTTCGAGCTGTTCGCGGCGGGTTTCCATCTCCATCTCTCGGAGATTTAGCTCCTGGCTCTGGTAAGTAAGAGACTGCTTCCACTGCTCAATTTCTTCTTCCTGGGTTTTAAACTTCTCTTGTAAACGCGAGAAGTTTTGCAGAATGCTAACGAGCTGGCGACCTGCTTCACTATGCCGCTGCACCTGCTTGCCATTGGTCAAATCCACCATGACCAGTGCGCCCGCGTTGTATCCAGCGTCATCCGGTGCTGGAATGATTTCATCTCCCGATACGGCAGTCCAACATTGCTCAGACCGCTGACAGGCCAACAGCTTAAACTCAGCCTTGCCACCTCCAATCACTCTAGCCTTTCTCTGTACTTCTGCCAGATACAGCACGCCGATAATCCCCTTCCGTGTCTTAGCTTGATTCTGTTTCTATTAGCTTATTTGCGAACTCAGCTATCCAGTCTAGTTGGCTTAAATCTAGTTGGCTCAAATTCGATTGGTTTAAATCTAAATTAATTGAATCCAGTTTAAGGAGACAACGCTAGCAAAACAACCTGCTATAGCAATTTCACTGATTCAATTTCGCTTTCGACACCACAGTGACACCTAAACTCCACCAGATTTGTTACAGCAACATTGCCAAACTGAACCAAATAGCACCCCTGGAATCCATCAATGGTATCGTCACTTTAGGGCGGATTGCCAACAACACTGCTTCTTTTCTGATTGATCTCATTAAAAGGGAACTGAAACTTCTAAGAGGAAGTTATAGTTATATGACACATATTGCACCCTTGCCGAGTCAGTTGCTTTAGGATTGCAGTGATTGCCACAGTCAGTTACTTGGAAGTTGTGAAAGTTAGAGCGATCAGGTAGGCAAGCTTGACCCAGGTTTAGGCTGTTTTCAGGAGAGCATTTTGGCTACATGCAGGGCAAGTTGAGCGAAATCGATATCCGCAGCATTTTACAGCTCGTTGAGTTGGGTCAGAGAACGGGTGAGCTGTTTGTGGAAGCGTATGGAATGGGCAGCATTGTGGGCGATGCGGTCGGTAGCTCTGCCTTGCGACGTGCCTCTAAACGAATGAGCGATCGCTCCTGGTTTGTTTTCTTCATCAATGGTCAAATCATCTACGCTGGCGACAGCGGCGGTAATCTAACTCGGCTGCGCGACCATCTGCGGCGCTACAAAAAACCAGATAACGTCCTTGATAACATCAGCGTTTCCTCAATTGCTACCGTCAACGCACCTGAATATGGACACCTCTGGGCACTGCTAGAAAACCACATTCTCACACCCGCTCAGGGACGCAGCATCATCCAGAGCATGGTGCATGAGACCTTGTTTGATCTGCTCAGCTTTCACCAAGGCTCTTTCATTTTTGAAATTGGACCCGCCCTCTCTCCTCAACTCACCACCCTGGAGATTGGTCCGCTGCTGGTCAAGATTATTAAACAGGTGCAGGAATGGAAGCAGTTTCATCCTCACATCCAGTCGCCGGATCAGTGCCCTGTAATTTCAGACCCTACGCAGTTGCGTGAAGCTTTGAATGAGAATGCTTTCAAAATGCTAGGCAGATGGGTAGACGGGAAGACCTCCATCCGGCAAATGGCGCGCTACCTCAATCGGGACATTCTCACCGTTGCCAAAGCTATCTATCCCTATGTACAGCAAGGGCTAGTGCAGCTCTTGCACCTCACTTCAGAAGAATCTCTGTTTGGCAGACGTAACTTTGACCTGCCGCAGCAAGACAAGGTGCCTCGCATTGTTTGCATCGATGACGGAGCAACCATCCGTAAAGCAGTGGAATTTATTTTGAACGAGCAAGGCTATGAAGCCACTGCAATTAGCAATCCAGTTAGGGCGCTGAGTCTAGTTTTTCAGCTAAAGCCCGACCTGATTTTGTGTGACATCGCCATGCCAGAACTAGATGGCTACGAAATTTGCGCCATGTTGCGTAAGTCCACTGCATTCCGACAAACCCCCATCGTGATGCTGACGGGCAAAGAAGGCTTCATTGACCGGGTAAAAGCCCGAATGGTAGGAGCAACGGATTATTTAACAAAGCCGTTTGGCGAAAATGAATTATTGATGCTGGTAGAAAAATATGTTGGGTTGGGGTATCCCGATCGCCCCCGCCCTGATCGCCTTCTCGCAGAAGCCTTGGAAGATGAGCTAGAAATTGATATTCCTTCCGCTTCTACTTCATCAAAACCTTAAGATTAAATCCAGTTAATTATGATAAAGAGTACTTTACTTAGTTTGATTAGACTCCAAGGTAGATTACAGTAGTTCTTTCCGTTGGCGATCGCGGTGAGCAGGTGGGAAGTTATGAGTACAGTTCTAGTGGTAGAAGACAGTGTGACGCAGCGGGAGATGATTACAGATTTGCTCAAAGGCAGCGGATTAGACGTAACGGTCGCCAGCGACGGAGTCGAGGCACTAGAGCAAATTCAGGGAAAATGTCCTGATTTAGTTGTGCTAGACATTGTGATGCCACGCATGAACGGATATGAAGTTTGCCGCAGGCTTAAAGCTGATCCAAAAACTCAAAATGTTCCTGTGGTAATGTGTTCCTCCAAAGGCGAAGAATTCGACCGCTATTGGGGAATGAAACAAGGAGCCGACGCGTACATTGCCAAACCTTTTCAACCGACAGAGTTAGTAGGTACGGTTAAACAATTGTTACGAGGGTAGAATTATTGCGATAAAAGCCGTTTCAAAAAATAGCAGGTGTGATGATAGGCAACTCAGATTTCTTAACAGGTAGAGGTCAAGACCAAGTTCCAGAATTTCAGGAATTAGAGAGTCCTGAGGGTGAACTGCATCTGAGGTTTTTTGTGCCTTCAGGAGATGAATTTGCCTTACCTGCAACTGGAATTCGCGAAGTCATCTCATCTTCTTCCGACCGAATTACTCCCATCCCGAATGTTTCTCCCTTATTGTTAGGTACACTAAACGTTCGTGGAAGAGTAATCTGGGTCGCGGATCTCGGTCAATTTTTAGGAGATCCAACTCCTTTAAGCACAGATAGGCAAGACATTTCAGTGATCGCCGTCGAAGATCAAGACGCTATGCTAGGCTTAGCAGTTGACCGGATTTTAGGAATGGACTGGTTGGATATTGATGAAATTCAAATACCAACCAACGTCCCAGATGGGATGGCTCCTTTTCTTCGGGGAGAGTGGTCAATAGAGAAGGAATCTAACCGATTTCTTAGACTGCTCGATCAGATAGCAATTCTTCGATCAGCACGGTGGGCAGCATGAACTTTTAGCATAAGCGGGTATTGCACGGGCAGGAGAAGGCAAATGGGATCAGGCACGGAGTACGCACAGGAATATCAACAGGCTGAGAAAGCCTACATGCAGGGCAGCTATGAAGAGGCCGCTGCCATTGTCGATCGCCTGGTTGAAGATTACCCAGAAGACCCAAACGTGCGTCTTTTACGGGGGCACATCTACTGCTATGGCTTACAGCAATACGAGGTGGCACTGGAGCAATATCAGTCGGTATTGGGACTCACCTCAGATGCAGAATACCTTGACTATGCCAATAACGGCATGGCTTATGCAGGGCAGTTCATCGGTGCTGGAGATCTCGATGAGGACGACATCGATGACTTTGCTGCCGATGGATTTACAGATATTGATGAAGACTTCGACAGCACCATGGAGTCTCAAGCGGCGTTTAATTCCGCTAACTTTGGTGCGCCTGCTGACAACTGGCAAGATTCGCCCGACCAAAATTTTGGCAGTGACTTTGACTTTGCTAGCCTTGATGTAGATAGCTCCGATGACATTCCGGTAAGTTCTGGCTATGCCGCTACTAGCAGTGCCTCTCCGTTTGACGACCCCTTTGCTAGTGGCGGAACAAGCCATGTAGCGGGTGAAGCCGAAGCCGAAACCTTTGACGATTTCGGTGATCCCTTTACAGTAGACGAAGACTCTTTTGACTTCTCAGGCAATTCGGACAGTGTTGCTCCAGATGCAGCAGATATGCCCAGCATCTACACCAGCAGTTCGGGTTATGCCAGCGATTCAGGCTTTTCGACTGGCAGTAAGTTTGCTCCTCCCAGCGACTTTGATGAATCTGACTATATGCCGCCTGATTTTCAGGATTCATCTGGGTTGAACACGCGTCCACCCACCGATGAAGAGACTCTGTTTATGGCTGCGGAAGAATCTGCGGCGACCTTTAAGCAAGAAGAAACGTTTGGTTACGCTGATCCAGACTCAGGCGAGTACAACGGTAGTTTCTATGACGATGACGATCGCACCTTTGTCTCTTCAGAAGGAAACGGCTATTCAGAAGGTTTCGATGAAAGTGACTTTGCCACCAACGAAGAGGTCGCGTTTGTCAGCGATTCCTCCGCAGGTGTAGGCAGTCGCAGCAATGTAGACTTTCTCGACGAATTTGACGAGTTTGATGACTTAGGCAGCATTTCCGACTTTGATTTGTCTGATAACTCTGCTGGCTTTGCTAGCCCCAACATCAGCTCTGGCTTTGGCAGTTCTAACAACAGCGATGGTGGCTTTGACTTTGGTGACAGTAGCGATCACTCGGTCATCCGCGAGGATGAGATCTTTAGTATCTCTGGTAGCTCCGAGCAGTTGCCAACGTTTGCCCATTCTGATAATCAAAGCTTAGATACCGAGGTCAATGTTGAACAGGGCGCTCTCAGTTTCCTGGAAAACACACCACTGGGTGGGAAGAAGCTGGTGGTGGCGATCGCCACCGGTGTCGTTTCCCTCTTAACCGTAGCCTTTATCCACTACGGCTTTAGACTCGTTACAACGAGAAATCAAAGCCTTGCTCAGGAAACCCGCGTCCAGATTGCTTCACAGCTTGATCGGGCAGCCCTGGCAGCGAGCCTGGCTGCTGGATTGGTCGGTGGCACAACTGCCTTTATCCTCGCTGGAGCAACCAACAAGCAAATCAAGCGCACAGCCGACGATTTACAGGCTCAGTTTGAAGCCGTATCCCACGGCGATTTGAGTGCGCGAGCAACAGTCTATTCTAAGGACGAATTTGGTCAACTTGCCGCTGGGTTTAACCAAATGGCGCGGGTAATTTTAACCACTACCAGCGAAGCGCAGCGCAAGGCAGAAGAGCAAGAACAGGCTAAAGAAGACTTGCAGCGTCAGGTGATTCGCCTGCTGGACGACGTAGAAGGCGCAGCTAGAGGCGACTTGACCGTACAGGCAGAGGTGACTGCTGACGTGCTGGGCGCGGTAGCGGATTCCTTTAACCTAACCATTCAGAACCTGCGAGACATCGTACAACAGGTGAAGATTGCGGCACGTCAGGTTAATAAAGGTGCAACGGAAAACGAAATTTTTGCGCGATCGCTTTCCTCTGACGCTTTGCGACAGGCAGAAGAGCTAGCCGTGACGCTAAATTCTGTGCAGGTGATGACCGACTCGATTCAGCGGGTAGCCGAAAGTGCCCGTGAAGCCGAGGAAGTGGCGCGTTCAGCATCGGCAACCGCCCTTAAGGGCGGGGAAGCGGTAGAACGCACCGTATCCGGTATTCTCGAAATTCGAGAAACGGTTGCAGAAACCACTCGTAAAGTGAAGCGACTGGCAGAATCTTCCCAGGAAATTTCCAAGATTGTGGCGTTGATTTCTCAAATCGCTTCTCGCACCAACCTGCTGGCACTGAACGCCAGTATTGAGGCGGCGAGAGCCGGAGAAGCGGGACGAGGCTTTGCGATCGTGGCAGACGAAGTGCGACAGTTGGCTGACCGAGCCGCAAAAGCCTCTAAGGAAATTGAGCAAATTGTCCTGCAAATCCAGAGTGAGACGGGTTCTGTCATGACTGCGATGGAAGAAGGCACGCAGCAGGTGATCGAGGGTACTCGACTGGCAGAGCAAGCCAAGCGATCGCTCGAAGACATCATTCAGGTGTCAAACCGAATCGATGTACTGGTGCGATCCATCACCGCCGACACCGTTGAGCAGACCGAAACCTCCCGCAACGTGGCACAAGTCATGCAGTCGGTCGAATTGACGGCTCAAGAAACCTCTCAAGAAGCGCAGCGGGTGTCTGGTTCTTTGCAAAGCCTAGTTGGCGTTGCGCGAGATCTGCTCACGTCGGTGGAGCGATTCCGAGTAGAGGCAGATCCCAAATAAGCCACTGTTTAGGAGTAACCCAAAACCCTAGATATTAAGATTCAGGTAGTGCAAGAGTAGATTTACTTAGCTTTGATGTCGATTTAAATAGAATCGGGTAAAGTTAATCAAACAAAGACTGAATTTGAAGCTCAGTTAAAACTGGGGGCACACCACACCTGAGGTCGTCGCTTTGTCCCCGTTGAAATGCACTTTAGCCGAGGGGCTTTGCCCAGATTAATCAGAGGGACACTGCTATGCTGTCTGAACAACAACAGCGGATTATGGGGTACTTCATTGAGGAGGCGAAAGACCACCTCAATACGATTGAGCAGGGTTTGCTGAATCTGCAAAGTACGATCGCTGACCCAGAAATGGTCAATGAGATGTTCCGAGCGGCACATTCCGTCAAGGGTGGGGCAGCCATGCTGGGGCTAAACGGAATCCAGCAAACCTCTCATCGCCTGGAAGATTATTTCAAAGTCTTAAAAGAATGCCCTATTCAGGTTGACCAAAAGTTAGAAACTCTGTTTTTGCGGGTGTTTGATACGCTTCAGGAATTGCTTGAACACCTGCAAGGACCGTTTGGCTTAACCGATGACAAAGCTGAAGAGGTGATGTCGGACGTGATGCCCGTATTCACAGCACTCAACGAACATCTGGGTCGGCTTGTTAGCCAATGTGGATCGGTGCCCCCCGAAGATGTCGATCTGGGGCTGGAACAACCTGTCGCTGCTGCTCCTGCTGCCCCCACAAGGATGCAACCTGTTTCTGAGGAAAGCGCTCTGAGACTAGTATTTCAGAGTGATGTTCCGGCTCAGTTGCGAGAGATGTTGGGACTGTTTAAGCAAGCAGACCAGCCTGTTAGTCGTGAACAGCTTCAGTTTGTATGCCGTAATCTGGCCCAAGCGGGAGAACAGTTTGAGTTAGCTCAATGGTGTGAACTGCTGGAACTTGCTCGGCGGGCGATCGCCCACTCCGACAACAGCTACCGCACCCTCGCGCCAACCGTTATCAAAGACATTAAGCAAGCCCAAGAGCTTGTTCTGTCTGGTCGTTCTGCCGAAATTTGCTGTAGCGAAAGCCTTAGAGCCTTATTGCCCGCTGAACCTGAACCCGCAGAAGGTCTGGACGACTTTGCAGACCTGTTGTCTTCAGTAGACTTTGACCGCAGCGACAGCGAACTGGAGCTACCCGACTTCGCGCTTGACACGGATGACGAGCCACTGACCGCTGCAGAATCTACCGAGCAAGACAATC
Source organism: Cyanobacteria bacterium FACHB-471 (assembly GCA_014695345.1). Taxonomy (GTDB): domain Bacteria; phylum Cyanobacteriota; class Cyanobacteriia; order Elainellales; family Elainellaceae; genus JAAUTN01. Next base: position 129,238 of record JACJOC010000084.1, read on the forward strand.
TGTTTGACCAGGATGATAGCTGGTTCACCGAATCAACTTTCGTTGATGAATCAACTTCTGCTCAACAAGAGAGCAATTTCTCGGAAGCTGACCTTGGGTTTAGGGAACCCGCTCCAGAGTACAACGATCCAGGTACAGATCTGAATCTAGGGCAACCTTCCAGTCCATCACGATTCGCAGATCATACGGGTCCAGAAGTCGGGGCGGCTGAGCTAAACAGTTTAGCTGACCTGTTTGAAGGGGAAGTTCCCGATTTGGGAATGACCTGGCAGGAGGAAGTCGTGATTGTAGATGCATCTGGGGATTTCTCAGATGCGCTTGATGCAGATGCTTCTAGCGACTTTTCAGACCTGCTGTTTGACCAGGATGCTCTGGACGACGACCTGTCGCTGCAAACCGAAATTCAGGACGATGACGACCTGTCAGGGCTGCTAAACAGCAGTGAACTCTTTGGCGATAGTTCTGGAATGAGTCAGTCGTCAGCCTTGGACGATCTAGGCGACTTGATGAACGAAATGCCTGACCAGCCAGAGGGCGATCTAATCGCGAACCTCAATGTTGAAGCCATAGTTGAAGTCACAGACGAACTGTCTCTGGATTTCTTGGAAAGCGAATTTGAAAGTTCGGATCTGTCCGATCCCTTTGCCGATGTGGAAGTAGACGAACCAGACACCCAAAGTAGTCTGCCCAAAGCAAGCGGTGACCTGGAAAACCTCACGGATCTGTTTGCCGATCTGGATGAGGATTTCACGGCAGCAGCTTCTGACCCTTTCTCGTTAAATCATTTAGATCAGGCGTTTACGGCAGAAGAACCTGAACTAGAGCAACCAGATCAAGCTCCTGAACCGTTTGCTGAGCTCCCGTTTGGTGAACTCCCTGATCCTTTCTCAGACGAAGACGAACTTTCAGAAACCCTGTCTACTAATCAGACAGATCAGGCAGATGATCTGGTTCTGGAGTTGGACGACGTTGACCTAAGCAGCTTTGAGACAGATGATTTCTCGATAGACGCAATGGAAATGGAGGGCGACCCCTTGCGGGTATCTCTCGGAGATCGCCCTTCCTCCGACTCCCTCGAATCTGCTGATGCCGCTCAAGACTGGGAAGTATTGCAAGACTCGAGTGGTGACGATTCTCTCATTGATGCCTTCTTACACGACGATGCACCCGTTACTGCAGCAGCTCAACCTGCAGAGGATCTGCTAATTGAAGAAGATTTACCTCTGGAAGAGGAACTGCTGGTAGACACAGAAACGCCGATCGAAACCTTAGCCGATGATGCATCGCTATTCGTCTCAGAGCCGGATGATGTGTCGCTGTTTGTCTCAGAGCCCGAGGCTCCGCCTGCCGCAGATATACCCAGCGCAGAGCAAACAGCTTCTTCCGTATTTGATCCTTGGGACGAGGAATTTGAGGAATTTACTCAAACTCAGGGACAACCTTCCTCAATTCACGATTTCGATGCGGACGACGACTTTTTTGACTCATTCTCAGGAGTCTCTGTCACTCAAAGCTCGAAAAAGAATCAGGCAGATGCAGATTTGTTTGCCGATCCATTTGACGACCCTATTCCGGCTCAACCCGTAACGTCGTCCCAACAGGTCGTGCCGGCCGTACCGCAAGCAGAACCAGAACTTGATTACACTACAGAAGATGAGGCAACCTCTGAGGCTTTTAATGACGAAGTACTCGAATCAATGGCCGCAACAGATGCCGCTGCCTTAGGAGGGGTTGTTGTAGAGGAGCTATTTGTAGAGGGCTTCGTCATAGACCTATCCGAGTCTAAGGACGAACCTGTTTCAGAGCCATCGGAGCCATCTAACTTTGTGGAAGGATTTACTTCCGACTCGTCTGACTTTGTAGAAGGATTTGTCTTTGACTCGTTTGACACAGAGGAAACTGAATCTGAAGCAGAGTTTGACGGACTGTTTGAACCTGAAGCCAACTTTGCAGCAGAATCACTGGATCTCACAGCCAACCCGTCTGACCTAGAAGAAACAGGGGAAGACCTGGAAGGACTTTTTGGAGAAGGGGAAGCAGCGATCGCTCCCTCTCCAACATCCGATCTTTCAGACGATCCTTTAGACAGCGATACTGGCTTTGACAGCTTGTTTGAGCCAGAGATCACTGAATCGCTTGAGCCAGTTGCTCTCGACCTTTCCTCAGAAGAAGATACAGAGTTTTCTAGCCTGTTTGGCGAGACGGACGATGAAGCCGATTTGAGCGACTTATCTGCTCCAGATTCATCTGGAACTGACGATGCCCTTTTCGACCTTGGCACCGTCGAAGACTCAACAGAACCTCAAGGTTTCTCAGAAAACTTATTTGATCTGGAAGACACTACGGGACTAAATCTAGATCTGACGGAATCTGCCGCCGATTTAGACTTTGACCTGGGCACAGAAACGGCTGAAACAACAAACTTCAACCTGGATGCCGAAGAAACCGAAGATTTAGGCTTCAACTTGGATGCTGATAGTGCGTCGGATCTGGATTTCAACCTGGATACCGATGATACTTCGGATCTAGACTTCAACCTGGATGCTGAAGAAACCGAGGATTTGGACTTTAGTCTAGATGCTGAAGGAACTGAAGATTTAGGCTTCAACCTAAATGCTGATAGTACTTCGGATCTAGATCTCAACTTAGATGCTGAAGAAACTGAAGATTTAGGCTTTAACCTGGATGCTGATAGTGCTTCGGATCTGGATTTCAACCTGGATGCTGAGGATGCTGAAGAAACCGAGGATTTGAGCTTTAGTCTAGATGCTGAAGAAACTGAAGATTTAGGCTTCAACCTGGATGCTGATAGTACTTCGGATCTAGATCTCAACTTGGATGCTGAAGAAACTGAAGATTTAGGCTTTAACCTGGATGCTGATAGTGCTTCGGATCTGGATTTCAACTTGGATGTTGAGAGCACTGAAGATTTAGGCTTCAACCTGGATACCGAAGGAACTGGGGATTTGAGCTTTGATCTGGATGCTGATAGTAATTCGGACCTAGACTTCAACCTGGATACTGATAGCACTGAAAGTTTAGAAGCATTGGATGAAGCAATGCTGAGTCTTGATGACGGTGCAGATGAGCAGGAACAGGATTTTTCAGCCATGTTCGGTGAAGAATCTGGGTTAGATTTCGAAACCGAACTCTCTGCGGCGCAGGACGTAGAGACTGATGAGGCGTTTAGTTTTGATGAGATGAATGTCGGCGAAGACGCAGGCATTCTAAACGAGGAAACTTTTGACTTTGACCTGTTTGGCGCAGACGAGGAATTGAGTGAGGAAGCGATCATCTCCAACGATGCGATCGCCTTTGATGAGCTAACAGACACTCCCACCACTGATGCCAACGACCTCGACCTTGGCGACCTGTCCTTTGGTTCAGAAACCGATCTGGAAGAAATTACAGGCGTTCCAGAAATCAGCGAAATGACTAAAGTAGAAGTTTTGCCTGACCTTTCGGACTCCAGCCCGGAAGCAGTCGGGATTACTGAAGCGGACGACTTTACTGATTTGGATGCGCTGCTGGGTGATGCTGATGAAGTGGATGAGGCGATCTCGGAGAGATACCCGCAGGGGGTCGCCCTTGATGCTGAACTCGATGCGATCGAGTCTGATGACTTCGCCGATTTAGATGCCCTGCTGGAAGAATCTACTGCATCCACCGCCTCGGTTACAGAATCAGTCGCACCTCTGCAAGACGATTTCGCCGACCTGGATACGTTGCTTGAAGATCAAGTAGCTGAACCCATCTCCCTCGATTTTGATGCTTCATCTTCAGAGGCGGTAGACGATTTCGCCGATTTGGACGCACTGTTGGGTGATGATTTTTCAGCCATATCGCCATCTACCCATTCAGCGAACCCGGCAGTAGAAGCCGTTGACGAATTCGACGACCTGGAAAAGCTGCTGGAAGATGCCGATCAAACTCTGGGCGGTTCACCGACTAGCAAGAACGCCCGCCGTCCTGCGCTCGCGCCCAATCGCCGCAATACTCGCCGAGGCGGCGGAGTTCTTAGCGACCAGACGATGAGAGTTTCGGTGAAAAACCTGGACAACCTTAACAACCTGGTTGGGGAACTCGTCGTTAACCGTAACAGCTTGGAGCAAGGACAGGAACGCCTAAGACAGTTTCTGGATAATCTGCTCTACCAGGTGCAGCAATTGAGCGATGTAGGGCAACGGATGCGCGATTTGTATGAGCGATCGCTCTTAGAAAGCTCCCTGCTCTCCAACCGTAAAAGTTATCAGCTTTCCTCTCCTGGCAACGGCGGCGGCTCCGCCATAACCCAAAACAGCCACTCCACAGGCTTAAGCTTTGATGCCCTGGAGATGGACCGCTTCACCGGCTTCCATACCCTTTCCCAGGAAATGATCGAACTGATTGTTAGAGTTAGGGAATCTGCCTCTGACATCGATTTCGTCGTCGATGAAACTGACCAGGTAACGCGCATGTTCCGTCAGGTCACGACACAGCTTCAGGAAGGCTTAACCCGTTCTCGCATGGTGCCCTTCGCTCAGACAGCCGATCGCCTTCCCAGAGCCGTACGCGACATTTCCCTTAAGTGCGGCAAACAAGCTGAGCTAACCGTCGAAGGACGGGAAACCCTGATCGACAAAATGATTTTGGAACAGCTTTACGATCCAATGACCCATCTGGTCAACAACGCCATTACTCATGGCATTGAAACCCCAGAAGAAAGGATCGCAGCCCGCAAGCCGCCGGTTGGACGAATCACCGTTCGCACCTTCCATCAGGGTAACCAAACTGTCATTTCGGTCACCGACGATGGCGCTGGCATCAATCCCCAGAAGGTCAAAGCCAAAGCGCTGGAAAAAGGCTTAATTACACCAGCCGAATCCAGAGAAATGACCGAATTAGATGTCTATGACCTGCTGTTTCATCACGGCTTCTCCACGAAGGACAAAGCAGATGATTTGTCCGGTCGCGGAATCGGTATGGACGTTGTACGTACCAGCTTGAATGAAATTCGCGGTGTAATTAACATTGATTCCACTGTCGGTAAAGGCACCACCTTCACCGTTCGGCTACCGCTCACTCTCAGCATCTCTAAAGCGCTCTGCTGCATCAGCAACCGTGCTCGCATTGCCTTCCCCATGGACGGGGTAGAGGACATGCTAGACGTACCCAAAGAGCGCATTCAAACTGACAGCGAAGGACGCTCCTGCATCCTCTGGCGCGATACGTTGCTGCCCTTCCAGCCGCTATCAGAATTGCTGAAATACAACCGCAGTTTGGGTCGTGGCAGTGTGTACGGCGGCAACCAGGAAGAAGACATTGTTTCAGTGGTCGTGTTACGCAGCGCAGGCAATTTCCTTGCCCTCCAGGTTGATCAAGTGCTAGGCGAACAGGAAATTGTAATCAAGCAGCTAGAAGGACCAGTGCCTAAGCCCGTCGGTGTTGCAGGTGCCACCGTGCTAGGGGATGGGCGAATCATGCCGATCGCCGATGTGCTAGAGCTAATTGACCTCTCTGTCGGTCGGATTCGTCGTGAGGCAGGCAATGCCCTCTGGGAGAAAGAGCAAGAGCCACCCGCCGAACCGCCAGTCATCAAGACCGACCCAACGGTGCTGATTGTAGACGACTCCATCACCGTTCGCGAATTGCTCTCAATGACCTTCAACAAAGTGGGCTACCGAGTCGAGCAAGCGCGTGATGGTCAGGAAGCCTGGGAAAAACTCCGTTCTGGACTGCCCTGCGACCTGGTCTTCTGCGACATCGAGATGCCGCGCATGGACGGTCTAGAATTGCTCTCACGTATTCAGAAAGACCCTAACTTGGCGCATCTGCCGATCGCAATGCTCACCTCCAGAGGAGCCGATCGCCATCGCCAAATGGCCGTTCAACTAGGTGCCAAAGGCTACTTCACGAAGCCTTACCTGGAAGAAGCGCTGCTAGATGCTGCTCAACGGATGCTTAAGGGCGAGGTACTCGTTAGCGGGGATAGTTAGTTTCATGTTGCCTGATTAATAAGTTTAAGGGTGGGGCGATCGCTCCCCCTAAAGACACATTCACAAAAGGACATCCATAATTCCTAGTTCCCAAGCTCCAGCCTGAGAATTGCCTAAAGAAGCTCTAGCTTTCTCCGAATTTAGAAGGAAGTTGGAGCTTCAGTTCAGCATTACCAAGCTTCAGCTTGGCAACGAGTAAACGGATATCCACCCGCACGTAGTCCGTCTGACTTCGGCTATTAAACAGACACCGTAGAATGGAATAAGGGACTATTAAGAAGTATTTAGGATTTTCATGGCGGATCAGTTAGTTCGAGCGACGGCAGCAGATGGAGGAATTCGCACCGTCGGCGTAATTACCACACGTCTTACAGAAGAAGCCAGACAGCGCCACAACCTTTCCTACGTTGCGACTGCAGCACTAGGGCGAACCATGTCAGCAGGGCTTCTGCTTGCCTCCAGCATGAAGCGACCCGAATCACGAGTGAACATTCGGATCAATGGTGACGGTCCGTTAGGTGGCATCCTAGTTGATGCCGGATTAGATGGAACCGTGCGTGGCTACGTCGATAACCCAACCGTAGAACTTCCTCCTAGCCCAATTGGCAAGCTGGATGTGGGTGCGGCTGTAGGTCATAACGGCTACCTATATGTCGTTAGAGATGTGGGCTACGGCTATCCTTACTCCAGTACGGTAGAGCTGGTTTCTGGAGAAATTGGGGACGATGTCACTCACTATCTCGTTAGCTCTGAGCAAACTCCCTCAGCTCTCGTTTTGGGCGTGTTTGTCAGTGCTGAAGGGGTAACGGCATCGGGTGGGCTACTTGTGCAGGTAATGCCCAAAGCTGCCAGAGATGAAGCCCTAGTGCAACTGTTAGAATCTCGCGTTGCTTCTCTAGCTGGGTTTACCCCATTACTCAAAGAGGGTAAATCGCTGCAACAGATGTTTGAGCAACTGTTGGGCGATATGAATCTGGAAATTTTTCCAGAAACTCAGATGTTGCGCTTCCACTGCGGTTGTTCCTTCGATCGCGTCTTAGGAGCCTTGAAGATGTTGGGCAAGGACGAGCTGCGAGACATGATCGAAAAAGACGACGGAGCCGAAGCTACCTGCCATTTCTGCAACGAAGTATATCAGGCTAGCAGCGATGAGCTGGAACAGTTGATTCGAGATTTGCAGGCAGAAGCAGGGGCTAGGGGGTAAAGGGGGTAAGAGACCAGGAACTAGGGGGATGCAGGAGCTTCGCTCTGCTAATGTCTGGGGACATTCAATCTTCCATTCTCTAGCCCCCAGCCTCTAGTCTCTAGCCCCCAGAAAGTGGCGTTTTCCTCCATTGAGGAGTAGGATTGCAACTATTGCGTACTGCTGCTCGACGATCTAGGTTGCTGCGCCATTGTTGTGGGCTGGGATATGAGTAAAGATTGGGGAACACCGGAGCATCGTCCAGATTTGGGGCGAGCACATCGAATTCCTAAAAAGCTGCCTAAAGTACCTGCGTCTCGCAAACGTCCGTTGCCTCGGCAGGGTCCACCTATGCCAAAGTTGCCTGCGCCTGAGTCTTCTTTGTTGCGTCCAACTGTCCAACCGATGCCGGGAGGGCAACGATCGCCCCGTCCGATTCCACCCGCTGAGCAGTTGCCCTACGCCCAGCTTACGACAGCGCAATCGCCTCATCTTCCTGGTGCAGACTATCCAGAAGACCCTCAACAGGCAAGACAGCATAGATTACAGTTGCCCAAGCTGCGAGTTCCAACCAGTCTCAAGTTTTGGGCGATCGCTTCTGTAGTTACGCTGACTGGAGTTAGCATCGTTTCGGTTGCGCTATTGCTGAAGCTGCCTGCGGTACCAAACTGTCCGTCGATTTTCTGGCCGACTGCATCAGCATCTTTGCGGCTGTATTGCGCTCAACTGGCAGCAAACAAGCAAACGGCAAATGACTTGCTGGAGGCGATTGAGCTAATCAACAGTCTGCCTGCCGACCATCCCCTACGTCCAGAAATCAACCGCCACATTGAGGACTGGTCGCAACAAGTTTTGGACTTGGCAGAGGAAGCCTTTGATCAGGGTAAGTTTTCAGAAGCATTGGATATTGCCAACAAAATTCCTGCTGACACCTCTGCTCGTGCCCAAGTACAGGAACGGGTCGATCGCTGGAACGGAATTTGGGCAGAAGCGGAGAAGATTTACAAAGACGCAGAAGCCGCCCTTCGGCAGCAGGATTTGCGAAAGGCATTTGATATTGCGGTTGGGTTGTTGTCCGTCGATAACACTTACTGGAAGACTACTAAATATGACGAGTTGAACGGGTTGATTAATGCGACTCGTGAGGATGCAGCGAAACTCGCTGAGGCAAGACGGTTTATCGATCGAGGAGGTCTGTCCAACCTGAGCGAGGCAGTCAAGCTGGCAGAAGAAATTGGTGATGGCAGCTATGCCTATGGTGAAGCCCAAAAGGTAATCACTGAAGCGGGCAAAGGAATGCTGGAGCTAGCAGAATCAGCGTTAAATCGTCAGGATGCAGATGAGGCGATCGCCATTTTGCGTCGCATTCCCGAACGCGCCAACTTGGAGGCAGAAGCTCAAGATTTGACTCATTTAGCATCCGCTTATTCCCAATCGTGGGGCGGTACGGTTGCCGATCTGGAAGCTGCAATCGTTCAAGCACAGCGACTGCGGCAGGGTCGTCCACTTTATGGCAGAGCACAGGAATTAATCACCCAGTGGCAGGCAGAAATACAAGACATCATGCGGCTGGAAACGGCAAGACAGTTAGCGCAACCTGGCTCTGTGGGAGATTTGCGAGCGGCGATCGCCGAGGCAGAGCAAATTCCGCGTGGCAATCCACGTCGGGCTGAGGCGCGAGAGGCGATCGCCGGCTGGACTCGTGAAGCTGAGACGATGGAAGACAGACCCATCCTAGATACAGCCGATCGGTTTGCTAATAGCGGTGATCTGACATCAGCCATTGAGCAGGCTAATCGAATTGGGTCGGGTCGTGCCCTGTCTGATGAGGCGCGTCAGCGGGTGCGAGATTGGACAGATCAAATTCAGCGCACTCAAGACCAGCCTTATCTAGACCGGGCGAGAGAACTAGCTGCCCTGGGCAACTTACCAGAAGCGATTGCCCTGGCAGAGCAAATTGGTCAGGGACGCGCCCTCTACGACGAGGCGCAGGCAGATATTCGTACCTGGCGTAACCAGACTCTGGGGCAAGAGCGAATGCAGCAGGCCTACGAGGCAGCTGGCATTAGCACAACGACTGGGTTGCTTGCAGCAATTCGCACGGCCGAGCAAGTTCCTGAGGACAGCCCAACTCGCCCAGAAGCTGAACAGATGATCAACCTCTGGAGTCAGCAGATTTTGCAGGCCGCCCAGCAGCAGGCTGGATACGATTTGGAGGGAGCGATCGCCACTGCTGAGAGCATTCCACCTCGTACTGAAGCTTATGACGCTGCCCAGCTCCAGGCCCAAACCTGGCGACAGCAGCTAACGGGTGAAGAGCTTTAGGTCGGGATAGTTTGTGCTTGGCACTTACCTTGGCACTACCCTTTGTGTTTAACACTACATAGAGGCGAGGCATTTTGTCTCTGTGAGGAATACCCATTGGGTTTCCTTGAGACAGATGGCAAAGTTTTGTGTCGTAGACTAAACCTTTAAAAGAGGCGCATTTACAAGTCTCTTAAAGCATTTTATGAAGGCATGGTTACGTCAAAGAAAGTCTCTACTGCTGGTTTTGCTTGGAGTACTAGTTGCGATACTCGTAGCGACAAGTGCGCTACCGCTAAAGGAATGGTCAGTTGGGCTAAATGAGTGGCTGCGCTCGCTCGGCTGGTGGGCAATTCCCGCATTTATTGTGATTTACGTGCTGGTAAGTGTTGCAGGCTTGCCCAACATTGCGTTGATTTTAGTTGCAGGAACCGTTTTTGGTTTAGTCGTAGGCATTGCGTCTGCGTCCGTTGCCGATACGTTGGGTGCCGTTGTTTGTTTTGGTCTGGGTCGAACAGTTGCCCGCAAACGGGTGAAGAAACTGATGCAGCGCTATCCTACCTTTGGGCAGCTTGATCAGGCGATCGCCAAAAAAGGCTGGAAAATTCTACTCCTCAGTCGCCTTTCGCCGATCATTCCCTCCAACGTGCTGAACTATGGCTTTAGCTGCACCAAAGTCAATTTCTGGCAGTACTTCTTCTTTACCTGGCTGGGAATGATTCCGGTGATCGCGCTGTATGTCTACATCGGCTATTTCGGCACATCCATCATCGGTGGCGACAATTCTCCTCGCTCCCTGATTCTCCAAGGTGGAGGGCTACTAGCAACAGCAGGGGTCGCTATCTACACCACGCGACTAGCAAAAACAGCACTCTCACAGCCAGACGAGCAAAAGGAGGGAGAGAATGAGAAGAATGAGGATAAGAAAGATGAGGGATAAGGAATGACAACTTCCTGCCCTAACCCCTAGCTCCTAGTCTCTTCCACAAAGCTGGCGATCGCTCTCATCAATCGCAGGATTAGTGTTCAAGTAGTCTTTTAGCCAATCGCATCCTTGCTGTAGAAAGGTGGTTAGGTCGGTATTAGAGAGCGATCGCACCGAGTCATCTTGATTCCCCATTACGCTTTCATTAGCCCTTGATATAACGCTTAGTTCCTCCTGCTCCACTTCAAGTCCTGAAGCTTGGCGGCTAGAATCCCACAATCGCACAGTGCCATCCTCTCCTGCTGTCGCAAGCTGCTTTCCGTCAGGGCTAAATCGCACGACATTTACACCGCTTTGATGTCCTATGAATTTGGCTAATTGCTGTCCAGAGAGATCCCAGAGCTTAATTCTGCCATCTTCTCCGGCTGTCGCAAGCTGGGTTCCATCAGAGCTGAACTGAATACTCGTAACTTCAACCGGGTGAGCTTTGAATTCTCCAATCTTTTCACCAGAAATATTCCAAAGCCAGACCGTGCCATCTTCTCCTGCTGCTGCAAGTTGTGTTCCGTCTGAGTGAAAATCGACACTGCTAAACTCACTTCCATCTCCTCTAAACTCAACAGGTGGCTTTCCTGACAAATCCCAGAGCCGTATCGTGTCATCTCTCCCAGAGGAAGCAATCTGAGTACCGTCAGGGCTGAAGCTGATACTGCTGACTTCTCCTGTATGTCCTTGAAACTGTCGGGACTGACCTGAAAAGCTCCACAATCTAACGATCCCATCTTCTCCGGCTGTAGCCACTTGTCTACCACCGGGACTGAAACTGACATCAGTAAGTCCGGTTGGGTAAATTCTAAGGGCAACCAGTTGTTGCTCAGCCAGATCCCAAAGCTGTAACATTCCATTTTCTCCGGCGATCGCAAGCTGCATCCCGTCAGGGCTAAAACTAATGTTGCTGACTTCATCTGGGTGTCCGGCAATCTCGGCTAGCTTTTCTCCTGTCAAACTCCAGATCCGGGTCACGCCATCCTCTCCGGCCGTAGCAATTTGACCCCCATTAGGATTAAAACTGATGCCATTCACCTCACCGGGATGGGCTGGAATTCGATTCTGTTCTTGAATATTTTGCAGAATGGTTTGCAGAGCCAGCACAGGACTGAGTGTTGGATATTGCTCAACAGAACGATTCTCCACCATCGACTGCAAATATCGTCCAGCTTTGATTGCTTTCAACAGACCATCTAATTGAGATGAGTCAAATTGCTCCAACGCATCGTCTGTTTCTTGCTCCAATCGGTTGACTATCTTGGTATGGAGCTGTTGTTGAAACGCCTGAACCGTGACAACTGTTGCCGCCGCTAAAGTCACTAGAGCAATGCCCATGACCAGGGTGGCAATTCGGAGTCTACGCTTTGCTGTCTCATTTGCCTGAGCAATTCGCTCACTAAAATCTTCTGCCTCTCGACTTTTGCTAATGTAGTTTTTTTGCTGCTCAGTTGGCTGAGGATCTTTATTGGCACTCTGTTGCAACCATTGCTCTGCATCTTTTAGGTTGCTGCCGCGCAATAAAAAGCTGTCGTTGCGACCCTTGTCTTCCCATTCCAAAGTGCGAACGAGAATTTGAGTGTGAGTATGCAAATGCTCCAGGTCAGTATCGATCGCCTTGATTAAAGCTTGAAAGGCAGTATCAAAGTCATCATTCTCTCGAAAAAATAACCAGTTGTGACTCGCTAACGCAGGATGCAGCAAGGCTTGATTCAATTCTTCTCGATGCACAATCGGCACTAAACGCTTGTTGTGCAGCACTGCGTGCTCAACTTCCCGCCGACAAACAGAAGAAGTAATGGAATCTGGGCTGATGATAAAGACAAAAGTATTTGCCCCTTCGATACCGCGTTTGATCTCTTGCCACCAGTCGGCAGTGAGGGGAATGTCCTGCCAATCAATCCAGGCTTCTCGTCCTGTAGCTTCTAGCGCAGCATGAAGTAATTGGGTAAAGACTTTATCCTTGCGGGAGTAAGAAATGAAGATGTCGGTCATGCTGCCCCTGCTAAAGCGAGATCTGAACACAAGATACCTGTGCTTTGAGAAAAATTGCAGAGGAGTTTACTAAATTTCTTGAGCAGATGAACAGGGTGAGCAGAGAGGCGCCCCCCTGCGGGTATCTCTCCGAGATCGCCCCTTATTCTTCTGGCTCAATGCCAGCGGCGCGTAGCTGTGCTGCCAGTCGCTCTGCCCGTTGACGCTCCTGTTCTGCTCGTTGGCGTTCTTGCTTCAGCGCCTGTGCCAATTCTTCGGAGACTAGTAGCTTTTCACCCGTGTCTTCGCGATAAAAATTAAGTAGCTGTGCTTCAACCTGCAAGCGCAGGGCTAACGGCTCACTACGCCCATCAGTAATTGATTCATAAATCTCACCCCGGAGGCGATATCCTTGCAACTGCCCCTCAATCCATTCACCTTTGGGGTCAAACAGCCAATATTCTCGTACCCCCATCTGTTCATACAGAGTTTTCCTATGGACCTTGTCCTGCTCACGGGTGCCTTCTGATGTGATTTCAAAGATGACGGCAGGCACCTGACCTTCCTCCCACGCTTTATAGTTGTCGCGGGGTCCAGGCACTACATCAAATATCACCATGACATCAGGAGCAACGCGCAGCCGGGGAAATCCTTCAGCAAAATAAAAAAACTGGTTGCTCAACACGATGGCTTGCTGACCTTCCAGATAAAGGCGCAGAGCAGTGATAATCGCAATGATTGCATCTACATGAATTGAAGTCTCTGCCAAGGGTTCACCGTCAGAACTGGGGTAGATGATTGTAGTTGGCTCAGTCGGGACGTAGGCAGTCATAAGAATTGCCGATTCTTAGAATTAGGGCTGGTAGTTAATCATTAGTCACTGATCATTGTCGTTGACCACTGGCTATTAGTCGTTAGGTGTTGGCTTACATGAATGACTAATAGCTAATGACCTTAATCTTATTTTGCCTTCATCAGATGTCCTATGCCTCAATCTGCCGAACAACGGTAAGAGCAGAATAGCTTACCCCTGCGGTGCCTTCACCGGGATGAGTAGAGTCTCCAACCAGCCAAAGGTGCTTGACTGGCGTACGATTGGCAAATCCAAACGGGCCAAAGGTGGGGATGCGTTGACCAATGCCGCCGACAATGCCGCGATCGCGCCCTGTAAAGTGAGCAAAGGTGCGTGGCGTTGCCGCTTCAGTATGAACCAGGGTTTCAGGAGTGAGGTGAAAGAATTGGGATAAGCGGGCGATCGCCTCTTCCGTATACTGCTGCTTCAATGACTCATAGTTGTCGCAGTGTGACCAGATTGTTGGATCAGTGAATGAGGAAGCAATTACCGTAGCCTTGCCCTCTGGTGCACGCCCATCTCCAGGATGGCTAACCGAGACAAATAAAGAATTGTTTTCACCAATTGGTCCGTCGTAGTCGTAGAGAAACTGAAGATGTGGTGGACAATCAGCAGGAATAGCAGATTGGTCAACACCCAGATACACCACAAATGCGCCCGATGCTGAAGGCAATTTTTCTACTCGTCGCTCATAGCCTTTGGGAGCTTCTGTGCCCAATAGCTGCATCAAATTTTGCACAGTGACGTTAGCGACGATGTGGTCAGCGGTTTCTGTCCAGATTTCGCCTGTTTTTTGGTTGCGAATGGCGATCGCCTTTGCCTGCCCATTCTCTGTATAGATCTGCTCAACGGTGTGACGCATCAGCAGTTTGCCGCCATCCCGCTCTAGAGATGCGACGAGGCGATCGCTCAATACCTGCATACTGCCCTGCAAATGATAAAGTCCCTGTGGCTCCTGAGAAACCCCTAGCGCAGTTGCTGCATAGAGCAGCGCCGTGTCTTCTGCATCAACTTGAGAATAAAGCTTGAGCTGAAGGTCAAGAAATGTTTTGAGACGGCGATCGCTCCCCAACCCATACCAGCGCAATACCTGACCCACCGTTGAGAAAGTATGTGGCAGAGTAAACAGCGTTCCTGGACGAACTGCCTGAACAAGCTGCCCAAAATCCCACAGGTTACGGGGCGGCAACACCGGATCGCGGGACTGAAATGCCCAGCTATAGCGAAACAAGTCTGCCATCAGTTGCCAAAATGGTTCACTGCCTGGGAACTGCCGCTGTCGCTCAGCCTGCCAGCGATCGGGGTCACGCCAAACGCTGATCGGTTGAGTTTCTCCTGGCAAATACACTGCACAAGCCGGATCGCAAGGAGTTGCTTCTGGCAAATCAATGTCTAATTCTGCAAAGATCCGATGGTGAATTCCTCCGGGTTCTAACCCTGCAACTTGAGTCGCACCAACATCAAACGTAAACCCGCGTCGCTTAAACGTCGAAGCACACCCACCCGGCACCAGCGCCTGGTCTAGCACCAACACCTGATAACCCCGATGCGCTAATAGCGCCGCTGCGGTCAGTCCCCCAATACCCGCCCCAATCACGACTACTCGTTTAGCTTTGGAATAGGTACGACTCGACATTGGAAACCTGCCAACCATGATTTACATTCCTTAATACTCTTATCATATTTCACCCTTAGAACTTTTGCTTGATAAGGTAAGAGTAAGCAAAACCTTGGTACTGCTATTTCAATTTGAGCTTGAGTACAGCGTGAAGATAGTAGGCAGCTTGTTCAAATCTCGCTTCTCCAATTACCCAGAATTAGAGCCACTGTGTACTAGAAGAAGAGAAAGGTGAAATTAACTCAGATGACATATGACTAGGTTTACTGACACTTAAAGCCATTTTTGGATGAGTAAGCCATAGCGTAGGGGCAGTTCGCGAACTGCCCCTACAGGGACTTGTGGTTTATCTAAGTGGAGATTGCTGTATGCTCTATTTTTCGAAAAGGCTGTGATAAAAAGGTAGTCCATCACCCAAATCAGAAATCCCGAGTTAAACCGGATTCATCAAGACTAGAGAATGTTATGACCCAAGCAATCATTGCTCCCACTAAAAAGGAAGAACCTCTGCTGTTTGAGCCACTGACTTGGAGGGAGTTCAAAGCTGTTGAGCAGTTGTTAGACCGTCCTGGCTACCGACTGTCGTTTTTAGATGGAATATTGGAGATCAGACGGATGCCAGGAGAACCGCATGAAACAATTAAAAAAAGAATTGCAGCCTTGGTAGAACTTTACCTACTGATGGCAGGATACGATTTCATCCCAACGGGGTCAATGACAATAGAAAATGAAGCGACTGCCGTTAAACGCGAAGCAGATGAGTCTTATAAACTGTCTCCCGACCGATCGCGCCCTGACTTAGTGATCGAAGTTGTGTTTACCAGTGGAGGCATTAACAAACTAGAGGCATACAAGCGGCTGAAGATTCCTGAAGTGTGGTTTTGGGAGGACGGTGTGTTACAGGTTTATCACCTGCGACCAGAAGAGGATAGGCTTCGCTATGAGAAGATTTCCAGCAGTGAGGAATTGAAAGGAATTGATCTGGATTTGTTGATACGTTGCATCGGTATGACAAATCACGTTGAAGCGGTGAAGACATTTCAGCAGTCACTTCAGAAATAGCTGAGAATTGGCGATTGCCCTCTATCTCTCGCTACACTTCAACACTCAAGACTAGTAGGGTGAAGGCAAACGAAGCTTCATAAGTTAACTTTCGGACTATAGAGAGTTAAATAGTACCAACAAATAGCTTCTAGCAAATGCGTCAACCCCATAAGAATCAAGGAAGCCAAAGTTTTTACCAGATAAACCGTTCCTTTTCAGGACTACTATCAACCCGATTGAAGCGTAGAAAGTTTTTAGCGGGTGCAGGAGTTTTACTTGGTTTAGGCACTGCTCGACAACAGGGCTGGGCAACTCCTAACTCAAATTTGATATGGCGATCGCCCTCAGAACTGGTCGCCGTTGGGTTTGAGCGATCGCCCGTTGTGATGATGAACGAAGCCCACAACGGAGCTACTAGAAACATTCGCAGCCGTGAAATTGGACGACAAATTCTACCTGTTGCTCATGCGGCAGGAGTTCGCTATCTGGCGATGGAAGCGTTAACACAATCTGTCGCAACCGAGGCAAACCAAACTCGACAGTTGCCCAGACTACCAGAAGATGAAGCAAACTACCTGACTCATCCTGAAATGAGAGCCTTTGTTCAAGCAGCTTTGAGTTTAGGTTGGACGCTAATTCCTTACGAAATTGATTTTGAGGAATATCCCTCGTCTGACACGCTTTCGCTAGAATTTACAAACTTACGGGAGAGAGTTCAGGCAGAGAATCTAGTCAACGGCTTACAAAATCTGCCCACTAGTGCCAAACTGCTGGTCTGGTGTGGCAACAGCCATCACATCAAAATCACAACTGATGAATGGACTCCAATGGGTTATCACTTTGTCCAACTCAGCGGAATTGAACACTTTGCGATTGATCAGTCAATCACAGTCAACTGGGACGACAATCCAGAACGGCTACGCCGATTAGGTGAGTTTATGTCTGATTTGGTGAAGCAGGGCGGCACGGCTGGTTTTCTAATTGAAGAAGCGCCAAGCAGCTTACTCCTCCAAGAGAGCGGCATAGATGCAGTCATTCTTTCAACGCAAAACAAACTAGAGTAACCCCGTTTCTACATAAAGCTCTAAAGCTTTACGAAGCAGGGCTTTGCCAGCGGGCACGGTCAACCGCTTGATGCCATGAGGCGAGTAGCGTATGTCGTTGGTCATCACTCATGTTGGGTTCAAATCGACGTTCGACCTGCCACTGCTGAGCAATTTCTGCTTGATCTTGCCAGTAGCCAACTGCCAGACCTGCCAGGTAAGCGGCTCCCAAAGCCGTTGTCTCAGTAATTTTGGGACGCACCACCGGAACACCTAGCACGTCTGCCTGAAACTGCATTAGCAAGTCGTTTCGGGACGCGCCGCCGTCCACCCGCAGTTCTGAAAGCTCCAGGTTAGAGTCTTGTCGCATGGCAGTGAGTACGTCTGCCGTCTGGTAGGCGATGCTTTCCAAGGCGGCACGGGCGATGTGGGCGCTGGTGGAGCCACGAGTTAGCCCGACGATGGTACCGCGAGCGTAGCTGTCCCAGTGGGGCGCACCCAGGCCCACAAAGGCAGGCACCAGGTAAACGTCGCCATTATCGGGAACACTCATTGCCAGCGATTCCACTTCTGCACTGTTGCGAATGATGCCGAGTCCATCACGCAGCCATTGCACAACGGCACCCGCAACAAAAATGCTGCCTTCTAGAGCGTAGTTGATTCGGTGGTTCAGTTTCCAGGCGATGGTGGTGAGCAGTTTGTAACGAGAGAGAACGGGTTCCTCGCCAATGTTGAGTAGCACAAAGCAGCCTGTGCCATAGGTGTTTTTAGCCATGCCGCGATCGCCACAGACCTGCCCAAAAGTCGCCGCCTGCTGGTCACCCGCAATGCCTGCGATCGCCACTCTTGCGCCCAAGATTCCTTCTGCGGTGTGTCCATATACTTCTGACGAGGAGCGAACCTCTGGCAACACCGAACGGGGAATATCTAAAATCTTTAGCAATTCATCATCCCACTCATAGGTGTGAATGTTAAAGAGCAAAGTACGGCAAGCATTTGTCGCATCAGTGATGTGAAGTTCTCCATCGGTTAGTTTCCAAACTAACCAGGAGTCAATCGTGCCAAAAGCGAGTTCACCCCGTTCGGCTCTCTGTCGGGCATCAGGAACATGATCAAGCAGCCACTTTAGTTTTGTGCCACTAAAGTAGGAATCAATAATCAACCCCGCTTTTTGCTGAAAAGTTGATTCATGACCCGCTGCTTTTAGAGCGTCACAATGTTTGGCAGTACGACGATCTTGCCAGACGATCGCATTGTAAATTGGCTGTCCGGTTTTCCTATCCCAAACTAGAGTCGTTTCTCGTTGATTGGTGATGCCGATCGCCGCAATATCTCTAGCACGAATGCCAATGTGGGCGATCGCCTCATTTGCAACTCCAAGTTGAGACGACCATATTTCATTTGCATCATGCTCAACCCAGCCCGGTTGCGGAAAAATTTGGCGAAACTCCTTCTGGGCAATGGAGAGAATATCGCCACTGGGGTTAAACACAATTGCCCGTGAACTGGTTGTGCCTTGATCAAAGGCGAGGATGTATTGGGTCATTGGTCATGGGTCACTAGTCACTGGTCATCACCTTACAATAGACCTTCTGTGTGAACGGTAGCGCCGCCCTGCCACGCTACCGTTCACGCTTCAAAAAAGTGATTGATGGCAGTCTAATGAATGATGAACAACAAATGACGAATGATGAGTAACCAATAACAAAAATTAAGAGGCCTCGGCTTCTGCCAATGCCTCAAACTGCTTTTGACTGATGCGCCCTGATTGATAGAGTGCCTCAGTCACTTCCGATAGCGTGAGTACCGAGTGGGCCGTGTACCCATTACTCCGCAATCTATCTTTTACGCCACCTTCGTGATCCAAAAACACAACGATGTCGCGGACCTCTAACCCAGCGGATTGCAGCTTTGCGGCTCCTTCCATAGCACTGTTACCGCTGATCAAAATATCATCAACGACGACTACCGTTTCTCCAGGCTCAAAATTGCCTTCGATCAGACGACGAGTGCCATGCGCTTTTACTTCTTTGCGAGGAAAAATCATGGGACGGTTTAGCCGCAGGGATAGCCCT
Source organism: Cyanobacteria bacterium FACHB-471 (assembly GCA_014695345.1). Classification (GTDB taxonomy): domain Bacteria; phylum Cyanobacteriota; class Cyanobacteriia; order Elainellales; family Elainellaceae; genus JAAUTN01. The sequence goes on from JACJOC010000084.1 coordinate 148,277, forward strand.
GTTGCGGTTGGCAAGGAACCGTAGGGAATGCCTGCAATCCGGTCAAAATCAAGCGTTGTGAGAATATCTGCGTAAGCATTTAGAATCCGGTGAAAGATCTGGGGATTTGAGATGATCTTACGCAGATCAATGTAGTAAGGAAAAGTTTCGCCCGACGCCTGAACAAACTCGCCAAACAGGATGCAGCCAATATCGTAAAGCTGCAAGATGAGTTCCAGGTGGGGCTGTTGCTCCAGGGTGCAAACATCGGATACCCAGAGGTCACAGGTTGCTCCTTCACGCACAGCTTTGGCTCTGGCTAAATTAACCTGATCTCGCAGCGATCGCACCGCTGTAGACAAATCAGTCTGACCCAGCCAGTCTTGAGGGATAGGAATCAGTAATCCCTCCCCATTTACATCTAGACCTGCCGCTAGCATTTGGGAGAGATCTACCCCCTCCTGCCAGATGCTTCGTGCCAGAATTAAGCGCTCTGGGGCGATCGCCCGCACACTGCTCAAGACAGAGGGAAGTGTAGTTCCCACTTCTAATCCCAACTGTTCTGGTGTTCCCCAGTTTCTCGATTCCTTGGCAACCTGGAGGTAGAGTGGCAAACCTAGATTGGGCTGAGTTTGCACAGTTTGGATTTGTGCAGTTTGGACTTGGATAGACTCTTGCACCGCCAAAGCAGATGGATTAGACGTACAGCAAAGCAAAAACACTGCCTTGCCGGGATACACCAAAAAAGGAGCAACTAGATCTTGCCCAACATAAGGGTTGAGCGTCACAGCATCGACCCGCCACTGTTCAAACAGACTACGGGCAAAGGGAGTGCTGGTGTTTAAGTCTCCATGCTTGGCATCTAAAATAACCGGAATGTGAGATGGAATTGCTTGCAAAACTCGCTGCAACAGTTCCATTCCGGGGACACCTAATGCCTGATAAAAGCCCAACGTTGGCTTGTAGGCACAGACCAATTCACTCGTTTCGGCAATGATGAACTGTAACCATTGCCATAACCCTTCAATGAGAGTATCGCCAGGGTAAGGGCTATCAGTCCAGCGATACTCTGATGTTGTGGCTCTGTTAAATTGAGCGGGCAACAGTTCTGGGTTTGGGTCAAGTCCGACGATCAGCAAACTGGAATGGTGTGCGATCGCAGACTCTAACTTATTAAAAAAATGCATGGGCAAATGCAGGGAGACTTCCCAATAGCGTAAATCACCATTGGGTAAATCACCAGGTTAAGAAGCTAGATCAGCATTTGCGGCTTCTTTGGAGAGGCTGTAGTGTCCAGTTTTACCCCGATACCACTTATTGCTTTTCAAACCGGTTGAGAGAATGTTAGCAATCCGGGTGCTAGCTTTGCTCCGCATTTCTCTTGGCGTTTCATAAACAAAGATAGAGCCAATTACTTCTGGAATGCTTACCACTCCATCTTTTTGTCCTTCCAATACAGTTAGAACGGCCTGTGTGAGAGATGAACCACCAAACTCCGATCGCATGTAATTCTGCAAATCTTGTCCTCTACGAGAACCTTTGCGAGGCGCGGCAGCCTTTGCTTGAGTTGCACGAGGGCGACGAGCTTTTTTAGTTTTTTCTGCGGGGGCTGCTCCATTTGAACCGTTTGATTCAGAAGAAGCGACAGCAGTTTGAACAGCAGAAGTGAGCAATTCGAGATCAGGTTCAGCCTGCTTAGCAGCAGATTTTTTATTGGCAGTGTCGGAACTGTTTGCTGGAGCTGAATCTGGTGAAAAGATGTTGATCACAGATTGCAAGCTGCCACGCTTTTCACGAATCGTTTCAAGTTGAGCAAATAGTTGCGCTTCTTGAGCTGCCAGATCGGATTCAACCTCCATTAACTTAGACAGGGTTGGATCATCGACACGGTTTGTCTTCGGCATTGTTAGAGATTCCTTGATTGACTGTAGCTTTAAGACTGAAATTGGAAGGTTGAAAGTTTCATGCAGGGCTGGTTTCACAGAAAAAAAGAACCTGCAGTTACCGCACTGTTGCTTACTCTTTCAATCCTTTCTTTCTCTATTAAAGTGCGAATTGGATAATTTATCACACTTGTCACATACAAATGTATATCAATATTTGGTGATTTGTGCAAAAAAGGGAAATGTTAGTCACTTAAGTTAGCCAAAAAAGAGTGGCAGGACTGAGTATTGCTACCTTTTTTGGCTACAACTATAGAGATGATTGATTATCCAAATAGATTAAGCTGTAATTCTTTTGATAAAGCTTCGATGAAGGCAAGACCTGCAACAGAATTTCCTACACTGTCCAAAGCGGGACCGTAGCAGGCGATCGCCCCTTGTCCGGGTACGACTGCCAGCAGCGCTCCACTAATTCCTGACTTCATCGGCAGTCCTATCCGAATGGCAAAACGACTGGATGCTTCGTATAAACCACAAGTCAGCATGACTGCATTCACGATCTGGCGATGGAGCGGCTTTAGCCAATCACTTTCAATCGCTAGCAGTTTACCCAAGCGCGCCAGGTCTCTCACTTGACCTGACAAACAGCAAATCTGTTCATAAGCATCAAGTGCCATTTCCAAATTTTCTAAATATCCTGCTTCTGATAGGTAACGAGCAAGGGATTGATTGACTTCTCTGCCTGCCAAACGAACTGAGGCAAGCATTTCCTCATCTAGCCACAGTTGAGCACCCGATCGCTCGTTTAACCAGTCGCATAGGTTCTGGCAGCGCTGACTAGCGCTGTCTCCAGGTAACTTTTCGGTGAGGGCGATCGCCCCACTGTTAATCATTGGGTTACGAGGGCGACCCCGATCGACAATCAGTTGCTTTAAAGAATTGAAGGGAGCATCAGAGGGTTGAACCCCAATCTGTTGAAAGACCTCCTGTTCTCCCCAGCGCTCCAACAGATAGAGCAGCAGAAATGGCTTGATCGTGCTCATCAGCGGAAAAGTCAGCGTTGTGTTGCCACAGCAGTAACTATTGCCCAGCCCAACCTCAATCTGAACGGCAAACCAGCGCGTATCGGCTTGAGCCAATTGATCAATACGCTCGATGACTCGCCCGTGAACTGCCCTCTTTTGGGCACTCTCTGCCCATCTGATCAGCTGATTTTGGGTTAATCGAGCTAGTCCTGTTGTCATGCCGGTTGTCATGATTGAGGGTTGGGCGATCGCAATATCCTAATTACACTGATTTCAATGTTCCTACCGATTGCAATGTTTTTTCCATCAAGATAGTTTGAGCGTTGCACTCAGGCTCATTTTTGGTAGGGCGGCGCTGCACATATTCACCGCTAGGCTGAAGTTCCCAAGCTTGACGGTTATCAGATAAGAAAATATCCAATAATTCCTTTAACGTTTTGGCAATCTCTGGATCATCGATTGGGGTAACGGCTTCTACGCGGCGATCGAGGTTGCGGGGCATCCAGTCAGCGCTACCGATAAACGTCTCCGGCTGACCATTATTGTGAAAGTAGAAGATACGCGAGTGCTCTAAATAGCGCCCCACAACACTGATAACCCGAATATTCTCACTCATGCCTTTCACGCCTGGGCGCAGACAGCACATGCCGCGCACAACGACATCGATCTCTACCCCTGCCTGAGAGGCTTCATATAAAGCGGCAATAATTTGCGGATCGACCAGGGAATTCATCTTGGCGGTGATGCGTCCCTGATCTCCGTTGCGGCTATGTTGGGTTTCGCGGCGAATCAATTCAGTCATGCGATGACGCAAATTGACTGGAGCTACCAGTAGCTTACGATAAGCGCTCTGCCGAGAACAGCCTGTAAGGTAATTAAACAAATCGGTCAAATCTGCGCCTAACTCTTCTCGGCAGCTTAACAAACCTAGATCGGTGTAGAGTCTGGCAGTTTTGGGGTTGTAGTTGCCCGTGCCAACGTGAACATAGCGACGAATGCGCGGGGCTATGCTATTCCCTTTGGGATCGCCCTCCTGCCGCACTACCAGCACCACTTTGGTATGCGTTTTTAGCCCTACCAGCCCATACACCACATGCACGCCGGTACTTTCTAACCGCCGTGCCCAGAGAATGTTGTTCTCCTCATCAAAGCGGGCTTTTAGCTCCACTAAGGCAACCACCTGTTTACCATTTTCAGCCGCAGCAATCAGGGCTTTGACAATTGGGGAGTCTCCTGAAGTGCGGTAGAGGGTCATCTTGATCGCCAGTACGTTCGGGTCAGCCGCCGCCTGCGTGATAAATTGCTGTACCGATGCTGAAAAAGATTCATAGGGATGGTGTACCAGCAAATCGCGTTGGCGAATCACCGAGAAAAAATCTTCGTGAGGTTCCTGGCTGAGCAGGTCATCGTGGGAGGCGATCGCCGCCTGCAAGCGAGGTGGGGCAACGGGAGCCCAGGGTTTGTCCTTTAGCTCAGGCAACGGTAACCCCATGAGAGCCATCAAATCTTTTAGATTGAGCAGCCCGTCTACCTCATACACATCATTCTCAGCCAAATCCATTTCTCGCATCAGTGTTCGTCGCACCCAGCCAGGCGTGGAGGTTTGGATCTCTAATCGCACCACAAATCCGCCCATTCGCCGCCTGCGGAGCCCCTGTTCGATCGCCAGCAGCAGGTCATCTGCCTCATCCTCCTGCACCGCGATATCGGCATCTCGCGTCACCCGAAACAGATAATATTCCTGGATATTCATCCCCGCAAACAAAAACTCCAGGTTGTGGGCAATCACCTGTTCTAACGGTACGCCTGCCCAAACGGTGTGCTGTCCGTTTTGCCGCTGCAACTCCTCCGGCAACACCACAAATCGCGGCAAAATATTTGGCACCTTTACTCTGGCAAAATGTTCGGTTCCCGTTTCTGGATCTTTTGCCACCACGGCTAAGTTCAAACTGAGATTAGAAATATGGGGAAACGGATGCCCCGGATCGACTGCTAGCGGCGTTAATACCGGAAAAATTCGCTCTTCAAAAAAGTGCCGCAGGTAAAGCCGCTGCTCTTGAGTCAAATCCATATAGTTCAGAATATGGATACCTTTCTCCGCTAGTTTTGGACGCAGTTCTTGCTCAAAGTGACGGTGTTGCTGAGTCACCATTGGACGCAGATGCGGACAAATCAGATCAAGCTGTTCCTGGGGAGTGAGTCCATCGGGGGTCAATTTACTGACCTGAGCTTCAATCTGTTCTTTGATTGCAGCTACCCGCACCATAAAAAACTCATCCAGGTTCGTGCTAAAAATAGCAACAAATTTGAGTCGCTCCAGTAGGGGAACGCGAGAATCTAATGCCTCATGCAGCACCCGCTTGTTAAACTCCAGCCAACTCAGTTCCCGATTCAGATAACGCTGAGATAGGTCGCTCAAGTTCACTTCTGGAGTAATATTCTTCGCGGTAGTCATAGCTCTGCCTGAGAAAAGTTATTTAGGATACTCCCAGAAATAACCCTAAAGCGAAAGTCTTCCTGCAAACATCTGACGCAATCAGCAATAGGGTGCTGGTCCTTTTTTAATCTACATGCTGCTGCAATATTGCTAGAGAATCGTGCTGGCGATCGGCAATTTTCGGAGGTAGTGGCTAAACACAAAACACAGGGGTACCCCAATCAGGGTCACTCCAAAAAATTTAAGCAACGGTGGAATTGGCAGCGGGGCAAACCCAACTTGTAGTCCAATTACAATCACGACGTGAATGAGATAAACCACGTAAGCGTTATCAGACAACCATTGTTCCCACTTGCCTTGCTTGTTGAGGTATTCACGGAACAGCACCAAGATGCCAATACACAAGCCAATGCAAATGGTGGTTTCCCAAATACTCCAAACGAGCGATCGCCCAAAAAATCAAAATCCTCAAATTCCAAGAATCTGAGGACTTTAAACTTTCGTTTCTACTTATTCAAGGGATACACGACTAACACGCAAGCTTTCCGACTATGCTTGGCACAGCTTGCGACGACGGGTTGCAAATACACCACCAATCAAGCTTAAGCCGAGGACAGTAGCAGGCTCAGGAACCGTTACCTCATCCTCACCCGGCGTTCCACCAAGCAGCTTATCGCTCCCTTCTCCTGCATTCACTTGCTGGAAGCGAGCTGCGATGTCAATTCCATCTTTGGAATTAGAGTAGGCAGCAAGAAAATCTGCTTCCAATTCTGCTGCTGTCTTTCCGGGAGTAAAGCCAGCTACCACAAAGCTAATTTGAGATGTTGCTCCTTGAGGTAAGGCAGCATTGGCATTGCCGGCTTCAAAGTTGTTGTTGTCAGCAATTCCAATGCTGAAGTTGTCCGCAGAGTTGCTGAAAGGAGTGAAGTTGACATTAGTTAGGAAGGTATCAAGATACTGGTCGCCTACGAATGAACTAGCGGTCAGACCAGGCAATAGATCGAGAGCGATTCCGGTCAGCTTTGAAGAGGTTGCGCCAGCCCCAAAAATTGAGTCGCCTGTCGTATTTTCAATCTTGAGGTCAACTTTGATTGCATTGGAGTTGCCAACTACCTCGCTAAAGTCGAAAGTCAGTAGGGCTGAAGCACCTGTTGTCTGAGGGTTAGAAGATTGGCTGCTTGAGCCAAATGAAAAGGTAAATGCTTGAGCTGGAAGTGAAGCGGAGAGAGCGATCGCCAAAGCACCTACAGCAGTAGGCAGAAATGCAGTCATTTTCATGTTTAGAGCTTTCTTTTGAAGAAGCGGCGAGAGGTTGTTCACCTGTTACCTCTTCAGTATGTAGCATTCGCTACGTACTGTGCAGCACTTCACGCAGACTTTAGCAAAAGAGTAGCAGACTTTACCTTTCATTAAGAAATAATAGGCTTTACCTCTGTGAATTTATTGGGCAGTGCTGAAAAATAAACATTTTAGAAAACCTGAAAACTCATGCTAATACTAGCTTTTGCCTAAAAAATGATGTCTCTCAAGAGAGCTAATCAATCCTAACTTCGTCTTCTCTAAGAACCGATACATCGTGTCCGTACAATCTGATTGTGGCTCAGTATTTTTTCGGAGGATGGGCTCTATGACCAATTAATTAGATTGCTCTATCGTTTTAAGCAGTTCAAAGGCAGTCTGGAGCGTGTCTATTTCTTCAACGGGCTTATCTTTACGCCAGCGCAGAATTCGCGGAAATCTAACCGAAATACCCGATTTATGACGCTTTGACTCGGTGATTCCTTCAAATCCAATCTCGAAGACCTGGATCGGCTCAACCGAGCGAACCGGACCAAACTTTTCAATGGTATGTCTGCGAATCCATTTGTCTAGCTCGTTAATTTCGTCATTGTCTAACCCTGAGTAGGCTTTGGCGAAGGAAACGAGTTCTCCGTTGTGCCAGAGGGCAAAAGTGTAGTCCGTAAACAGGTTTGCTCGTTTGCCCGTGCCTGCCTGAGCATAAATCAGGACTGCATCTAACGACATTGGATTGACTTTGTATTTCCACCAGTAGCCGCGCTTGCGCCCAACCAGGTAGGGACTGTCTTTGGCTTTGATCACTAGCCCTTCTGCCCCTTGCTGGCGCGATCGCTCCCTTAACTCCTGCAAATCCGCAAAAGACGAAAAGCTTAGTGAAGTGGAAACGGTTGTCAGACTAGTAGAAAGGGACGTTAACAGCTCAACCAAAAGGTTTCGCCGTTCGAGCAAAGGTTTTTCTCGAATATCCTGACTGTTGTGTTCCAGCAAATCATAGGCGACAAAGTGAACTGGGTTTTCTGCCAGCAGTTTTTTGGTGACTGATTTTCGCCCCAGTCGCTTTTGCAGAGCATTGAAATTCATAGGACGGTCGCCCTCCCAGCACAAAATTTCCCCATCCACTACATGCCCATTGGGAAGTAGCTGGAACCCCTCCACCAATTCTGGAAACTGCTGAGTAATTAGATCTTCTCCGCGTGACCAGATAAATACCTCATCCGCTCGTTTAATAATCTGGGCGCGCATGCCATCCCACTTCCACTCGGCTTGCCATCTAGCGGGTTCTTCTTCCTGAAAACGATCTTCATCCAATGGAGAAGCTAGGAAGAAAGGGTAAGGCTGACTGGGGGCAATTTCCTCATTGTCTGTTTGAATCAGTTGACGATAGAAGCCTATTGATGGCTCAAAGTCACCCATCAGCCGATGGGCCAAAACCGATTCGGCTAAGTTGTACTCTGCTGATAATGCCTTCACTAATAGCTTCTCGGACACGCCAACCCGAAATGCACCCGTCAAAATTTTGTTTAAGACAAAAATTTCTGTGTCTTCTAGTGAAGCCCACCAGGACACCACTAAATCCCGCAGTTCCCCCTCAGATTGAACTGCTTTAACCTGGGGAATTACCTTTTCCATCCACTCGTGTAAGGGGCGATCCACTTTTTCCTGAGCCTCCAAGGGGCTGTGGCGCAGCAATAGAGCGATCGTTTCGGCTGAATCTCCTACATGGGCGTAGCAATCTTCAAACAACCACTCTGGAATATTAGATATTTGTAGGAAAACATCCCTCAAAACTCTGGAGGTAATTAGCCGCTTGCGAGTTTTGCCCAAAAACAAATAGATTGCCCAAACTGCATTCTCAGGAATTTCATCATAGAAATATTGCCGCAACGCTCTTACTTTTTCATTCGTCGAGGTGGTTGCGTCAACCTGCTGAAACAGTTGAGAAAACCGTTTCATTAAATATCTCCTTCCCCTTCAAACAACGTCTTTAAGGGCTGTGCATTCAAGTCATAGGTTTCATGTAAGTAACGGGAAAGGACTTCGGACTGCCCATGAGTCACGTACACCGTTTTAGCACCCGTTTGCGAAATCGTATTGACTAAACCTGACCAGTCCGCGTGGTCAGACAGCACAAATCCACGCTCATAACCCCGTCTGCGTCGGGCACCTCGAACCGCCATCCAGCCTGATGCAAAAGCGGTTTGGGGCTGCACAAAGCGTTTCATCCAGGTGGAACGGTGCGCCGAGGGAGGTGCTAACACCAAGTCACCAGTGTATTTGTGGCTGCGAGGCATCTCAGTAGTGGAAATGGTTTCTAGCATTTTCACGCCGACCTGTCTGTAGATTTCGGTCAAGACGTGAACTGCACCATGCACGTATACGGGGCGATCGCTAAATTTGCACAACTCACCCAATATCCGTTGTGCTTTCCCAAAAGAGTAGCAAAACAGTAACGAAGGTCGTTCTAAATCACTTTGCCACCACTGGTAAATCTGGCGGCAGGTTTCCTCTCCCGTATCCCACTCATAAATGGGTAAACCAAAGGTTGCTTCGGTGATAAACACATCACAGGGAATAACTTCAAACGGGGCACAAGTCGGGTCTGCACATCGCTTGTAGTCTCCTGACACCACCCAAACCTGATCGCCACATTCCACTCTAATTTGAGCTGAGCCAAGCACATGACCGGCAGAGTGAAAGGAAACCCAGGTATTCCCTAACTTTAGTTTTTCACCATATTCAACTCCCTGAAGATTGATCTCATTGCCCAGACGTTTCCTCAAAATCCCTTCGGAGATGTGAGTAGCAATGTATTGATTTGCGCCAGAGCGGGCGTGGTCAGAGTGAGCGTGCGTAATTAGGGCGCAGTCTACCGATCGCCAGGGGTCAATATAAAACCCTCCCTGCTCACAGTACAACCCTTCCTGACGCACAGTAATCAGTGACATGGAGCCAATGACTCTTTACTAAGACGAACAGTTTTAGCTTAGCGTTTACCTCCTAGACATGAGCCAAAACTTCTCCTTTACATTCAGCTCTTAAATATGCATAATGCATACATACCTAAGAGATTCCACCTATGGATCAAGAGCGAACCCTGAACCTTTTGGGTGCTATGGCGTTGAGCATTGTTGATGGCTTGAGTGCTGCAGTTGAGGAAAATGCCGGACATGGCGGCGAAACGCCTGCTGCACTGGTCACTTTAGGTGTAGAACCTGGACTTTCAATCAATGCGCTGCGGCAAATTCTAGACCTTTCTCATCCTGGAACGGTTCGTTTGATCGATCGACTAGAGACGCAGGGGCTAGTTGAGCGCAGGGCTGGTGCAGATGGTCGAACGCTTGCCTTATTTCTCACAGATACAGGACATGAAAGGCGCAAAACAATTCTGGCTGAGCGGCGAAAACCGTTGCAAGCTGCGGTTAATTCGCTTACGGCTGATGAATCTGCACAGTTAACTCAGCTTTTGGAAAAAATGCTTTCTGCAATGACAACGAGCGAGTTACGCGCTTTTGCGATTTGTCGTTTGTGTGAGGAAGAAGTGTGTCCGGGCGATCGCTGCCCCGTGGAACAGCAATATTGCCGGATGATAAACCCATGAACCCAATTATCACTGCTCTAAGTTACGCCTTTTGTTGGGGAGTGGGGCTAACACTAACCAAAATTGCCCTCTCAGAAATTAGACCTGCTACGCTGCTAGTTATTCAACTGCTTGCCAGTGTGAGTTTTTTGGCGATCGCCTGCTATTGCCAAAATCGCCAACTGCCGTTTTCCTGGAGCAACCTTAAACAAGGTTTTGCAGGAATTTTTGAACCGGCTCTTGCTTACATGATCGGAACCTTTGGCGTAGAAATGACCACTGCCAGCAAAGCAACATTAATTGGCTCTTCTGAAGTGATTCTGACAGTTTTGTTTGCCGCAGTCTTCCTAGGTGAGAAACTCACTCGGATAAAATTTTTGCTAGCTGGGATTAGCTTTGTAGGCGTATGCCTGCTGCTGTTGAGGGATGAAGGCACAAACTATGCCTCATTTAGCGGCGATTTGCTCGTGCTGCTTGGCACTCTCTTTGCGGTATTTTATGTGATTTTGAGCAAGCAACAGATTGCTAACTCAGATCCATTACAGCTTACTGCTTCCCAGCAGTTTGTCGGTTTAATGGTAACGGTGCTATGTTTTAGTGCTTTGTCAGTTCTAAATTCAAACTATGAAGTGAATGCCGCCCATATTTCACTTCCCTTTTGGCTGCTTGCAGTCGGGTCAGGCGTTATGCAGTATGCTTTGGCGTTCTTGCTCTATTTAACTGCCTTGCAAAATCTGCCAGTCAGCCACGCTGCTTTTTACGTCGCGCTCATTCCGGTCTTTGGTGTAACCAGTGCGATTTTGATCCTCGGTGAACGACCCAGTTTAATTCAGTGGGTAGGAGCCGGATTGATTATTGCATCGTCCTATTTTGCCAACAAGCTTCAGACAGTGTAATCGACATGAGCAATGCCAAGCGAGTTTAAGCCCAGAAGTATTAAGTGGATTGGGCGATCGCAGCTAGCGCCTTACCCGGCACATCCAGCATATTTTTCAGAGTGGTAATAAATTCCTGTTCTAGATAGGGCTTTGTGAAATAGGCGCTAGCTCCTAGCTGGTTGGCAAGCCAGCGATGTTTTTCATTGCTCCGAGAGGTAAGCATGACGATGGGAATAGCCGCCAATTTTGGGTCTTTGCGGCGCTGACTCAGAAACTCAAAGCCATTCATGTTGGGCATCTCAATATCACACACGATGATCTGCACCGTGGCATGTTGCAACTGGGCGATCGCCTCTCGTCCATCTCTTGCCTGCGTTACCCGAAAGCCTGCCCTTTCTAAAGAGATTGCCGCTGTTCGCCGCAGCGTTACAGAGTCGTCAATGATCAAAACCGTTGGGCTTTGAGCCGTTTTAATCACGGGCAGTTTTTTGGCAGGAGATAATGCCTGCGGCTGTATAGTAGGCATTGGCTCATATTCTTCTGTGATCAACGTTGCGGTTGTCGGTTGATTGAGGCTCAGCGCCAGGAGCGCTGCCCCGTCGATCACAGGAATCAGGCTACCATCCCCTAAAATGGTGCAACCGTAAGCATAGTTGGGAGGGGCGATCGCCAATCCAAAGGGTTTAATCACGAGTTCTTGCTCTGTCACCAGGCGATCGACTTCCAATGCAAAGATTTGCTGCTCTTGGCGCAACACTAGCATCGGCAGCGACCAATCTTTGGGCAATGAAATAGTGGACAAAGCCTTGCTGGGCGGATTTTCGGGCAACGGGCAACTGTAGCTGAGTAAGTCTACTAAACGATAAGTGGGAATAATTTGTTCTCGCCAATTCAGGTAGCGCTGCGTGCCTGACCGTCGCACTTGTCCCGGTTGCGGATTCAGAATTTCTTCGATGCTGTCAGCGGGTAACGCCACGGCAGTGGAGCCGATCAGACAAATCACCAGTTTGGCAATGGTTAAGGTAAGGGGTAGATATAGAGTGAAAATGGTGCCTCGTCCAGGCGTAGAGGTAACAGTGACCGTGCCTTTGATCAATCGCAGTTGCGATCGCACCACATCTAACCCTACGCCTCGCCCCGATAGCTCTGTCACTTGGCGGGCAGTGGAAAATCCTGGTTCAAAGATGAGTTCGTACAGTTGAGCAGGGTCTAGGGTTGCAGCCTGTTCTGCGTCTATCCAACCCAGGGCGATCGCTCGACTCCGAATCCGATTTAAATCTAGCCCCTGACCATCGTCCCTGACCTGAATAATTGTTTGATTGCCTTTGTGATAAGCCCGTATCTCAATTTGTCCTTGTTCTGGTTTGCCTCGCTGCTGTCTTACGTTGACAGGCTCAATTCCGTGGTCAAATGCATTTCGGAGTAAATGCAGCAACGGATCAAACAGTCTCTCTAGAATCGCTTTATCCACTAGCACCCCTGCTCCCGACAGCTTCAGTGCGACGGGTTTGTGATAGGTCGTGGACAAGTCACGAATCATTCGAGGAAAGCGATTGATCACCTCGCCCAGCGGAAACATCCTGGCCCAGATCAACTCATCTCGAAGCTGAGTCAACATGCTTCGCTGTTGATCCAAAGTTTGGTTAGATTGTCCAGCAAATAAAGAAACGTCGTCTACGGTTTCTTCAAGCTGTGCGATATCTTCTAAAATTTCCTGGATTTGAGTATGTAAAGCCCCATAGCTATCCATCTCTAGCGGGTCAAACTCTGCCAGGGCAGAAGTGACAGACGTAGCCGGAACAGGGTTAAACGCACGAGTTGGAAACTTTTCTGTTGGTTCTGTATTGGTTTGGCTGGCTGACAACAATTCCCAGCGAGAGCTGCGGCGCTCTGGCTCCACCAACATTTGGTCAGACAATTCTCGCAGATGACTCACGGTATCTCGAAATCGAGCAAAGCGGCTTAGCAATTCCTTGAGAGAGGTCTGAAGCTGCTCATTTTGTAGGGAAAGACCATCTCGGTTGATTGCCAGTTCACCGACCAAGTTGTTCATTCGTTCAAGTCGTTCTGAGCCAACTCGAACGGTGAGATTTGGCGTGATCACCGCTTCCCCTTGCTGAATAGGGGGGTGGGGTCTTTTGCTGAGGTTGGTGGCGATCGCCGTTCGCCGATCAGCAGATTTATTGGGAGCGATCGCGCTACTTTGATGGGGCTGAATTTGACTCGGTTGAATTGCCCCAGGGGGATCTACTGGTGAACGAACTTGCAGTGCATTCGTTGAGGAATTAGAAGCTGGCTCTGGCAAAGATTGCTCAGAGGACTGCATCTGGGGAAAACGATCGAAGATCTGTTCAATCGATTGAATAGCAGACTCTATATTTTCAGGTACATTATCAGAGATATCACTCCGGAGTAGATCAACATTCTGTAGCTCTGGCAGGATAGAAGTATTGACAAAACTCTCGGTTGAAGCCTCTTCAGATGCGGTTTCCGTCGGCGTGAGTACGTCAGAAGAAGCCAGCGTTTTTGCTGACTCTGATAAATAAGCAACCCACTCAACATTCAACGGTTCCTCAAGGTTCATGGGGTTGGGGATACTGCGGGTTACCAGTTCCGCTTCACCCATTAACAGATCGACTTCGCAAATTGTTTCGTAGACTGCTATTGGATCTATCTCTAAATCAAGCTGATCATCGGTTTGAGTAATATCTAAGCGATCGCCAATAGCCTCCTGATTTGTATCTTGTGACTGGATAGGCAGATCAAACGGGCTAACTCCATCGCCAAAAATATCTTGGAGTAAGGGGATTGCCGCATCAATGGTGAGAGATTCAGTGGTGGAGACGGATGACGCAACTGGCGCAGCAGGCACCGTCAGCGCTATCAAAGCTTCAGAGGGAGCGCCTTGACCCAACTCCAACTGATTTACTCCGCCCGCCAACACGGCTTGTCTACTGCGTTCAAAGTCAGCCATTGCTAGTTTGGTGATTTCTAGCACTCGGTCAGGGTTAGCATTTAAAGCTGTTTTTACTGTTTCAGCGATCGCCTCAAATTCCGACAGATTCATCAACTCAGCGAAACCCGCAAAAACTTCTACCTGAGCGCGCAATTCACCTGCGACTTCATAGTTTTGGGGATTGGCGACAACTGCGGCAAGCCGCTCTAATCCTTGCGCTACATCGACTTCTAGAATTGAGGAAATCATATCAACCCCCAAATCAGAAGAACTAGGAATGTAGTTTTCCGTTTGGGTGAGGGCATCGCCAAAGCGTTCCTCAATTTGACTAAAAACGGGTTCAGCGATCGCCAGGGCTTGCTCAGCATCAAAGGAACCCATCGTAATCCGCAACATCAGGGGCAATCGTAGGCAATCGTAAGCCTGGAGCAACTGGTCTTCTAGCTCAGCATCAACGATTAGGCTGTCGCTGTAGAGCGCTTTAAAAATGTTTTCTAGACGATGAGCCAGGGTGGCGATCGCTTCCAAGCCCACGCTAGCAGCACCTCCCTTGATCGAGTGGGCGGCCCGCATTAAATTATGAACTATGGTTGTATTGCGCTCCTGCTGCAACGTCAGCAACCCAGATTCAATCACCTGCAACAGTTCAGGAGCCTCTTGAATAAAAAATTGATAGGCTTGGTCGCGGATATCAGGGTTGATTGCCATGATGCAGGGTTGAGAATTGGGGATTGGAAAGTAGGTTGGGTGAAGCAAAGCGAAACCCAACAGAATGAGGATTAGCTAACTCTGAACTGACTCACTTCAATCTGGAGATCCTGAGCCACCTGCCGCAGTTGCTCAAACGAAGCAGCCACCTGAGCCGCTTCCTCTGAAGTACGGTTGGCAATCAGCACCACCCCTTGCATTGTTTGCGTCACCGTTTTAGATGCTTCCGTTTGCATCGTTGCCGCTTGTGCAATTGCTTTCACCTGGCGACTAATTTGAGCCGTGGCAGCCGTAATCTTGTTCAAGCTCTGTCGCGTTTCATCCACTAGTCGGGTTCCACTGACAACCTGCTCGGTGCCCGACTCCATCGTCGCGACCACTTCATTCGTCTCTGCTTGAATGCTCGCGACCAGCTTCCTGATTTCTTCGGTTGCTTCTGCTGATTGTCTGGCGAGCACTCGCACTTCTGCGGCAACAACGGCAAAGCCGCGTCCTTCTTCTCCGGCACGAGAGGCTTCAATCGATGCATTGAGCGCGAGCATGTTTGTCTGAGCGGCAAAGCTGCTAATCAACTCCACCACTGCTGAGATACGTTGCGACGACTCCCCCAGGTGCTTTACCTTCTTGGCAGTTTCAGCGACAGTGGCTCGAATTGCTTGAATTCCATCAACGGTGCGGTTCATTGCTGCATCGCCTTCATCCACCGTTTGAGCAGCTTGTTGAGCAGCAGCTTCGGCTTGTTCGGCACTGATGGCGACGGCTTGCACCACTTCGGACATTTCTTCAATGCGATCGAGGGCGGTGCTAATTTCAGCGGATTGCCGCAATGCTTCTTCTGAGAGATTTTGCACCGAGGCTTCGTTGTCGCGTGTTGCCTGGTCTACTTGAGTGGCAGCGGCTTGCACCTGTGCCACAATCTTCTGCAAGCTTTCCACTGTCGCGTTGTAAGAGTCAGCAACAGTACCAATCTCGTCAGCAGTGACACGAGCGCGAACGGTCAGGTCGCCGTGTCGAATCGGGTCTACTTCTTGCAACAGTTGCAAGGCGCGTTGCTGTAGCTCTTCTTTGGTTTGTTCGGAGAGTTCTTTGGCTTGGTCGGCAGTTTCTCTGGCTTGCTGCAGTTCGACGGTGCGTTGGACAACTCGTGCTTCCAGGGCTTGGTTGGTTTCTTCTAGGGCTTGATTAGTTTCTTCTAGCGTGCTGAAGGAGTTTCGCAGTTGCGCTGTCATTTGGTTGAAGGAGTGGGCTAACTTGCTCAGTTCATCCACGCCTTTTACCTGCACAACCTGGTCTAGATCTCCTTGCGCGATCGCCCTTGATGCCTGGTTTAGTTCCTCAATCGGTCGCGTAATCCACCGCGAGGTAGCAAGACTAACGGCGATCGCCACCCCCAGCGCAGCCAGAGAAAGCAGTACCGTAGTACGGGTATTAGCATCAATTTGAGCGGTAAAGTCGGACTGGGGCAGAACAACTACAATCAGCCAGTCCAGTCCGCGTTCATCTTTAAAGGGCGTGACCTGGAGGAAGTGGCGATCGCCATCCACCTCAAAGCTGCTTTGCGTCTCTGCCTCAACCTTAGCTAGCTCACCAAACATCTCACTTAAATAAGTCGCACTAGCGCGAATTAGCGGCACCTCACTCTCCACTGCTGGAAGCCGCAGAACTTCTTCACCCTCATTGCTCACCCGAAATGGCTCTTCCTCGGTTGAAGAAGCCACAATGTCTCCAGAGCGTTCCACGATAAACGCCAGCCCAGACTTACCCACTTCAATTTCCTGCAAAAACTGATTCAGCGAAGAAAGCGTCAGGTCATTTCCCAACACGCCCACCAGTTGACCGTTCGCCCCGTAGTAGGGCTGCACCGCAGTAATCACCAGCTTGGGCGACGCAAAATAAGAATAAATTTCACTCCAGGTTGGCTCACCTGCCTCCACCGAAGCGGTATACCAGGGGCGCACCCGTGGGTCGTGACTGCCGCTTTCATTTAACAAATTTGCCGAATTGCCCTGAGCATCCGTCGCATAAGTGCGGTAGTTAAACCCAGTAGATTCGTTGCTCAAATCTAGCCGCAAACTTCCATCTGCCAATCGCTCAAGACCGACAAATTCCCGTTGTTCTGAGCCGAACTGAATATAGCCAATCGAGTCAAACAGTTGAATCTGCTTCGAAAAATGCCGCCCCACAGCTGCCGGATCTTGTACATTCAACCAACCTGCTCGAATCGCGTCCGCATTCACCTGGTTAATCAAATGCGGCGTTTCCACATAATTCAAGAGGTTCTGCTCAATCCGGCTGCTGACCTCATTCTCAAGCTGTCCAGCCAGGTCATTCACTGCTTGCTGTCCATTTCGATAGGAGAGATAGCCCACTAACCCCACCGCACCGAAGATTTGCAGCACAACAGGCACAACCAGGAGCAGACGCAGCGAAATCCGACGCTTCCTTTCCAGTGGTGAGGGTTGGGATGGAACCTGATCGCCTTTAAAGTCAGGAGTTGCCCCCTGCTCAACCTGAGTTTCCTCAAGCACCGGAGTATGGACTTGGGTAGCATTCTGCCAACTGGACTGAGAAGGAGTCGGAGTCATGGTATCAACCTTGTCATCAAGAGAGCTTGGGAATTAGGAACTGAGTCCTGTTGCTAAGACTGAGGCATCGCCCGAATGATGGCTTCCCCATCCAAAACCGCCAACATATCGCCACCTGACTCCCACCAGTAGCCTCGCAAAAAAGGCGCTAGCTGCGGCGAGACAGCCGTGTGAGGTAGGGGCTGAATCATTTCTCGGTCGCACCACTCAATGTCTTCGACTCGATTAACAACTAGACCTAGCATTTGGTTTCGAGCAGAGCCTGCTTTGTGGTTTCGAACCTGAAGGATTACAGCAGGAAAGGCTGAAACATTAGTTGCTTGCTGGTACCAGGGCATAAAGCCACACAGGTGCCCCAAGTCCACCGTCCATAAGATCTCACCTCGCCAGTTGTAAACTCCCATCACCCAGTCCGGCATGTGCGGAATGGGGGTAACTCGTTCTGTTGGCAAGGTCAGCACTTCCGACAATTGCTGAATGGGCAAAAGAACGGTGGCATTTGGAAAAAGATATAGCCGCAAGAACTGCTCACTTGCGCCGGAACTAGCAGAAACAATATCTTGCGCTGGCGCAGATGATGCAAGCTGCAAATGAGCAGACGGTGACCCGGAATCTGAAACTGACAGAAAGTTAGACATTAATTTGTCCAGAATTCGTTCAAAGTTTGTTCAGAACTGAGCCAGGAATTACAGCCATTTTCGGATGGGTAAGCCATAGCGTAGGGGCAGTTCGCAAACTGCCCCTACAGGGACTTGTGGTTGATCGAAGTGGAAACTGCTGTAAGTTGCGATTAGGGTTTGATCAGTTGCTTGACTGTGCGTAAAAACTCTTCTTGATCAATAGGTTTGGATAGGTAGGCGGCAGCTCCCTGCTTCATGCCCCAAAACTTATCCATTGCACTGCCTTTGGTCGAGCAAATAATCACAGGAATATCGCTGGTGTCGGCTCTTTCTTTTAATTCTCGACAAACCTCAAAGCCGCTGCGTCCTGGCAGCACAACGTCTAAAACCACAACATCAGGTTTTTGTTTGGTAATTGTTGCTAAGGCTTCTTCTCCACTTTGAGCAACTAAGACATTTACCCCGCCCTGCTGCAAACAGTGAATCAAAATCTGCATGTCTGTTAGCGAGTCATCCACAACTAGCGCCGTACCCATTGCATTCACCTCAAAATAAGTCACAGAACTGTTAGTGTCAGTGGTCTAGTGTCAGTGGTCAGTAGCCACAGAAAAGCGGGCTGTATTGGGGTCACTAGATGCAGATCCACTGACTGGATTTTCCCTGGATGCGCCCCGGTCGGTGGGTGCATGGTTATTGGCTATACCCTGATTTAAGTGCTTACGAACTGCACCCAGCACTGCTTCAGCTTCTAAGGGTTTAGTGAGGAAGTCAGTCGCTCCAGCGGAGCTAGAGCGGAGACGGCTCACAAATCCGTCATTCCCAGTCAAGATCACAATCGGGGTGTCTCGAAAACAGGAAATTTTGCGCAACTTTTCGCAGATTTCGTAGCCATTCGCCGTTGGCATGACCAGATCTAGAAAAATCAGGTCAGGCTTGCGAGAGAGCAAAATGCTAATGGCTCTTAAAGGATCGTTGACCCCCACAAACTGATAACCAGCAGATGCAATAATTTTTTCCATCATGTTGCAAACCCAGAAGCTGTCGTCAATGCAAGCGATTAGTGGACTTGCTACTGGTTCTTCTACAGGTTTTTTAGGAATTGCTGGAGCTAGTGCTTTGGGAGGCTGTTTCTGCAAAACAGGGGTAGGCAGGTCAGCGATGCTGATGAACCCAACCCATCCCATCTGGACAAAGGGCAGCAGCGAGGTCGCGATCGCCGCCACGTCTCGCTGCATCTTGACTGACAGGTCGCGCAGGGTTTGCTGTCCGTCCAGGAGTTCGACCAGATTTTCGTAAAAGCGGGCTGAACTGAGTTTTCGCAACTGTTCCTGCTGTTTGATCACGGGTGCTTTGTTGGGCGAATAGTCGCCGAGCTTCGCGTCTTGCCAGGTGCGCTGGAGTCTCTCAACCTGGGCGATCGCCCCTCCCACATCAACCAAACCCAGGTGTGCAAACGTGGACAAAGAACGGTCTTGATTAACCTGGTCAGTCAAATCTACTGCCTGAGTCACATCAAACAGCACCTCGATCACAATGTCTCGAATTACTCGTGCAGCCTGCTCGCGGGTAATTTTTTGTTGAGTCACCCAAAGCTTTAACAGCGCATATTCCCAGCCAATCGTCAGATCAGCACTGCTGCGATCGAATTCTGCATCGGGTGCAATATCGCGATCGCTAATCCAGGGACAGTGAATCGCCAAATTTCTGCGCCATCGCCTGACCGGATGAGTGCCGCCCGTGGCATACACAATAGAGCCTTGAGACAGATAAAAAGTCCACTGCTGACCTGCTGGCTCTACATGTACCAGTTGACCGCTAAAGTGAAGCTGCTGCAAATTTTTGAGAAACCAAATCGTATGTCTCAAAGCACTAAACCTCCGCTTAGACGGGAGGGAAAATTTGTTTATTTCAGGAAAGCCACGGCTGACAAAAAAGCTTGACCTGCTAAGTGCAGACAAGAATCTGAAATCACATCCAAAAAGCGGCGATCAATCCTTTAACCCGGTAAATTGCTAGCCCTGTTTGTGGAGGTAGATGAATTGTGATTTCTGCTACAGAAAATTGCTAATCTTGCAACTGGTAGTGCAACTGTTACAGTCTGACTTTGTTTGAAAATGATAGCCTGGAAATAAGCGATTTGGTAGGGCTTTGTGAGAGCCAAGTTGAAACCCAAACACCCCTTGCCTACATTGCTTGTGTTGCACCCAAATCTGCGTATCATACGTGCATTACATAATCTTATACTCAATTAGGTTTTTGCAAGGCATAAAAGCAGAGTTAATAGAATCTTCAAAAATGTTATCGCAATGATTCATAGTGTAAGTTGATGCATTAATCTACTCAATTCTTGCGCGTTAAACGTGCGGATAAATCCGACTGAAATGATTTTGATAATTTACCTATTAACCAATAGCTATAGCAATCCCAAAGCTTTTAAGAGCCTAACTTTGAAGGAGAGCACTTCTGACAATCCAATCGTCTCATGACTCAATTTAGACCTACTTGTTTAGCCTTTTTTAGCTAGAAATGTAATGCACTAGGACGTTAATTGTGTTTCTGCATACTGGATAGATTTCTTTTTTTAACAGACGTTTTGGACACCAAATGAGTTAAAACTGAGTAAACAAAGGAACAAAGGAACAGCTTAAATTAAAGGAGAATACAAATAACAGCAGACGCTCAGAGAAACGCTAAAACTTGCTGTTCAATGCACTCGTGACTCAAGTACAAATTTTGTAGGGGTGTTGAACGACGCAATTTTCATCCCCGTTAAAATGAGCAGCAAGAAGCAGTAGCTTACTATACCGTCATGACTGAAGTGCCAGCTAACTCGACCCATCCTAAAACACGGTCAGAATGGCGTACTTGGTTAGAACAACATCACACACGTGACAAAGGGATTTGGCTCATCAGCTACAAAAAAGCAACGGGAAAGCCGCGATTTGACTATGAGGAAGCGGTAGAAGAGGCATTGTGCTTTGGCTGGATTGACAATAAGGGCAACAAGCTGGATGAGGAGCGATCGCTTCTCTGGTTTGCTCCCCGAAAACCTGGTACTGGCTGGTCAAAGCTAAACAAAGAACGAGTTGAGCGATTAATTGCACAGAATATGATGATGCCTGCGGGACTGGCAAAAGTTGAAGCTGCCAAGCAAGATGGTTCCTGGAATGCCCTGGATGCGATCGAGGCGCTAGAAATTCCGCCTGATTTAGAAACAGCCTTGGCTAGCTATGGCGAGGCAAAACAGAATTTTGAAGCATTCCCACGCTCGGTTAAACGAGGCATTTTAGAATGGATTGCTTCGGCTAAAAGACCTGAAACCCGGGCGAAACGAGTGAATGAGACAGCCCAACTCGCCTCTCAAAATCTGCGGGCAAATCAATGGCGATAGTTCCTCAGTGCCAATTGGAGAGACGTTAATTGGGCAATTCCTACGCGAACAAGAGCTTTACCCCCTTGTCTTCAGGAATGGGATTTCCATTAAACAGGACACCTGTAAGGGCAGGTTTAGCATTAAAGCTGTCGCTCAACTGCAAAGATTCCGGCAAAACCTGCCCCTACCCAAGGGTAAACTTTTTCTTAGAGATCTCTTAAGCAATACTTCTACTTGCATTCAAAGGAGGCAACTAAAGAGTTGTTGGATAACAGTTGCTTGAGAGTCTCAATGGCTGGTGCTTGAGAACGAACATGAGCATCAATAAATAAACCGATCGCTTCTGCCATTAAATCTCGCAGTTGCGCTTCCGGTTGGGTTGCTGGCAAGTCTAGAAACGGTCTACCTGTGGTGAAATCAAACGGATCAGCGATTGAAAAATGATTGGCTCCTTCCAACAGCAGCAAGTAACTATCGTTTCTGCCTCCTGCGATCGCCTCCTGGAAAGTTCGTTGAACTGGTGTTGTAGGCTGTTCCCAAGTGACTCCATAGCGATCGCTACTATTCGCAATCACTCCATCACAAGTTCCTCCAATTAATAGGAGAGGTAAGGCATCAGGCAAGGAAAGGATTGTACTGGGTGCATAACCGAGTTGGACAATTGCCGCCGTGTGAGCACCGTAAGCAAAAGCAGCCGCAACTTGTGGAAAAAACTGTGGCTCTGCACTCTCAATCGCAACCCTCCCTCCAGCAGAATGCCCACCTAAAACGATATGGTCTAGGTCGAGTAAACCAGCCAACACTCCTTCTGCTTGTAAACGCTCTAATGCAGTCAGTAGTGTGGGCAAAGCAGAAGCCGTTGGCCCTTTGCCATACATGTTGGGTGTCAACATCTTGACGTTAACCCCTGGAGTAAGCCCTACCATTCCAGGTAAATCTTCAGCAATCCAGGAGAAGGTAACCGCTACAAGTCCACGTTCTGCTAACTTGACGGCTAACCATTGATATACTTCAGGTCCGCAGTTAATTCCGTTGAAAAGAATGACGACCTTAAACGGAGCCTGTTGAGAATCGGCAGGAACAACTCCAAAATTTTGCTCTTGTTCGCTACCCGACATCTGGGCAGGGTAAAAAACCTTTAACTGAATCGTGTTATAGGGGGAAGAAGCATTTTCAACGGTAGCAGCTCGAAAAATTGCTCTTATGTCCATAATATGAGACTAGAATCCACAGCTAGAATCCATAGTAAGGATTATAGGAAGGATTGAGCAAAGGCAATGAGGTAAGTTCATGATCCAGGTATTGCAGCAGCCAATCACATTTGATGAATTTGTCGAGTGGCTACCTGAAACTTCTGAATGCCGCTACGAGTTGCATCGTGGAACTGTTGTAGAGATGCCAAAACCAACGGGCAAACATTCAAAAGTAGCGGGTAATTTAGCTTATGAGGTAGGCGCTGCAATTCGTCAGGCAAACTTGCCCTATTTCATCCCTAAAGAATGCATTGTCCGTTCGGTAGATGGTAATTCTGGATATAAACCGGATGTCATTGTTTTAGATGAATCTGCGCTGATAGATGAACCTCTATGGGAAAGTGGTTCTATCATCACGCTGGGCAAATCGATCAAAGTCATTGTGGAAGTCGTT
The DNA here is from genome assembly GCA_014695345.1 of Cyanobacteria bacterium FACHB-471. Lineage (GTDB taxonomy): Bacteria > Cyanobacteriota > Cyanobacteriia > Elainellales > Elainellaceae > JAAUTN01. Next base: position 171,244 of record JACJOC010000084.1, read on the forward strand.
TCAACCAATTGGCGAGATGATTACTTTTTGAAGCTTGGGGAGTATGAAGCATTAGGTATCCAGGAATATTGGATTGTGGATTACGACGCATTGGGTGGGCGACGTTTCATGGGCAATCCCAAACACCCAACGATTACGGTTTGTCAATGGGTGGATGGGGAATATGAGTTGCAGCAATTTCGAGCAGGCGATCGCCTCAGTTCACCCACCTTTCCCACCCTGAAACTAACGGTTGATCAGATTTTTGCGGCAGGACAATAGAGGGCGATCGCTCCCTCTCCTCAAGAGCGATCGCTTTTCCCTTTTTAGTTTCCTTATCCTTCTCGTCTGCGATCGCGAGTCAAGATACTCATCACTTCACCCGAACTGGGCGCAGGCAAAAGCGGACTCCAGGCACTTACTTCGGCAAAACCGCGTCGATACAGGTCGTGAATCGTTTCAATTACACCATCGCGAGAGCCGATCACTAAAATTCGTAACCGTTCACGATCTGGACTTTGGAGAGCGGCAATTTCTCTCTCAACGGGTGGTGCGCTGGGAGATTCTAAAAAACAGTGAGACATGAGTTGTGACTCCTTAGGTTTTTTGAGGAAACCCCAAAAACCTAGCCACCCCGCACTTTTTCTGACACGACAAGTCGGGGTGGCTAAGGAGTGTTAAAATTCACCGTTAGCCGCCAGACTGCTTCTACCAGTTTGGGGGTCAGTCGCTCATTGCTGCTGGTAACAGCTTTGAGCGACGCTAGATTTTTGGGTAGCGTGCGGTTGTCTTATGCGATAAAAACAACCTTAACGTGAGAGCATATCTGGGATGATGTCTCCTCGTCAAGATGCTGGGGCAATAGTTTTGCTGACAGCAGTACGCGATCGCCGACGATCTGATTTGCGCGTTCCGCCTGCCATTTCATACTCATTGCTATTTTTGCCATATCGAGAGGCAACATTCAACAGCATGTGTTCAGAGTAATCGTTTAATGCCCGCTCTGCTTCGAGCAAGTCATTTTGAGTTTTATCCACCAGCGATCGCGCCTGGTTATGGGCAGCTAGCTTTTCTTTCACGTCCTGCAACCTTTCGTTGTAGATGACAAGAGAAAATCCATTCTCAAAGTTAAGGGTGGGGCTAATTGTTTCCATTCCCTCAATCCGGCGTTCTGCTTTGGTCTGTGCTAACGAGTTTCTTCTCTTTTGCGGCATTACACAATCCTTTAACAGTGAGTAGAGCAACCTGAAATCACTTGACATCGGTTGAATTGACCCCATCAAAATACGCAATTCGCAAAAGTACCAGGTTCAGTAAAGCCACAGAACTTTCGAGAGCAACAAAATTGGCGATCGCCCTTCACGCCCGTATTTTTGCTGGAAATTGTAAACAAAAACAGGTTTAAGAGTTTAAAACCTGATCTTTAAATTCAAAACAAGGTTTTGTGAGTTTGAAATCAGGTTTTGTAAGTTAAAAACAAGGTTTAAGAGTTTAAAACCTGATTTTTAAATTCAAAACAAGGTTTTGCGAGTTTGAAATCAGGTTTAAGAGTTTGAAATCAGGTTTTGGGAGGGGCGATCGCTTTGAGCGATGGCTTAGCTCAGCCAGGAGATTTGAGAAATCTAGTTTTTGCCTAAACAGCGTAGGGGCTTAGCATTCGGCAGATAGATCCCGCAATAGACCCAAAATCCTCGCCCGAATGCTAAGCCCTTACAGGAGACGTGCGCCACTTTTCAAATACCTTATAGATCTGTATCTAGCGATCGCACTCCAACAAGCAACCCCGATTAGGACTGCTTAAGATAGCAACAGCCGCGATAACGTAAAACCACCGTTGCGTCTGGAACCCAGGATTGGGGTTGAGAATGCCAAGTGCCTCCGCGATAGGTTCCATTGGCAGCAAATGATACGTTTTCAGATGTTGTAGGACGGCGATAGGAAATACCGCGATAGGTGAGGCGATCGCCCAAAACTTCTTCACTGGCTGCGATCGGACCTGCCTCGAAACCTTGGTCAAGAATAGCTTGAAACAGGCTGAAATGATGAGAAAACAGCATGAGATTATTCTCCTTGGGAGTTCTTGAAGAGATATACAAATGATGTAATGCCTGGCGCAGGTGTAATCTTTGGCGTGATTTCCCTGCGCTATATGTTTAAGTTAAGGTTGCCGCTGAGATTTGTCGGTATGAAAAGGTCAGGGAAAGTCAGCAGTGATAGACAGATTTGTGGCTACAGTATTGGGTAATGATTTAGTGATTACCGATGACTCAGGAAGAACTGCTGCAAGTAATCGAACAGGCAGCAAGAGATGGGAGGAGAACGCTTGACCTCGCTGGAGAGGGATTAACAGCTTTACCACCTGAAATCGGTAAGCTAACTCAGCTTAAACACCTGATTCTCGGTAAGTGGTACTACAACCATGAGGAAAGACGTGGCGAGTACATTGGCAACAATTTGAAAGCTTTGCCGCCAGAAATCGGACAGCTTATCAATCTCAAAAAACTTTGGGCTTCTGCTAATCAACTAAGCAACCTGCCTGCTGAAATCGGTCAACTCACCAGTCTGCGATCGCTCAAGCTCGACGAAAATCAATTGAGCAGCCTGCCTGCTGAAATTACTCAACTGACAAACTTGCGATCGCTCAGCCTTAGCGATAATCAACTGAGCAGCCTACCTGCTGAAATTGGGAAACTCATCAATCTGCAATCACTTGACCTCACCGGTAATCAACTAATCAATTTGCCTGTTGAGATCGTTCAACTTGCCAGTTTGCGATCGCTCCACCTCACCGGCACCGAATTGAGCAGTCTACCTGCTCAATTCGGTCAACTCACTAGTCTGCGATCGCTTGACCTCATCTTCAATCAACTGAGCAGCCTACCTGCTGAAATTGGGAAACTCATCAATCTGCAATCACTCGACCTCACCGGTAATCAACTAATCAACCTGCCTGTTGAGATCGTTCAACTTGCCAGTTTGCGATCGCTCCACCTCGGGTTCAATCAACTGACTAGTCTACCTGCTGAGATTGTTCAACTCATCAATCTGCAATCACTTGACCTCCGCGAAAACCAACTGACTAGTCTACCTGCTGAGATTGTTCAGCTCATCAATTTGCGGTCGCTCAACCTCAGCAACAATCAATTGAGTAGCCTACCTGTAGAGATCAAGCAAATCCCTCAACTTACACGACTAGAGTTGCAGGGCAATCCGCTTCCCATTCCTCCCGAAATTCTGGGGAGTTCCCGGAACAGTCTGGGCAAACCTACCAATACTTTAAAGTCCTACTTTCATGTCCAAGACTCAGACGAAACTGAAGCGCTCTGCAGGGTGAAGTTCTTGATTTTAGGGGAGGGAGGAGTGGGCAAAACGTCTTTAGAAAGAAGGATTGCCGACGAAGCTGAAGCTTACGAACAAACTAAATCTATTGACATTTTAAGGTTCTACTTTCAAGTCCAAAAGCCAGAAGAAACTGAGTTGATCTATGAAGCAAAGCTCTTGATTTTAGGGGAGGGAGGAGTAGGCAAAACGTCTTTAGCAAAAAAAATTGCCGACGAAGCTCACGAACTACAAGACGAAAACACCACCCAAGGTATTGATGTGATTCGTTGGCAGTTTGAACTGCCGAACGGTCAACATTTTCGCGTCAATATTTGGGACTTTGGTGGACAGGAAATCTATCATCAAACTCACCAGTTTTTTCTCACTGAGCGTTCCCTCTATCTTCTAGTTGCCGATACACGCAAGGAAAATACCGATTTTTATTACTGGCTCAGCGTAGTGGAACTGTTGAGCAACAACAGCCCCATTTTGATCATCAAGAATGAGAAACAGAACCGCCGGTGCGAAATCAATGATCGCCAATTCCGAGGAGAATTTAACAACCTTAAAGAAACCTTGGCTACAAACCTTGCTGACAACCGAGGCTTGCAAGAAATCAAAGATGCAATTCAGCTTTATATCAGCAGACTGCCTCATATGGGTACTCGCTTACCTAAAGTATGGGCGAAAGTTCGATCTGTTCTAGAAAGCTATACTCGCAACAACTACATCAGCCTCGATGAATACTACCGGCTATGTCGACTCGACGGCTTAACCGATCAGCAAGAGATGCTATCGCTAATTCGCTATCTTCACGACATCGGCGTTTGTCTACATTTTCACACCGATCCACTGCTCAAAAAGACTGTCATCCTCAAGCCAGAGTGGGGCACTGCTGCCGTCTATAAAGTGCTGGATAATGAAACTGTTATAAACAACCTCGGCTATTTCACCCAGGATGAGCTTGCCGACATCTGGAGCAATGCTGAGTACGCCGATATGCGAGATGAGTTGCTGCACCTGATGATGCGGTTCAAGCTTTGCTACGAAATTCCGGGTCGTCCCCACACCTACATCGCGCCCAACCTGCTCTCCGTCAACCAGCCCGACTATGACTGGGATGAGACCGATAACCTGAGCCTGCGCTATGAATATGAGTTCATGCCCAAAGGCATCCTCACCCGCCTGATTGTGGAAATGCATCCCTGGATTGAGCAGCAGCTAGTCTGGAAAAACGGCGTGGTTCTACACAAAGACCAGACTCGCGCCGAAGTGATTGAGCATTACAACCAGCGAGAAATCAGAATTCGCGTCACCGGAAGCCGCAAAAAAGAACTGCTGGCAGTCGTCACCTACGAACTCGCAAAGATTCACCAGTCTTACGAACGCTTGCAGTATCAAACCCTGGTTCCCTGCAACTGTGAGAGGAAATGTAAGAACAGCCAAACGCCCTATTCCTACCCGCTAGAAACGCTACATGAGTTTTTGGATGACCAGGCATACCTCATCCAATGTCAAAAAAGTCGGCAAATGGTAGATGTTCGCAGACTAATTGATGATGTTTTGTCCCAAGAAATTGAAACAGAGCAAAAGCATCTCCTCAGACCAGACCGTCCGCCCACGCCAGCAGAATCTCTCCAGCAAGAACTGGAGCAAGCGCGCGAGAAGTCACTCAATCGTCAATCGAGGCAAACATCTATGACGGAAGCTAGCCGCAACCAGGTTTTTGTCAGCTATAGCCATCAAGATCAGAACTGGCTAAAACAGCTTCAAACTCACCTCAAGCCGATGATTCGCAACCAAACGCTAGACGTGTGGGACGATACCCGCATTCAACCCGGTGCAGAATGGCGAAAAGACATCGAGACAGCTTTATCGGCAGCAAAGGTTGCAGTCCTGCTAGTTAGCCCTGACTTTTTGGCATCCGATTTCATTGCAGATCAGGAATTGCCCCCACTTTTGAATGCGGCTGAGCAAGAAGGATTGACCGTATTTTGGATACCGATCAGCTACAGTTCCTATGAGGAAACCGAGATTGCAAAATATCAGTCAGCTCATCCTCCTCAGAAACCTTTGGATAGCCTCTCTCCACCCGACCTAAACTTTGCCCTGGTAAACATCTGCAAGAAACTTAAAGCAGCATTTGTAGGAACGTAGACGAGCAAAGAGCAATCGCTCGTCCCCATTTAATCACTTATGTCCATCTGCTTGATTCGGGAGGAGTATGGGCTAATGGACTAGCTTTGCCCATCCCACGTTCAATGCTAGAGAGCGTTAAGTTCATTTTGAAGATTGGGAATTAACTCTTCAATCTCCTTGTCTGAAAGATGCTCCAGGATTTCAGACTTCCAAGTTCTTACAGAATCCTTGCAATTAAGCTCATAAATTAATATGCGTGCGCGCTCATAAGGACTAACGTATCTTGATTGTGCAACAAGATCTGCATAATCTTCCCATGTAGGGTGAGGCTCCCAGCGTTCAACCAACGCTTTAATGAAGCATTTAGTAGCATGGATTTCACTATTAAAGCGATCGCCGCAATGGGCTAACCACCCTGCATACCCAATTAGAGCTCTACATGCTGTTTCTAAATGATTTACATGTCCTTCGATCGCTTGTTGTAACGGAAGATAGTTTAAATCAACACCCATCACAATTAACTTATCTAAATAAAGTAGAAGCACTTCCAGGAGTTCTTCGTCCACATCAAGAGAAGATAAACTCTGCAAACTACTTTCCTTTCTCATAGCCCTTTGATCAATGCGTACAAACTTGGAAAACACCATCTTCTCTAGAAGAGGGGCGCTTGTAAGGATAGTAACAGATACATTTTAGGCGTGATCAAGTACCAGAATGCGATCGCCTGCATTAAACAGATATAAACACCTCATTTCTATTCATTAAATAGAGGTACATTTGTCAAGCAATAGATTGAATTATTAACTACTAAATTTATTCAATAATGTTAACTTTTCTAAACGATTGGATTAAAAATATATCGACGGACAGGGGTGTCACACCAGTTAAAGTGTTACACAAGAAACAGACAAAAAATTGCTCCAAAAAGCAAAGATTAAAAGCGGTGGGAAGCTTGCAGCGCAGGCAGCCCCAATTTCTATTAGTAGACCGCGTTTTAGATCGAGTGAAGTGCGCTCGCGTCAAAGTTACCGTTTCTTTATCTATTTCGTTTGCTCAAAATAAGCAACCTTTTGTCTGACTTGTTGCCTCGAAGCTGGAAGTTTGATCAACTCGCTGACCTCACTATCTTCGCTTGTCATCTTCGCCCGACAATTTCCGACAATTTATGAATTACCTTAACAGATATGAATGTTAATCAGCAGATTCGCAGACTCAAACACTTTCTGCAAACACACCTTCTGCAAACGCTGTCATCCCGCCGTCTGCGCCTGTGGGGGATAGCGATCGCCGCTTTTTTAGGGGTGATTTTTTATGGGGTTGTGGTGTTAAGCCAGCAGCCCGTTACCATTAGTTTTTTAGTGAGTGCCCTGGAAGCAGAACAGTTTCAGCCACTAGTTGAGCAGTTTGAATCAGAAAACCCAAACATTCGGATTCAAATTGCTCCCGCTCCCAACGCCTCTGATGCAGTTGAAGGACTGTACACCTCATCATTTTTGTTGGGCGACTCGCCCTATGATTTGGTGCTAGCTGACATTACCTGGATTCCTAAATTTGCGGCTGCAAACTGGCTGCTTCCACTTTCCGACCGGATCTCTGAAGAAGAGTTATCGGCTTTCCTCCCGGCCGATATTGAAGGTAGCCGCTACGAAGGTGAGCTATATCGGGTGCCAATGCGCTCCGACGTTGGCGTACTTTACTACCGCACTGACTTACTAGAAGAAGCAGGTTTGGAGCCACCAGACACCTTTGAGGAGTTGATTGAAGTTTCCCAACAGCTAAAACAAGGCGATATAGATTGGGGCTATGTCTGGCAAGGCGCGCAATACGAAGGACTATCGGCAGACTTTGTCGAAGTGCTAGCCGGGTTTGGCGGCTTTTGGGTTAATCCTGAAACGCAAGAAGTGGGTCTTGACCAACCTGAGGCGATCGCCGCCGCTGAGTTTTTGCGTAACACCGTGACCGAGCATGTTTCACCCCCTGGCGTGACTAACTATCAAGAGGTTGAAACACTGCGAGTATTCCAAAACGGCAATTCCGCTTTTATGCGAAATTGGCCCTATGCTTTCCCTGAAGTCAACCAGGAAGGTTCTCCTATTAATGGAAACGTGGGCATCAAGCCAATGGTTTCCAGTGCTGAAGGCGAAGGCGGTGCCTGCTTAGGCGGATGGGGATTTGGCATTTCCGCCAGTTCTCCCCACCCTGAGGAAGCCTGGAGAGTGGTCGAGTTCATGACCAGTGAGGAAGCCCAAAAACTGTTTGTGATGGAGTATGGCTATGTGCCTAGCCGCGTCAATCTGTTCACCGATCCTGAAATTGTAGGTCGATATGGTCACTATCCACAGTTGTTAGAGATTGCGGAGCAGGCTGTGTTGCGTCCACCCGTGCCACAGTATACGCAGGTATCCGATATTCTTCAGCGCTACCTGAGTTCGGCGATTTCTGGACAAATCTCTCCAGAACGGGCAATGGAACGGGCAGCAGGTGAAACCCGCCGATTGCTCGGCAGATATAACAACAACGCATAGGGAGGCGATCGAATGACCACAACAACGGACCCAATTCGCGCCAGAGAGCAACGCACCGGCTGGTTGCTGCTTGCACCAGCCGCTCTCATTCTGCTAGCGATTTACGCCTATCCAATTGGTCGAGCCTTCGTACTCAGCTTCTTCACCGAAAACTTGGGTACGGGCTTAGAACCTGTTTTTTCAGGTGTTGATAATTATGTACGAATGGCTTTGGATGGGCGGTTTTGGCTCAGTATTTGGAATTCAACCATTTTCACGGTTGTCTCCCTCATTTTGGAACTGATTTTAGGCATGGCATTTGCCCTGATTCTGGATCAAGCCTTTCGTGGCAGAGGCATCGTCAGAACGATCGCCATCTTGCCTTGGGCCCTACCCACTGCCATCATCGCCTTGGCATGGCGCTGGATTTTCAATGACCAATATGGCGTGTGGAATGACATGCTGGTGAATTGGTTCCACATTCTGGAAAATCCCGTGAACTGGCTAGGAAATCCCACCTGGGCAATGATCTGCGTAATTGCGGCAGACGTTTGGAAAACCACTTCTTTTGTCAGCATTTTGCTGTTGGCAGGCTTGCAGTCGATCTCTCAAGACCTGTATGAGGCTCATTCAATTGACGGTGCAACGCCCTGGCAAAGCTTCCGCCAAATCACGCTGCCGCTGCTGATGCCGCAAATTTTGATTGCTAGCTTATTCCGCTTTGCTCAAGCCTTTGGTATTTTCGACTTGCCTCAGGTCATGACGGGTGGCGGTCCTGGTGGCGCAACGGAGATGGTTTCTCTCTACATCTACGCAACGGTGATGAACTATCTAGACTTTGGCTATGGGGCAGCACTAGTAGTTATCACATTCCTGGTGTTAGTTGCTGTAGTAGCGTTGTCTACTTTCTTCTTATCTAAAGTTCGTAACGCAACAGGAGTTCAGTAAACCATGACCACTACAGCCCATGATACTCCTCGCCAAACTCCACCTGCGGGTCATGCTACACCTGGAGCACAGAGTTTTCCGCTAAAAAAAGTGTTGCTTTGGGTTGCCATCATTGCCGTTGTCCTGTTTAGCTTAGGGCCCGTGCTGTGGCAATGGTTAACCTCAATCAAAACCAATGATGCGATTACAGAATTGCCTGTAGTCTACTTTCCGGCTCCCAATCAGTACACTTTGCAACATTACATTGAGCTGTTCACACGGGAACGGTTTGGCGCTTACATTTTCAACAGTGCGTTTGTGGCAATCACATCTACCCTGTTGTGTTTGGCGATCGGGTCGCCTGCGGCTTACGCACTGGCACGACTGCGGCTACCAGGAGAGCAATTCATTCTAGCAGCCGTGTTAATCGTCACACTGTTTCCTTACATTTTGCTGTTTTTAGGATTGCTGGAAATTGTTCGAGTAACGGGACTTGCCAACAATTATTTAGCGCTGATCATTCCCTACACGGCGATCAACTTACCTTTAACCATTCTGGTGATGCGAAGTTTCTTCCAACAGTTGCCTCGCGATCTGGAAGATTCTGCCAAGGTGGATGGATACAACACAGTGCAGATGTTGACTCAAATTGTTCTACCCATGACGCTCCCCGCATTGGTGACAACAGGAATTCTGGCTTTCATCTTTGCCTGGAACGAGTACATTTTTGCACTCACTTTCATGACCCGTGAGAACCTGAAAACGATTCCTGTTGCAGCAGCTCAGTTGGGTGGCACCACGTTATTTGATGTTCCGTTTGGTCCTCTAGCGGCTGCAACAATTGTGGGCACGCTGCCGCTGATCCTTTTGGTGCTGTTCTTCCAGCGCAAGATTGTTCAAGGTTTAACATCTGGTGCGGTGAAAGGATAGGAAAAACCTTTCGACATTGTCAACTGCTATCTCTATTTAAAAGTCATGGCTAAACTTGAATTAAGACATTTAAACAAGACCTACAGCCCGAAGATTGTTCCTGTGAAGGATTTGAGCTTGGCAGTAGAAGATGGAGAGTTTCTCACATTTGTGGGGCCTTCAGGATGCGGGAAGTCTACTACGCTACGAATGATTGCTGGATTGGAGCAGCCAACCAAGGGCGAAGTGCGAATTGGCGATCGCAATGTCAACGCAAAAGCACCGGGCGATCGCAACATTGCAATGGTGTTTCAGAGCTACGCGCTCTATCCGCACATGACCGTGCATGACAACATTGCTTCAGGTTTAAAGTTGCAAAAAGTTCCTTCCAATGAAATCCGGCACCGAGTTGCCGAAACAGGGCATATCTTGGGTTTAGAAGAACTGATGGATCGTAAACCCGCCAAACTATCAGGCGGACAACGGCAGCGGGTTGCCTTAGCTCGGGCGCTAGTGCGTCGCCCCGATGTATTTTTGTTAGATGAACCGCTGAGTAACCTGGATGCGTTGCTGCGAGAACAGGTGCGGGCAGAATTAAAGCAAATCTTTGATGCTCAAAGCACACCTGTGGTTTATGTGACCCACGACCAAACCGAAGCGATGACCCTTTCTACAAAAGTGGCCGTCCTCAACAATGGTTATTTGCAGCAGCTAGACGCGCCGCACGAAATTTACAACAAACCTGCAAACCAGTTTGTAGCTGGATTTATTGGCAGCCCACAAATGAACCTGTTGACGCTTAAGTGTCAGAGCAATAACGCGATTCTAGGTGATTACAGGATCCCGATTCCAGGTGGATTCGCACCGCCACCCGAAATTGTGTTGGGCATTCGTCCTGAACACGTTCGTCTAGCTCGACCCGATGAGCGGCAAACAATCCAGGGTCAAGTCTTCCTGGTTGAAAACCTGGGTATGAGCTACCTGCTTAGCGTTCGGGTAAAAGGCGCAGAAAATGTCACCGTTCGGGCACTGCTTTCAGCAGATCAGCGTTGGAATAACGAAGACCTTACCTTGGCATTACCATTAGAGTCAATTCACTGGTTTAATGCTCAAAATGGCGATCGCCTCCCCACCACCCACGAGGAAGCTCGCCTAGACCAGGGTATCCCGGTTAAGCGTTAAGTCCTTTATAGTAAACCACAAATCCCTGTAGGGGCAGTTCGCGAACTGCCCCTACAGGGATTTGTGGTTTACCCAAGCAGAAATGTAACGAGCTTTCTTATTGAGGATTTACATCTTCAACGGTTGCATCCCCTACACCTAGCAGTACTTCCAGAGAGTGTCCATCCTGACGAGCTCTAACTGCTTTACGATAAACAGAGTGATCGGTTGGCAATGTTCGAGTTTGTCCGTCAGTCGTGTAGGTCAATGAGTATTCCACGGTTTTGAGCAGTTCTGGAGTGCCGATTTGTTCCAGCGATCGCTTTCTGCCCTCCAGCTCCTCTGCCGTTGGGCGCGGCGGCAACTCCGCCCACCATAGTCCCTGATCATCTGGACCAGTCACCGCACCATCAGGCTGTTCACCATTTTGATTGAGCAGTGAGGTCGAGGCAAATTCCTCGGTGCGAGTGCGGCGGCGATCGCTTGGATCAGTCGTATACTCAACTCGCCAAGTATAAGTCGTTAAAGCGGTTGCCTCATATTGGGTCGTTGCAACTGTCGTACAGCTTGAAACAATGCATCCTAAAGTAACTCCAGCTGCACCCACTAAAAACCGATGAATTGAACTCATAACAATTGAGCAATTTTTACTTCAATCCTAAAGTCGTTCCTACAGTTTGGCAGCTTTGAGCATGTGATAGGTAATTAAAAGCTGCGTTAGGGCCAGCGGATGACTTTGCAAAATCTCACCCGTCGTGCCAACGACTTTACCAATAGCTTGATTTCCATTCAAGCTACAAAACTGCCCCAGGTAAGGAACCTCATTACAGAGAATTCGTTCTAGCTCCCTAACCTGTTCCACAGTCGCGTGACCATCGATTCCTAAAACGTCTACAGGCTTACCCATATCTCGATCTAGCTCCAACCGAATGGCTGAACCCAAATGATTGCCATCCGGCTTGAGAACGTGAACCAAATCAGGGTGCGGAATCGTAGGTCGCAACACCAAGTGCACATTCAGCAGCAGATCGTCCTGCGATTCTTCGCTAGAAGGATAAAAGGTGACTATCACATCTGCCCACTGGCGCTGAGGTCGAATAAACGCTTCTGAATCAGGTTCCCGCTTTTGTAATTGCTCCAAAACCTGCTCGCTGTTATAACCCCGCTTGGCGGTATCTCGCTTAATTTTCCAGGTTGCTCGCAATGGTTCTGGCGGTGCTAGATAAACTTTGACATCATAGCTGTCTCGCATTCCACGAGTTGAGTAACCCAGCAAACCCTCAACAATTACATATTTGCTGGGTTTGATGTAAACAGGCGGGTCAAAAGTACCCGTCTTATGGTTATAAATCGGCTTTAGAATTGGCTGCCCAGCGCGAAGAAGCACTAAGTGTTGTTGAATAATATCGAGATAGTTGCAGTCTGGATGCAGGGCTGAAATTCCCATTTCGGCTCTCTGCTGGCGATCGTAACGATGATAGTCATCGGTGCAAATCACCGTAACGTCTTCTTCTCCTAAGACTTGAGCAATACCTTTCGTCAGAGTCGTTTTACCAGCCGCGCTGTCGCCAACAATACCAAGGATAATAGGGCGATCAGTCATGGCTTCCTCCTGTTCAGGGATAAGGACAACGTCAATCAAAGATTGAATGCAATAATTTTAAGGTTAATTGGGGACAGCAATTCTTTTACTTAACATCAGTTCGATTTAGGGTGAGCAACCGTAGCCGTTCTTATTCTGTCTTAGCCCAACTAATCAGAGCGATCGCCCAAATATAAAAGCGGTGTAGGCACAGCCCACACCGCTATAAACCCATAATAGGTTTTCAAACTTTACTGTCGTGACTAGTCAACAGCTTGAGGTAACAACTCTCGCTTCTCACCTTGAAGTACCTGCACCTGCCCGTCATCGTTTACGTCAACGATAGCGGTATCCCCTTCTTTGACGCGTCCAGAGAGGATTTCCTCAGCCAGACTATCTTCCAAGAGGCGCATAATCGCTCGGCGCAGAGGTCTTGCACCGTAAGAAGGATTGTAACCTTCTTCCACCAGACGATCTTTGAAGCGCTCTGTGACTTCCAGGATAATTCCCTGTTCTCTCAGGCGACCAAAGACTTCGTTCAACAGAATGTCGGAGATTTCCTTGACTTCGTCCTTCGAGAGTTGACGGAAGACAATGATCTCGTCGAGACGGTTGAGGAACTCTGGGCGGAAGTACTGCTTCAGTTCTTCGTTTACCAGAGAGCGGATTCGAGTGTACTGGGCATCTGCTTGATTTTCCGAGGAAACCTCGAAGCCCAAACTGTTTCCACCCTTCTCAATCACCTTAGAACCGATGTTAGATGTCATGATCAACAGCGTGTTCTTGAAGTCCACTGTGCGTCCTTTGGCGTCGGTCAAGCGACCGTCCTCCAGGATTTGCAGCAACATGTTGAACACATCTGGGTGCGCTTTCTCAATCTCATCGAACAACACAACAGTGTATGGACGACGACGCACTGCTTCAGTAAGCTGACCCCCTTCGTTGTAACCGACATAACCGGGAGGCGAACCAATCAGTTTAGAAACTGTATGGCGCTCCATAAACTCGGACATGTCAAGGCGGATCATTGCTTCTTCAGAACCAAAGAAGTAAGAAGCCAGAGACTTAGCAAGCTCTGTCTTACCTACCCCGGTTGGTCCGGAGAAGATAAAGCTAGCGATGGGTCGGTTGGGGTTCTTCAATCCAACACGGGCGCGGCGAATCGCACGAGAAATCGCTCTAACGGCTTCTTCCTGACCAACAAGGCGCTGGTGCAGGGTGTCTTCCATGTGCAGTAGTTTCTCAGACTCGGATTCGGTCAGCTTATTAACCGGAACACCTGTCCAAGAAGCAACGATTTGAGCAATATCCTCTTCGTCCACAATCGGGGAAGTGTCTTCACCGTCTGCGGATTCTGTGGTTTTCTTGCTCTGAGCGATCGCCCGAATCTCAGCCTTGATCTCCATTTCGCGATCGCGCAGCTCTCCAGCCCGATCGAAGTCTTGAGAACGAACCGCATCGTCTTTATCCTTAAGGACTTGACGCAGTTCCTTATCTAGCTCCTTAGCGGCAGGAGGAAGCTGAGAATTGATCAAGCGAACGCGAGAACCTGCTTCATCAACCAGGTCAATTGCTTTGTCAGGTAGGTAGCGGTCTGAAATATAGCGGTCGGAGAGCTTAGCGGCTGCTTCGAGGGCGGCATCAGAGATTTTCAGCTTGTGATGCTGCTCATAACGCTCTCGTAAACCGTGTAGGATCTCGATTGTCTCAGGTACGGTGGGTTCACCTACCATGACAGGCTGGAAGCGGCGCTCTAGAGCGGCATCTCGCTCGATGTGCTTGCGATATTCATCCAGCGTCGTTGCACCGATGCACTGAAGTTCACCCCGCGCCAAGGCTGGCTTGAGGATGTTAGCAGCATCGATCGCCCCTTCTGCGGCACCTGCACCGATTAGGGTATGAACTTCGTCAATTACCAGGATGACGTTCCCAGCTTGACGAATCTCATCCATAATCTTCTTCAGGCGCTCTTCAAATTCACCTCGATATTTGGTGCCTGCCACCAGCAGACCAATATCTAAAGTGACAACGCGCTTTTCTTCTAGGATGTCAGGGACATCGTTGTTAGAAATGCGCTGAGCCAAACCTTCAGCGATCGCGGTTTTACCTACTCCAGGTTCACCGATTAGAACAGGGTTGTTCTTTGTACGGCGACCTAGAATTTGAATAACTCGCTCAATTTCTTTTTGACGACCAACAACGGGGTCAAGCTTGCCCTCAGCGGCCATCTGGGTCAGGTTAGCCCCAAATTCGTCCAGGGTTGGAGTTTTGGTACGACCTTGACTGCCACCAGCAGAAACCTCTGCGGTTTCTCCTAGCATCCGAATGACTTGGGTTCGAACTTTGGAAAGGTCAACTCCCAAGTTCTCCAGAACCCGTGCGGCGACTCCTTCCCCCTCTCGGATTAAACCCAAGAGTAAGTGTTCAGTCCCAATGTAGTTATGCCCCAGTTGACGAGCCTCTTCAAGCGACAGTTCTAGGACGCGCTTGGCTCGTGGTGTGAATGGGATTTCAACGGCGACGAAGCCAGAGCCTCGGCCGATGATTTTTTCGACTTCAATCCGAGCGTCTTTGAGATTGACGCCCATTGATTTCAGCACTTTGGCGGCGACGCCGGTCCCTTCTCCAATCAGACCCAGGAGGATCTGCTCTGTACCCACGAAGTTATGTCCCAGGCGACGTGCTTCTTCCTGGGCAAGCATAATCACCTTAATGGCTTTTTCTGTGAAGCGTTCAAACATGGCGTTTTTCCATCACCTGCTGCGTGCCGGTACTGCTGATTCTAGCATAGGGAAACGGACTGGTTGCCACCTGTACAACAACCAGCCCATAGTAGTAGTTATCAAAGCTTCAGCAGATTAATTAGCTAGGAATTTTTGCCTAGAGAATGTCGATTTTACTTCCCGAAAAGAAATCACATCATGAAGGTGTTCCCAAGTCAAGGGATCTTTCGGGTTGGATATAAACTTTCATCAGTTACGGGCAAACTCCATCCGGACTGGCATAAGCGATCCAAGATCTGACTTTGCCAAATCTTTAGAGTTTGCTGAAACTCAGGACGCTGTAAGCCATTGTGCCAGAGGATCAGGGCATCTTCCCCAGTGTCTTGATAGTAGCGTCGTCGTCTTCCCACCTCGCTGAAGCCAAATTTTTGATAGAGGGCGATCGCCGCTCGATTAGAAACCCGCACTTCTAAAGTTGCCCATTCTAAACCCCGTTTCCAAGCCGACTGCAGCAGTGCCCAGAGTAAAATTTGCCCTAGCCCCTGTCGCTGATAGTCAGGATGAACTGCAAGGATAGTAATATGCGCTTCTTCTAGAATTGCCCAAAGGCAGGCGATTCCTAAGAGAGGAAGTGTGGAAGGTTCAGGAGAAGTAGGTTGACTATTCCAGTCTTCCGTCTCCAATCTTTGCTCCTGTGCTTCCGACTCTTCTTGCCCCCGCCCCCCGCCTTTAGCCCCTAACCCCTCTTCCCCCAAATTTTCTAGTACTAGTAAATCACTATTGGGGCTGTCAAGTTCTCGCTTATAACCATCTAGTGTCCACAGACCTCCTAGAGCAAGCTGATCTAGCTCTACGGCAGCGGCGAGTTGGTCTGAAGTTAGAGACGCTATTTTGAGGAATTTCAAACAAACCTTGAAGGAATGACTTAAGGATGCACAGCCCTCAATTGTACACTAGGTAATAGAACGCAATAATTACTAATTTTCTTAAGGACATCGCAAACGCAATGGTATCGACTCCCGCTGTGGGGACAAATTCTGGTTGCCAGTATTTACCACATCCCACGACTGCTCAGCCTTCGCCCAATCAGTATTTGCTGCCGCTGACTGCTCAAGTTAATTCGCAAGACCATTTGCAGATTGGTGGCTGCGATGTGCCTGCACTAGTTCGGCAATTTGGTTCACCACTCTACGTTTTGGATGAGCAGACGTTGCGAACGGCTTGCCGTCAGTACCGCGATGCCTTCAAGCGCTACTATCCGGCTGAGTCGCTGGTGATTTACGCCTCAAAAGCCTGGAACTGTTTAGCAGTTTGTGCGATCGCCGCGAGTGAAGGGCTAGGCATCGACGTCGTTTCTGGGGGCGAACTCTACACAGCGCTACAGGCTGGCGTTGATCCCGAACTACTTTATCTACACGGCAACAATAAATCGTTAGAAGAATTGCAGTTAGCGATCGCTTCGGGCTGCACGATTGTGGTGGACAACTGGTTTGAGCTACAAACACTGGCAGAGTTGACGCACGGCAAAAATCCTCTGCCGATCATGCTCCGCCTTACTCCAGGAATTGAATGCCACACCCACGAATATATTCGCACCGGGCACCTGGACAGCAAGTTTGGCTTTGATCCTGACCAGCTAGATTCAGTCTTTCAGTTTATTAGTCAGCAGGAAGGACTGGAATGCATTGGGCTTCATGCTCACATCGGCTCTCAAATTTTTGAGCTACAGCCCCACCAGGACTTAGCAGGTGTCATGGTGCAATGGCTTAGCAAAGCCTCACAACATGGACTGCCTATCAGAGAGTTGGATATTGGTGGTGGCTTAGGAATTCGTTACACCGAGTCAGACGATCCACCCAGTATTGAGGAATGGGTGCGGGTAATTTGTGAAAGCGTCGTCAAGGCTTGTGAGGCGCAACAAGTTCCTCTACCGAAGCTGATTGCCGAACCGGGGCGATCGCTGATTGGGTCTGCCTGTGTCACGGCTTACACAATTGGTAGCCAAAAAGTGATCCCAGGTGTGCGAACTTACGTTAGTGTAGATGGCGGCATGTCTGACAATCCTCGACCGATCACCTACCAGTCGGTGTACCGAGCAGTTGTTGCTAACCGAATGTCGGCAGACTGTACGGAGACGGTGGCGATCGCCGGAAAGCACTGTGAATCTGGCGACATTGTAATCAAGCAAGCTCACCTGCCAAAAACTCAGCCAGAAGATATCCTCGTCGTTATGAACACAGGAGCCTACAATTACAGCATGGCTTCTAACTACAATCGGGTTCCTCGCCCAGCAGCAGTTTTAGTCAACCAGGGAGAAGCTAGCTTAATCTTGCAGAGAGAAACCTACCAAGATTTGATTCGACAGGATTGCATACCAGAAAGACTGATGTCCAAGGATGAGGGATGAAGGATATAAGGATGAAGGGTAAGCAAAGTCCACCTGTTTTCTGGCTACCTTCTGATTAACTGAAGCACCCCTATTCCGTTGCTAACAACAACAGAACTGCATCTGCGTTCCTTCCTTCATCCTTCCCAAATCCCCTTCCAACCCGCGACGCAAGAATAACTAGATCAATCAGATGGGATCTCTGTTGGAGCAATGGCTGAAAAACCTGAGCTGGACTCAGTCCTTGCTTTCCGCGATCGACATTGGGTTGGTTCTGGTTTTAACCTACATGGTGCTAATCATCATTGGAGAACGACGGACTCTATGGATGGTAAGAGGACTAATCGTTCTTATGCTGGCAGCAGCACTTAGCAGTACGCTTAATCTCAAACTGCTCAGTTTTGTGCTGGAAAAACTGGTGATCGGCTCCGCTGTAGCAATGGCCTTTATCCTGCAAGCTGAGTTTCGGCGCTTTCTAGAACAGCTTGGGCGGGGAGAAATCGTACAGCTATTTAAGCCCGCTCATGCAGCCATTCCTAAACCTGATAGCGTCATTGATGAAATTGTGGATGCTGTCAAAGAGCTTTCTCAAAATCGAACCGGTGCATTGCTGATTCTGGAAACAAATCGCCCGATTGACGAACGAGACTTTTCGGTACCAGGGGTTCGCATTAACGCAGAAGTTTCTAAGGAACTGCTGCAAACCATTTTTCAAACCACCACCCTGCTGCACGATGGGGCAGTCCTAATTCGAGGCTCTCGTGTTGTAGCGGCGGGAGTAATTTTGCCGATTTCTGAGCGGACGGCCTCCCGCCAACTTGGAACTCGCCACCGAGCCGCTATGGGAATTACAGAACGAGTCGAAAATTGCTTGTGCGTTGTTGTATCCGAAGAAACAGGGTCAATTTCTTTAGCGGAAAGGGGTACTCTAAACCGACCCTTAACCAGCAGTAAACTGAGAGAGCTTTTGCGGGATAGCTTCTCTCAATCTGTAGAGCGCGAAGCAGTTGCCCCTCAACTGCGGAGCCTGGGTCGTCAGTTAAGTACCCAACTAAAAACATCGTTGTTGCGTTTAATTCGCCTTTCATCGTCGGCTTCTCGGGAGAAAAAATGACAGCCAAATCAACCCTTTTGCAACTGCCTGCTGATTTGGATCAGGAACGCTTACCCAGGCATGTCGCTGTAATTATGGACGGCAATGGTCGCTGGGCAAAGCGGCAAGGTTTACCTCGAATCATGGGACACCGCCGAGGAGTAGACACGCTCAAAGACTTGCTGCGTTGCTGCAAAGATTGGGGAGTTAAAGCACTGACGGCCTATGCTTTTTCAACAGAAAATTGGGGCCGCCCGTTAGAAGAAGTTGACTTCTTGATGACGCTGTTTGAGCGGGTTCTGCGCCAGGAACTGCGGGAAATGATGGCAGAGGATGTGCAGATTCACTTTGTCGGCAATTTGGATGCACTGCCGCGATCGCTTAAGGCTGAAATTGAACGTTCAATGCTAGAAACCCAGAAAAACCAGGGTATTCAGTTTACAGTAGCGACTAATTACGGCGGCAGGCAGGAAATTGTTCAGGCTTGTCGGGCGATCGCCACCCAAGTGCAGCAAGGGCTATTGCAACCCGATCAGATTGATGAGGCCGTATTTGAGCGTCATCTTTACACAGCTGGCATTTGCGACCCTGATTTATTAATTCGCACTAGCGGCGAGATGCGAATCAGCAACTTTTTACTCTGGCAAGTCGCATACGCTGAGCTTTACGTTACTGAAACCCTCTGGCCCGACTTTGACCGCGCTGAGTTTCATCGTGCCCTCTGTGCCTATCAACAGCGCGATCGCCGCTTTGGGAAAGTAAATAACGTCAGTTCGGGTTAAGCAAAAGCAGGCAAAGCGTTGTCAATGAGCAGAGAGGGCTTTTGGGGTTGGTGGCAGTACGCGATCAAGCCGCAGACTAAGTTGACTA
>JACJOC010000085.1 GCA_014695345.1 Cyanobacteria bacterium FACHB-471
CAAAACAGTGTCATCGAAAATCAAGTATCCTGCTGCATCTGGAACAATCAGCGGTTTGACCTGCTCCCACAACAGACGAGGGGTCAGCTTTTCACTGCTCAGGTAACGGTTAATCGCATCGTGGCTGAATTGCTGCAAATGCTCCGCTAGATGAGTCAGCGTAAAGTTGGTTTGGCTACTCAACAAATATTGGCAGTAGTCCAGCTTAGTAAATGTCATCGCAATCGCTGTTTGATGCACTCATACTGGAACTGTAGCGAGCATAGCTCAACTTAACCACCCCCTATCCCTAGTGCCGCTGCGTAAGTCCTGTACAAGTTGCCTGACTAATAGTTAGCCTAGCGAAATGTTTGCTAGGCTATTTAATAGATAGCTCAATTGAGTTGTATCGGTTCAGCTTTAAGGGTTTGTTCTTTGGGTCTTGTTCTTTCGGTAAGGTCGCGATTGCCCTTTCTCCCATGCTCACCACATCCACTTCAGAGCAATGCGCCGCAAAAATCATGGAAGTCGTCCCAGGAGTAATTCGCTTTATTCGGGCAGATATGCGACGACAGGGGCAAGCCTCCGTATCCCTCTCCCAACTGCGCGTATTGTGGTTTCTGAACCGTTGCCCCCAGTCTTCTCTTTCTGAAGTGGCTGATGATCTGGATGTCACTCGTCCCACAATGTCCGCAATGATTGAACGGCTGGTACAGCGAGGATTTGTGAATCGGGTAGAAGATCCTGAAGAGCGCCGTCGTGTTCTGCTAACCCTGACCGCTACAGGTTCCAAGTATTTAGAACAAGTCTCTGAAGCAACTCGGTCTAAAGTGGCTGGAGTTTTGTCACCGCTCTCCGACACCGAGCTTCAGCAACTCATGCAAGGCATTGCCCTATTAGAAAAAGCATTCCGTGATGTTAAAGACTGAATCCATGCAGAGGAGGTGCGATGCCCATTATTGAGACCCGTCAACTGACAAAGCAGTTTAGACAGACAGTAGCTGTTGATGCTTTGTCCATCGCTGTTGAGCCAGGTGAAGTGTTTGGGCTGCTTGGTCCCAATGGTGCAGGAAAAAGCACCGTCATCAAAATGCTAACCACGCTATTGCCGCCTACTTCTGGTGCTGCTAGTGTGGCTCAGTTTGATGTCACCCAACAGATGCCACTGGTGCAGCGGTCAATTGGCTACGTTCCGCAGGCTCTTTCGGTGGATGGGACGCTGACAGGCTACGAAAATTTGCTGATTGTGTCCAAACTCTACGACATTCCTCGCTCTCAACGGTTGGGACGGATTCAGGACATTTTAGGCTACGTCGGACTAGAGGATGTTTCAGATCGATTAGTGCGAACCTACTCTGGCGGCATGATTCGGCGATTGGAAATTGCTCAGGCGTTGCTGCACCGTCCGCGTGTGCTGTTTATGGACGAACCAACTGTAGGGCTTGATCCCGTCGCCCGCAATTCCATGTGGAATTTGGTGAAACAGCTTTGCCGCGACTACGAAGCCACGATTTTCCTGACGACTCACTTCATGGAAGAGGCAGATAGTTTGTGCGATCGCCTTGCCATCATGCACCTCGGAAAAGTCGTCGCAACGGGCACTCCCAATCAACTCAAAGCTTCAATCAACAAACCAGATGCCAGCCTCGACGACGTATTCATTTACTACACCGGGGATTATTTAGCATCAGCAGGAGACTACCGTGACACCTCAAAAACCAGGCGCACTGCTCAGCGGCTCGGCTAGACCGACTCAGACTCACTCAGCTAACCCCTTTTCTAGCCTCGGCAACTTCATTTACAAAACGCTGACGGTGACAGAGCTAGAAGTTCGCAAGCTGCGTCATGATCCGACTCAATTGATGACGCGAGCGGTACAGCCTTCACTGTGGCTACTGATTTTTGGACAGGTATTTAGCCGGATTCGGGCAATCCCAACCGGGGATCTGCCCTACCTGGACTTTATGACACCCGGAATTCTTGCCCAAAGCATTCTATTTATGGCAATTTTCAACGGGCTGTCTGTCATTTGGGAGCGCGATTTGGGCATTTTGCACAAACTGCTAGTTAGTCCGACTCCCAGAGCTGCGCTAGTAGTGGGGAAGGCGATCGCCGCTGGGGTGCGTAGCCTTTCTCAGGTCATCTTGATTTACATCCTGGCTTCCCTGCTTGGCGTTGGAATCGATTGGAATCCATTCGCTCTGCTGGGAGTCCTAATCGCTACTCTGCTCGGGGCTACCCTCTTCTCCACGCTGTCGCTGATCGTTGCCTGCATCGTCAAAACCCATGAGCGCTTTATGGGAATTGGTCAATTTCTCACCATGCCGCTGTTTTTTGCCAGCAATGCTATCTACCCAATCGAAATCATGCCGCATTGGTTGCAGGTGATTTCATACGTTAACCCTTTGACCTATCTGGTAGATGTCTTGCGAAGTCTGATGCTCACCAGTGAAACCAGCACCTACCCGATTGCGACAGACTTAGGCATTTTGTTGGCTGCAACTGCCTTTTTGACTATGATTTGCGCTCGTCTTTATCCCAAACTCGTAACTTAGGAACGTGAATTAACTAAACTACTTAATTCCCCTGCTGTAGGGGCTTGGCAGTGCCAAGCCCCTAACTGAAATCCTGCACTTTACTAGATTCATGCTCCTTGATGTCCAGTTTGGTGAGTTTGTGGAGTGTAAAAAGCTTTAGATCGCTCTTTCAAAAAAACAAGCATCCAGCTCGATTAGAGAAGCGTACTCATTCAAAGGGCGAATTTTAAGCAGAGATCTATCAGATTGGGTTGTGGAACTTACTCCCTTAGTCTGCAGTCTCTAGGCTCAAGCAGTTGAGTGTTGGTCAAACAGTCAGCAAACGTTTCGACCCTTCTGAATGCATCTCGTTTCAACTTTGCTAGACAAGCTTAACTGCATAACTAAGACGTCACTATTTCGCCCATCACCCACAAACACAATATTCATTGCTGACTATGAAGATCCAACCGCTGGCAGCAGGGGTGTTAGGGCTGATCGCAACTGGAGGCATTGTCTATGGTGCAGTCAGTTCTGTCCAACCTGCATCAGATGCTCCGACCTCGAACACAGCCAGCTCTGACTCCTCATCACCGTTGCCCTCGGAGTTTCCAATCCTAGAAACTCCAGTTGCTTCCGCACCTGCCGATGATTCCTCTAGCGCTTCCGCACCAGAACCAGAGCAGTCTCCAGACACGCCACTTTACCAGCAGCTAGAAGGCACCTGGTCGTCTGACATGATGACAGTAACTTTCAGTTGGGATCAAGGAGTTTACTCAGGCGTGTTGCTAGATCAGCCGTTTACCAAATCCCTAGAGTTTGTCCGAGAACAAGAAAATGCCGTGGTTTTCAAGGCAAGTGGCAGTGAAATGATCTGCGAGTTTCAGGCGGATGGAGCGATCGCCCTGGTGACGCGAGGCGAGGACAATCCACCCATTGTGTTAAGAAAATCTAGCTAACTCATCTATTAACTCATCCGTAAGTTCTGAAGCCAAATGTAGAATTTACAGATGCACGGGTGAGGAAACGCAATGCAGCCTAACAAGACCGAAAAGCAAAAAATGTTGGCGGGTGAACTGTACTGGGCTGCTGACCCAGAGCTAGTTGCAGGGCGACGGCGAGCGGCTCGGTTGACTCGTGACTACAACGCAACGACCGAGGAAGAACAGGAACGGCGATCGCACCTCTTACAAGAGCTATTCGGACAAGTAGGACCAAAGATTTACATTGAGCCTCCGTTCCGCTGTGACTACGGCAGCAACATCTACGCAGGTGAGAATGTGTACATGAATTTTGGCTGCATTATTTTAGATTGCAGCACAGTTCGATTGGGTGACAATTTGCTCTGTGCGCCCAATGTGCAAATCTATGCTGCCCATCATCCCGTTAGTCCGGCAGAGCGCCTAACGGGGCTAGAGCTAGCGTCTCCTGTAACGATTGGCAATAACGTTTGGTTGGGCGGTGGAGTGATCGTTTGCCCCGGTGTGACAATTGGCGACAACACCACTATCGGCGCAGGCAGTGTCGTCACGAAAGACATTCCCGCTAATGTGGTGGCGGTGGGCAATCCCTGTCGGGTAATTCGGGAGCTGGGGGTTGAGAATTAGGGATTGGGGAATTTTTACCGACGCTTTCTTCTGGGATTGTGGGGGAATGGGGGGCGGTGGGGCGATCGCTTCATGCGGCGGTCGCCTCGATGATCGCGATCGATACGGTCGGCTTCTTCCACCATTTTTTTGGAAGGGATGCCCTGTTCAGCCCGCGCATCATCCGTGATGGCGACAGCGTGGTCGTCGGGGACAATCCTAGAACCGTAGCGTCTGGCATAGACCTGCGTTAGCTCTGCCCCAAAAAATAGAATTTGAGCGGAGTAATAGACCCACGCCAGGATGATAATCACCGAGCCAGCCGCGCCGTAGGCTGAAGCAAATCCGCTGTTACCCAGGTACAACCCGATGAGGTACCGACCAATGGAAAACAGCAATGAAGTCAACACCGCCCCAATGGCAACGTCTCCCCAGGTAATTTTCACGTCTGGCAAAAATTTGTAAATCATTGCAAACAGCAAAGCTGTCACGCCAAACGAGATGAAAAAGTTGACCAGTTGCCAGAGTCCATCAACCCCTGGCACTAAGCCGCTCAGATAATTGTTTAGGGCAGCCAGAACCGCACTGATGACGAGCGACACGAGCAACAAAAAGCCGATGCCAAGCACCATGCCAAAGGACAAAACTCGCTTACGTACCATTTCAAATACATTGCCATCGGGTCGTTCTGTCACTTCCCAAATGGTGTTCAGTGCGTCTTGAAGCTGAGAAAACACGCCAGAGGCACCAAATAGCAAAATTGCGATACTGATGATCGAGGCAAGGAAACCAGTGTTTTCTCCAGGCTGGTGGGCATTGTTAATCGCCGTCTCGATAAATTCGGCTCCTTCTCGACCCAGCAATCCTTGAATCTGCCCTACAAGTTGTCCTCTGGCAGCTTCTTCGCCAAGTACGGCTCCGGCGATCGCAATCACGATAACTAGTAGTGGTGCTAGGGAAAATACGGTGTAGTATGCCAGAGATGCGGCTAACCGTGATGCTTTGTCCTTATTCCACTCTGAAAATGCTTCCTTTAAAAGTCTCCAAATTTTCTTTAAGCTCACAGCCGCCCATCCTTTGAGGTGAAATAAGCCTTGGCAAAAATTGCAATCCCTCTGGCAATTGACTTATACCGTTTTTGTATAAAGCCATGTATTCGGGAGCGTGCCCTGCGTACGCGCGACACACTTCAAAATACACAGCTAAAGAAAATTGGTATTGAACCTCTTGCAAAAGGCTGAGGATTACAGTTCTCGTCTGTCTCCTATTTACTACGAGGTGCCTACTAGAAGGAATCTTCCGCAGGAGCGAATGCATCAAAATCCTTGCTAACTTAAGACTGGTTTGGTTGAGATGAGTTGAGACTATCAGCCCAAGTTATCGAGCGGGGTAATGCCCCTCTTGTAGCTTGTCGTGTAGGAGTCTCAAACTGCTATGCAATAATTTTCACAGTGCCAGGGTGTTAAAGATAGTGAGCCAACTATTGGGTGGTCGTTATCAATTCATCAAAATTTTAGGATCAGACGAGCTAGAGCAAACTTATCTGGTCGGGGATACGCAATTTCCAGGACATCCAAAACGGGTTGCCAAACATCTACAGCTTCCCGACCGTAATCCCAGGACGCTCAAATTTGTATTAATTCTGCTGAAAAAGAAGGCAGAAGCGCTACAAAAGGTCGGAAAGCACGACCAAATTCCGCAAATTTTAGATTTTTTTGAGGAAAACAATAACTTCTATCTAGTTGAGGAATTTATCCTCGGTCACCCGCTCAGTGACGAAATTTTGCCGAAGCAGGCATTGTCTGAACTGTGGGTTTTGCAGTTTTTGCGCGAGGCGATGGAGATTTTGGTGGTGGTGCATCGCTGGGGATTCATTCACCGCCGAATTAAGCCCTCCAACCTACTGCGTCGCCATTCTGATAGCCGTCTCGTGCTAACTGGCTTTGGCATCTTTAAGGAAATTAGTGCTGAGGTGATGCGATCGCCCGAATACGCTTCTCCCTTTGGCACCAATGGCGCTTCTGCTTACGTTCCAAATGAGCAAACTCAGGGACAGCTTCAGTCTAATAGCGACATTTACGCAGTCGGGATGATTGGGATTCAGGCGATTACTGGACTGACTGCTCCCGAATTAATCAAATTGCAGGATGCCGGACGATTTAGCCAGGGCGAAATTTGGAATGGTCGCACTCGAATTAGCCCAGAGCTAGCAACCATTCTCGATAAGATGGTACATCCCGATAGCAGCCAGCGCTATCAAGAGGCAACAGAGGTGTTGGACGACCTGAATCGGCTGGTTTCAGGTGAAGAAACTGTGCCGATTCCATCACCGCCCCGCCCTCCACGCTTAAATCTGTCTGTACCTCCAGTGCGTCGCTCTTTAATCCCTGTGGGAATCGCGCTGGCAGTTCTGGGCGGGTTGGCGATCGTCCTTTATTCACGCCTTCCCCAAACGCTGATGTCCAACCATTTGCTCAACCGGGGATTGGAGCAGGAAGAACAGGGCGACGATCAGCAGGCGATCGCCCGCTACGACCAGGCCATTCGCACTAACCCTAGTAGTGAGGTGTACTTTAACCGGGGTGTCGCTCACTCTCGCCTGGGCAACCAGCAAGCCGCTTTAGAGGATCTGACCCAGGCAATCCAACTGAATCCCAATCAGCCTGAGGCTCACTATTTTCGGGGAAATGTGCGCTACGAATTGGGCGATCGCCAGGGAGCGCTTTCAGACTATACCGAGGCAATTCGGCTTGAGCCCCAATCTGCCCGTGCTTACGCAAATCGGGGCAGTGTTCGAGCTGACCAGGGAGATGACCGAGGCGCGATCGAAGACTACACGCAGGCGATTCAAGTTGATCCCAACATGGCAGCGGCCTATCTCAATCGCTGTTTGTCCCGCTCTAATCTAGAGCAGCATCGAGAAGCAATCGATGACTGCACTCAAGCCATCAGCTTGCAGCCTAACTCAGTCGCAGCGTACCAAAACCGAGGGCTAGTGCGTCGTCGTTTGGGAGATATTACCGGTGCAATTGAGGATTTCAACATTGCAATTCGGCTTGATCCCGATGATGCCGATCCCTACTACAACCGAGGGGTGGCACGATCAGAGTATGGGGATGAAACGGGGGCGATCGCCGACTACAGCGAAGCGATTCAGCGCAACCCCAACCATCCATTTGCTTATTACGATCGGGCCTTGTCGCGGGTAGATACTGGGGATCAAGAGGGGGCGATCGCCGACTTTCGCCAGTCTGCCAAACTCTGCCTTGATTCGGGGAGAACTGGCTGTTATGAAGATGCTCAATATCAAATCGAACAGCTTCAGGGAGCAGAGTAAATTCTGCTAGAAAGCCGTAGATGGGCAAAGAGCAATTGCTCTTTGCCCATCTCACAAGTTTATGAGCTTAGGATAGGCACGCTTTGCTTTGCCCATCCTGCGACTTTCTGGGAGTTCCTAAACATTCACCACCGATTTATCGGGCATGACTGACGCAGGTGTGATCTCTCCCAGCAGTTCATCATCTTCACCCGTAATTAACCGAGCGCCTCGATTTTTGGTGAAATAGCTCCACGCCCACTGAGTCATGACGATCAGCTTATTATCAAACTCAACCAGGTAGTAGATGTGAACGAAAATCCAGATCAACCAGGCAGGTAAACCAGCAAACTTGAGCTTACCCAGGTTTGCCACCGCTGCGTTGCGCCCAATCACCGCCAAACTGCCGCCATCAGAATACTGGAAGGCTGGCACTGTTTGCCCCTCAAGCCGCTGCTTGATCAGCTTGGCAATGTAGCTACCCTGCTGCATTGCGACAGGTGCTACACCTGGAAGGGGTTTGTCACCCTGATGGGCAAAATGAGCCAGATCGCCCACCACAAAAATGTTTGGATGTCCCGGCACAGACAGATCCGATTCCACGATTACCCGACCGACGCGATCGAGTTCTGCACCTGCGCGCTCTGCCAACACTTTCCCCATCGCGGAGGCCTTAACTCCAGCCGCCCAAAGGATTGTGCGAGATTGAATCTGTTCGGTGCGATCGCCCTGCTTCATCGTCACCACATTGTCATCAATATTGGTGACCAGAGTGCGCGTCTGCACCGTCACACCCAACTGAGTCAGCGACTTTTCGGCTTCTGCTGACAACTCAGGTGGATAAGGAGGCAACACCCGATCCAGTCCTTCCAGCAAGAAGATGCGGGCTTCAGTCGTGTCGATGTTGCGGAAGTCGTGCTTGAGCGTCGTGTGAGCCAACTCTGCCAGTGCGCCTGCAAGCTCTACGCCGGTTGGACCACCCCCTACTACCACAAAGGTCAACCAGGCACGCCGCTTCTCAGGATCAGGCTCCTTCTCAGCCGCCTCAAATGCCATGAAGATCCGTCGCCGCATTTCCAACGCATCTTCAACGGTTTTTAAGCCTGGAGCAACGTTTTCCCAGGCATCGTTACCAAAGTAGTGATGGCTCACGCCCGTCGCTACGATCAGGCTGTCGTACTCTAAAGTCTGGTTTCGCAGCGTCACCTGCCGCTGCTCAGAGTCGATATCCGTCACCTCATCCATCAACACTTTGACATTGCGGCTACCGCTGAGAACGGCGCGCAGAGGTGAGGAAATGTCTCCGGGAGACAGGCCACCCGTTGCCACCTGGTAGAGCAATGGTTGAAACAAGTGAAAGTTGCGCTTATCAACCAGCGTCACTTCTACAGGAGCGCGACTCAGCGCTTTGGCTGCATACAGTCCACCAAAACCACCGCCAACGATCACAACCTTGTGGGGGGATGGACGATTCTCTGCGTCTGACATCAGCTCCTGCTCCGCTTGAATAGGTTTTGCAATGGTGTTCACTAAACAAGCTGTATGACTGTGGATTTTGACAGCTTGTTTCGGTTTCTCTGTCTAAATATTTTTACACAAATTTACACTATAACCACCACTTTTGCACAGGTTCACTGAGTATTTATACACAGCAGCGATCGCTACATCTAATATTTGCGATCGCCCCCTTGTCCTTAATGCAATGGGCTAATGCAGTGAATGACTTTTAGTCATTTCTTTTCAGGATGATCGCTCTCACCGGAAGGCGTACCCAGTTGATTGATTATCTTGATCATCTGGTACAGTCGCCCCAAATCTCGCTGATTAAAGCTCATGACTAAGCGTGGTAGCTCTGCCATTTCACCGTTGATTTTTTCGGGTACTGCTGGACTTTTCTCAATCTTTCCCTCTAACAAAATATCTGGGAAGGCTTCGTTGAGGTAATCTACATCTGCGTCAGAAAGTTCGCACTTGAGCCGTAGCACCAGCTTCCCCTGCGTATACCGGCTGGAATGGAAAACGCGGTAAAAGCTAATGATCGCTTCATAAGCCACATCCAGGCGATCGGTGATGGTGTAGAGGCTCAAATCATCCGGGCTAATCAGACCATTTCGCAGCAGTTGATTCTTCACATAATCCTGCCAGCCCAGCCAATATTCGCCCCCTGGACGATCAATCAGTACTAGCGGCAGCAAATCGGATTTGCCCGTTTGAATCAATGTGAGGCATTCAAAAGCCTCGTCCTGGGTACCAAAGCCACCTGGAAACAGGGCCAGAGCATCGCTTTCCCGCAAAAAGAAGAGCTTACGAGTAAAGAAATACTTGAAGTTGATCAGCTTGCGATCGCCCTCAATGTAAGGATTAGCGCCCTGCTCAAATGGAAGCTGAATGTTCAAGCCAAAGGAGCGATCGGCACCCGCCCCCTCGTTTCCAGCCTGCATGATGCCACCGCCCGCCCCCGTCATCACCATAAACCCTTGCTGAGTGATGTATCGGGCAAACTCCGCAGCCATCTTGTAATGAGGACTCTCTGGCAAAATCCGAGCTGAGCCAAAAATTGTCACCTTACGTACATGACGATAAGGATAGAATCCTCTGAATGCTCTCTCCATATCTTGCAGAGAAGCATTCAGAATCTTCCAATCCAGCCGATCCACCTCAACCTCTGCCATGCGAACCAGCGTCATGATTGCCTGCTGAACCAACTCCCCATGCATCATGTCTGGCAATTGGTCGATTAGGTTATTGACCTCTACCCGCAGCGAGTCAAGCGAATGGGATGAAGAAGATACCATGAAGTTCTTTAACGGAAGGCACTCTATTTTACTGAGGTTTCGGTCGGGTTGCCCTTAAACCAGACAAAATCACCCTTTCGGGTACACGGATTTTGCCCTACTTAAAATGTTTGAAAGTTTGCCCCTAAACGGCACAAACACAAGAACAAACTCGTCAGTACATACGAAGGGAATCTGCCAAAGAAGATTTGCGCTGTTCAGAATCATCTTCCTTCAGGCTCTCCCTTAAACTCACTAGCAAAAAAGACTAAACAACCCTGAAGGGAGAGAGTTCTTCGCTCTTCTCCGCTCAAGATTGCCTAAGTCTTATGCAATTTTCAGAGATGTTTTCCCTTAGGTTTAGAGATATTTCTCTAGGGTGTTAGCTAGCGTTGTCTTAGGAACCGCACCAACAACCATATCGACTCGTTGTCCTCCCTTGAAGATCATCAAAGTCGGGATACTGCGAATGCCATACTGACTTGCAACGCTGGGATTCTCGTCAGTATTAACTTTAACGACTTTAATCTGTCCGGTGTACTGCTCAGCGATCTCGTCAACGACAGGTGCAACCATGCGGCAAGGGCCGCACCAGGGTGCCCAAAAATCTACTAAAACGGGAACTTCACTATCAAGTACTTCTTGCTTAAAAGTAGAATCCGTAACTTGCGCGGCTGCTGACATGCCTGAAAAATCCTTGCCTACGTGATCTGTCAAAATCTTACCATAGTGAAACGAACCGCCTTCGACCAAGAGATGTATATCACTAGATACAACTTAACGGAATGTTGAAGCTACTCATGTTTGTGTCATTTCTGATTTAGCAACGTAGGCATTTGTATGTTGCTCATCTTCAAACTTCAGCTTGATGAACTAGAAGGATTGAAAGTAAAGATTCAAAATTTTTCCGCTAACTATTCTGGATTGACTGCTTTGGTGAAGTAGTTCCTTTAAAAGAGGAACCGCCTGAACGGTAGTCCAGGCGGAGTGTGGTGTGAGGAGTGAACGGAAACATGCGTCTCCGCTACTTTCTATTGTAGGCGATAGTTATAGTTTTTCCAGCAGTTCACCCAAACGGAAAGGATAAACTTATTGAAATAACTTGACAAAACTACGCTTACTTGCCCATGCCTAATTGTTGCGCTTTTTGGTAAACCTTACCTTCAGTGAGCAGAGAGGGTGCAATTACAACTTCTACCTGCTGCATTTCTCGAATGTCTTTAGCACCAAGGGTACCCATACTGGTTTGCAGAGCCCCCAGTAGGTTGTGAGTGCCGTCGTCAAGCTGGGCAGGACCACGCAAAATTTGCTCTAGGGTGCCAGTCGTGCCGACGCGAATTCGCGTGCCTCTGGGCAGGACAGGGCTGGGTGTCGCCATTCCCCAGTGATAGCCGCGACCGGGAGCTTCTTTTGCTCTAGCAAAGGGAGAACCAATCATTACACCATCAGCACCGCAGGCAATACATTTACAGATATCTCCACCTGTAACGAGTCCGCCATCTGCAATTACAGGGACATAATTTCCGGTTTCCTGATAATAATCATCTCGTGCTGCGGCACAGTCTGCGACTGCTGTGGCTTGAGGTACGCCCACTCCTAGCACGCCGCGTGAGGTGCAAGCTGCACCTGGGCCAATGCCAACTAACACTGCTGCTGCCCCTGCTTTCATCAAGTTGAGGGCAACTTCGTAGGTGACGCAGTTACCCAGCACGACCGGAATTGGCATTTGTTGGCAAAACTCTGCCAGGTCGAGCGGTGTGACGGCTTCAGGCGATAGGTGGGCGGTTGAAACGACGGTTGCCTGAATGAAGAACAAATCTGCTCCCGCCTTAGCGACAGCCGAGCCGTACCGAGTTGCTCCAAGGGGAGTAGCACTGACCGCAGCGATGCCACCCTGTTGCTTGATTTCCTGAATCCGCCGTTCGATCAGTTCTGGCTTGACCGGTTCTGCATAAAGTTCTTGCATCAGCGGCACAAATTCGGTAGTGCCAACTGCGGCAATGCGATCGAGGATGGGGTTGGGGTCTTCGTAGCGAGTCTGAATTCCTTCCAGGTTGAGTACGCCCAGTGCGCCCATTTGCGAGAGCTGCACTGCCATCTGTACATCAACGACTCCATCCATTGCGCTGGCGATGATGGGAATTTCACGTTCAATTCCACCGATGCGCCAGCTAGTGTCTGCCAATTTTGGGTCTAGCGTTCGCTGTCCAGGGACGAGTGCGATTTCGTCAAACCCATATGCCCTACGGGCCGCTTTGCCCCTGCCAATTTGAATGTTCACGCTTTTAATTCTTCTATAACCCGTTAAGGCTAGACTATCAAATCTAGAACAAAATTAATGCAGCCTAACTATTAAAAACCGAGGGAACACCCTTCCAGGGGAACTCCCCAGTTCTATTCATTTGGCGATTGGAGGAATTGAGTTGAGTCTGACGCTGTACTTACTTCGACATGGGCAAACCGATTGCAGTCGCGCCAATTTGTTTTGTGGCTCGATTGACCCAGAGTTAACGCCCGAAGGAATGGAAATGGCTCAGGAGTTTGCGGCAGCTTACCGCAATACAGCTTGGGAAGCAGTTTTTGGTAGCCCAATGCGGCGAACCCAGGCGACGGCTCAGCCACTTTGTGAGGCAATTGGGCAATCTATTCAACTGCGAGATGGGTTGAAGGAGATTAATTACGGTAAGTGGGAGGGGCAGACGGTCGAGACAGTCAGACAGGATTATCATGATGACTATATTCGCTGGCTGGCTGATCCGGCATGGAATCCACCGACGGGTGGGGAGGCAGCGATCGCCATTGCCAACCGTGCCCTGGGTGTCATTGAAGAAATCCAGCAACGCTATCCTCAGGGCAACGTCCTGATTGTTTCTCACAAGGCAACGATTCGGATTATTCTTTCTAGCCTTT
This sequence comes from Cyanobacteria bacterium FACHB-471, assembly GCA_014695345.1. Taxonomy (GTDB): domain Bacteria; phylum Cyanobacteriota; class Cyanobacteriia; order Elainellales; family Elainellaceae; genus JAAUTN01. The sequence continues at coordinate 13,082 of JACJOC010000085.1, forward strand.
TGGGAATTGACGTGGGGCGGTTCCGATATCGGTTGGGCTGTCCAGTGGGTTCGGTTAGCGTGGTTGAGTTTGGCTCTCACGGCCCATTAGTCAAGGCGGTTGCCGATCGCCTTCACCTGAGTGAACGACTGCGCAACCTACCGGGAACTTGAAGTAGGAACTTAAAGATGGCTCGCGTTTCGATTGTGATGCCAACACTCAATGAGGCAAGCTGCTTAGGACGCACTTTGCGTCACTTGAGTTTGCTTGACCCTGCGGCAGCAGAGGTGCTGATTGTAGATGGGGGCAGTACGGATGAAACGCTAGCGATCGCTCGTCAAACCCAGCAAGCCTTCCCTCAGACAGAAATGCGTATTCTGTTAACGGAGCAGTGTGGGCGATCGCTGCAAATGAATCGAGGAGCAGAGGCTGCAACGGGCGATATTCTCTGCTTTTTACACGCAGATACTCTGGTTCCAGATGATTTAGTCACGGTTGTGATTGACACTCTAGCTGATTCGACTGTTGCCTGTGGGGGGTTTATCTCGCTCATGGCTGGCACTCAGACAACCCGCTGGGGCGTATCACTGCACAACTATTTGAAAACATATTACGCGCCGCTGATTTTTCGTCCCCATTTGTTCCTGAAAGGGATGCGGCTGCTGTTTGGCGACCAAGTGATGTTTTGTCGGCGGGAGGATTTTTGGGCGTGTGGTGGCTTTGATGCAGCAATGCCAATTATGGAAGAGGCGGATTTGTGCTTGAAGCTGACGCAGCGTGGACGAATTCGGCAGGTCAATCGGGTGGTGCAATCGTGCGATCGCCGTGTAGCAAAATGGGGGACACTCAAAGCAACTGCGATTTATCTCTACATTGGGTTGCTCTGGGGCATTGGTGTTTCGCCTGCATACCTGAAGCAGTTCTATGAAGATGTTCGCTAGGTCACAAAACCACAAGAGTTTGATAGAGCCTAACCCTAGGGCAAAAAATCATGAGGTGTGGATAAAAGCTTGAGTCATCTGTCTAAAAGCCCTGGTGATTTCAACCGATAGTCAGGATACTTAAACAAGGACTCTGCTGACCTTAAATAGAAACGGATTGTGGGAAACTTCGTTGGGAGCATCCCACCTTTGTGTTTTTATAGTGGGCGGAAAAGCGCAGGACAGGAGCAGGCAAAGCAGACGTGAGCAAAGCAGACGCAAGCAAGACGGGTGAGGGCAAGGCAGACATTTTGGTCGTGGATGACCATCCAGCCAATCTTCGGCTGCTCTCGGCGATGCTTGAGAAACAGGGATATCAGGTCAGGAAAGCACTCAGCGGACAGCTTGCTCTAGATTCTGTTGAGGCATCTCTGCCGGATATTGTTTTACTCGATGTCAATATGCCTCAGATGAGCGGTTACGAAGTTTGCGCCAAGCTAAAGGCAGCAGAACGGACTCGCGACCTACCGGTAATTTTCTTAAGTGCTGCTTCAGAGGCGCTCAATAAAATTTATGCGTTTGAGGTGGGAGGTACAGACTACATCACCAAGCCATTTCAGTTAGAGGATGTGCTGATTCGGGTAGAGAATCAGTTGACGATTCAGCGACAGAAGAGACAGCTTACCGAGCAAAATACTCGGCTTCAGCAAGAAATTCGCGATCGCCAACAGGCAGAAGCCGCCCTGCGACGCAGCGAAGCCCAGAACCAGGCTGTATTGGCAGCCATTCCCGACTTGATGTTTCGCGTTCGTCGAGACGGGGTTTATCTAGACTATTTCCCGGCTAAAGGGTTCCATGAACCACTATCGCCTGAGATGGAGCGGATTGGGCGAAAAATGATGGATGTGATTCCTACAGAAATGGCGCGGCGACAACAGCAGTATATGGAATTGGTGCTACAAACGGGTGAGATTGAGGTGTATGAGCAGCAGTATGAGGTAGATGGCAAACTCTTTGAGGAAGAGGTGCGCGTTGTTGTCAGCGGTGAAGATGAGGTGTTGTTTATCGTGCGGGATATTGGCGATCGCCGCCGCATTGAGCGAGCGCTTTATGAAGCTCAACGCAAATCTGAAACGTTGCTGCTGAACATTTTGCCTAAAATCATCGCGGATCAACTCAAGAAGAATCAAGACTCTGTGAATCAAGAGAATGGGGCGATCGCAGAACAGTTCAGCGAAGCCACAATTCTGTTTGCTGACATCGTTGACTTTACCTCTCAGGCGGCGCGGACTCGTCCAACGGACCTGGTGAATCTGCTCAACCAGATTTTTTCGACCTTTGACCAACTGGTCGAACAGCACGGCTTGGAGAAAATTAAGACAATTGGAGATGCTTACATGGCAGTGGGCGGGCTGCCAACTCCCAGAGATGACCATGCTGAGGCGATCGCGGATCTTGCCCTGGACATGCAGCAAGCGATTCAGCGGTTTCATCGAGATCAGGGTGAGCCGTTTCAACTGCGGATTGGCATCAACACAGGAGCTGTCGTCGCAGGTGTAATCGGCATCAAAAAGTTTAGCTATGACCTCTGGGGAGACACCGTCAACGTCGCTTCTCGGATGGAAACCCAGGGTGAAGCCGGAAAAATTCAGGTGACAGCAGAAACCTATCAGCACCTTCAGCACCGCTACCAGTTTGAAAAACGAGGGGCGATCGCCGTCAAGGGCAAGGGCGAGATGACGACCTACTGGCTTTTAGCCAAAGCTTCTAACGATGAGCCGTCAATAGCAGACGCAGAACTCACTGCACAAATAAATTAGGACGCAGCCCTATCGTTTGATCAGAGTTTGATTAATTTGATCGAGCAACTCTTTCATCGAAAGCGAGGGAGGGAGGACTTGAGCGGCGATCGCCTCCAGCACTTCGCCTAGCCCCCCCATTTCAAACGGCTGGGGTTGACAGTTCCAAACCAGAATGGGCGGTTTAGTACCGACCTGAGCTAGAGTTTGCAGTGCTTTCAGCACCGACGGATGCGGTTCAGCATGACGCACGCACAACAGCAGCAGATCAACGCTCTGATGCTGGATTTGCTCTAACACCTCAGACCAGGAACGACTGATTGAGCTACGAAAGCCCGCTGCTTGAAAATATTGCATTGAGGCTTGCAGCCATTCTGCCGCGCGCTTAGCATTGGGAGCAGGTGCTGTCCCTTCTACCCAGTCAGACTGCGGTAATGAAGCCCAATCTTGCTGAAGTGCCGCCACGTCAACGACCAAAACATGTGGTGCCCAGCTCATTCCGGCAGCGACCTGAATCACCTGAAGCAGTGCTGAGTCGGCATTTGAACTAGCTGCCTCGTCTGGCAAGGGCGAAGCCAAACAAGGAAAAACTGTTAGCTCTGGCAGTTGGTTTGCAGCTTGCGTAATTTCTGCGGTGAGCGTCACTAGCGGCAGGGCTGCTAAAGCTGGATATTCACTCAACTGCTTGAGGTAGGTCATTGGATCAGAGATGACTCCATCCAACAACATCACATTAGGCTTCCAAACTTTTGCCAGCAAATCTGCCTGGTCTAAGTCATCTACTTCTAGCATCCGACAGTTGTGAGGATGCAACAGACTATTTAAGTGAGTCGCTAGATAATGCTCTGATTGGGCAGATAGCTCCTGTCCGCCTACGTTCAGGTGCAGAATGGTTAGACTGGTGACTGTATCTTGTGGCTCAGCCGCTTTGTGAATTAGAGGCTCCAGGCTTTGCTCTAACGCATCAGGCTGAATCGGCAAGTTAAGAAATCCATTGGCTCCATTGCGCTGAGCCTGAGCTTTTTCCAAGTGACTGGCAGTCACAATAACCGGGATGTGGCGAGTTTCGGCATCCGATTTTAGCAGGGTCAGGACATCCCAACCAGTTAGCAGGGGCAAAGCCGGATTTAGAAAGACCGTCGCAGGCTGGAGCCGTCGCACTTTTTCTAGGGCTTCGGTGCCAGAGCGGGCGATCGCCACCCGATAGCCCAGACCAGCCAACTGATGGGTCAAGTCTTCTAAAAAGCGGGGCACTACCTCGACCACCAGCATCAGACGGTTGCTGTAAGTTTGTGCGAGCAGCTTAACCGACGATTGCGTTTCAGTTGCAGTGGCTTGAGGAGGGCTGGGCGGCAGCAAAATAGTAAATTGGCTCCCCTGCCCCTCAACGGAGGTGAATGTCACATCGCCGCCATGCAGCCGCGCTAGCCGCTGGGTCAATACGAGTCCCAGTCCGGTTCCTTCATATCGACGAGTCAGCGGGTTTTCAAGCTGCTGAAATTTTTGGAAAATCAGGTGTTGCTTTTCATCAGGAATGCCAATTCCGGTATCCCAAACGGTGAAGGCAATCCAACCTTCCCAGGCTTCCACGGTTAGCCCCACTTCGCCGCCTACTTCTGTGAACTTAAACGCATTGGAGAGCAGGTTGGTCAACATTTGCCGTAGCCGTAGCTCATCGGCAATCAAGGTTTTTAAACCGGGCTGCACAGTCAAGTCAAACTGAATTTCTGATGCTGAAGCGTTAATCTCGGTGCCGAGGCTTTCTTCCTGGGGCTGCAATCGACGGGCTTGCTCATAGGCGCGATCGCATACTGTCCTAATATTAACTAGCTCTAACGTTAGCTCCAGTTGTCCAGTTTCAATTCGAGTTAGATCCAGAATGTCATTAACAATTAGCACCAGATGTCTACCGCTCTGGTGAATTAGTTGCGCGTAGCGAGTCTGGCGATTGTTTAGCTCACCCAACGCCTGGTCTTTGAGCAGCGTTGATAGCCCTAAAACTGCAGTCAGCGGAGTCTTTAGTTCGTGGCTGATGCAGGACAGAAACTCATCCTTGAGGCGATTAAGTTGGACGAGATCTGCATTTTTAGCAGTTAGCTCTTTAGCAACCCGGTGCTGCTCAGTAGTGTCCTGAGCCATTACCAGCCATAGCTCCTGAGAATGGGCTTGAGAAGGATGATCTGGCTCAGCAGCGAGGTCAGGTATCTCATGGGACTGAAAGCCAGACTGGGCACGACGGCGAGATTCTACCACCGATAAAAGAGCCGCCATACTGAACTGTGCGTAAGTAGAGCGGTTTCCCAGCGGAATTTTGAGAAACTGCCAGGTTCGCTCCTGTCCGTCTTTCATGGGACAAGTACAGACACAGGTATCTAAGTCAGCCCCTAAATGGCAAAAGCTGAAGCGATCGCCAATCGCATCAATCGGATTGGCAACACTCCAAGTCCCGGACAGATGGGACCGCTGGGCTGCGCTGAGGAACCACGGAGGCTCAAAGGAAGATTCGGTAGAGAGAGCAGGTTGGCTACGCTGTAGCACAGGCGTAGCGACTTCCAGCAGTAAAGCGGCTTCTCGACCTACGCTGCTAGGGTCTTGCAGCTCACCGAGTTGTTCCCGCCAAGACAAGTTGCGAGCAACAACCTCGCCAGTGCTGGTTTGTAGCATCATGGGCAAGGGCAGTCGCTCTAGCAAATCAATCAACAGGTCTGCGGAAATTGACTCAGCAGAAATCGACTCAGCAAAGGTTGGCTCTACTGAGGGCGATTGCCTCGTGTGCTCAAACGCGATCGCCTTTTCACCTAACTGTTCCAGGCTTTTTTGAATCTCTGCCATCCCTGACGATCGTTTCTGCAAACTGGGCATGGGGTTTAACACCAGAAACTTGAGCAGTTGCGTTTGGTTTAACAGCCCCAGACAGTCGCCGGACTCATCAATCAAGGCATATTGCCACTGCTCCAGGTCTTTCAGGTAAGGAGCAAGCTGGCTGATCGGCAAATCTGCAGATAGCTCAATTAGCGGCTCATAGAGCGGCTGATCGACAAGAAAGGATAATTGCTGAAGGGTGTGCTGCCAGGGAGCGATCGCAGTCTCAGAGTAATTACGATCTACGACTTCTGTTGTCTCTTCAACTTCTGCGGTCTCTTTAGATAGAAAGTCTTTAAGGCAATGAAGGGTCAACGTTCCCACTAACCGCTGTCCATCGGTAACAATAACCCGCTCACAGCTAATTTGTTGAAATAACCCTAGCACCGCTGGCAGTCTGGCAGTTTGAGCGCAGACTGGCGTAGGTTGGATAAATTCCCTGACAGAAGCAACATACATGTATTACGAGAAAGCAGGCCCCAGTGAGAATTTTATCAACAAGCTAGCGATCCTAGCTCAATTATGGCCGCATGACAGAAGAAGTAAAGGCGTTTGCAATTACAATAAATGTTAAGTATTTTAATGCTGCTTAGCGATCGCCCAGTTTTCGCTAGGATTCTTGACAAGTCTACTCCTCTCACTATCAGTTCAGCTTTATAGATCTTCTTGCAGTTATTGTCCTTTTTGTAGTCATAGCTTTGCGTCCTCAACTGTTTATCTGTTGCCTGATCTCTTCTGATGCACTAGCGCAATCCCTCAAGCATTCTCTTCAGCGAGACTCTTTCGAGGGCGCGTTAAGTGGACAGTACAGCCTGACTCAATTTGCGGTTGAGACTGAATTTCTCAGTTTTATTGAGCGAGAAAAACAGTTGGACTGTTTAATTCTGCAAGATACTGCAAAGCTTTTGGCGACGCTTGGACAGCTCAGAGAACGGGCCATTCTCCTGCCAACGGTGATTTTAGACTCAGTCACCCCATCGTCTGTTCAAGACTCACCTATCTTGGCAGAAGCTGATCTGTCAGATCCGGATGCTCTCTACCATACGGCTGTCCTGAGAACATCAGTTGATCAGCTGCATCAGATCGACCAAACCATTGATCGAGCGATTGATCAATTCTTGACGCTATCGCTTTCTTGCCCGCTCCCTGAGCAGGATTCAACCCCTGGCTCCCTGGCAGCCCTGACCACCCATACGTCTCTCGTTTCTCAACAAAAACGCCTGTCTGACAAACTGAAAGAACGGTTAGGATACCTCGGTGTGTACTACAAAAGGAATCCCCAAAACTTTCTCCGACACTTGTCCTCATCTGAGCGAAAAGAGCTAATCCAGCAGCTTAAGGAAGATTACCGGGAAATTGTCCTGAATTATTTTGCCAGAGAAGACAATCTTAACGAGAGAATTGATAATTTCGTCAACGTGGCTTTTTTCGCTGACATTTCAGTCTCGACCATTGTAGAAATTCACATGGAATTGATGGACGAATTCTCTAAACAGCTACAGCTAGAAGGACGCAGTGATGATATCTTGCTGGACTATCGGCTGACCCTGATCGATGCGATCGCCCATCTCTGTGAAATGTATCGTCGCTCCATTCCGAGAGAGTCTTGAAAACTCTTATAAGCGATCGCCATCAGCATTTACAATCCTCATTGTCGTCTCGTCAAAAAACCGAATTCCTCATTGGAGATCCATGAGTCCACTCAAAAAGACTTACATTTTGAAGCTTTACGTCGCTGGGAACACCCCCAACTCGATTCGCGCTTTAAAGACTTTGAACAACATTTTGGAAAAAGAATTTCAGGGTGTGTATGCGCTGAAGGTGATTGACGTTCTCAAAAATCCTCAGCTTGCCGAAGAAGACAAAATTCTCGCGACCCCAACCCTATCAAAAATCCTGCCTCCGCCCGTGCGAAAGATCATCGGAGACTTATCGGATCGCGAGAAAGTTTTAATCGGACTAGACCTTTTGTACGACGAATTGCGAGAAGATGAACGGGAAGAACAGTAGTTCAATCCAAAAACCTTATCCATCCCACCGCACACTTCACACCATTGAACTAACTTTAAAAACTCTTTTGGTAAGCTGTTGACAGATTTATGAATAAAGCTAATCAAACTGGGCAAGCCATTGAATCGACCTCAGCAGGTATCCAGAAGATTCGTACCCTAATTGAAGGCTTTGATGATATCAGTCACGGCGGTCTGCCAGTTGGTAGAACTACTCTAGTCAGCGGCACCTCTGGAACTGGAAAGACCCTGATTGCCGTCCAATTTCTCTACAACGGCATCACTCACTTTGACGAAGCCGGGGTATTTGTCACGTTTGAAGAATCTCCGGCTGATATCATCAAAAACGCTCACAGCTTTGGCTGGAATTTGCAGCAGCTAATCGATCAGGGCAAGCTGTTTATCCTGGATGCTTCCCCTGATCCCGAAGGGCAGGACGTAGTCGGCAACTTTGACCTGTCTGCGCTGATCGAGCGAATTCAGTACGCGATTCGTAAATACAAAGCCAAACGAGTTTCGATTGACTCCGTTACAGCAGTCTTTCAGCAATACGATGCAGCTTCAGTCGTGCGGCGCGAAATTTTTCGGCTGGTCGCTCGCCTCAAGCAGATGAATGCCACAACGATCATGACCACGGAGCGAGTCGAGGAATACGGCCCGGTTGCCCGCTTTGGCGTTGAGGAGTTTGTCTCTGATAACGTGGCGATCGTCCGAAATGTGCTGGAGGGAGAACGCCGTCGCCGCACGATCGAAATTCTCAAACTGCGCGGCACAACCCACATGAAGGGCGAATATCCCTTCACCATCACCAATGATGGCATCAACATCTTCCCACTCGGAGCCATGCGCTTAACGCAGCGATCGTCCAACGTCCGCGTTTCCTCTGGAGTAAAGACGCTGGACGAAATGTGTGGTGGCGGCTTTTTCAAAGATTCGATCATCCTGGCAACGGGAGCGACAGGTACAGGCAAAACGATGCTGGTCAGCAAGTTTTTGCAGGATGCCTGTAGGATTGGCGAACGCGCTTTGCTGTTTGCCTATGAAGAATCTCGCGCTCAGCTTTCCCGCAACGCCTATTCCTGGGGGATTGACTTTGAGGAACTGGAGCAAAAGGGCTTGCTGAGAATTCTCTGTGCTTATCCAGAGTCGGCAGGTTTGGAAGACCATTTGCAGATCATCAAGTCTGAAATTGCCCAGTTTAAGCCATCTCGAATTGCGATCGATTCGCTTTCTGCCCTAGCGCGGGGCGTGAGTAACAATGCATTTCGTCAGTTTGTTATTGGCGTGACGGGCTTCGCTAAGCAGGAAGAAATTACAGGGTTCTTCACCAACACGACCGATCAATTTATGGGCTCGAACTCCATTACCGACTCCCATATTTCTACAATCACCGACACAATTTTGATGTTGCAATATGTCGAGATTCGCGGCGAAATGGCACGAGCGCTGAACGTCTTTAAGATGCGCGGTTCCTGGCACGACAAGGGCATTCGGGAATACACGATCAGCGCTCAAGGACCACAAATTAAAGAATCTTTCCGCAACTTTGAAGGAATCATCAGTGGCTCCCCCACTCGCATCGCAGTTGATGAGAAGAATGAGCTTTCGCGGATCGTACGCGGCTTCCAAGAAAAATCTGACGACGATGCCTAACCCGTAGAGTGGGCAGTACTCACCTTATAATCTTGTTCCCAGGTAAAACTCGGGAGGCATTGCTGATCTGAGGTATGAATTTCGTAGAGTCATGGCAATGCCATGACCCTGCAGAGGGAATTGAGAGCCGTGAATCATGCCCGCATTCAGTAACGCCAAACCTAGAAATGTCTATAGTAAGGCTTTGCCTCATAAAGAGTACAAGAAGCAGAGCCTTTGGTTGGCACTACGAGACTGAGCCTCGTAACGAGGAGAACTAGGGGATTTAAGGGCTTTCCATGAAGGTTTGAACTCTGCCGCTGGGGTCGAGAACAATGCGGATTTGAGGGTTACCACCATTCTCAACGGGAGAGACAAAGGGTTCACCGGGAAGGGGCATTCCGGTGCGATCGATGTAGTCCCCAGCAGCCCGTCCGAGGGGAACAATTCGCTGAATTGTGCCGTCAGCGCCTAATTGCAGTCGATATTCCAGTGTTTGGTCGAGGCTTTCGGGCGGTTGCCAGCGTTCCTGGAAAAAGGCGCGGGCTTCTGCGACTTGGGGAATGGTGTCAAAGGCAGTGCTGCCTGGGTTGGGGCGATCGCCTCCTCCTTCATCCAACGGTGCAGCCTCCGACGAAGCAAATGCGTCCCCTTGCCCTGATGAAGATCGCGCTGCACTCGAAGGCGCATCTGCCGCTTCTGATTCCGTTGGAACTTGCAATTCAGATGGATTGCTGCCTGTTCCAGGTGCATCCGATCGCTGTTGGGTAGGAGCGATCGCTACATCGGGGAGATTGGTGGGAGCGCTGGGAGCGCTGGAAGTGTTAGGGACAGGAGCATTCGGCGTAGGGGTACGAGGTACCCCTACTGATGGCAACCCGGTACCTGGTGAAGGGAGAGTATTAGCATTGGGCGGCGGTAGCGGAATATCGAGCGGTTGAGAGTTGGGAGGGGTTGTGTCTTTACCAGACGGAAGAGGGGTAAGCGCAATGTCTTGTGGATCTTCGCTAAAGGTACCTTCTGCGGTTTGGATTTCGTTCGTGTCTTCGTTAGCAGCAGTAATCGTAGGCTGTCCAGCGTAAGGATCGACAAAGCGAATGATCGACGCTGTTACCCCAACTGCCAACACTAGGACAGCGGCAACCTTTGCCCAGGCAGGCGTAGCGTTAAGCCAGGTGGGACGGTTAAGCGTGGGGAGAGCGATCGCCTCCGCACTGTACTCATCCAAGGCATTTGCCAAATCAAATAGCTGCAAAGCGCTCAGCCGCACTACATTTGACTCACCTGTGGACAATTCACCCAAGCAAAGGTCGTGGGACAGCAAGCCCTTTGGCTTGAGATAAATCTCAGTTGCGCTCCCAGTTGCACCAGTACCATTACCCTCCTCGGGTTGCATTACTGCTGTACCGTTTCCTACCCTACTAGAAGCAGCACCCGGCAAAGACTCTAGCTGGTCAAAGGATGCCAACAGGGGAGGAGATTGCCCTAGCGTAGGAGCGGTACCTAAAACATTTTGCACATAGCGCTCGACTGCTTCACATAGCGCCTCTAACTGAGCGCGATCGCCTGTAATCTGTACCTGCTCTTCTGGCGGTAAGCGTGGGTCATCAAAGCTAAGCTGAAACCGCAACTGCTTCAACACAGGGCGACCTGCCCAGCGAGACAGAGGCGACCCTTTTGCCGCAATTTCCAGTGTGCAGGTAGGGGGAGTATATCGACGCAAAACGGAGTTGGGCAAAGACATGGTTAAGGAAGAGAGGTTTGGCTTTCTTCTAAAGACACACGGATAGATCCACAGGTGAACAGAAGCAAGCTGTTTTGTGGAAGCAAGGATACGACTCAATCACCGAAATTATAAGGATACTGCTGAGATAAAGCTTCGTCTCTGCGGTATATAAAGCTCATAGCTCTGGCTTTGAAGGATGAACTGGCGCGACACCAGTGCGATCGAGCAGTGCCATCCAAAGCCGCCGAGAGCCATTAGGAGCGCTATAAAACAACAGATCAATCAGCAGTTTCAGCGCCAGGTGAGTCAACTGGTCGGGCGGTGTGTTTTCGCCGTCTTCCATCCGTTCCTGGTAGGCATTGCTGAAATTATCGAGGTAATCCCCCAATAGCGCAGCCTGGTGAGGTTCACGGTTTTGTTCAGCAAGTTGTTCTAATAGCCCCACTGCACGGCGAATTAGCTCTTGATGCTGGTTTGCCAGACGACAGGCAATCAAGACAAGCGATCGCGCCTCCTCTACATCCAACCGCTTACGTCCCTGCCCCTTTCGCAAAGGGCTAGACTGCCTCAACCGCCACAGCGAAACGCGATCTGCCACGACATCTGCCAGGTTTAGCTCTGCCGCCGTTCGCAACATTGCTTCAGAGCCAATTCCAGCTAACGCCTCCAGCGCCAGCAACACCAAATCCAGTTGGGCTTTGATGTTGTCCAACTGAGTCGGGTCTGGCTGAATGCCTGAAGTTAGCTCCTCCCAGGCAGCATTTGAATTGGGTGACTTAACGGTAGAAGGCATAAGTCTAAATTACGGCACGAGACAAAGTTTGGCGGAGCAGTTACAGGACTTGAAACAAGACTACTTAACTCTAGAGTAAGTTTCTCTCTACCCTAAAAGTTGGTTATTTCCGATACATCCCCCAATGGGACAGCTTCTGCAATAACAAATCATTTGCGCCTTGGATAATCTATTAGCCCATCTGCTAGAGCAATCTTATTAAGCGGTTTTTACGGAAAAACTATTAACTTGCCTTATGGTGTTCATGCCAGTGTTTAGCAATGTCAATCCGACGGCAAAGCCACACTCGTTCATGCTTTTGCACATAGTCCAAAAACCGTGTCAGTGCCAGCGCTCTACCCGGTCTGCCGACGAGCCGACAATGGAGTCCAACGCTCATCATTTTGGGTGCTGTTTCACCCTCAGCATAAAGACAATCAAAGGCATCACGCAAATAGGCAAAAAACTGGTCACCAGAGTTAAACCCCTGTGGGGTAGCAAACCGCATGTCATTGTTATCTAACGTGTAGGGAATCACCAGGTGGGGCTTGCCATATTCCTGTACCCAGTAGGGCAAGTCATCGGCATAACTATCAGAGTCATAAAAAAAGCCACCCTCCTCCACAACCAGGCGGCGCGTATGGGGACTGCTGCGCCCTAAGTACCAACCCAGGGGACGACTGCCTGTGACTTGGGTGTGGAGGGCGATCGCCTTTTCCAAGTGCTCTCGCTCTGCCGCTTCCCCAAAATACTTGTAGTCAATCCAGCGATAGCCGTGACTGGCAATTTCCCAATCTGCTTCCAGCATGGCAGCCACCGCCTCTGGATTTCGTTCTAGCGCCATCGCCACTCCATAGACGGTGATCGGAATGCCTCGCTCCACAAATAAGCGGTGCAAGCGCCAGAATCCAGCCCGACCGCCGTAATCGTAGCAAGACTCCATATTCATGTGGCGCAATCCTTGCAAGGGAACTGCCCCAACGATTTCAGACAGAAAAGTTTCTGAAGCCTGATCGCCGTGCAGAATGCAATTCTCTCCCCCTTCCTCATAATTAATCACAAACTGCACGGCAATCCGGGCGTGATTAGGCCACTGCGGGTCAGGAGGGGTCTGTCCATACCCAATCAGGTCTCGCGGATACGGTGGGGTCATAAGGTTGAAGTTGCCTATTTTGTCCAGATTCTTGAGGGGTTAACATCCTAGCTACCCAAGACGCTGAATACGTCCGTCAAAGACATTACCTTAATATCGCTACCGGCTAAGATACTGTATCTACAGACAAAATTCAGGCATTGCTTCACGTCTATGACCTCCCCTAACAAGCGAGTTTTCATTTGTGGTTCTGCGCTGCGAGGGCAACCTGACCACCAAAATCTTCAGTCTGCTGAGTTTATTCGTCCAGCAAAAACTCAACCGATTTATCGGCTCCATGCGGCTGAGAATGACTGGCATCCCGCGATCTATGAGGTGACAGAGGGCGGTATTTCGATTCCGGGTGAGGTATATGAACTCACTCAGGAGCAGTATGAATATCTGTTAGCCAATGAGCCACCCCATATGTATCCCGGTGATGTGGTGTTGGAGGATGGGGAAGTTTCGACGGCAATGCTCTACCCGCGTGAGTTAGTAGAGCAGCACAACTGGATTGATATCTCTGATTATGGAGGTTGGGCAGCTTACAAGGCGGCTGTAGTGAGTTAGCTGCAATCTACAAAAATCTCCGGCAGGGGCAAGCGATCGTTTGCCCCTGCCGGAGGTTCTCCTATTAAATTTTTAATCTGTATATCGGTGTTTCCACAACGAGCTCGGCTTACATTCTGCCGTTCTGCATAACCTGCTGAAGGTGCTGACGAATCTCTTGTGCCTGCTGTTGGTCAGAATCCCGTAGCTTTTGGAATAGCTCCACACAAGGCTGCGAGTCCATGCTTTGAGCATCCTGAATATAGGTTTCGTAAGCTTTTACTGCTTCGGCTTTATTTTGCAAAGCTGTAATCAGGTCATACTCTAGATTGCTGACGGCTGGGTTTTGGCTACTTTGGGTATTAACCATTGGTTTCACCTCTGTGAATGTTCAATCTCACAGTGACTCACCTTTAGGGACAATTCATCTGCCCAAAAGCGTAGGGGTTGTAACTGATTAAAGTAGTCCCCCGTCGCCCCAAGACATATCAGAGATGTCCCAGCTTTTCAGGTCGGTTGGTGGGCGATCGCTACTCCACGCCCACCAGGAAACACCGCAGGTGCAGAGGTAAAACTCCTGCCACCTTTTGCGATGTTCTTCGGTAAAAACGGGCGATCGCCGATTAATCCAAACCTTTTCTGCTTCTACACAAGCGGTGCGGCAGGTCGGGCAAGAAAATTCGTGAACGTGAACAGCTGAATTTGTCCAGTCAGGTGGAATTGGAGCAAACGCATCCATGAACTAAAACTGAATAGCATCTGCTACCCATTATTAACGGTTTGTTTACGAATCGGGTGAGCTAAATAACTGTAGAAACCCAATCAGAATCTCAAATCTAGGTAAAAGGACAGTTTTCTAGTTTAATTGAGAACATTCACTGTGCCAGAATTTCCACCTTTAGGTACTGTCTGGGATGAAATTCGTAGTAAAACTAGAGCAAAACTGAAAGCTATAGTCTTTCAATCTTCTTTCAATCTTGAAGTTCTCAGTTTTACATTGCCTGCTCATTCAAGGCTAGAGTTCAAGTCTCGGATAATCTTGTAGCCTCACCTCTCCACAGGAAGGATGACCTCTATGACAGACAATCTTCTCATTCTCAGGGTAATCTCCCTGATTGGGATCTTTGTATTGTGTGCGATCGCCTGGTTATTTTCTGAAAATCGCAGTTTCAAGGTCTTCCCGTGGCGGCTGGTGATCATGGGAATTCTCTTGCAGCTTATTCTGGGCTTTCTAGTCTTTCAGTTTCCCCTCACCCGGCTTATTCTTCAGGGCTTTAGCAACCTCCTCAACGTCGTGCTAGATGCAGCCGACTACGGAGCGCAATTTGTGTTTGGTAGAAACTTGGTACCAGAGCCACCTCGCAATAATCCAATTCAACCCATTTTGCTTTCACCGCTTGCTGCGGGCGGCGTTTGTGCGCCCAATACAGCCGGAGAAGTCATTCCTGGATTTTGTGGCATCAGACTTGGCTATGTTTTTGCCTTTCGGGCTTTGCCCGCAGTTATCTTCTTCTCGGGTTTTGTAGGCTTGCTCTACAACCTGGGGGTTATTCAATTTATTACTAATATTTTTGCCAAAATCTTTTACTCTGTAATGCGGCTGAGTGGTGCCGAAGCTCTAAGCGGTGCCGCCAATATTTTTGTTGGGATTGAAGCGGCGATCGTTGTCAAACCGTTTCTGCCCAAAATGACGCGCAGTGAGCTTTGTGCCATTCTTGCCTGTTGCTTTGGCACAGCCGCTTCGTCAACCCTGGCAATTTACGTCAACTTCCTCAGACCTGTCTTCCCCAATATTTTGGGACACCTGGTTTCGGCGTCCATCATGGCAATTCCTGCCTGCTTTGTCCTATCAAAGATTCTGGTGCCAGAGACAGAAATTCCTCTGACGGCAGGTGGTATTCCAGATGAACGGGCTTTGAGACATAGTCCTGACCCAGTAGATGAGCGGGTCGAGGAAGCCGACTTTCAAGATGCCCCTAGGGAAACGGTTGCTGGAGAATCGATTGAGCGTGTTAGCCCCTTGGACGCCGCCATTTTAGGTGCGTTAGATGGAGTCAGAATGGCAGTTTCGATCGCCGCCGTCCTGATTCTGATTCTGGGACTGGTTTACCTGGTCAATCAACTTTTTGTTGGATTGGCAAGTTTGCAGGAGTCTGAGATTGCTGCCTTACAACCGATTGGTCGCTTCTTTAGCGTCGTCTCTTTAGCAAATATTTTGGGCGCTTTGTTTTTGCCGCTGACTGCCCTAACGGGGGTTTCTCTCAGTTGGCAAGAGCTATGGGAATCTTCGGTGATCATCGGACGACGCTTGTTTGAAACTGCTATCCCGCCTTATCAAGCTTTGGGTGCAGCAGCAGCTTTGCCTGTGGGCGAAAGAATAATTAGCGATCGCGCTGTCCTGATTGTCAGTTATGCCCTATCCGGTTTTGCTCACCTGGCTTCAGTTGGCATCTTTGTAGGCGGCACAACCGCCCTAATTCCCTCTCGCCGCAAAGACATTTCAGAACTCGGCTGGAAAGCTCTGTTTATTGGGACGTTGGCAACCCTAATGATCGCTTGCGTCGCTGGCGTTTTCGACACGGGTGATTATTCTGGCATTCTAGGCGCACCTGCCCCTGAAGCGGCTCCCCTGAGTGCTCCGTCGCCCAGCCCTGAAGAAACGCCAGAGGAAAGCCTGGAGGAAGAGAGCCCAGACGCCTCTCCTGTTCCAACTGAAGCCGAATCACCTGAGGCAGAAATTCCCTCCCCTAGCCCAACGGCTCCTGCTGGTCAAGCTCCTGCTGGTCAAGCTGCTCCACCTACCGCCCCAACAACTAGCCCTTCTCCGGTAGATAGCCCAACACCACTACGGACTTCACCATCTCCGTCTCCTTCACCGACTCGTTGATGAACTGGGATTTTGGGTGGTAGTCAACCAAAGCTGATGAGAGAGGGGGCGATCGCCCCCTCTCTCATCAAACTAAAAATAGCTCTCGAATTCCGGCACTGCCGATCTCTACCGCCAAAGCCGCCAACAAAAAACCCAAAATCTTGGTAACAATAATTGCGCCTTCAGCCCCCATCCATTTATCAATTCGGGAAGACTGACGCACAATAAACCAGGTGACAGCCATTGCCGCCACGATTCCCGCTACTACGCTTAACTGAGCCGCCTGCGACTCCGACATCATCAGCATCACTGTTGTCAGCGTTCCTGGACCTGCCAGTAGCGGCAATGCTAACGGCGTAATTGCAACATCGCGCCCCTGCTCTATCACAGGCTCATCCATCTCACCTTTCAGCATATCCAGCGCCACCAGCAGCAGCAGCAAACCTCCCGCAACTTGCAAAGAGGCAATACTGATATGCAGGTAATCTAAAATCGCTTGTCCTGCAAAAGCAAATCCCAGAATTACAGCAGTAGCGACGAACGTAGCGCGATCGACAACCCGGTTTCTTTCATCTATTTCCATTCCCTTAGTAAGCGCCAAAAAAATCGGTGCATTACCCAGTGCATCTGCCAGCACAAAAACCGCGACAAAAGTTCTAACCAGAATTGAGATGTCCACAGATAGAAGCTCAAGGAATTTCCCCTCAACAGTATCTTGAGTGCTGCCAGATTGCCATCCATTCAGCAGAAGAAAATCCGAAAGGCTCTGCCAATTCTATTTCAGTAAACCTCAGCCTGAATAAATAGATTTTTGACAAATTTTATACAGACTTTTATCTCTATTGATGAATTTCGATCCTTTGTAATCTAGATAACATTACAGGTATGGAGAAGGACGGCTACTGCCTATCCCTAATTCCCACCCAACAGGCTTTTGTCGTTTTTTGCTAAGAGGCTTTCAATATGAAACGTTTATTAATCAGCAGTCTTTCACTTCTACTACTGGGAACTGCGGTCATACCCGTAGCTCAAGCACAGTCCCAGTCAGGTCAGTCGAGTCCAGACAGCATGCAGCAAAACCAGATGGATCAGGAGAGCCTAGAGGACTCAAACCAGAATCAGCGCGCTACCCCTTACGAGGACGGATCACCAGCCTCAGTTGAAATTCAGCAAGACAACTCTTCGGAAAATCAGCAAAACAACTCTTCTCAAGATAGCTCCCAACCTGCTGCTAACGAAGGCAATCAAAACACCTATGCAGCTACAGGAAACTTTGTTAGCCAGTATGAGCCCACACCTTTTGAGATTGTCAGTCTTGCCCGTCAAGGGTACCTACAGAATCAAGGCATTCCCAGCTACGCTACACTAACCGACAACTACCGAACGCGCGATACCACTCCAGAAGACATTGTTCAAGCTGCGGTTGATGCAGGGCGCTTACCTGCTAGCCGAGTTGACGATGCTGCCTACACTTATGGAGTTCTTACTCAGTTGAGAGGGCTAGACCGCAACTTCCGGGATTAATTTAGCTGTTGAAGCTATAACAATGGGGTGGGCAATGCTCACCCCATTATTAATGAAAGTTCTACAATCTTGTACAACTACCGACTCGCAGTAGTCGGCATTCCTAAAATGTCCTCAATCCGAGGCATTTCCTCTAGTGGAATTACCCGACCTTCTTCTTCAAAACCAGCAATCTGGTCAAAGTTGAGGTAGCGATATAAGTCGCCTGCAAAAGGATTCAGCTTGTTTGCCACAATGTCCGTGTATTCCTCCACTGTGGGAATGCGTCCCAACAGGGCACAAGCGGCGGCAAGCTCAGCAGAACCAAGGTAAACCCGTGCATCCTTACCCATACGGTTGTTGAAGTTGCGAGTTGAAGTCGAAAAAACAGTTGTGCCGTCTTCAACTCGTGCCTGATTCCCCATGCAAAGCGAACACCCTGGCATTTCAGTTCGGGCTTTTACTGCTTCAAAGGTTTCGTAAATTCCCTCTTTGCGAAGTTGGCTTTCATCCATACGAGTTGGAGGGCAAATCCATAACCGACCATTAACCGCAGGTTGAGCTTCTAGCACTTTTGCTGCTGCCCTATAATGCCCGATATTTGTCATACAGGAGCCGATGAAGACCTCCTGAACTGGGTCACCTGCCACCTCTGACAGCAACTTTACGTTGTCTGGATCGTTGGGGGCCGCTACGATGGGCTCTTTGATCTGGTTCAGGTCGATTTCAATAATCTCAGCGTATTCTGCATCAGCGTCGGCTTCCATTAGTACCGGATTTGCCAGCCACGCTTCCATCTTGGCGACTCGACGCAGAATGGTGCGGGCATCCTGATAGCCCCGTGCCACCATATTCTTCAGCAAAGCAACGTTTGAGCGGATGTATTCTGCTACCGTGTCAGGACTGAGTTTAATCGTGCATCCAGCGCAAGACCGTTCGGCAGTTGCGTCGGTTAGCTCGAAGGCTTGCTCTAGCTTCAGATTGGGCAACCCTTCGATTTCCATAATGCGTCCAGAGAAGATATTTTTCTTGTTTTGCTTCTCGACGGTAAGCAACCCTTTCTGCATTGCCACATAGGGAATGGCGTTAACTAGATCCCGCAGGGTTACGCCAGGTTGAAGTTCGCCCTTAAACCGAACGAGGACAGATTCGGGCATGTCTAAGGGCATTACACCCAGAGCAGCAGCAAAGGCAACTAGTCCTGACCCGGCAGGGAAAGAAATGCCAAGCGGGAATCGGGTATGAGAGTCGCCACCTGTCCCTACAGTGTCGGGTAACAGCATTCGATTGAGCCATGAGTGAATGATGCCGTCACCAGGACGTAGGGCAACGCCCCCTCGCGCGGCAAAGAAATCAGGCAGATCTTTGTGGGTCAGCAAATCGACGGGTTTAGGATAGGCAGCCGTGTGACAAAAGCTTTGCATGACCAGGTCAGCACTGAACCCTAAACAGGCAAGCTCTTTTAGCTCGTCGCGAGTCATAGGACCAGTAGTGTCTTGGGAACCTACAGTTGTCATCAACGGTTCGCAAGATGTGCCTGGACGGACGCCAGGTAGACCACATGCTTTGCCAACCATCTTTTGCGCCAGGGTGAAGCCCTTACTGGAGCTTGCCGGAATGCTGGGGCGGGTAAACACTGGGCTTAGCTCTAGTCCCAACCCAGTTCGAACTTTGTCGGTAAGAGTGCGTCCGATCAGTAGTGGAATACGTCCACCTGCACGAACTTCGTCCAGAATTGTTTCTGGCTTGAGTTTGAATGTAGAAATTACTTCTCCAGCTTCATTGGTGATTTCGCCTTTATAAGGATGGATCGTGATCACCATGCCTGTTTCCATTTGGCTGACATCACACTCGATGGGCAATGCACCCGAGTCTTCAGCAGTGTTAAAGAAGATGGGAGCGATCGCCCCTCCCACGATAAATCCACCCGATCGCTTATTCGGCACAAACGGAATGTCTTGCCCAATGTGCCATAGAACCGAGTTTATCGCCGACTTACGGGAAGAACCTGTACCCACGACATCGCCCACGTAGGCAACCGGATGTCCCTTTTGCTTTAGCTCAGCAAGGGTTTCCAACCCACCGGGCATTCGTGATTCCAGCATTGCCAGCGCATGAAGCGGAATGTCAGGACGAGTCGTCGCGTGAACGGCAGGAGAAAGGTCATCTGTATTGGTTTCTCCAGGTACCTTAAAAACCGTGACAGTAATTGCTTCGGGCAAAGATGGGCGACTGGTAAACCAATCTGCTGCTGCCCATGAATCGAGCACTTGCTTAGCATAAGAATTGCTTTCGGCTAGCTCCTCCACATCATGGAAAGCATCGTAAACCAGTAGGGTTTTGCTCAGGGCGATCGCTGCCGCTCCTGCAATCTCAGCATCTTCTACCTTCAACAAATCAATCAACGATTGCACGTTATAGCCACCCATCATCGTTCCCAGCAATTCCACTGCCTGCACCGGAGAGACGAGCGGACTAATCGCTTCACCCTTGGCGATCGCTGTTAAAAATGCCGCCTTCACATACGCCGCCTGATCAACCCCCGGAGGAATGCGATCGCGCAGCAGTTCCAGCAGTGTTTCTGCCTCATCTGCCGGTGGAGACTTTAGTAATTCACATAGCTCGGCTGTTTGTTCAGCAGTCAACGGTAACGGTGGAATACCCAGCGCCGCTCTCTCTGCAACTTGTTGACGGTAAGATTCCAGCATTTCAAGATTCTCCAGACACGATTAAGACATCAAAAATAGTTGAAATTTTTTAGGCTGCAATTCGGTTCGCAGCAGTTAAACTCCAGCACTTGCTGCCCGTTCCGCTCTACCTCACCGCCCCTGCCTCAACTTCATCATTTTTAATCTCAAGCATATATTCCTACGGTAACGTGCTGCACCATTGACTGGGATTGCAGCCAGATTTACGTTTTTTGCGATCGCACAGCTTCAATCCACCCGCATCTGGCAGAATTTTGGCAGAGCGTAATAGAATAAGATTCATTCTCAAAAAGAAATTGAGATCATTCTCGTTTTGCGTTACCCCCCAAACCTGTTAAAGGAGATCTGCGTCATGCACCCAATTTTGCGTCGGCTGCTGATTGCCCTGCTACTACTACCCGTTGCCGCTGGATGTAGTACTTCTGCTCCTGATGCTCAATCACCAGATGTCACTACTGAAGCTTCAGATGAAAAACTGCAAGTTCTGGCAACATTCTTGCCGATGTATCTATTTACAAAAGCGGTAGCTGGAGATGCAGCAGATGTGGAAGTCTTAATCCAGCCTGGAACAGAGGTGCATGAATATCAGTCCACCCCCGACGATGTGCGAGCGATCGCCGAAGCAGACGTGCTGGTACAAAACGGCTTGAGCATGGAAGAGTTCCTGGACAGCACAATTAATAGCGCTCAAAATGCCGAACTAGTTGCAATCAACGCCAGCGAAAACATCGACCCAGTTGGAGAATTATCTCCAGTTGTTTTTCCGGGTGGAGAAGTTGAGGAAGCACACGGGCATAACGAAGATGAACACGGTCACGATGAGGAGGCTGCAACAACTAGCGAAGAACATGCAGAGGATGAACAGGCTCACGAAGCTGAATCATCGGGGGAAACTCACACTCATGCTGAAAATCCTCATGTCTGGCTTGATCCCGTACTGGCTATCCAACAGGTGGAAACCATTCGAGATGGTTTAGTTGAAGCAGACCCCAACAATGCCGAAATCTACGAGGCAAACGCAACCGCTTATGTTGAGGAATTGCAGGCACTAAATGCTGAATTTGAGCAGCGCTTGGGAACCTATAGCGATCGCACCTTCATTAGCTTTCACGACGCTTTCCCCTACCTGGCGGAGCGGTATAATTTACAACAGGTGGCGATCGTCGCGATTCCTGAAGACAGCCTCTCCCCTACAGACATCCAGCAGACTGTTGAAGTCGTAAAAGAATATGATGTCAAAGCCTTATTTGGCGAACCAGGAGTAGATAATAGACTACTGCAGAGCCTTTCCCAAGATTTAGGTATAGAATTGCAGGCTTTAGATTCCCTAGAGTCTGGTGAACTAGACCCGCAGTACTACTTCACTGCAATGAGCGAAAACCTGAAAGTCCTCGAAACTGCGTTTCAATGAATTTCAATGAATTGGTGTGATGAACTCTGACCCCCCTGATGCTGCGATCGCCCCAAACTCCCGCTCCAAGGAAATTACACCTGTTCTCAAAGTCGAAAACCTGACTGTTTACCAGGGAACTTACGCCGCCGTTGAAGACGTTTCTTTTGAGCTTCCGGTAGGCACCAACACCGCGATTGTCGGGCCAAACGGTGCAGGTAAAAGTACTCTGGTTCAAGCTATTTTAGGCTTATTGCCATTTGAAGGCGCGGTTCAAATCTTGGGATGTCCGCTCAGTCGTCTGGGTAATTTGCGTTACCAGATTGGCTACATTCCTCAAAACTTTGTATTTGACCGGGGCTTTCCCCTATCTGTAAGTGAGTTGGTTGGCTTAGGTTGGGTTGATCATAAGCTAAGCAATTCGGCTCAACTGCCCGTTTTTCCTCACTGGCGAATTACCTTACCCTGGAAAACTAACCCTAGAAAAGCACCTGCAATCGCCCAAGCAATGGAGCAAGTCGACATCTATCACCTTCGCAATCGAGCGATCGGTAACCTTAGCGGTGGGCAACTCAAACGAGTTTTATTAGCCCATTGCCTGGTCATGCCTCGACGGCTCCTGGTCCTTGACGAAGCACTGGCAGGCGTAGACTTGCAGGGAGAAGCAGACTTTTACACTCTGCTCAACCAGCTCAAGCGAGAACATGGTTGGACAGTGCTGCAAGTCTCCCACGATCTAGACATGGTAAGTCACCACTGCGATCGCGTCCTCTGTCTCAACCGTCGCCTCGTCTGCCAAGGGCAGCCCGAAGAAGCCCTCTCCCCCCAAAATCTGCTAAATGCTTATGGTCCTTCCTTTAGCCGCTATCAGCATCATCATTAAATTCCTGAATTGAAGTAAGCGGTGACCTCCTCACCGCTTACTTCAATTCAAAAAACTAAAATCCCCTCTCCCCTATGGAAAACCTGATCGAACTCCTCCAATTTCCCTTCATGCAGCGGGCGATCGCGGGAGGAATTCTGCTTGGGCTACTGGGGGGACTGTTGGGTTGCTTTGTTACCCTGCGGCAACTATCCTTTTTCAGTCATGCCGTCGGTCATGCCGCTCTAGTTGGAATTGCATTGGGAGTATTGCTACAGCTTCCGCTCAATTCAATGCTGCTGCCTTTCACCCTGGTCTTCGGGCTGGTCGTGCTTTACCTGATTGACCAAACTGACCTCTGGAGCGACAACGTACTGAGCATTGTGCTATCAGGCGCACTGGCGATTGGAGTCATTCTTACCAGTTTCATCCAAGGCTATCGGGGCAACCTGATGGGTGTTCTATTTGGCGACATTTTGGCGGTTAACGGCGCAGATCTGATTCTGACCGCTCTGCTGCTTCTGGGTAGCAGTATTTTTCTGCTTCTGACACTGGATCAGCAGATTCTCTTGACTTTAAATCAGGCGATCGCCAAAGTTCAGGGCGTTTCCGTTCAGCTACACCGTTATTTGTTTGTCATCCTGCTATCCCTAGCAGTCGCAGTTTCCATCAAAGCCGTTGGCATTTTGCTTGTAAATGCATTCTTGGTTATTCCTGCTTCAACCGCTAAACTCATCAGTCAGCGATTTACAAAATTTCTGTGGCTCTCCTTAATCTTGGGAGTCTTGAGCAGCATCACCGGAATGCTGGTATCTGGCATTTTTGATTTTGCCTCTGGCCCCAGCATTGTCCTCGTACAGTTCACGCTCTTCCTGACTTTTCTAGGATTTTCAAAGTTAAATCGAAAAAATTCGGAAATCCTAAATAAACAGTGAAAGAAGTAAGTGATGAGGGGCATACTCCGGTTGGCATTGCAGTTAAACCCTGCCTAAATGTCACCATGCTCTGGTGTATTTAAAGCGAACAAAACCCGTTTGATCAGTAGGAGGAACATTGAGATTCTTTGCAGAGAATATACAGTTTCTTGATGTTTCGCGAAAAGTTTCGGGTTAACGTTAGTGAAGCAATCTGAGCATTTCTCTACCTCTGGAGATAAATCCAGGTGTTATCTGGAAATAAATTCAGATGTTAGAGCTGATTTCTAGTGGTGGTTAGCTGATGGCGATCGCGGTCTGCCCTTGCTACCTCCATCCACTCAACTCACAAGGAATTACTGAGGATGACGCAACAGAAACGAGCACTGATCACCGGCATTACAGGTCAAGATGGTTCTTATTTAAGTGAGCTTTTGTTGGAGAAGGGCTACGAAGTTCATGGCATCATCCGGCGAACTTCTACATTCAACACCGACCGGATTGATCACATTTACGAAGACCCTCACAACGACCAGGCTCGGCTGTTCCTTCACTACGGTGACCTTACAGACGGCGCAACACTGCGGCGAATTCTAGAAGAGGTTAAGCCAGTAGAAATTTACAACTTGGGCGCACAGTCCCACGTTCGAGTTAGTTTTGATTCCCCTGAATACACCGCAGATGCAGTAGGCATGGGAACGCTTCGTTTACTAGAAGCGATCAGAGACTATCGCCATCGCACTGGCATTGAAGTGCGGTTTTATCAGGCAGGTTCCTCTGAAATGTATGGGAAGGTTCAGGAAGTTCCCCAAAAGGAAACCACTCCTTTCTATCCCCGCAGCCCTTATGCTTGCGCCAAAGTCTACGCACACTGGCAGACCGTAAACTACCGCGAGTCTTACGGGATGTTCGCTTCTAATGGCATCCTGTTTAACCACGAGTCGCCTCGTCGCGGCGAAACCTTTGTTACCCGCAAAATTACCCGAGCAATCGCCCGTATCATTGCAGGTCGCCAGAAGAAGATTTATATGGGCAACCTCGACTCCAAGCGTGACTGGGGCTACGCCAAAGACTACGTTCGAGCAATGTGGTTGATGCTTCAGCAGGACCAACCCGATGATTACGTTGTTGCCACAGGCGAAACCTACTCAATCCGTGAATTCTTAGATATCGCCTTTAATTACGTCAACTTAGACTGGCAGAACTACGTCGAATTTGACGAGCGCTATCTACGTCCTGCAGAAGTAGACTTGCTGATTGGTGATCCAACCAAAGCTAAGCAAAAATTGGGCTGGGAGCCTTCCGTTACCTTTGAGCAACTGGTTCAACTAATGGTAGAGGCAGACCTGAAGGCACTGGGTCTAACTTCCAGTAATAGCAATGCATCTCATGCTGCTCTAGAAAATGCCACGATCCGGCAAGAACTGAGCAACGTTTAATTCTCGTCTCACTGTCCTCACTACAGAAGGGCAAGCTCACCTTGCCCCACCTGACAAAGGTAATTTCAACTATGGCAACTTTGAACCTTGAGCATAAGCGAATTCTGGTCACGGGCGGGGCGGGTTTTCTAGGTCGCCAGGTGATTGCTCAACTCGGTCAGGCTGGCGCTGACCTGGAGAAAATCACCGTTGTGCGATCGCGCGACTGTGACCTCCGCACCCTAGAAAACTGTAAAAGAGCCGTCGATCAGCAGGACATCATAATTCACCTGGCAGCTCACGTCGGTGGCATTGGTCTAAACCGCGAAAAGCCTGCTGAACTGTTTTATGACAACTTGATCATGGGAACGCAGTTGATTCATGCATCCTATGAAGCAGGCGTAGAAAAATTTGTCTGCGTTGGCACAATCTGCGCTTACCCCAAGTTCACCCCAGTTCCGTTTAAGGAAGACGACATCTGGAATGGTTATCCAGAAGAAACCAATGCTCCTTACGGAATTGCTAAAAAGGCTTTGCTAGTGCAGCTTCAAGCCTATCGACAACAGTACAACTTTGACGGAATTTATTTACTTCCAGTCAATCTGTATGGGCCTGAAGATAACTTTGATCCTCGCAGTTCCCACGTCATTCCAGCGCTAATTCGTAAAGTTCACGAGGCCCAGCAGCGTGGCGACAAACAGCTTCCCGTTTGGGGTGACGGCAGCCCGACTCGTGAGTTTCTTTACTCAGAAGACGCTGCCAGAGGCATTGTCATGGGCACTCAGCTTTACAGTGATTCTGAACCTGTCAATTTGGGCACAGGCTACGAGATTTCCATCCGCGATTTGATTACTCTAATTTGCGAGCTAATGGAATTTGATGGCGAAATTGTCTGGGAAACTGACCAACCCAATGGACAACCTCGCCGCTGTCTGGATACTGAACGAGCAAAGCAAGCTTTCGGCTTCACTGCTCAGGTTGATTTCAAGCAAGGCTTGAAAAACACTATTGAATGGTATCGGCAGCACGCTGCATAACAGCAAAGTCAAAATTTTCAAAGCGAGAGTGTTGGTGCTGCCAACGCTCTCGCTTTACTTTAGAAATCAGCGATCAAAACAACTTCTAAAATGTTGCTATGCCGTTCCATTTAAGTTTGATAATCAAAGCAATTAGAGCTTAAGATGTCTACTCTTATTCATCGTCGAGTTGAGGAGGCACGTCAGGGAGTTAATCCAACAGTAATTTGTCGGGTTCCATCAGGTTGGGTAGTGCTTGGCGATGTTCAATTTTTGCGGGGTTACTCCCTTTTGTTGCCCGACCCAGTTGTGCCCGATCTGGATGCTTTGCCAATGGAGCAGCGCATTAGCTTTTTACAAGACATGACAATTTTGGGAGATGCGTTGCTTGAAGTAACGGGTGCAATTCGCATTAATTACGAAATTCTGGGTAACAGCGAAGCAGCACTACACGCCCATGTGTTTCCGAGGTATGTAACCGAACCAGAAGAGAAACGACGAAAGCCAGCATGGTTTTATGATTGGCAAAGTGCGCCTCTATTTGATCTGAAGCGGGATCAACACTTGATGGATAAAGTTGCAGCAGCGATTAAGCAGCATTAGAAAATTATCTAGGGTAAATAAAGAGCTTGAAGCCCCTTTCCCAGGTGATGGAGATGTAAATTCTGTCAGTTTAAATGTTGGAGTTAAGTGAATACGGTTGAATTTGCATGGAGAAGGCTGAGTTACGGCGATCGCTCCTCAAAGCTAGACAGGCGATGCATCCTGATGTTTGGAGTGAGAAGAGCGAGCGGCTTTGTTGTCATTTAGAAGCTTCTGAGATATTTAGGCGATCGCAAACCATCTTGGCCTATTTCAGTTTTCGTCAGGAACCTGACCTAAGCCCTTTGTTTACGACATCTCAGCAATGGGGGTTTCCCCGTTGCAGCGATCGCAATTTATCCTGGCATTACTGGTCGCCTCATCATCGGCTCCCTCCTCCCCAACCTGGAGCTTATGGCATCCTAGAACCTCACCCCAGTACGCCACTTTTGCAACCAGAGCAAGTCGATCTGATTCTAGTACCTGCTGTGGCATGTGACGTACGCGGATATCGTTTAGGCTACGGAGGTGGTTTTTATGATCGCATGTTGAGCCAACCTGGCTGGCTACACAAACCAACTGTTGGTGTCGTCTTTGAGTTTGCTCGCCTCCCCAAACTGCCAGTTGACCCTTGGGACCGTCCCCTTCACGGAATTTGTACAGAAGCAGGTTTATTTTTATAGCGGTTGCCCAGAGGAAAAAAGCGGGAATTCTGGGAACACAGCTTGCGACTAACTTGCAACTCAATCATGCACCTCTCAGAACAGACCGCCTGGAACCGTGTTCGCGCCACATTTCAAAAAGTTTGGGGTTATCAGGACTTTCGCCCTCCTCAGGGTGAAATTGTGCATACGCTGTTAGCCCACCAAGACGCTCTAGTCGTAATGCCTACGGGCGGCGGCAAGTCAATTTGCTTTCAACTTCCGGCTCTAATGCGAACAGGAGTCACGCTCGTAGTATCGCCTTTGGTCGCGTTGATGGAAAACCAGGTGCAAGACCTACAGCAGCGTCAGCTGTCAGCGGCCCTGCTGCATAGCGAACTTCCGACCCATCAACGCCGTCAGACTCTTTGGGCACTCGAACGACAAAAACTGCGGCTACTCTACCTTTCGCCTGAAACACTACTGAGTGAAGCAGTATGGGAGCGTTTATGTCAGCCCAATCTAAAAATAAACGGATTGATTTTAGATGAAGCTCACTGCTTGGTGCAGTGGGGAGACACATTTCGCCCCGCCTATCGCCGTTTGGGGACAGTCCGCTCGGCTCTTTTGCAGTCAAAGCCTGCGGGAACCCAGATCGGCATTGCTGCTTTCACAGCAACGGCTGATCCTCAAGCGCAACAGATTATCCAACAGGTTTTGCAGCTCCAACATCCTCAAATTTTTCGACTTAATCCTTACCGCTCAAACCTTCATTTAGCTGTTCAAATTGCCTGGACACCCAAAGGACGTCGTCAGTCTTTACTCAAGTTCATTCAAGTTAGATCACCACAAGCAGGGTTGGTTTACGTTCGCACTCGGCAAGATAGCGAAAGTTTGGCAGATTGGTTAGCGGAGAAGGGGTACAAGACAGCTGCTTATCATGCTGGACTTAGCCCTGAAGAGCGCCGCGCAATTGAATCTGCCTGGTTAAAAGATGAAATCAGATTTGTGGTTTGTACGTCTGCTTTTGGAATGGGAATCAACAAACCAGACGTACGTTGGGTCGTTCACTTTCATGCACCAGCGCTGCTATCTGAGTATGTGCAGGAAGTTGGACGGGCAGGAAGAGATGGCTTACCCGCTGAGACACTAACGCTGGTGAGTGAGCCGACAGGATGGCTCGATCCTGAGGATCGACAGCGGCAGCGCTTTTTTCAAGATAGAGTGCGATCGCTCCAAAAAAAAGCTCAGCAGCTTGCTCAGCAGCTACCCGTCGAGGGAGACGTTAAAGAAGTATCGCGCCAGTTTAAAGATGGGGCGATCGCACTGGCGATGCTCCACAGTAGTGGACAGCTAGAGTGGCAAGACCCATTTCGCTACAGGATTCATGCCTCCCCTGCTCGTCAAACCTGCGATCAGGCAAATGCAGCACAGCAAATGCAGCAATATTTGACAACCTCAGAATGTCGTTGGAAATTTTTGCTGCAAGCTTTCGGTTTTGGCACAGAAGCGAATATTTTACGCTGTGGACATTGCGATCGCTGTCCTCCAACATAAACTTAGGTAATTATCAGAGCGATCGCCTATCAACTACTGGCGGCTCATACACCGCACCAACCATAGCGAAGCAACTACACCCACAAAATGGGCCAGCACCGTATTCGTGTTTGCCTGCACGATGAAGATATCGGCTGCTTGAATAAACTGAGGATTTCGCCCGAATTCGTATATCGCACCTGACTGGGAAAAAGTCCTTGCCAACAACGAACCAACGATCGCCTCTGCTCCTAGGAGCGTCAGCAACATACCAACCAGGTTGATCGTCAGCCCAATCCTTAGAGCCTGAATGACATCCCCAGGTTTTGGACGACCTCTAGAATCAGGAGATCTCAATCTCCGAGACAGGCGAGTGTAGCGAAATGCCCAGTAAGCGCCTATGGAAAGAGCAACCAACCCACAGACGGCAAGAAATAAACCAGAGCCGGTTCCTGGTCCTCCAGACGTTTCAGCCCCACTTCTCAAGCTCAAACTACCAACAGCAAAAACAAGAGCTACCCCAGAAACTAAAGCCAGGACTGCTTGCACCCAGAAGCTAAGCCAACCACAAACACGGAAGTAAGTGGCAATCCGTCGAACGGCCGGGGGCAACGAGTAGGAATCTATCTTGCTTGTCATATCTGTATGAGAGGGCGCAGTTAACGAAGGGATTGATTCTGCAATGCGCTCTCGCCCTAAATCTGGCGATCCATCTATGAAGGTACGATAACAGAGATGCCAGTTCTCTAGCTAGAGATCAGAAGAATTTGCTGAAATAGCTTACCTTGCGACTGTTTGACGGGGGAATATCTGCGATCGCCTCCACATATAGAAGGCAATTCCACCCAAAAACATTAGTCCCATTCCACCCACTAATGGATTTCGGTCAATTCCTGTAACCCACTCAGGCACTTGGTTAGAATATTCCACCAGCTCACCAACTTGAACCATGTAGTAGCCCCAAATTAGCCCAGCGTGTAGACCAATTGATGATCCTAAGCGACCAGAGTGCGATCGCTTTGCCCAAACGAGAGCCAAACCAAGCAACACCAGTCCTGGAAATTGAGGCAAAGTCCGCAAAACTTCCGCAACTGGCTTTAGAAAATGCAGACCCGCATAGACTAAGCTGCTACTCCAAAGCGCGACTTTAGGACTGTAATCTCGCTGTAACTCATCCAACAACCAGCCCCGAAACGCCAGTTCCTCAGCTAAACCAACACCCAGCGCAACCAGCCATCCCTCTAGCAGAATGAGCGGGAAACGTGGAGGAAAGTCTTGCCAACTCAACCATCCCAGCCAGCCCTGAAGCAAAAACAAAGCCCATAAGCTAGACAGCCCAATGACTAATCCTTCAAGTAAATCCCATCCATTTCGGCGCGTAAAAATCAGACCGTAGCTCCAAAAAATGTGAGGCTGCCGGTAAACAACTTTCCCCCAAACCTTGACTAGAGCTAAAAATCCAAGTGCCAGCAGCGACATAGCTACGATGCTGAGCGTATTTGAATCTTTCACTAACCACAGAGATAGACCTGCGAGCGGCAACCACGCTAAAAGCAGAACTGAAACAAAAGTCAGCAGCCGAAGTAAAAGTGGATAGCGAGCTATGGAGCGAGGGTTAAACCTTGCCTTAAATTGGTCAAACACTAGTCGTCTGGTTCAATTGTGCTAGTTAAACCATGAGCGTTAAGGGTTTCACTGTAGAACTCTGCATGTTCTTGGGCACATGTGATAACCAAGCCCGTCCCGTTGTTGTGAGCCTGCATCATAATGCTAACTGCCTGCGGAATAGTCAAACTAGTCACAGTCTTGACTAAAACTTGCACCACGTATTCCATCGAGTTGTAATCGTCATTGTGCAGCAAAACCCGATAGCGGGGTGCGTGTTTGCGGGACGTTGAACGCTGTTCAATGGTCTCGACGGACACGACTCTACCCTCTCTATAAACTACTTAAAACCAGTTTATCTAGCCCTGCTTGAATAGTCGTATTGCTGAGCTAGTAATGAATCCAAACAAGCAGCTAGCAAAGCCTCCAGTACAAAGAAATCAGCGCAAATCACCATAGCAACTAAGTAAACCTACATTCAAATGAGATGCATATCTCAACCTTACCAGACTTAACCTTTCGTTACCCAACTTAATTTATGCCTTTCTTCTTACCAAGCAAGTTTTATGAGCTATGTACGTACAGTCGTTTTATCCTTCCTACATCAGTACTTCAACCACCAGGTAGTTCAAGCATTGCAGTTTCTCTCTGGGCAACCTCACCAAAAGCTACAATCAATTTGACAAAAGTTTAGCTATCAAAACACTTCTTGACAGCAAGCTAACCCGCTGAGAAGGCAAGAGCTAATGACCTCTATTACCGATTTTCAACCCAGTCAAATTCTTTGCTTGGAGCATGGAGACACCTGTCTATACGCAGAACTCATTCAAATTGCTCCTAAAAACAAAAGTAGGAGAGGGTGGGTTCGTCCATTAATCTTGAAAGTTTCTCCCACCCGAGACTTCATCGCCTTTTCTAGTGTAGATATCGACGATCCAACCGCTCTTGAACAGCCTACCCTATATGACCTACGACAGGGGTCTGATCTGCTCTGCCCTATAGCTCTATTCCGTGCTGCTTTAGATACAGAGGTTGTACCACTGTTGACTCAACTAGCTCATCCCAAGACCCAAACACAAGGCGATCGCATAGCCCATCAGCAGCTACATCGCTTTATCCATGATGTTTGTCAGATGCATTTAACGACTCTTTAATTCAACTTTCAGCAAGGGTTTAACACAAGCTGAAAAGCGATTAGGCTCGTTTAGTTTAAACGAAGTTAGAACTCTATTAGGGGTAATACAAAAGCTAGAAACCCACAAGAACTCAGCAGTAACGTAAAGTACTAACTGAATAAAAACTATGGACTAGGAACCAACCGAACTCGACCAGCATCCATCTCTGACATTAATAGCTCTAACGCTTCATAATCTACGTCAGAAATATAGCCTAAGCGAGTGAGTTCGTAGTTTATCTCGTTCTCAATATCAGGAGTAAGTTGCCTGATATAAAGTGCCTTCTCTACAAGTTTGCGAATAGCATAAGTCGTTTTCATAGCAGGTACCACCAAATTGAGAGGAGGATGCATGTAAAAGGAAGACATGCCTAAGGTGAATTTTCTGCTGAATACCTGGGCAGGAAAGTGATCTACAACCTTACTTCAGAGTGATCTCAGTCACGGACTTGATTTTGAAGTCACTACTCTCTTAATGCTTTACTCCTTCATAAGTTAAATTTACCATAGTTTCTCTAGTGGCAGAATATAGGGAAAACATTGCCCTGCCTAAAATCCAACCCCTGCTTCAACCACCTCGCCCGACATATGGGATCCAATGCATCTCTTCTTAGCAACCCTCCTGTCGCTGACGAATAGTCCTACACAACACAATAGCTTCACAGAGCTGAATACCTCAAAACCTGCCTTCCTCCATAAAGCTTTCAGCTTGTCATGAAAGGAAATCCTAAGGAACGGCATTAACAGCCCTAGAACAACGAACAATTTATCTACTTGGTCTTAGTGATCTACGAACCCGCGACTTGCAGCATTTCTATGAGCTATTGCTGAATATGTCTCTGATTTCAAAGTACAAACTTATAGGCATCTATCTTTAGACGCAAACTTTTTGGAGCTTTGTATTAATCAAAACGACTCTACAGAAAAGACTTAATTAATTCACCAAAAGCTATAACTTAACCACTCCCAACTCTTTATTGAAGACTCCGCTTCACCCACTAGCAGTAAATCGCTTGATTGAAGGAATAATTCGTAACTTTGAACACTTTCTTGCAGAATGACTTGCTGAAAACTTCAAGTACTGAAGTTAACTCATAAAGTTTTAGTGAAATGAATTAGATTTTGTGGTCTAGACCCGAATCTTAAAGTTATCTTCGGAGCATCTGAAAGCAGTTCTCCAGTTGGTTGTTTTAACAGGATCGAACGATGCGAAGTGTTCTTGCCCAATCTCCAATGACAGTTGTTCAACCTTGCGGTCATCTCAATGCATCCAATGCAGCGGGATTACAGCAGCAGTTAATGTCAGCCGTTTCCTCGCGGGACTCTTCTGCCGTTTTGGTAGACATGAGCCAGGTCGAATCTCTCGACAGCGCAGGCTTGATGGCGTTGGTTTCCGCCTTGACCCTATCTCAGCGATTGGATCAGCGATTTGGACTATGTTGCGTATCTCCCTCGATTCGCATCATTTTTGAGCTGACTCAACTAGATCGGGTGTTCGAGATTTTTGACAGCCGCTCTGCTTTTGAAATCGTTGCGGCTTAAGTTTTACTTTTTCACCGAACCTTGTGACTGCTCTCTTTAGTCAATTTGTTGCGCCAGATTGTGTTCAACCCCTTACTGATCTGGCGCTGAGTTTATTTTGTCTACCTTACCTAATCCCCTAATTGATAGGGTCTCTCACGACTGAGGGGTTCACTATTGTTGACTAGTAGACCCTATGAAGGTTTCAAGCAGTAGTCTTCATAGAAGGGCAGTGGACTGCCTGATTGTGTGCGCGTCCAGTATAGTGAATGAGTAAAGCTTAATCCTAATGCTGGAATTGAATCTACTGTGACGGTTGCGGTTGAAAGGTTGTTGACCCCAGAAATTGCTCGACCTGCTCGCTATCTGGGTAATGAGTTAGGGGCAGTTCATAAGGATTGGAATGCATCAACGGTGCGTTGGGTTTTGACTTACCCTGAGGTTTATGAGGTTGGGGCCTCAAACCTGGGACATGTCATTCTCTACAGCATCTTGAATGCTCAGCCCAGGCAATTGTGCGATCGCGCCTATCTACCTACGCCGGATCTGTCTGCCAAATTACGAGAAAACAAGATTCCACTGTTTGCAGTGGAGTCGAGGCGATCGCTGACCGAGTTTGACATTTTGGGATTTAGCCTTAGCTATGAACTAGGGGCTACCAACATCCTGGAGATGTTAAATCTTGCTGGCATCCCCTTAACCTGGAAAGAACGGAAGCACGAACTAGCAAGGCAGAATTACCCGCTCATTTTCGCGGGGGGGCAAACTGCCACCTCTAATCCAGAACCTTATGCCGACTTTTTCGACTTCATCGCGCTGGGAGACGGAGAAGAGCTACTGCCCGAAATCGGTTTGGTGTTGGAAGAGGGCAAATCTGCTGGACTGAGTCGAGAAGAACTGCTGCTAGATCTAGCACAGGTGCCTGGAGTCTATGTACCGCAGTTTTACAAGATGGGTGCAGATGGCTCTGTTCAATCTATTCGACCAGATGTGCCGGACCGCATCTTACGTCGGGTTGCCGACCCTATGCCTGCGTATTCAATGGGGTTGGTTCCCTATGTTGAGACAGTACACGACCGTCTCGTGATCGAAATTCGCCGTGGCTGCACTCGTGGCTGTCGTTTTTGCCAACCTGGGATGCTCACTCGCCCGGCCCGCGATGTGGAGCCAGAGCAGGTTGTAGAAGCGATTGAGCAAGGCATGAGAACGACAGGCTACAACGAGTTCTCGCTGTTGTCGTTAAGCTGCTCTGACTATTTGGCTTTGCCAGCAGTCGGCATGGAAATCAAGAATCGGCTCAAGGACGAGAATATTTCTCTATCTTTGCCCAGCCAGCGAGTCGATCGATTTGATGAAAACATTGCCAATATTTTAGGGGGAATGCGGCAGGGTAGCTTAACCTTTGCCCCTGAAGCTGGCACTCAGCGAATGCGGGATATTATCAACAAGGGGCTGACTAACGAGGAATTGTTACGAGGGGTTAAAACCGCTCATGAGCAAGGGTGGGACAAGGTCAAGCTCTACTTCATGATTGGCTTGCCTGGAGAAACAGATGTTGACGTGTTGGGGATTGCCGAGACAATTCGGTGGCTTCAGCAGGAATGCAGTACTCCAGGTAGACGAAAGTTAAACTTCAATGTAACGATTTCCAACTTCACACCCAAACCGCATACTCCATTTCAGTGGCACTCGGTTTCGATGGCTGAGTTTGAGCGCAAGCAGAAGCTTTTGCGCCAGGAATTTCGCACGATTCGTGGGCTGAAAGCTAACTTTACGGATGTGCGGCTTTCCGCGATGGAAGACTTTGTTGGACGGGGCGATCGCCGTCTTTCTACCGTCATTCACCGCGCCTGGGAACTGGGAGCTGGAATGGATGCCTGGTGGGAAAGTCTTGATCGTGCCTTTGCTGCCTGGACACAGGCGATCGCTGAGTCAGGGCTAACCTGGAAATATCGTCAAGTCGAAAGCGGCGAATGGAATTTGATGGAAGGGATGCCACAACTGTCTACCAGCCCGTCCCCTCAACCCGACGAGCATTCTACGTCAGTAGAGAAATCTGATCCTTCACTCCCTACTCCTCATCCTGCATGCGATGCTCCTTTGCCCTGGGATCATATTGATACAGGAATTGATAAACAATGGCTCAAAGCAGACCTACAGAAGGCTTTAGAAGCAGCGATCGTACCAGACTGCTCTTTTGAGGGTTGCTCCCACTGTGGCGTGTGTGGGGCAGACTTTGGTCACAACGTTGTGATTCAGCCGCTGCCGATTCCTCAGTTTGAGGGACACTTTAAGCCCAACCAGGAAAAAGTCCAGCGGTTGCGAGTTTGGTTTGGGAAGCAGGGCGATATGGCTTTGGTGAGCCATCTAGATATGGTGCGCTTGTTTGACCGAGCAGTGCGGCGAGCCGCTTTACCCATCGCTTTCACAGGAGGATTTCATCCTTCACCTCGAATCTCGATTGCTAATGCTCTATCGCTTGGAGCAACGAGTTCGGGTGAGCTAGTAGACTTTGAACTGACTAAAACTGTAGATTTAGTCGAGTTTCAGGAAAGATTGGCAGCGGCTTTGCCAGCAGATGTACCCATTTATCAGGTAGAGGCGATTGCTCCCACTACTGCATCTGCCACCAAGTTACTGGAGCAAGCAAAGTACTATGTCGCAGTTCGTGCTCTGGCTGAGGGCACTTCAGATCCAGAGCCTCTGTCAACAGCACAGTGGCAAGCTTGGATAGAAGCGATTAAAGCAGCTAATGAAATAGGCTTAGAGCAGAAGACGAAGTCGGGCAAGACTAAGCAGGTTAACTTGTGCGATCGTCTCTTTGACCTTTCCTTAGTCGAAAATACTGTTTCCTCAAACTTGCCTCCTGCTATTCTGCATCACCAAGCTCAATCTGACGCTATTATTCTGCAATATGTGGGAAGCTGTCGCAACGACGGCAGCTTGCTGCGCCCAGAGCATGTAGTTTATATGCTGGAGCAAATAGCTCAGCGTCCATTTCAACTGCTGCATACCCACCGAAGCCAGCTTTTTCTATCCCCAGCAGTCACTGAGTAAGGATTGTTGATTGGATTCTGCTCCTGATTTCTCACAAATTGCTCACTTCTAGTGGCGTTATCGCTGCTCCACGCTATAATTCAATTCAAAGAAGCTGTCGTGGATTGAGAGCCTTCAGGGTTGCCAGTGGTTTAATCGGCAACACAAGTCGGGCGCAGTCTGCTTCTGCAAGGCTTTCCGTTCACCCCTGGTCAATTGCAGATGCCTAACTCCCAGCGGAAGGTATCTTTCCAGGATGTTTGATTAGTTGGCTGTAGGTTCGAGGTTCGTTGGAGAGATTCAGCCATTCTGGGGTTGCTGAATTTCTCAATGGTTTTGTTTAAGGATAAGGAGCAGCTTCGTTTGCCTCCATGTCATGATTGTGATTTTTTCCACACGTTGTCTTATTACCAGGAAAGCAAGCGGTGCTGATGAGGCTAGTGCCTTTTGCTTTGCTGTAAATATTCGAGGAAGTTGAATGTCGAAGCAAATTATTATTGCCGAACAGCACCGGATTGCTGCTGTTTTTTCAGAAGATCAAATTCAAGAACTGATTGTTGCTACAGGAAGTCACCAAGTTGGTGATATTTATCTAGGTGTAGTTGAGAACGTACTACCTGGAATTGATGCGGCCTTTGTCAACATTGGAGACGCCGAGCGCAATGGGTTCATTCACGTCACGGATTTAGGTCCGCTCAGGCTAAAGCGGGCCGCTGGCTCTATCACTGAACTACTAGCACCCCAGCAGAAGGTTTTGGTGCAGGTAATGAAGGAGCCAACGGGCAACAAAGGACCTCGGTTAACTGGAAATATCAGTCTTCCAGGACGCTATCTTGTACTCATGCCATTTGGTCGGGGTGTAAATCTATCGCGCCGTATTCGTAACGAAAATGAACGGAATCGGCTGCGCGCGCTGGCAGTCTTAGTCAAGCCCGCAGGGATGGGGCTACTCGTCCGCACCGAAGCCGAGGGTGTGGCAGAAGAGGCCATTATTGAAGATTTGGAAGCCCTGCAGAAGCAGTGGGAAAACATTCAGCAAGAAGCAGTGACGACTCGCCCTCCTAGCTTGCTGAATCGCGATGACGATTTTATTCAACGGGTTCTGCGAGACGTATACAGTGCCGACGTTAACCGGATTGTGGTAGATTCTCACACCGGGATGAAGCGGGTAAAACAGCATTTAGTCAGTTGGAGCGGCGGTCGGTCACCTCAAGGTGTACTGGTAGACCATCATCGCGATCGCACCTCCATCCTGGAGTATTTCCGCGTCAATGCAGCAATTCGAGAAGCACTTAAACCCAGAGTCGATTTGCCCTCTGGCGGCTACATCATTATTGAACGGACAGAAGCGCTAACCGTTATTGATGTCAACTCTGGTTCTTTTACCCGGTCGGCAACCGCGCGTGAAACGGTTCTTTGGACAAACTCTGAAGCGGCTGTTGAAATTGCCCGACAACTGCGACTTCGCAATATTGCCGGAGTCATTATTGTCGATTTTATCGATATGGATTCCCGTCGCGATCAACTGCAAGTTTTAGAGCAGTTTAACAAAGCCATAAGAGCCGACAAAGCTAGACCTCAAATTGCCCAACTCTCGGAACTAGGTTTGGTTGAGCTAACCCGCAAACGCCAAGGCCAGAACATTTATGAGCTGTTTGGAAGAACCTGCCCAACCTGCGGCGGATTAGGGCACTTAGTACACCTTCCAGGTGAATCAGAGCGTCAGCTTCAAGAATTTGTCGAACCAGCGGCTCGCGAATATGCTGCACCTGAGAGCCGCACACCGCAGCTGCGGGAGAACTGGGACGGTCAAAAAGATGAATTTGATGCAGATCCATCTCAAGATTTGCAGGAACTAGATTTGACCAACCATCCTAGCTATCAAGAGCGGGGTGGAGCTAACAATCGCCGCCGTCGTCGCAGCCGCATCCGAGTCGGAGAACCTGTTGCGAGAGTGGGTAGCCCCGTCCGAGCAGAACCTGACGTTGAGCCTGAACTGCCGCCTGCTGCCGAAGAGACAGTACTACCCACGTTGATTTCTAAAGAGAGTCGAAGTGAAAAACCTGATCGAAGCCGCTCCTCTAATCGACGCGACAAACCTATTGCTGAACCACCTCAAATTGTTCAAGTTGAAATGACACTTGAAGAACAAGATGTCTATGCTTTAATGGGTGTTTCACCTTTGGTTTTAGCAACTGAGGAAGTAAAAGATCCAAAGTCTGTTGTTGTCACAGTTACATTGCCTGGAGAAAGCTCCCGTACTGGTAATGGAACACCTGTGCCAGTTGTATTTCCACCTAGTGGATTTGAGCAAACTGAAGCAGAAGAAACCTCCCCATCGAGCACAGACTTTCCTTTAGATGACGAAAATGGCGAAGATCCAGTTTCAATACCTGTATCTGTGCCAGCACCCGATTTAGCAGTTTCTGATGGAAGTGCAGATTCGCCTGACGGTAATGGGTCGTCTCGTCGCCGTCGCCGTCGTTCTTCTGCTGTCGAGTCAGAAAATACTATGAATGCAGTGGGTGATAGCTAGTTGTGATCCAATCACAATTGTGTTTTTCAAACCTACTAGACAACTTAAGCCAGTTTCGACTGATTGCTGGAGTTGATGAAGTAGGTCGAGGAGCTTTATTTGGACCAGTGGTTTCCGCAGCAGTAATTTTACCGGAGCGGGCTATAGCGGGTCTACTCAGTGCAGGCTTAACGGATAGCAAGCAGCTTACTCCTTTACACAGAGAACTGCTTGCTAAACAGATCCGGTCTCTAGCAGTAGATTGCCGAATTGGTGTTGCTTCAGTTCAAGAAATTGATCGACTCAACATTCTGCAAGCATCTTTGCTGTCTATGCGTCGCGCTATCCTTCGGCTAACTCCCCAGCCCGATTTTTGTTTGATAGATGGCAATCAAAAAGTTCAAGAATTGCCAATGCCTCATCAAACCTGCATAAAGGGCGATCAGCAATTCGCAGCGATCGCCGCTGCCAGCATCATTGCAAAAGTTTGGCGGGATGCACTAATCGTTAGACTAGCAGCCAAGTATCCAGGGTATGACCTATCAACCAATAAAGGATATGGAACTGTCAAACACAAGCTAGGATTAAAGCAATTAGGGGCCTCTCGACAACATCGCTTGTCTTTTAGCCCCTGTAAGTTGCAATAATTATATTGAAACGTGCTGAGCAGTTAAGCAATTGGTGTATTAGGAGATAGAAGAGATCGCCCGGACTGAGCAACCTGCTCCCTCTGATTAACAGCCC
This sequence comes from Cyanobacteria bacterium FACHB-471, assembly GCA_014695345.1. Classification (GTDB taxonomy): domain Bacteria; phylum Cyanobacteriota; class Cyanobacteriia; order Elainellales; family Elainellaceae; genus JAAUTN01. The sequence continues at coordinate 52,496 of JACJOC010000085.1, forward strand.
AAGTCCGATAGTCAGACAAGAGTTGATGTATTAAACGTTGCTTAACGGTGAGCAGGACGCTTCGCAGCAAACCATTGCCTGTTGCCTCTAACAAAGGTTTTGGCGTAAATAACAGAGGCGGCGGTAACTCAACTAGTACCTCCAAATCTGCTCTCCCGACGAGATAAGTTGTATCGCGCTTTAGTTGTGGAGTTAACTGTCCAACGAGGTTAAGGTTAAATCGCTGGTTGATATATTCCACTCCTCGAATCTCACAAGCAAGGGATTCAACCCGAATCGTGCCGTCTGGTTCTGCCCAGATTCTCATATCTACTATAGGTTGAACCTTGAGCATCATAAAGTTCAAAGGACGCATCTTTAGCCGAAAGACTTCTGAACTCAACTGCTCAGTCCGACTTGGATCAACCAGTGCCTTGACCAAGCGCTGAGGTTGACGCAAGTAATGCTGAATTGGGATAGGCTGATCTGCTACAGCAATCTCAACGGATTGGAAGGCGTTAAATCGGATAGGCATAGAAGGATTAAAGAATGGTTGAATGCTTCCCTACTCGTTCACTAAATTTTACATACTTTCCAAGGAAACACCCTTAATCTTACGAAGTATACGTGTTTTGACGGACAATAGCTGATTGTACTTAATAGAAAGTTTCAATTATCTCAGCTTTGTCTCTGAAAAGTTATTCCTCAAATATTTGCTATGGCACGCTCAATTGCTTACCTCGGGCCTCCAGGAACCAATGCTGAAGCAGCAGCCCTAATCTGTGCCAGATGGTTGCTAGAGACGACAGAGGAAGAATCTTTACTCTGTCCCTATCCCAGCATCACACAAACATTAAGAGCAGTAGCAACCCGAGAAACCGACTTAGTAGTAGTTCCGGTCGAAAACTCAATTGAAGGAAGTGTGAGTGTCACCCTAGATACACTTTGGCAGCTTGACACCCTACGGATACAAAAAGCTCTAGTGCTGCCAATCTCTCATGCTTTGCTGTCGTACAGTCCAGCTCTGGAGCAGATTCAAACCGTTTACTCTCACCCTCAAGCTCTTGCCCAATGCCAGAGTTGGCTGGAAAGAGCTTTGCCCGATGTACAGCTAATTCCCACAAACTCTACAACGGAGGCATTGCAATACCTAGACCGAGACCCTAGTAGTGGAGCAATTTCATCTCAACGGGCTGCTCAGCTCTATAAGCTGCCTGTTCTGGCTCATCCAATCAATGACCACCCTGACAACTGCACCCGCTTCTGGGTATTAAGCTTACAACCATCGCCCGGTGGTAACCATACCTCGCTGGCCTTAAGTTTCTCTGCCAACTTACCAGGGGCATTAGTTAGACCCCTTCAATCTTTTGCCGAACGGGGTATTAACCTAAGCCGTATAGAATCACGTCCTACCAAGCGATCGCTTGGAGAATACCTGTTCTTTATCGATATTGAAGCTGATGAAAGAGATCCAACAACACAATCTGCCATAAAAGAATTGAGCAACTATGCAGAGACCCTAAAAATCTTTGGCAGCTACACGGTTCTTCCATCTCAGATTGCCCAAACCTAAGAGAGTTGAACCCCCTTTCCCTTTTTTACTTCAAAGCATCCTTCAAGGCTGTTCGAGCTGCCAGATGATTGCGCGTAGAGGTTAAAATTTCAGCTTCGCGCTCTAGACGAGCCGCCGTGTCTTGCATCTCCAAAAGGGCTTGCTGCTCCATCGCTACACCATAAAGGTTGCTAGCGACCCAGTAGGAGAGTTCAACGGGCAAATCAGGAATGTCATCAGGCAGTTCAATTTCTTGCCCCGTCAACTTAGCGGAAAGATGCACAACATCTCGCAATAGCTGATCAACTTCAGTTGATAATGTCTTTAAATTCCTTTCAGTGGGCTGATCTTCAATCCATTCAACCAATCCTACGTAGTAGGGCTTCTCTCGAACATATTCAAGAATCCGAAAGCGTTGCTGTCCCACAGTCATAACCTTCATCCGGTCATCTGGGAGACGTTGAAAGTGTACGATCTCTGCACAACAACCAACCTTTGCAACTTTACCCTCTACCGGGTCAACCATTAGCACTCCAAAGCGGCGATCGCTCTGAAGTATGGTATTCATCATAATCCGATAGCGAAACTCAAAAATGTGAAGTGGAAGTGGTTTTCCTGGAAATAGAACTACTTCAGACAACGGAAAAAGTGGAAGCTCTCGAACAGCAACTGATGAAGAAGATGTCATTGAAATCCTAATCCCCAATAGGGATTCAATATGATTAGGTTTGACCTTATCAACTGCTTTCGGAAACAGGTCAAATGTGTGAGCAGCAAAGGCTACTCCACATAGTCTATCGCATCCTTCTAGTCTGCAAAAAGGCTATGACCCTAAATCTATAACCAAAGACTGAGTTGGCAACATCTAGCTACTAGTGCCCACCTAGTACCCTTGATTAAAAAACCTATCCTGCAAAAGGTTATGGCTGATTTCTACCTTCAATAGAAACAATGTCAATCTAACGAACAGAGAAGAAGCTCTATTATTGCTAAACAGCTAGCTTAGTCGTACAAATGGGTCGTGGGAGACGAACTTCCGAAGAGTTCGTCTCCCACGACCCATTTCATTTCACAACCAACCTAAGAGAGCTACAGCTTCACTTCAATGTCAACGCCAGCAGGCAGATCCAGCTTCATGAGAGCATCAATCGTTTTAGAAGAAGGTTGGTAAATATCAATAATGCGGCGGTGAGTACGGGTCTCAAAGTGTTCTCTAGAATCTTTGTCTACGTGAGGCGATCGCAGCACGCAGTAGATTCGGCGCTTAGTCGGTAGAGGAATCGGACCAATTGCTGTAGCGTTTGTCCGATTAGCAGTATCGACAATCTTTTCACAAGAGGTATCTAAAAGGCGACGATCGAATGCCTTGAGGCGAATCCGAATTTTTTGCTGTTGAATAGTTGCCATGATTTTGCTTCAGTTGTCCAGGTTCAGTTAATTCCAGGTTCATCTCAACATCCTAGCTTCAGCCAGAATGTTGAGATGAACCTGGCTAAGCTCAAAATTATCAGCAGCCAAACTGTAATTTGGCTGCTGACAAAAACGGCTCAGTAGCTAGAGCTACTTGATGATTTTAGAAACGACACCCGCACCTACGGTACGGCCACCTTCCCGAATTGCAAAGCGCATTCCCTGCTCAATTGCAACCGGGTTAATTAGCTCAACCGTCATTTTGATGCGATCGCCAGGCATCACCATCTCAGCTTCACTGCCATCGTCAGCAGTAAAAGCACTGATTGTGCCAGTCACATCAGTTGTACGAACATAGAACTGAGGGCGATAGCCAGGGAAGAATGGGGTATGACGACCACCTTCTTCTTTCTTCAGAATGTAAACCTCAGACTCAAATTGGGTGTGAGGTGTGATCGAACCAGGCTTAGCAAGTACCATGCCGCGTTCAATGTCAGCTTTCTGAATACCGCGAAGCAGAACTCCAACGTTATCTCCAGCCATTCCCTCTTCCAGAACTTTCTGGAACATCTCTACACCCGTAACTGTGGTGCTGCGAGTATTTCTGATACCGACCAACTCAACAGTCTCACCGACCTTGACCTTGCCACGCTCGATCCGTCCGGTTGCGACCGTTCCACGACCCGTGATTGAGAAAACGTCCTCAACAGCCATCAGGAAGGGTTTGTCTATATCCCGCTCAGGAGTAGGGATGTAAGCGTCTACTTCATCCATTAGCGCGTAGATTTTGTCTACCCACTCGTTCTCTCCCTTAACGATCTTAGGGTTAGAGACCAATGCTTCCAGAGCCAACAGAGCAGAACCGGAAACAATGGGAATGTCATCGCCCGGGAAATCATAGGTGCTGAGTAGTTCACGCACCTCTAGCTCAACTAGCTCCAGCAACTCTTCGTCATCAACCTGGTCTTGCTTGTTTAGGAAAACAACAATGTTGGGTACACCAACCTGCTTCGCCAGCAGAATGTGCTCACGGGTTTGGGGCATCGGGCCATCAGCCGCTGACACAACCAGAATCGCTCCGTCCATTTGTGCCGCGCCAGTGATCATGTTCTTCACATAGTCGGCATGTCCTGGACAGTCTACGTGAGCGTAATGCCGCTCTTCTGTCTGGTATTCAACGTGAGCGGTGTTGATTGTAATGCCTCTTGCCTTCTCTTCAGGAGCAGCATCAATCTCGTCGTATTTTCTGGCTTTGGCACCACCCGTTGCAGCCAGGGTCATCGTGATCGCAGCGGTAAGAGTAGTTTTACCATGATCGACGTGACCGATGGTACCGATATTAACGTGGGGTTTAGTCCGTTCAAACTTTGCGCGTGCCATGAATCTATGTGTTCCTCTTTCTGATTATGCGTTCCCTTTACTCTTAGCAATGATCGCTTCAGCCACGTTGCGAGGCACCTCATCGTAGTGGCTAAACTCCATCGAGAATATGCCCCGACCCTGCGTCTTAGACCGGATATCAGTAGCATAACCGAACATTTCTGCCAGTGGCACCTTAGCGGTGACTTTGGCAATTCCTTCTTCCGATCCCATCCCTTCAATCTGACCTCTGCGGGAGTTTAGGTCACCCATCACATCCCCCAGAAAATCTTCAGGAACCTCGACTTCAACTTTCATCATCGGTTCCAAAAGAACGGGTGAAGCTTTCATCACAGCTTCCTTAATTGCCATTGAGCCGGCAATCTTGAAAGCCATTTCTGAAGAGTCAACCTCGTGATAAGACCCGTCTACCAGCGTAGCCCTAAGGTCGATTACCGGATATCCAGCCAGAATACCAGACTCACAAGCTTCTTTCATGCCTTGCTCGGCTGGGCCAATGTACTCCTTCGGTACAGTGCCTCCAACAATCTTGGAAACAAACTCAAAGCCAGTACCAGGCTCTCCAGGCTCCAACTGAATCACGACATGACCATACTGCCCTTTTCCTCCGCTTTGACGAACAAACTTGCCTTCTGCCTTAACAGCCTTACGCACTGTTTCCCGGTAAGCGACTTGAGGGGCACCAATGTTAGCTTCTACCCTAAACTCCCGCAACATCCGGTCCACAAGAATCTCTAGGTGAAGCTCACCCATTCCGGCAATCACGGTCTGGTTTGTTTCCTGATCAATGCTAACTCGAAAAGTTGGGTCTTCCTCAGAGAGAGATTGGAGGGCCTTGGAAAGCTTCTCCATATCTTGCTTTGTCTTAGGCTCAACCGCAACCGAGATTACAGGCTCTGGAATAAACAGAGACTCTAAAATGACTGAGGATTCCTCAGTGCAAATCGTGTCACCTGTAAACGTATCTTTCAAACCAAGAGCAGCACCTAAATCTCCGGCTCGAAGCTCGTCAACTTCAGTTCGTTCGTCTGCTTTAAGCACGATTAAGCGAGAGATCCGTTCCTTCTTGCCCTTTGTCGAGTTGTAGACATAGCTCCCTTTGCTGAGGATACCTGAATAGACTCGAACAAAGGTCAGACGACCATATGGGTCTGCCATGATTTTGAATGCTAGGGCAGCTAGGGGCTCATCGTCACTTGCATGACGAACAGCCACACTACCATCCGGTAAGGTACCTTGAATTGGAGGCACCTCTGTAGGAGCGGGTAAATAGGCAACCACAGCGTCCAAAAGAAGCTGAACGCCTTTGTTCTTAAAGGCAGAACCACACAGCATAGGAACTATGGTGCCTGCGATAGTTCCTTTCCGCAAAGCGGCTCGGATCTCTTCTTCAGTTAGCTCCTCACCTTCGAGGTATTTTTCTGTCAGAGCATCGTCAGTCTCAGCCACTGACTCAATCAGCTTAGTGCGATATTCCTTTGCAAGCTCAAGCACATCTTCTGGAATATCCGTATCTTCAAAGTCCGTACCTAGATCATTGTTGTAGATACGAGCGCGCATCCCTACTAGATCTACGACTCCTCGAAAGCGATCTTCACTCCCAATTGGAAGTTGAACAGGCACAGCGTTAGCCCGAAGGCGATCGCGGATCTGGTCATACACCTTAAAGAAGTTAGCACCCGTTCGGTCCATCTTATTGACAAATGCAATCCGGGGTACTTTGTAACGATCGGCTTGTCGCCAGACCGTTTCTGACTGAGGTTGAACCCCACCGACCGAACAAAATACAGCGATCACACCATCTAGGACACGCATGGAACGCTCAACTTCGATCGTGAAGTCAACGTGGCCAGGAGTGTCGATAATATTGATGCGATGGTCTTTCCAGCTTGTGCTGATAGCAGCAGCAGTGATAGTAATACCCCGCTCCCGCTCTTGCGCCATCCAGTCGGTTACAGCTGTTCCCTCGTGGACTTCTCCAATTTTGTGAACGACACCGGAGTAAAACAGAATTCTCTCCGTCGTCGTCGTTTTACCAGCATCAATATGGGCGGCAATTCCGATGTTACGTATCCGCTCTAGCGGGATATTACGTGCCACAGCTACCTCCTTAGTCCCTGTCGCAAAGTTCGTTCGGATACCTCTATTAAGATTCTATACACTGCGAACTCTTAACGGAGTCTTCCTCTAAGAAATTAGTATCTGTAGTGAGCAAACGCTTTGTTAGCTTCAGCCATTCTGTGAGTTTCTTCACGCTTCCGGATTGCGCTGCCAGTTTCATTAGCTGCATCCATAAGCTCATTTGCTAGCTTACCAGCCATAGTTCGGCCTGTACGCTGGCGAGAGTACTGGGTCAACCATCTTAGAGCCAATGCAATGCCTCGGTCAGAGCGAACTTCCATAGGAACTTGGTAAGTTGCGCCCCCTACACGGCGTGCCTTGACTTCTACCAAGGGAGTAGCGTTTCGTACAGCTCTCTCAAACGTTTCCAACGGGTCTGACCCAGTTCTCTCCTCAATCACCTTGAACGCATCATAAATGAGACGATACGCTAAGGATTTTTTTCCACTTCTCATCAATCGCCGGACCATCATGCTGACAAGGCGGCTGTTGTGAACTGGATCAGGTTGAACTGGACGCTTTTGGATGACTGTACGACGAGACATGGTAAGCCTTAAATTGAGAGGTTAGATTGCCTTGCAAAAAAGATTGATTGAAACAGAAAGATGTAGACATCACAATCGCAAAGAGAACGCAGTCCCATTACGATATACGCTGAGAACACATCGACAGCCACGAAAATGCCACCAATATCCAAGAATAACTCAAGGTAGCAAATTTCGAATAAATCGCAAGTGTAAAGTCAGCACATACGAAAAGTATTACGGGCTTAGCTCAGGACTTAGGGCGCTTAGCGCCATACTTGGAGCGCCCTTGCTTCCGATCTTTTACTCCAGCCGTGTCCAGAGTCCCGCGAATAATGTGGTAACGAACACCCGGTAAGTCTTTAACCCGACCACCCCTAATCATAACGACAGAATGCTCTTGTAGGTTATGACCAATCCCTGGAATGTAAGCAGTCACCTCAAACCCAGAAGTCAAACGTACCCGCGCAACCTTGCGGAGTGCTGAGTTTGGTTTTTTAGGAGTGGTTGTATAAACCCTCGTGCAAACGCCTCTACGCTGCGGACAGCTCTTTAAAGCTGGTGACTTTGTCTTTTTCGTTGCCTTTTGGCGTTCGTCGCTAATAAGCTGTTGGATTGTGGGCATGGAATAACACTAAATCTCGTTCTCTTACTGGTTTGCTCTTTGCAACAGTCTACAACTATAGCGATTTTAGCGATTTTTTGTCAATTTGTTTGGACTTTAATATCTGGCAGCAAAGCCCTCAGAAATGGGAAGCTCTGGAAACCACTACGAAATAGAGAAAGAGTTGCCACATCCACAGTTTTGGATAGCGTTAGGGTTGTGGAAGCGAAATCCACCGCCCATTAGATCCTCGGAGTAGTCTACTGCCAAACCGCTAATACAACTGAGACTCTGAGGGTCTACTACAACAGACATCTCCCCACATTTTAGAACTTGGTCAGTCGGGTTAATGCAACTATCAAATCTAAGGACATAATGAAGCTCAGAGCAGCCACCGGGCTGAATTTCTAAACGAAATAGCATTTGAGGGTCACGCTGTTTTGCTTTGAGACGGCTGATTTCGGCGATCGCTGCCTGACTAAGCTGAATCATGAATTATATGGAAAAATATAAGTCCTGTGGATGATCTTACAGCCATCTACCCGCAAGCGTAGAGATGAAAAGAGGTCAGAGTTAGAGCTAGCTAAAAAGGGTAGGCTCTTGGTCAAGCCTACCCTTTTTGATGTAATAGTCAGGTGAGCGAATTTTGAAACTTAAGCTTTGGCTCGAGAGTAGTCATCCTGGAACCGAACGATGTCATCCTCTCCTAAATATTCTCCGTTCTGAACTTCAATTAGAACCAGAGAAATTACTCCAGGATTTTCTAAGCGGTGGCTGGTGCAGGCGGGCACGTAGGTTGATTGGTTGCTAAACAACAGCTTTTCCTGGTCGCCGCAGGTGACTTTGGCGGTTCCGGAGACGACGATCCAGTGTTCGCTGCGGTGATGATGCATTTGTAGGCTAAGACGATGCCCAGGCTTGACTTCAATCCGCTTAATTTTGTATCCCCGCCCTTCTTCCAAAATAGTGAAAGAACCCCAGGGGCGCAGTTCGGTGGCAGCGACTCCTTTTGGAGTAACCGAGGTAGGTAGGTTCAAAGCGGCGGGTTGAGTAACTTCTTGGGTTTGAGCCACGACATTTTCTCCTTATGAACTGCTGTGAGATTGAGTTGACTTCGGGCATTCGCTTGGGTTGCTTTGACTGGAAAACGATGCCCGACTCAAGCATGATTCCCTCAATTCAAACAACCGAAGCTAACCATAGCAAAAGCGCCCAGATGATTTCATCTGCCAAGCCACAATTTGAGCTGATTTATATGGATTCTTTACACAATAGGATGAGCTTTAAATCAGCTTTATTTCCTCTAAAGTTGAAAAGGTATAAGTACTCATCCCAAAAGTAAGCAGTGCGAGTTACGTAGGCTGTTTTATTCAAAGGCTAGGTTGAATAAACACACCGATGCCATTGTGAACGCGGGCTGCTGTATAGGGAGAGCGGTTAAGCAACTGTCCACCGAGATAAAGTGTTGTGGAACTTCCACCATCTAGATTGAGGGCGTCTACTGCGCCTAATCGCTGCATGATTTGAGCGGTTTCTGCCAGAGTAGGTCCAGGTCCACCTATTCGATTTTGAACCGTAATCATAATCAGATTGCCTTCTGCTGTTCTACCGATCGCACTGCGGGCAGCTGCCTGTCGGGCAAAGGCTTCACCAAATTGCTCGGACTGAGCATTGAGTACGACTTGACGATTTTGCAGCAGCAGCGGACCGGCTCCAAGAATTTGGGTATATCGGCCAAAGTCGGCTGGGTTGCTGGTAGTTTCTAGCTGCACGTTGGTACCTACAGCAAGAGCGTTTGCAGCAGCACTGTAGGCTCTAACGACTATCACATATCCATTGGCAGGAATGGGAATGGAGGTTTGCCCTGCAGCTCCAGCAGGTTGCTGATTGACGACCCGATTGTCCTGAACTGTGACCAAAATCTCGTTGTCGATGATCGAAGTGTAGGTTGATCCCCAATCACTTGTATAACGAGCAACACCTGCCTGAACGTATCCGCTGTTGAGGGAAAGAACTGTAAACCGCTGCCCTGCAGGAGTTGTTATTGTTTCTTGAAGCCCGAGGCGGCCGATCGCCACTTCTCCGGCTTCGTTCCAAGCAATCGCCCCTCGATTCAAAATTGGCCCTGAGATCCAGCGACCATCTCGACGAATTGCGCCCAGCGGCAACTGATTATTGCGGTTGAAGAAACCACCATTAATAGCAGCGATCGCTTGTGAGCTTTGAGCCATCGTAATCAGTGGCGTAGTCCCAATAGCACTAGAGGCATTGCTCCAAATTGGTCTAACTGCCAATCCTGACTGACGGGGATCAATGACTAGAGCGATTACTGGAAATTGGGCGCTTCCTGTATTCACAACTTGCTCTTGCCAGCGAATACCCGGTGCCCAAACAATATTGCGTTGCACGGTGGAATCTGCTCCAACGTCGATGATCATACGATTAGGGTTGGGCAAAGACCAGACGCGAGGACGCAGATTCGTGGGAATGCCAACTCGAATCACCGTTTGATTGCCGCTTGCCTGAACATTGAGCGAAGTTAGTCGATTACCTGGTCCTGCCTGGAAGTTTCGGACTAACGCAGGATCAGCCTGGGCGTTGATATTAACTACCAATTCTCCAGATTGCTCGGTGACCTGCCAAGGGGTTGAGCGGTCGAGGTCAATCACAATGCGATCGCCCCAACTTTGCCGTCCTTGACGAACCGCCATTACTCTAGACACTGGCGTAGAAATCCGCAGCACATTGCCACTCACCTGCATCTGCCAGCCAGCCTGCTGTGCGAGTTCAGTGATATCCAAATAGCGATATCGACTGGTGAGCCAGGTTCCCAACGCCAGAGCATTTGTACCTGAATCAGAAAACCACTGCACAGCCTGCCTAGAGGCACTTTCAGTATTCAGTAGCTCAACGCCAACTGTTTGCATCAATCCAGTATCAGCAATGCCAATGCGCTGCTGGCGCTGGCTCCAGGCCGCATTTAGAGTGCGACCGTTAATTACAACCTGAGTACCCTCAGTGACGGGTATGGCTTGAGAAATCCTAACTAGAACAGGGGTCCAGAACTCTTGCGGAATCACTTCTACATCGGATGCCTGAACAGATGGTTCAGCGGACTGATTGGAGACATTTTCAGTGACAGGCAAGATATTCGACGACTCTTGAACAACGGGCATTTGGAGCTGTAAACTAGCGCTTTGCAGAGACTGAAGAGATAGGAGCGCTTCATTTCCCTGAGTAAAATCAGGCGCATGGAAAGTAGCAGCCAGCAGGGGGAAGATCAGCAGGGAAGAAGATTTTTTTGAGAAAGACTGCAGAATTGAGCCTTTGAGGAGGCGTTGCTTGTTAACTTGATTCACGTTGCTCAGTGTGACTTAGCGGGAGCAAGGGGCATTACTCCAATGGATAGTGAGGTTAGCGAACTGCCAGTTGGGTTGCTGGAAACACAGTGTGGTTGAAATGAGGCTGTGAATCGAGCTAACCTTCAATGGGAATTTGCAGCGGTTTGTGCTTCCAGGATCCCCCAGACAACCCCGTCTTGCCGACAGCTGTTCACAATTGTTAAAAGACGCATCCCCTCAAGGGCGGGTTTACTTATACACCAGTTCTAGAGTTGCGCTGATTGCTGCTCTAGTTGCATAAGGAATGGTTAGATAGAGCCTTACGCTGATTCCTGAGACGAAACATTCAGCTCAATATGCGCTTAGCCTGCGCTAAGCGACCTCTTCCTGCAAGGTTTTGCAAATTTCTAAAAGGGGCTAACAAGAATTCTAAAAGGGGCTAACAAGAATTCTAAAAGGGGCTAACAAGAATTTGGATTGTTTGACTTGAACTGTTCATCTAAAAGTTGAGCGTAAAACTGCTCTTTCTGGCCGCGATTTAGAGATACAGCCGCTACTTCTTTCTGCAAAGACAAAAATTGCATTTCTCAGAAAATCTGTAACGCAAGATACAAAACTCGTTTTTCGCGATTTTGGTTGTGGAAGCGCGTAGCCTTTGCTCATTTTCTGCTAACTCTACAGGGGAATCAATGATTGTTGAGATTCCTAGGACTAGACAAATTCAAGCTTTCGACATTTGCCTTACAAATATAAAAATCAGAATTTTGTAGTAAATGCATCAGTTCGAGAGTTGCAATTCTACTAGCGTCACCTCCTTAGTCATTCAGCAAGGAATAATCACATAGATTTAAAGTTTTAGCTTCATAATAGAAATTAAGACAGCCGATTTTTGATTAGATCATTGTTACAAGTACAATCAGCTTTCTGAGTAGACTTAAAGCTTTGATTGAGACTGAGGGTGAGTTGAGCTTGGAAATTAAGCCGCTGGTGAGCGAAATTTGAGCATCTGCGTCGCTCCAAATACAGCGAGGGTTGCCAAGGCTCGATATCCTCTATAAGATCCATGATCTATTCGGTGCCATCCATGTGGATTTTTTATAGATAGCGACTTTGCAATCCACGCTACGGTACTGAGGGTTTTACCTTAAATGGCATTGCGGCTGCTTGAGCCTTGAAAGTGTCAGAAGCATTGCTTCGGACAACTTTCTCGTCTCCTCAGTTTTTGGCTTTTGCGGGTTGATAAGGGGTTTTCTTTTTAGGGTTGTCATTTAGATATTTGACAGTTTTTGTCATCCAGATGATTTTTCAGCGATTACAAGCGAGACGGGTTGTTCTATGGGTAGCACGAGTGTGAATCGAGACAGACAGACAAATCACGAAGTAGCGGCAGGTTTTCCAGGACAGCGATGGTTGGTTGAGGAAAGGGATGCCTGCGGGGTTGGTTTTATTGCTGACCAGTACGGGCGGGCAAGCCATACTTTGGTTGCCAAAGCGCTGTCTGCTTTGACTTGTTTGGAACACCGAGGAGCTTGTAGTGCCGATCAGGATTCGGGTGATGGTGCCGGAATAATGACGGCTATTCCCTGGGATTTGTTGAGCGATTGGCTCCAGGAAAACAAGATTGGCGCTGTTCCTACTGAGCATCTCGGTGTAGGGATGGTGTTTTTGCCGCAGGCTGAGGCAGCAGCAGCGATCGCCCGTCAACTTGCCGAAAAACTGCTACAGGAGTCGGGCTTGCGGATCTTGGGCTGGCGAAAAGTACCTGTACATCCTCAATTACTGGGAATTCAAGCAAGAGAAAACCAGCCTCAGATTGAACAACTTTTGGTGCAATCTAACGAGACGGACGATGTGCTAGAGCGTCAGCTTTATCTGGTGCGCAAGCAGATTGAACAGGCAGTTGCAACGGTAGAACCTGCTAGCTCAGAAGACGCAGCCGGATTGCAAGAGTTCTACATTTGCTCCTTCTCTAACCGAACGATTGTTTATAAGGGCATGGTGCGCTCTGCAGTGCTGGGTGATTTCTACACAGACCTGCAAAATCCGACCTATCAAAGTGCCTTTGCGGTGTATCATCGCCGCTTTAGCACGAATACGATGCCTCGCTGGCCTTTGGCTCAGCCGATGCGGTTGCTTGGTCACAATGGCGAAATCAACACGCTGCTGGGCAACATCAACTGGATGGTGGCGCGGGAAGCGGACCTGGAGCATCCTTACTGGGGCGATCGCCTCGAAGCACTCAAACCAATCGTCAACCCTGAAAACAGCGATTCTGCTAACCTCGACAACGTGATGGAGCTATTGGTGAATTCAGGGCGCAGTCCCCTGGAAGCGCTGATGATCATGGTGCCAGAGGCTTACTTGAACCAGCCAGAGTTGGCAAATTATCCCGAAATTACTGATTTCTACGAATACTACAGCGGTATCCAGGAACCCTGGGATGGACCAGCATTGCTGGTATTTAGCGATGGTAAGCGAGTCGGAGCGACGTTAGATCGAAACGGACTACGTCCTGCTCGCTACAGCATTACCCGTGATGGCTTTGTAGTAGTTGCTTCCGAAGCGGGTGTAGTTGACCTACCCGAATCTGAAATTGTGGAGAAGGGGCGACTAGGTCCAGGAGAGGCGATCGCAGTCGATTTTAGAAGCCATGAAATTTTGAAGAACTGGCAGATCAAGCAGCGCGTTGCCAGCAAGCAACCTTATGGTGAGTGGTTGCAACAGCGCTATGAGTTGGAACCCCAGCCTTTTGCCGAAGCGAGTTCCCTGGAGACTGAGAGCCTGCTACGCCATCAAACTGCCTTTGGCTACACCAGTGAAGATGTAGAAATGATCGTTGAGGCAATGGCTTCTCAAGGTAAGGAACCCACTTTTTGCATGGGCGACGATATTCCCCTTGCCGTGCTGTCAGACAAACCCCGTCTGCTTTACGACTACTTCAAGCAGCGGTTTGCTCAGGTGACAAATCCGCCAATCGACCCCCTGCGGGAAAGCCTGGTGATGTCATTGACATCTCAACTAGGCGAACGAGGCAATTTCCTGGAAGAAAAACCAGAGTATGCACGATTGCTCAAGCTCAAGTCTCCTGTTCTAAACGATGCTGAATTGGAGCAAATCCGGCAGTCTGACTTTGGCACTGCAAATCTATCGACTCTATTCCATATCTCTGCTGGCCCAGAAGGTTTGCAGAGAGCCGTGACAGCATTGTGCCAGCAGGCAACAGCGGCAGTTCGCGCAGGTCAGAAAATTTTGATTCTGAGCGATCGCCTCACTCCATCTGGTGAAACAGGCAATCTGAATGCTGAGCAAAGCTACATTCCTCCCCTGCTGGCTGTCGGCGCAGTTCATCATCACTTGATCCGACAAGGGCTGCGGATGAAAGCCTCCATCGTCATGGATACTGCCCAATGTTGGAGTACGCATCATTTTGCCTGTTTGATTGGCTATGGAGCGAGTGCCGTTTGCCCTTACTTGGCTTGGGAAACGGTTCGCCACTGGTGGGCTGACTCTAAAACCCAGAGCTTCATGCAGCGTGGCAAGCTTGAGGCAATCTCCATTACCGCAGCACAAAACAACTACCGTAAAGCGATCGAAGCGGGTTTGCTCAAAATTCTGTCCAAGATGGGAATCTCGCTGCTGTCTAGCTATCAGGCGGCACAGATTTTTGAGGCAATCGGCATTGGATCTGACCTGCTGCATCTTGGCTTCACTGGAACTGCTTCACGCTTGGGTGGATTGAGCGTGGCTGACCTGGCGCAAGAGGTCATTACCTTCCATCAACGCGCATTCCCTGAACTAACGCTGAAGAAACTAGAGAACTTTGGCTTCTTCAACTACAAGCCGGGGGGCGAATATCACATGAATAGCCCCGAAATGGCAAAGGCGCTGCACAAAGCGGTAGGCGCGATGAACTATGACCACTACGAGGTCTACCAGAAGTCTCTGGAGCAGCGACCGCTAACCGCATTGCGCGATTTGCTCGACTTTAAGGGCGATCGCCCTGCCATTCCTATAGAGGAAGTGGAATCGGTCGAAACCATTGTTAAGCGCTTTTGCACGGGAGCCATGTCGCTGGGGTCGCTCTCACGGGAGGCACATGAGACTTTGGCGATCGCCATGAACCGCATCGGCGGCAAGTCTAACTCTGGCGAAGGCGGTGAAGATCCAGTTCGCTTTAAGGTGCTGAACGATGTGGATGAGAACGGACTGTCTCAGCTTCTGCCTCACCTGAAGGGCTTGCGAAACGGCGATACTGCTAGTTCAGCGATCAAGCAAATTGCGTCAGGGCGATTCGGCGTAACACCCGAATATTTGGTCAGCGCCAAGCAGCTTGAAATCAAAATTGCTCAGGGCGCTAAGCCCGGTGAAGGCGGACAGCTTCCTGGCAAAAAAGTCAGTCCCTACATTGCTATGCTGCGTCGCTCTAAGCCTGGAGTGCCGCTGATTTCACCGCCTCCCCACCACGACATTTACTCGATTGAAGATTTGGCTCAACTAATCTTTGACCTACACCAGATTAATCCTGAAGCAAAGGTTTCGGTGAAGCTGGTGGCAGAAGTGGGCATTGGCACTGTCGCGGCTGGTGTGGCGAAGGCAAACGCAGACATAATTCAGATTTCCGGTCACGATGGCGGAACGGGTGCCTCACCACTCAGCTCAATCAAGCACGCGGGTGTTCCCTGGGAATTGGGTGTAACCGAAGTACATCGGGTGCTGATGGAGAATCAGTTGCGCGATCGCGTCCTGCTGCGGGCAGACGGCGGCTTCAAGACAGGTTGGGATGTACTCATGGCAGCCCTAATGGGTGCGGAAGAGTACGGGTTTGGCTCCGTTGCCATGATTGCGGAAGGCTGCATTATGGCGCGAATCTGTCACACCAACAACTGTCCGGTCGGCGTGGCTACCCAGCAAGAGAAACTGCGCCAGCGGTTCACGGGCGTCCCAGAGCACGTGGTGAATTTCTTCTACTTCATTGCTGAGGAAGTGCGATCGCTTCTCGCTCGACTGGGCTACCGTTCGCTCAAAGATGTGATTGGTCGGGCTGACTTGCTAAAAGTGCGAGAAGGCGTAAAAATCACCAAAACTCAAGCACTTAACCTGGACTGCCTGACTCAGTTGCCCGACAGCCGCACCGATCGCACCTGGCTAGAGCATGGGGAAACCCACAGCAACGGAGCCGTTCTAGATGATCAGTTGCTTAGCGATCCGGCAATTCAAGCGGCAATCCAAGATCAGGGCAGCGTTAGCCAAAACATTGACGTGGTCAACACCGATCGCACTGTTGGCGCGAGGTTAGCGGGAGCGATTGCCCAGAAGTATGGCAACACTGGCTTTGAAGGACAAATTACCCTCAACTTCACAGGCAGCGTCGGTCAAAGCTTTGGAGCTTTTAACTTACCGGGAATGACCCTTAATCTTGAAGGCGAAGCTAATGACTACGTCGGCAAAGGAATGCACGGTGGCGAAATCGTCATCAAACCACCTGCTGCTGCGACCTACACGCCCTCTGAAAACGTGATTATCGGTAACACCTGTCTGTATGGCGCAACTGGCGGAACGCTGTTTGCGAATGGACAGGCAGGCGAACGCTTTGCTGTGCGGAATTCCAAAGGGCAAGCGGTGATTGAAGGAGCCGGAGATCACTGCTGCGAGTACATGACTGGCGGCACGATCGTCGTTTTGGGTCGAGTCGGTCGCAACGTCGGTGCAGGCATGACAGGCGGACTAGCTTACTTCTTGGATGAAGACGGCAGCTTCCCTGAGAAAGTCAATCCCGAAATCGTCAAGCTCCAGCGCGTGCAAACTCCAGCCGGAGAACAGCAGCTTAAGGACTTGATTGCAGCTCATGGCGATCGCACAGGCAGCCAAAAAGCAGCCCACATTCTCAATAACTGGTCTGAGTTTCTGCCCAAATTCTGGCAGGTTGTGCCGCCGTCTGAGGCAGACAGCCCAGAAGCTAGTCAGACCGCTGTTGAGGAGAAGGTACTGAGTCCAGTTCAGTAGTCTCTGATCAACTGCAAGAACGTAGCTATAGAGCGCTATCACGTATTGTGATAGCGCTCTTGATATTTCTGTAGGATTGTTGGTGAATCAGAGCTATTTAGGGAAGTTTAGACGGTATGGACAACTTTATTCCAAAGGCATTGGAATCTAAGCGAGACATTTTTCTTGCAACAAAGATGCCGTTTATACACATCGAGCCATTTGAGACAAACGAATTCCTGTCCCCTTGGACTAGCAAATATTTAGGTACTCCCTACTTACCCAAAGAAGCCCAATATCCATACACGACTGATGGAGAACCATTGGCGTTTTTGGCACAAATTAATTTTTCAGAAGTACCAAAGCTGGAGGGTTATCCAACATCAGGAATTCTTCAATTTTTCATTTCAGATGACGATCTTTATGGTCTTGAATTTACCGATCCTCACGATCCATCCGAGCAGTTTAGATTGCAACAACAGCAAAATAAGTTTCGGGTAGTTTATTATCCAAACGTGATTGAAGATTTGAGCCTTCTCACGGACTCTTTTGACTTTCTACCAGAGTTTGAAGGGCTCCCAGTGTATAAACAGTGTAGATTGGAGTTTTCATTGCGAGAAGAACTAGCTGGAATAAATGATCATAGATTTGCAAAATTATTTGGGAAAAATTTTAATCTCTTAGCTGAAGGTGAGGGACGGGAAAAGATTATAGATTACCAATTTATGTTTTCCTCCGGCAATAAAATAGGCGGTTATGCAGACTTTGCTCAAGAGGATATTCGTTTCTTAGCTCCGCCCGAGGAAAATTGGTTGCTTCTCCTACAAATTAGCGACGCAAAAAATGCTGACATCATGTGGGGAGATGCAGGAGTCGGTAATTTCTTCATTGAGGAAAAAGTTTTAGAAGCTCGTGATTTCTCCAGAGTTTTATACAACTGGGATTGCGGCTAGTGGGGTAAAGAACAAGTATCAGTTTAAGTTGACCCAGCAGTATGAGTTCCGGAGCGAGCAGTCCACCTTATCTTCCGTTTGCTGATGGGCAGTGGCGTATGGTGCCGGGGTTGAGATCGCTCAACTTACGAACGTGGATTGAGATTGACGAACATTTCGAGCGTGAACTGGCGCTGAAGGAAACGCTGTTGCAACAGCGCTACGCTGAGGTATTTGCTAGCCTGCCAGGGAGTGAACCTGGTCAGCAGGAAGCACTGGATTTACTGGTGACGCATTTGCTAGAACATTTTCCTCAGCGCTATCAGCGAGAGGGCGATCGCCTCCACAACTTAGCAACCGGACAAACTTGGCATCTCTCAGACTTCAAAGCCGCCCCGCTTGATCTTGCTGGGCGGTTGGTTCAGGAAGATTTTTGTCTGATGCACTCTGCCTCTGAAGGTTATGTGCTGTCTGCAGCTTCCGTTTGTTTCCCCTCTCGCTGGCTGTTAGCCGAAAAGATAGGGCGATCGATGGAACAAATTCATGCACCCGTACCCAGCTATACAGAGAAGTTGCGATCGCCTGTCAATCGATTCTTTCAGCAGATCAGGAGCGATCGCCCCGTCTGGCGTTTGAACTGGAGCATCGTAGACTCGCCTGACCTATTTCTTTTGCAAAGCCAAGATGCTGCACCTAATTTGAATGCTGCCAATGCAGGAGAAAAGCTCTGGATTCGGGTAGAGCGACAAACCCTACGACGGCTGCCTCAAAGCAGGAATATCCTGTTTACAATCCGCACCTATGTCCATTCCTTAAGAGTGCTTGAGGCTGAGCCGACCGCAGCAAGAGGTTTAGCAGCTGCAATTCAACAGATTTCTCCTGAAATGCAGCAATATAAAACGCTGTTGCCCATTCGAGAAGTGCTGCTAAATTATCTGGCGGATACTATACAGAATCTTGATTAGAAGCATGGGTTACTGATCTTTGAAGTAACAAATTTTTGCTTGCGTTTTGACAAAACGCCATAGAATCTTAAAGAACACTGTTTGTCTAGCAAGTGAGCATTGGACATAGCAGTCTTAGAATAATCCGTAGATGGGTGAGGAGTGAGCGTCATATTCTGGAAGTGTAACGCTCACCAACTGTTCAGGGTGAAAATTGGAACTTTTCCAATTTGCGATGCGTGGTGAGCGGAGGAATGGGCATTGTTGGGATTGATCAAAGGGCTAGTTCACAAAGCCAGCAAGATAAAGCGCTGGTTGCCAATACCTGAGCAGGGGTGGACTCAATTAAGCCTGCTCAAGGCATTGGTACAGCGAGACTTGGAAGCTCGCTATAAGGGGTCGATTCTGGGAAACATTTGGCCGCTGTTAAACCAACTCTCCCAGCTACTCATCTACACTTACGTCTTTTCGATTGTTTTACGGGTCAAGCTGACTCTCAACGGCTTGCCAGAAAATAACCTCACTTTTGGACTGTGGCTGTTTGCCGGACTGCTACCCTGGATTGCTTTTACGAGCGGGTTGATTCCGGCGGCAGGTTCCGTCGTGGCACAGACAAATTTGGTAAAAAAAGTAGTATTCCCGCTGGTTTTGCTGCCTTTAGTTCCAGTTTTTTCAGCATTCATCGAAAGTACATTTGGGTTGATGGCGCTAATTGTGTTTGTAGCAGCAATCACCCAAACGCTACACGCGACCCTGTGGCTGTTGCCGCTAGTCTGGATGCCTCAATTGCTGCTAACCGCAGGGCTAGCCTACCTGACCGCAGGACTCACCGTTTTTCTCCGGGATATTCCTCAGACACTAGGAATTATTCTAAACCTGTGGTTTTACGTTACCCCAATTGTTTACCCCGCAGACATTATTCCTGAACGGTTCAGGAGCTTAGTGTTTTGGCTTAATCCAATGGCAGCGATCGCAGAAACCTACCGAGATCTTGTTCTAGTTGGCAAAGTTGCCCACTGGGGAGAATGGGGGGTCGCTACAGGGGTGTCCTTAATAGCTTTTACTGGTGGTTTGTGGGTTTACGGGCGGCTGCGTCCAGCATTTGCTGATGTCCTTTAAGAATTGCTCAATAGTGGTGTGATGGATGAAATTGCGATTTCGTTAAAGAACATCTCGAAGTGCTTTAAGCGCTACGCCAAACCAGTAGATCGCCTCAAAGAAGTTTTACTGCCGAAAAAAAGTCACGCTCAGATGTTTTGGGCACTGCGTGATATTAACTTGAATGTAGCCAGAGGCGAAGCTCTTGGAATTATTGGTCAAAACGGCTCTGGCAAAAGTACGTTACTTCAAGTCATTGCTAGAACACTAACTCCGACCACAGGAGAAGTATTCGTCAACGGGCGAGTTTCGGCTCTGTTAGAACTTGGCAGCGGTTTTAACCCAGAGTTTACAGGCAGGCAGAATGTATTTTTCAATGGTCAGATTTTAGGACTTAGCCAAGAAGAAATTGCGACTAAGTTTGATGAAATAATCAAGTTTGCCGAGATTGGAGACTTTATCGAACAGCCTGTAAAGACATATTCTAGTGGAATGTTTGTCAGGTTAGCATTTGCCGTTGCAGTCAATGTGAATCCTGACATTTTAATCGTCGATGAGGCATTAGCAGTTGGCGATATTTACTTTCAGCAGAAATGTTTTGAAAGAATCCAAGAACTTAAGCATCAAGGAACAACTCTTCTATTTGTTTCTCACGACTCTACTGCTGTGTATAAACTCTGCAATAGAGCGGTCTTAATGGAATCAGGAAAAGCAGTACTAGATGCAAATCCGAAACAAGTTATTGATTTATATGAGGCAAAACTTCTAAAGAAAAGAGATACGCATTCTGAATCCGTAGAAATCCAGATGTTAGCTAAGCCTAATTCATCTGCTCAAGAAACACTGTCTTCCGATAAGGTTTTAGAAGAAGTTGTTATTCAGTCTTCGGAAGTTGTTGTTAAATTTGTAAAGCTTCTGGGCGAGAATGGTCAAGCTGTTGATTCAGTAATCAGTGAGCAAGATCTTCAATTATCGATTGGGCTATTATTTTCACAAAGTTTTGACGATCCGCATGTTGGCTTCAAGATTCGAGATAGAACTGGTGAAGTCATTTTTGAGACCAATACATTTGCGATGAAAGAAAAGATTGGCAAGGTCTGTAATGGAACGTTTTTAGAAGCAAATTTCAAGTTTCATGTGCCGCTGAGGGAAGGCGAATATACGATCACATTAGGCGTTGCTGACGGCGGATTTGGAGAGTGCCTATTTAAACGATCGCTAGTATATGCTCATAACTCTGCCGCCTTTAATGTCCTGAGAAACGATGAATCTATTCGCTGGTCTGGTATTGTAAATCTCAATCCTTCTATTTCAATTAATAGCTCTGTTTATGTTTGAGTTGATTATTCAAAAAGCGCAACAGTCAGATTATGATTTTAGAAAGACTGCTAATCCATCTGATCCGTTAGCACATCTCTTTGATGAATGGGTCGATTATTATAAGTTGAAATGGGCGATCGCAAATGTACTAGAACCTAGTTCTATCTTGGAAATAGGTGTTCGATTTGGCTATTCAGCGCAAGCATTTTTGCACGGAAACCCCAGTGCTAAATATACTGGCATTGATCTAGATTCAGACTCTTATGGAGGGGTGAGAGGAGCAATTAATTGGGCAAAGGCAGCAACCCAATCCTTTGCTACTGACTTTATTATTGTGGATACACAAACTCTAGAGTATTTCCCTGGTGATATTTACGATCTAATTCATGTTGATGGGCAACAAGATGGAGATGGCTCCTTTCATGACCTAGAACTTGCTCTTAAGCAAGGACGATATATCTTGGTAGATGGATATTTCTGGACAAGACAAAATTACACGGCAATCAGTGATTTTTTATTTCGACACGCTAAATTACTAGATTTCTACGGTGTAATTCCTGGCTATGCAGGAGAATTATTGATCAAAGTTTCTCCTACCTATTTAGAACAGGTTAGCAAAGAGCAAAGCTATAAAACCAATTCTAATTTTGCTATTTGTCAGGCTTATATCGCTGACTATTACGCTAAAGATTATAGTGGATTTGAGACGTATAGAAGAAATAAAGGCAAAAGATTACAAGATCCCAGATTGCAAGCGATCGCAACAATTTCTAGCCTAAAAGCTAAAGGCTCCGCATTAGATATTGGGTGTGGAAGTGGTGAACTAACTTACTATTTTGCTCGGCAAGGGTTTAAGACTACTGCAATCGACAATTCAGCAGACGCAATTCAACTAGCAGTAAAGTGTTTTGATGAAGCTGAGCATTTATTAGCCGACGTTCAATTTCTCTGCGACAATGCTTGCACCGTTCCTTTACAGGTTCAGTACGATTTAGCAGTTGCCTCTGATGTGATTGAACATTTGTCGCCTGATGAAGTAGATACACTTTACCAAAAAGTAGCAAAGCATTTAAAGCCAGACGGTTTATTTGTACTGCACACTTTTCCTAACCTCTGGTACTACAAATATGAATACCCTAGAAGAAGAAAGATAGCTGCTTCTGTGGGAGCTTATCTGCCACCAGAACCCAACACAAGCTATGGGCTTTGGATGCACATTAATGAGCAATCTCCAAGGGTATTGAAGCAGCAATTGTCAAAGCATTTCAAACACGTATTGCTTTGGTTTGGAGATATCAATAACCCTGGTGGAAGCCTGCTTAAGAAGTTTTCTATAAAAGAAATGCGTGCTGCTCATAGTTTGTTTGCGATCGCATCCCATCAACCTATTGATTTAGATCAGCTAAAGTCTCGATTGCAAATGGCTCCCTTGCCAGTTATTCAACCTTATGAAATCAAAATAGCGGTTAAGGATTTTCCTAAAAATGCCTTAGTCAAAAGTGAGTTCATCGCGACTGTAGAAATTACAAACAAGAGTCGTTCTGTTTTAAATAGCTGTGCTCCTAACCCAGTTCACCTCTCCTATCACTGGTTAGACAGTAAAGCGACCAAAAACGTAATCTTTGAAGGCGAGCGAACCAAGCTAATTCCACCTCTAAACAATAAAGAATCTCAGAAAATTTTTGATCTTCTTTCCGCCCCAACAAATAAGCAGGTGTATGACTTGAAAGTTAGCGCACCATCAGAAGCAGGCAACTATGTACTTAGAATTACGTTAGTACAAGAGGGTGTTCGTTGGTTTGACCAGGAACCTATCGGATTGGCAGAAGATATTTCCATCTCAATTCATAACAACTAGTCAGTATGATTGAAGCTAATAATTCTAAAATTGACGTAAATGTTTTAATGCAAAAGGTACAGGAAGAAGTCGCTAAACGCCGTGATTTTAATCCTATAGAGGCAGCAGTTAGCAGCTTGAGCACTATTAACACTGCTAGTATCAGCCACGCAGAGGCTCAATTAAGCGTTGCTGAAACTTTTTCTGAAGTCCCCACAAAGTTTCCAGATAAATTTAATCGTTTTCCATTTACAATCCTCAAACCTCTACAAAAATTTGCTCTTAAGGTTTATGGTTTTCTATTTAAAAAGCAGCGAGTAGTTAATTCCTCTCTAGCGCAAGCTCTCAAAGTTTCTCTTGACCTTAACCAGAGATTAAGCCAACAGGTTGTGACTCTCCAAGCCCAGTTGCACAAGCTAGCAGACCAAGTAGATTCTATAGATAGGCAAACTGCGGATACCAGCATCAGTATGGATGAGCGGTTCTCCACAATAAATAATCATCTTGCAGCTACAGATGAACGCTTCTCTGCTGTGGACGGTCGCTTTTTTACAGTAGATAGTCGTCTCACAGCGATGGATCAAAAGCTTTCTTCCACCAATGAATATTATGTGAGAAATGAAAGCTACATCAAGGACGATTTAACACAACAGAAGCGCCTGATTACTCTGTTTTTAGAAGAGGCAAGAAAACGTTTGCCGGAGCCTTTTGAGCAGGAGCAATTGCAGACTTTTGAGAATGAAGGGAAGCATCTGCTGGATGCATTCTATGTTGCTTTTGAGGATTATTTTCGAGGCAGCTATCAAGACATTTCTGATCGCCTAAAAGTTTATTTGCCGCTTCTAGAACAAGCAAAGTTAGATACAGCAAACTTTCCCATTTTAGACATCGGCTGTGGACGAGGAGAGTGGTTGGAATTGTTGCAGCAATCTGGCTACACGGCAACAGGGCTAGACATTAACAGAGTAATGTTAGATCGATGCCGCTCACGAGGACTAGAGGTAGTTGAAGCAGATGTAATAGCTTACTTAAAGTCTCTGCCTTCACAAAGCTTGTCAGCCATAACAGGTTTCCATATCATTGAACATTTACCAGTCATAGAATTACTCACCTTATTTCAAGAGATATTTAGAGTTTTGAAATCGGGCGGGTTA
The DNA here is from genome assembly GCA_014695345.1 of Cyanobacteria bacterium FACHB-471. Classification (GTDB taxonomy): domain Bacteria; phylum Cyanobacteriota; class Cyanobacteriia; order Elainellales; family Elainellaceae; genus JAAUTN01. Next base: position 76,674 of record JACJOC010000085.1, read on the forward strand.
ATTATTATGGAAACTCCCAATCCCCAGAATGTCCTAGTAGGAAGCAACAACTTTTATATGGACCCCACTCATCTCAATCCTTTACCTGGCCCGCTAACTAAATTTATGCTTGAGAATGCTGGATATCAAGCCGTTAAAATTATGAACTTGAATGCTTATGCTGATTCGTTCAAAGTTGGCGGTTCAGAAATTGCAGATCGATTCAATGATTATTTCTATGGTCCTCAAGACTACGCAGTCATTGGTTATAAGCCATGAAGCCTTTGTGCATTGTAACTCCCTGGTTTGGTAAAGACTTAAAAGGAGGAGCTGAGCAGCAAGCCTGGCAGGTAGCAACACGACTGGCAGCACAGGGCCATGCGGTCGAAGTGCTAACAACCTGCTGCCGCTCATTCTTAGACAATTGGACATCCAACTACTACAGACCCGGAGTGAGGCAAGAGCAAGGCGTAAAGGTTCGGCATTTTCGAGTCAACCGCCGCAATGAAGAGGCTTTTGCTCGAGTAAACAGCTTAATGTTAAATCTGCCGTCTTCAGCCTTAAAACCCCAAGTTAATCCGGTCAACCCAGAAGATTCACTGATCTTTGCTTCTGAGAATATAAATTCAGCTAAATTACTAAATTTTTTGAAACGGAATAAAGACCAGTACCATGCTTTTCTGTTTCTTCCCTATCTTTATGGACCTGTTTTAAACGGATTGCCCATCGTAGCAGATCGGGCTTTTTTACAGCCTTGTCTCCATGATGAAGTCTATGCATATTTACCTGAAGTTACTAATATCTTTCATCTAGCACGTGGGCTGCTGTTTATTAGCGAAGGAGAAGCTCAGCTAGCCACACAGCTTTATGGTCCAGGCATTATTCACAAAAGTTCTGTTGCAGGTGCAGGAATAGAAGCAGGTTCCAGCTTTGATGAAAGTCTTACCCATGTGGGTGGTTTTTCGGTTAAGCAGGAGCAGTTTGTGCTGTGTCTGGGTCGCCGTGATTCTGGGAAAAATACTGATTTATTAGTTAAAGCTTTTGCACACTTCAAACAAGAGAATCCTGCTTCTGATTTGAAGTTGGTCCTCGCGGGACCAGGCAATCGGTCTTACAGCGGGTTAGCGCCAGATCTAATTGACTTAGGTTTAGTAGAGGAAAAAGAAAAGGAGTTGCTATTAGCAAACTGTCTGGCTTTATTTCAGCCTAGCCAGAATGAAAGCTACTCTCGTGTGATCATGGAGGCTTGGTTTTATAAACGACCCGTAGCAGCTCATAGGAATTGTTTGGCAACGGCGATCGCCGTTGAAAAAGCTCAAGGCGGTTGGCTAGCAGAAACTGAGCTAGAGTGGTCAGAACTATTTGACAAAGTTGATCAGATTGGCGAAGAACAGCTTACGAAATATGGGATCAAGGGACAGGTTTACGCCGAGGAAAATGCAGCTTGGGACAAAATTATTCAGCGTTACGAAATTGCTCTAAATTTGACTGAGCGCGCTGTTACTTCACCCCTTCAACTAAAGCCTAAAAAGCTGAAGGAAATTCATCAGTTACTACCTAATCTTGCCTACGGGGATGCGATTTCAAATCACGCAATCGAGATTCGCAACTATCTCCGTCAGTGCGGATACCGCTCAGAAATTTTTGTTCGCTATCTTGACCAAAAGGTTGCCCATGAAGCAACTGTATTCAGCCCAAAATATCTCGACAATCAAGCGGGGCTAATCTATCACCACTCGATTGGCTCAGAACTGACGGAGTATGCGATCGCCCATTCTGGACCTAAATGTTTGGTTTATCACAACATCACTCCCGCAGAGTTTTTCTTACCCTATCGTCCTGATGTCGCCAAACTTTTAGAGGATGGTCGAACCGAATTGAGGCAGCTAGCTCAGCATTTTCCAATATCAGTTGGAGATTCTACATTTAACGTAGAAGAACTGCTAGAAGTTGGGTTTGCTGAATCAGAAGTTTTACCAATCATCGTCAATCCTAAAAAATGGGATACGCCGCCAGATGCTGCTTTAATGCGACAACTGCAAGATGGCAAAACCAATTTGCTTTTTGTAGGTCGTATTGCCCCTAATAAACGACAAGATGATTTGATTGCGGCGTTTGCTCATTACTTAACGTTTGATCAAGAAGCCCGTTTAATTCTGTTGGGTGGATACGGATTGACTGACCCATACTATTTTCATCTGATCAATCTAATCGACAAGCTAAATCTAGCGAATCATGTTTTACTGCCAGGGCTAGTTACAGAAGCGCAGCTATTGGCTTATTACCGAACGGCTGACGTGTTTTGGTCGATGAGTGAGCATGAAGGATTTTGTGTGCCACTTGTTGAAGCGATGTGGTTTGATACTCCAATTCTTGCTTACAAAAGTAGTGCCGTTCCTGAAACATTAGGTTCAGCAGGATTAATTTTCAACAGTAAAAATGATTTGGTTCAAGTAGCCGCCCTAGCAAAGCTGCTGGTAAAAGATAAAGAATTAAAGTCTAACGTAATCAAAGCACAGCGCCAACGACGAAATGATTTTCTCACAGAGTTAGGGCACGGTAAGTTAGATAATTTGATTTTGAAGATGGAAAATGTATCTGTATGACTCGCTACAGCAATGCTTTCTCTAAGCTATTCGATAGGTTTAGTAGAAAGGCCCAAAAATCTTTAGATATTAAGCCTCACGAACTTTTTCCACTTAATCCAGAATTGCCTCTGCCAGCAGGTATCTCTGAAAACGAGTTATTTGATTTTCTTAAATCCGTCTTAGTTGAGGACGCACCTCCGCAGGAAATGGCAAATTACTGCCAGTATGATTTCCGCAGATTTGTCTACACCTATGGGCTAGCAAGAGATTTAGCTGGAAAAGGGCTTGAGCTAGGCTCAAATCCTTATTTCACGACAATGCTGCTAAAGGAATTCACGCAAATAGATCTATCTTTAGCTAACTATTTCAACTCTGAATTAGGCAGCACTGTTGAGCGGGGAGTGTCGTACCAAAAATTTGGCTCAAAGGAGAATTTGTCAATCAAGCTTAAGTCAAGCCAATTTAACATTGAGGAGGAGAAATTTCCTTTTGCAGATAAGGAGTTCAACGTAGTTTTTTTCCTGTGAAATTATAGAGCATCTACTTATTAACCCGATTGCTGCCCTTGAAGAAATCAAGAGAATTTTGAAGCCAGGCGGAGCATTAATTCTAACCATGCTGAATGTGAGTAGATTAGAAAACGTCGTCAAAATGATTGCCAGAGAAAATATCTATGCCCCCTACTCCGGTTATGGACCCTATGGCAGACACAATCGTGAATACAACAAACACGAACTTTATCTTTTGCTAACCTACTTGGGGTTTGACATTGATGCAATGTTTACGGCTGACGTACATTTAAACAACGCTAACGGTTATGCACCGATCGCTGACTTTTCAGCACTGCTTAAAAAGCGAGAACAAGATTTAGGACAGTATATCTTTGTCAGAGCCTTAAATGTTAGAGAGGCAGGTCATAAGAAGCCTGCTTTTCTATATAGAAGTTATCCTGCTGATGAGCTAGAGTGATGCCTAGAGTTGCTTTTGTCGTTCAACGTTGCGGTTTGGAGGTAAATGGTGGCGCAGAAGTCCTTTGCCTCAAAATTGCACAGTATATGTCCGAGCATTGGGATTTGGAGATATTGACAACCTGTGCCTTAGATTATGTCACTTGGGAAAATTACTACCCACCAGGAATAGAAGAAGTTTCAGGAGTCAAAATACGTCGCTTCTGGGTAGAGAGACAGCGAGATATTGATGAGTTTAATCATTTATCTAAAAAAATCTACTCTCGCCTTGAGACGGCTTCGATTGAGGAGCAGGAGGACTGGATGTGTTCTCAGGGTCCGTGGGCACCGGATCTGACTGCTTATGTCGAACAACATCAACATGAGTATGACGTGTTCATATTTTTTACCTATCTGTATGCAACAACTTATTTCGTTCTGCCGCTAGTTGCTGAGAAAGCTTACCTTGAACCATTAGCTCATGATGAATGGACGATTTACATGAGTATGTGGAACAGCTTCTTTCAAAAGCCGCGTGGTTTTATTTTCAATACGGTGGAGGAACAACGCTTTCTTAAAACTCGTTTTCCAGATGTCGATCTAGAGGGGGCGATCGCCGGAATAGCTGTAGAACCCCCAGAAACTTTTAGCGCAGCCCAGTTCAGACAGCAATACAAAATTGATGAACCCTTTTTGCTGTATATGGGTAGGATTGATCCTTCCAAAGGCTGCGAAGAACTGTTTAACTATTTCATCTCGTTACGTAAACAAGAACCTGGGTCAAGAAAACTGGTTCTGTTAGGCAAACCAACCATGCCAATCCCCAAACATCCAGATATCGTAGCGCTTGGTTTCGTAGATGAACAGACAAAATGGGATGCTCTAGCAGCTTGCGACATATTGGTGATGCCTTCACCCTATGAAAGTCTTTCTATCGTGTTACTAGAAGCTTGGGCAGTAGGAAAGCCCGTTTTGGTAAATGGCAAATGTGATGTGTTGCTGGGTCAATGTCAAAGGTCTCAGGGCGGTCTCTGGTACAACAATATCAACGAATTTCAAGTAGCGGTAGAAACGATGAACCATCGAGTTAGAAGACTACTAGGAGGACAGGGGAAATCCTTTGTAGAAGCTAACTATGTTTGGTCTGAGATTCAGAGACTATATCTAAGTCTGTTTTCTGACAATACAAGTACTACCAACCAGCTTTCTGCGTCTGAGAATGCAGAAAATCTAACAATTTAAACTTTAGTATGATCTCCATAATTCTCTAATTCAAACTTGAGATTCACCAAGTTGTGCTGTATTGTTGTTTTGTCATTTTTTGTAAGTCTCTGGTTCATCAAGTAGACCATCAAACATAGCTCACATATCAGTTGAAGTCTTGGTAGAAGCAGAGAAATGGGGCAGAATAGTAAAACTTTAAGGTAGCATCTTGAGATTAAGCTCAAAGAACATGACACAATCTAAAGTTGAATAAATTTAGCAACCGTCACCAACTCGTCTAGGTTGTTTTAGTTTGTAACAAATAGCACGTAAACCCAGTGACTATACTTACGCAAATCCCTGATATTAGTATCGTTGTTCCCGCCTTCAACGAAGAGCAAACATTAGAAACTTTGCTCGATCGCATTGTAAATGTTACAGAACAAATTCCTGACCAAAAATTTGAAGTGATCTTTATTGATGACGGCAGTACTGATCGTTCGTGGGCTATCCTTCAGAGTCTTGCTGCCAAGGAGTCGTGGGTACGCTGCTTTCGACTGCGTCGTAACTTTGGTAAAGCTGCTGCCCTATCAATAGGAGCTAGCATGGCAAGGGGTGACATCCTGATCACAATGGATGCAGACTTACAGGATGACCCCCAAGAGATACCGCGGTTTTTAGAGAAGCTAAAAGAGGGGTATGATCTAGTTTCTGGTTGGAAAAGAAATCGCAAAGACCCTTTATCCAAAACGCTCCCTTCAAAAGTTTTCAATACAGCTATTTGTTTAGTCAGTGATGTAAAACTGCGGGATTTTAACTGTGGTTTCAAAGCAGCACGAAAAGAAGTTTACCAAAACATTTCCCTGTACGGCGAGCTGCACCGCTACATTCCTTTGCTAGCTCACAATCTAGGTTACAGAGTAGGTGAGATTCCTGTTCTTCATCACCCCCGAGCCGCAGGAAAGTCTAAATACGGTTTAGAAAGGTATGCACGTGGCTTCCTTGACCTGCTAACAGTGCTAACTATTACGCGATACGGTCGTCGCCCAGGACATCTGTTTGGGGGAGTAGGACTAATTAGCGGTATGGCTGGTTTCCTAATCTTAAGCTATCTCACAGGAGTGTGGGTCTTTACCAGCGACGCAATCGGAGGACGACCACTGCTTCTACTTGGAATTATGTTAGAGATTCTGTCGGCACAATTGCTCTCTCTGGGAATGTTGGCAGAGCTAGTTTTAAACTGTAGTCCATCGCAACCAACGCATCTACTCATAGCCGATAGCAGTGACATTTCCACTGCTTACAATAAGGAGAAGAGCTATTCATGAAACCAGACGTTTTCAAGCAGTATCAAGCAGAGAGCGGGAATTGGTTAAAGCGTGGTCGTCGCAGCCTGCTCCGCACTTTGCTTGAAGAAGCGAGCGGAACCACCGGGGCTACAAAGTCCCTCGATATTTTGGAAGTGGGGGCAGGAGTAGGTCAAAACATACCAACCTTACAAGAATTTGGACAGGTAGAGGTCGTTGAGGTTAGTGATATTGGGCTTGCTGCGTTAAAAGACATCCCCAATATCAATAAAATTTATAGCACCCCTATTCCCTTCAATCTAAACAAAAGCTACGACATCATTTGTGCTTTGGATGTTGTAGAACACATTGAAGACGACAAAACTGCTGTTAAATGGCTCGTCGATCGCCTTAAGCCAGGTGGTTACTTGATTACAACAGTACCTGCCTATCAATGGTTATTTTCTGATCATGATATTGCTTTAGGACATTACAGGCGCTATACCCAGAAAACTTTCAATCGCATTCTTCCCGCTGAACTAACTGTTCTCAAAAGCGGTTATTTCAACAGCGTGTTGTTTCTGCTTGCTGCGGCAATCCGTCTCGTTAAACGACTGACCAAAAGTGTACTTCCATCTAGAAAAGGATTCGCTGAGCTTAAGAAAGAAAGCTCTACTGTTCCAAGCTGGGTTGATTCAGCTTTTGGAAGCTTTCTGTTAGTGGAAACCAAAATAATAGAAAAAAAGCCACTATTCCCTTTTGGTTTATCAGTGTTTTGTTTAGCCAAGAAAGCTAGCAACTGACAGTTTAAAATACCTTTAATGGTTTAGGCTCTGCGATTATGAGAATAAAGCTCGATAGAGTTAAGATACCTCGATACTTTTTCAACTCCTATACCGAATTGGCAACGTATTTCGCCACTCTAGTTTCTTCCTGCATCTTGTTATTTATTTTCTTAAATTTAGGCGGCTCAACACTTTCAACCCCATTTAGTTATGCTGGTGACGCTTTATATAAAGCTAATGAAGTAAAAACTATGATGGACACCGGATGGCTTTTTCATAATCCATCTCTTGGTGCTCCCTTTAGCTACGATAGGCTTGATTTTCCCAGATTTGATTCCCTCAACTACCTAATCATGAAGATCTTTTTGATCTTCACCAAAGATTACGCCATAGTTCTTAACTCATACTACTTACTCTCTTTTATACTTTGCGCCCTAAGTGCTTTGTTTGTTATGAAGCACTTTAAAGTATCTAACCTCGTTGCTTTCTACGGCTCAATTCTTTTTGCATTTCTTCCCTACCCTTTTTTTCGAGGGATACCACATTTCTCAAATGCAGCCTATTACATGATACCGCTGTCTGTAATGGTTTTGCTCTGGACAGCATTAGGCTCATTCTTTAAAGACGGCAAGATTTCTAGAAAACACCTTCTAGTCACATTTTTGATATCATTTCTCACTTCGCTGCAAATGCCATACAACGGCTTCTTTATGGCTGTTCTTACACCCGCTGCTGGCTTATCTGGATTTCTAAAAACTAAGAATTTCCGGGCGCTTCTAATAGCTGTTTTTATTTGGTTTTCGATCGCAAGCGCTTTTACAATTGAGCAAATACCCAGAATCCAGCACAAGTCAGTCCATGGTGTTAATGTTAGCGTCGCCGAGCGTTCTGTTACAGAGGTTGAACTTTATTCACTTAGGCTATCTCAACTTCTTGTACCTCACTTCAAACATAGAATTGATAAAGTTGCTGAGGTAAAAGACAGATTTGATGACACCTTTTTGCACACCAATGAGAATAAGACTTCATATCTTGGTCTATGGGGAGCAATAGGTTTTTTGTTTCTCTTATTCTTTGTTGTTTTTTCTAAGGTGGATAAGCTCGAATCCACATATTTCCGAAATATCCCTGCCTCATCAATTTTGGCTTCGCTAAGTGCGCTAAACATAGTTGCCTTTTCATATGCAACTTTTGCTGGCTTTAGCGCAATGTTTGCCTTTTTTGTGGAGCCTAAAATCCGGGCCACAAATCGAATATCAGTCTACATCGCATTCCTATCGATATTCGCACTTTGCATTGTTCTAGATGTTGTTAGACGTAGTTTTAAGCCAAGAAAGAGATTTTTTATCAATATATTTTTGGCAGTCATTTTCTTTATTAGTCTTCTAGATCAAACTTCTCCAAAATTAATCCCTAAATATGATGCAATTCAGGAGAATTATGAACACGACAAGCAATACTTTAGCTTGCTAGAAGAGCGATTACCTGACAATGCTGCTGTTTATCAAATGCCCTACGCCTTCTACCCGGAACGCGGGCCTATTAACAAGATGACGGATTATGAGCACTTAAAAGCATACTTTCATACGTCTAATTTGAGATGGAGCTACGGTTCTGCCAGAGGACGACAGGGATATTACTGGAATATGGATTTGGCAGAGCGTTCTCCGGCTGAGCTAGTTCAAAGGCTAGAAAACTTTGGTTTTTCAGCAATCTACATTAATAGACTTGGCTTTGAAGATCGTGCAGAAACACTCATGCAGGATTTATCAAACCTGCTGCAACAAGAACCTTTAATCAGCGAAAATGAGCGGTACGCAACCTTCTTTTTACCCGATTCAGATGTTGCCAACCCGCCTTATCTTGCCGAGCCTTACAAGCTTGGAGACACAATCAGCTTTTCTGCAAATGCCCATCCTATGGTCTTCTACTCGTTGGGCTGGGCTAAACCGGAGGATTGGGGAACTGGGACCCTTGGGAAAGATGCCCGGTTAGTTATGCAAGTTGACGGTTCACCAGCCTCTAATGCAGTGGAGCTTTCAGCCATAGCTCGGGCTTTTGTTAACGAGGAACATCCCAAGCTTGATGTAGAGGTGATTGTCAATGGGGAGGAGGTTGGCCAATGGGAGTTTGTTTATGGAGAGAGTGCAGATGGTGAGCGAAAAGCTGTTATTCCAGCAGATCTAGTTGCCAAGCAAAATCCCCTTGAGATTGTTTTTAAGATGCCTAATGCCAAATCTCCTGCTGAACTAGGTATTTCTAGTGACGGGCGTGTGCTTGGTCTTGGAATATATGAACTGCGCTTAGACAATGTTAGCAATCCTTTGTAGGAGGTTCAGAATTAGTGTCAGATATGCCAGCTAATAATCTTGTCTCAGGAATAGCAACAGCGGTTAAGCAAGGCTACGTCCTGCTCTTTAGAGGATTACGTAGCCTTGCCAAAAGCATAGGTTTGTTAGGAGTATTAGAAGCTCATAAGAACAACCGCACCCTGTTCTGGCTTCGCAGTTTATTTGCCATTTATGATATGGACGATATGATTCGTCTGGGTGTGCCCTGGTGGACTTTTTCATCCATTGATTTGGTTGAACGTTTTCTAGCAAATGTGCCGCAAGCGCGCGTATTTGAATACGGGGCTGGGGCAAGCACGCTCTGGTTAGCTCAACGTGCTGGTGCAGTATATTTTCTTGAACATGATGCTGTGTACAAAAAGAGCCTCGATCGCTACACTGCTGGACTAGCAAATGCCAAGGGGTTTTTGGAGGTTCCGGTTCCAGATAAATCACCAGAACCTTTCACGTCAAGTCGCTCGGATATGCGGGGTATGAGCTTCAGGAACTATGTCAAACATCTTGATGCTGTGGATGGTCTATTTGACCTGATCATCATTGATGGTCGATGTCGGGAGCAGTGCCTAGAGCAGGCTTTGCCACGTCTTAAAAAAACTGGGTGTATTGTATTTGACAATAGCGGTAGAAAGCGCTACCGCAGAGTTATTGAACAACTGAATTATCCTATGATTGAAACTCGCGGATTAACACCCTCTTTACCTTATCCAGGTCAGACTACTCTAATTTTTAAGTCGGTGGAAGTACGAAATAAGCTTCAAGCTAAGTGAAAAAAGCTGTTTACCTGGTTGGTTATCTGGTAGTTGGACTATCACTGTTTTTTCTTCTGAGAAACTTGGTAGTTAACTTAAAAGATATTCCTGGCTTTGAATTTACTTACCAAGCCGTTCTAGCGTTGGTTATGTCTACGCTTCTTTGTGCTGGTACGGTTGCAATTTTAAGTTTGGCTTGGAGTCTCTTAATTAGAGGAGGTAATGTCTATTTGACGGTTAGACAAGCTTATGTGATTATGGCTCAATCCCAGATTGGCAGATACTTACCCGGAAACATTTGGCACTATGCGGGTCGGGTCGCTTTAGGTCGCCGATATGGAGTTTCTGCTGAAGCGACCCTTCTCAGCACCAGCATGGAAACCGTGATGATCTTTGGGATGGGTCTCATCATATCGGTAGCTGGGTTGCTATTCAGTGAGCAGTTTTTCCCAGATGTCAGGATAGATTTCTACACAAGGAATCTTGCTGCACCGATCGCCTTAGTCATTGCTGTATTTGCAGTAATTGGCTTGGCAATTACCGCTGTATTTGTTGTTGCCAAACCTGTTTGGACATCTGCCAAAAATTGGATTAAGGAACGCTTGCCCTACATTCACGTAGGACGTATTGGTGTATCGGGACTTCTCTATATTTCAATATTTCTTATATTTGGAAGTGTTATTTGGCTTTTACTAAACTTAATTTGGCGAGTAGAAGCTGGAATATCCTGGTATCAATTTGTTTGGAGTTTTTCGATAGCCTGGGTAGCTGGCTTTGTGACTCCGGGTGCCCCAGGAGGTATAGGTGTCAGAGAAGCGATCCTGGTTACGTTGTATTCTCCAGTATTGGGAGAAGGACTGGCGTTAGGTTTGTCGCTCATGTTGAGGGTGCTAACGAGTTTAGGAGACCTAGTTGCATTTGGTCTAGCCTACTATCTAAGTCAAACCCAAAATTTGAAATCTTTAAGATAACCCCATGACAAAGAAAGCCTTGATCACCGGATTAACTGGACAAGACGGTTCTTATCTCGCTGAACTTTTGTTAGAAAAAGGCTATGAGGTGTACGGGTTGGTGCGTCGATCCAGTTCTGGTAATGTTGGGCGGATTGGTCATCTTTCTGATCGAATTCAAATTGTTTCGGGCGACCTTCTAGATCAATTTTCTTTAATGGATGCGATCGCCAGCGCCCAACCGGATGAGATTTATAATCTTGCTTCCCAGAGCTATGTCCCAATTTCTTGGACACAACCCGCCCTCACAGCCGAGTATACGGCGATCGGAGTCTCTCGACTTTTAGAAGCGATTCGTCGCGGTAAACCTGATGCCAGACTTTACCAAGCCTCTAGTAGTGAAGTCTTTGGACAACCTGACGAATCTCCTCAAAATGAGCGTACTGCCTTTCGGCCTCGCAACCCTTATGGTGTTGCCAAAGCCTATGCCCACTGGATGACGATCAACTACCGTCAGCAGTACAACCTCTACGCCTGCTGCGGGATCACTTATACCCATGATTCCCCCCGACGGGGAACAGAATTTGTGTTTCGCAAGATTACTAATGGAGCTGCCAGGATTAAACTGGGTCTGGACAACGAGTTGAAATTAGGAAATCTAGATGCCCGTCGAGATTGGTGTTATGCCAAAGACGCGGTATATGCAATGTGGTTGATGCTGCAACAAGAGCAACCCGACGATTACATTATCGCTAGCGGCGAAGCTCGTTCTGTCAAAGAGCTAGTTGAATGTGCGTTTAATTGTGTCGGCTTGAACTGGCAGGATTATGTCTCTGTTGATCCTGCTTTCTATCGCCCTGATGAAGCAGTGCAGTTAGTCGGTTCTACTGATAAGATTCAGAAAAGTTTGGGTTGGAAGCCTGGTCACTCTTTTGAGCAATTAGTCGAATTGATGGTTGATTACGACCTCAAGCAATTGAGTGACGGCTAACTGTGAAATAGAAAGAGATTTGCTCAGAAATGAAACTCAGAAATAGGTTCTTCGGGTTTCATTTCTAAGCAGAAATTAGACTAGAAGTGCACGGAAATAAGCGAGATAGCACTTAAATCATTGTCTATGCCTGTACTAGTAGCAAGGTGATCGGTGTACTCAAAGTATATATTTGATGTTAAAAGTTGTAGTTGATGCGACTCCGTTGCTTCCAAAACCTAGTGGTGTTGGCTTTTATGTTGCCAATCTGATTCAGGCACTTCATGCATTACAGGACCAAGAAAACTTTCAGTTAGGAATTGCTTACCAGCCAAGTCTCAAGAATTGGCTTCACGGAAATCTTAAATTCCCTGATTCAATTCAGCAATATTCTAATCTTCATTTGCTACCGTTGCCTGTTAGAGTTCTTAATCTATTAGCAACCGTTCCAAATCCACTTTTGTCTTATTTTGAGCAATCTTTTGAGCTACCAGATATTGTTCATGGCACTAATTACGCTGTATATCCGTGCCAAAAGAGTTTGAGGGTAATGAGCATTTATGATCTGACATTTATCAAGTACCCAAACTATGTCAACGCAATTGTCAGAAGCTATGCCTCACGTATTCAGCAATGTCTTAGATGGACTGATCTAGTTTTGACAATTTCGGAAAGTTCTAAGCAGGATATTGTTGAGCATTTGAATGTTAGCCCTAGCCGGATTCAAGTTACTCCCCTAGCAAGTCGTTATCACACAAATTACCTATCCAAAGAAGTGGCTGAACAGCTTACTCATTCTGTTAGCTATGACTTTTCAAAACCTTATATTCTTTTTGTTAGCACGATTGAGCCTAGGAAGAATATTAACGTTTTGATTAAGGCATTCAATCTACTTAAGCAGAAACACAAAATCGAGCATCACTTAATTTTAATTGGGCAAAAAGGTTGGCAGTATAAACCAATTTTTGCAGAGATTGAGCGATCGCCCTGGAACCACTGCATCCATCATCTCAACTATTTGTCTGATGAGTTGGTTGCCTTGTTTTATTCAAAAGCAGATGTTTTTGTGTACCCATCCCACTACGAGGGATTTGGTCTACCAGTATTAGAAGCTATGACGTTAGAAGCTCCCGTTATAACTTCTAATACGTCGTCGCTACCCGAAGTTGCAGGAGATGCGGCGCTTTTAGTTGATCCAAACGATGTTGCAGACATAGCTAATGCCATCTTGCGCGTCGTGAGCGATCGCACCCTACGTCAAGAACTGATTCGCAAAGGCAAAGAGCAAGCAAAGCTATATTCCTGGGAGAGAACTGCTCATGAAACCCTCAGAGCTTATCGTTCGCTTCTGGTATAAATCCCTGGTGTTGCCTTAGATCGAGGCTTCAGGCAGAATCAGCATTGCATCTCCAAATGAGTAGAAGCGGTAATTTTGGGCGATCGCCTCTTGATAGAGCGCTAGCAGTCGCTTTCGCCCAATCAAAGCGCTGACCAGCATCAGTAAGCTGGACTTAGGCAAATGGAAATTGGTGATTAGCCCTTGCACCACTCGCCACTGGTAGCCAGGGTAAATAAAGAGGTCAACCTTGCCGCGATAAGGCTGAAGCGTTCCTGCCTGAGCTGCACCTTCTAGAGCACGGGTAACGGTGGTACCGACTGCAAAGATACGTCCCCCTTGAGCTTGGGTTTGGCGAATTTTTTCCACCGTTTCGGGGGGAACTTCTACCCACTCTCCGTGCATTTGATGGGTGGTGATGTTATCTGTTTCCACCGGGCGGAAGGTTCCTACCCCAACGTGCAGGGTGATAAATGCCTGGTCAATTCCTTTTGCTTTGAGTTGAGCGAGCAATTCTGGCGTGAAGTGTAGCCCTGCGGTAGGGGCAGCAACGGCACCGGGGCGATCGCCATACACCGTCTGGTATTGCTCTGGATCAGCTTCAGATCCAGTAATGTAGGGCGGCAAAGGCACTTGGCCCAGCTGCTCTAGCACTTCGTAAAGAGACTGTCCTTCCGGTAGGTTAAATTGAATAATCCGTCCACCAGTTGGCTCATCAGTTGACAGGATCTCGGCAGCTAATGGTAGACCGGACTGGACTGATAGATCGGGCTGAACTGGTAGATCGGGTTGAACGATGCTTTCCTCCAATCCTCCAAACAGAATTTGTGCCCCTGGTTTGAGTCGTCTGCCAGGTTTGACGAGGGCTAACCAACGATTGGGCTGCTGTTCCTCTAACAGTAAAACCTCGACCTCAGCGCCTCCTGGCTTACGCCCGTAGAGACGAGCGGGAATTACGCGGGTGTTGTTGAGTACCAAGAGGTCGCCGGGTTGGAGCAAATTCGGCAAATCTCGAAAGATACTGTGCTGGTGCGTGACAGTTGACGAAACGACAAGCAATCGGGCACTGTCTCTGGGAACGACAGGGTTTTGAGCAATTTGCTGCTCGGGTAACTGGTAATCATATGCAGCCAACAGCCAATCTGATTGGTCGGGAGGAATGGAGGGCGATCGCTTCCAGTTTTGTTCGTCCGTTATCTTGCTCATCATTCTGCTTGAAATTCTGCTTGAAATTTAGTATCTACGGTAAAGCCTGCCCTGTTTTCAGTTTGCTTTTAGTCTTCCGCTTCGTCAGATTGGGTGAACCTCCCTACTCCAGGTCGGGGATTATTCCCCTATTGGTTATCCGTGATTCCATTCAGAATATAGATGTAGCATTTGCCCGGACATCCAAACCTTATGGAATATCTCTATTACCTTGCAAATGCCAGCCTGACGTTGAGAGTTGTCGAACACCTCCACACTTCACCCTGGCTCCCAGTCCGTTTCATGACTGTGATCCACCAGATTGACGGCTGGGTAGTTAAGGTAAAACTCACTCACAACCTGGATGCACAGCAGCACGGAGATTTCCGCGCTTTCCTAAACGAACTGGGTATTCCCTATGAGCCTGAAATTCGCGTGAAAATGGCTCTTTGGGGACTAGAAACGGGACAGTCTCCAATTGACGTGATGCATCGCTACCAGGTCGCTGTTGTCTCTCATGGCAATCCTGATCGCGACGAAATTGAGGAATTTCGCAAGCAATTCGTTCACGGACTCGGCTACTGTCCAGAAACTTTGGCTTAAGCTGGCAACCACTTACAGCCTAATCTGAATTACCAGGAGCGCAGCATTGCTGCGCTCCTTTTTTAGGTTATTTCTGTTCTAGGTTATTTTAAAGTTGATTAAATCAGGTGCAATAACTAAACCGCTGCCAATGTTTCGGCTTGGCGACGAGGAATGTCATAAGTGAAAAAGTCATGAGCCATGGTCGTATGGGGAAAGATTGTCTGAGCTTCAGACAGCAGATCAGTGAGGGCGATCGCATTTCCCGGTGCATAGCGCGGGCTAAAGTGAGTCATAATCAGCTTCTTGGCTCCCGCTGCAAGAGCTACCTGAGCCGCCATCGTAGAAGTAGAATGAAGCCGCTGGTAAGCTAATTCAGCATCCTGATGGGCAAACGTCGCTTCATGCACTAGCACATCTGCATCTTGCGCTAGCTCTACCGAATTTTCACAGAAAATCGTATCGGTGCAATAGACAAACTTACGTCCAATCTGGGTTTCGCCACATAGATCAGCCCCATTAATTTTGCGCCCATCTGCTAAGGTAATCACCTCCCCTCGCTTGAGCTTGCCATACAGTGGACCTGAAGGAATGCCTAACGCAGCAGCTTGCTCTACATCAAATCGTCCTGCTTTATCTTTTTCCGAAACGCGATACCCAAAAGCAGGTACCCGATGCGTCAAAGGGCTACAGCTTACGGTAAATTCCTCATCCTCAAATACAACTCCGGGCTGTACGGTGTGGACTTTTACCGGATAGGAAAAATGGGTCTGAGAATAGCGCCCACAGGCTCGCAAATACTCATTCAGGTGAGGTGGTCCGTAAACATCAATCCGGGTTGGATTACCCGCCAACCCACAGCTTGCCAGCAGCCCCATCAAGCCGTAGATGTGGTCCCCGTGCATGTGAGTGACAAAAATGCGCGTGATTTGGCTAATCTTGACATCACTACGGAGAATTTGGTGTTGAGTGCCTTCGCCACAGTCAAATAGCCAGGTTTCTGCTCGTTGCGGCAGTCGCAGAGCAATGCTGGAAACGTTGCGCGATCGCGTCGGCACACCCGAACTAGTTCCTAGAAAAGTAATCTGCAAGATGGGTCAACCTGATTTTTGGCACAAATGCTTTGCACGAATCTTCTGCACAAATCTATAGTGACATAGGATGCAAATTCATCGCTGTGAACTTCCTAGATTCAAAAATACCGAAACATTCGGCCGCAGTTAGAGCCTCAAATTCAAGAATTCAAGAGGATTCCGGTTAGTTGTAACTGAGTGATGAATGATGCAAACAGTTATAGCCCATGCCGGACAAAGATTATAGGTAAAACGTTCGCACTACAGGTGTTTCGACGATTCATTGAATTGGTATGAGTTCTAAAAGTGACTAGAATTTGATCTAAATTACGGTCTAAATTCGGTTCAAATTGGTCTATATTGGGCAGGGTTATTGCTTCATGCCAATCTTCCCCTGTCATTTGTGAATCCCTGAGTCCACTGCAAACTTATCTTTATCTCAGTGTTAGGAGTCCGCAAGTTATGACATCTGGATGCTATGCCAAATCTCGCTGGTTTCGGCTTCAGCAATTCACTCGTTTTACTAAACACTCCTGGTGGTTTTCGCTGCTGCTGTGGTTGGTGGCGATCGCTCCCGCCTATGCTCAGCGCTTAGAAATGCGCGTTGCTGTTGAGCAAGGGGTGTCTCAGGTGCAAGTCGGCAGCTCAACAGATGCTGTCGTACGTGACGGCTCAGGTCAAGTCTTAGCAAACATTCCAGCGATGAATGCGAAGGTAGCTGAGTCCGAGGCAGGGAGAGTGGCGATCGACGATTGGCAGTCAAGCCAAATCTGGATCGAACCCAGTGAAGGCGGAGCCGTCTGGATTGGCGACAAATGGTATCGCGGACGCACCCTAGTTGTCCCTACAGGAAATGGGCTGACAGCCGTCAATTACGTCGATTTAGAACATTACCTTTACAGCGTCGTTGGCGCTGAAATGCCCACTAGTTGGCCCATCGAGTCGCTCAAGGCACAGGCGGTTGCTGCCAGATCCTATGCGCTTTTCCAGCGTCAGACGGGTGCCAACGAGGTGTTTGATGTCGGTGACACTCAAGCTTGGCAGGTCTATGGCGGCTTAGGCGAAGAAACAGCTAGCACCCAAACTGCTGTAGACCAAACTCAGGGTCAGGTGCTGACCTACAACGGGCAAATCATCAATGCCGTTTTTCACTCTTCATCAGGTGGACACACTGAAGATGTGGAGCAGGTTTGGGTCAGTCCACTGGCTTATCTGCGCGGCGTTCCTGACTTTGATCAATATTCTCCTGACAGACAATGGGTTGAAAACTTCTCCGCGTCCGACTTACAGCAACGGATTTCCGGCGTAGGCAATATCGTTTCCTTTACTCCAGAGGAATATACTCGTCCTGGTGGTCGCGTCAGAAGAATGCGAGTTGTTGGGGAGTCAGGAAGCCGCATTATGACAGGCGATGAAATTCGCCGCGCTTTAGGACTGAAAAGTACTTTATTCGCAATTACACCGCAGTTTGAGCCGGTCGCCAGCGCGGGCGAAACTGTGCCTTCTCGTCCAGTTAGCTTCCAGGTCGTCGGCGGTGGCTTTGGTCATGGAGTCGGCATGAGCCAGTGGGGAGCTTACGGTATGGCGATGCAGGGACAAAACTATCAGCAAATTGTTCGCCATTACTACACGGGCGCAATTTTGTCTCAGATCGAGGTTCGCTAACTGGTTATTCAGTTAAGAGAAAGCAGTGAGGACAGGGCTTAAGCCCTGTCCTCACTGCTTTCTTTTGATCTGTACGATGGCTCTGGGACTCTTAAAAGCCTTGCTCTAACCTGCGCCGCCACTCGGCGTCAACTTTGTCAGGGTTAGAGGCTTCCTGCTCAAGTAGGTCTTGCTCAGTGGTGTATGCCAGGTTATCAGCACTGATCACGGTTTCAGCAGCAAACTGTTTGGCATAAGCGATTTTGCTTTGGAGTTCAGGGGTTGCCTGACTTAGCAGCATGGCGTGCTCTTGGCGCTGGCGGTTGCGAGCTTCAACTTTTTGGTTTCGCCATTTAACCCAAAAGTAGCGGATTAGCGGGATTCCGATAAAGGCGATGCCATAGGCTAGCAGTAGCGGGTAAATGACATCAACAAAGGCAATCAGTCCGCCAATCTCGGCTATGAGCGCCGGATCGGTAAGCAGGGTTCCCAAAAATATCGCTCCAGCCAGGTTGGCAACACCCAAACCGATGGCGATCGCCACCTGCCCTGAACTGGCATGACTAAATTTCCACAGAGATTCCTTTAGGTAAGCCGCTACCGATTTACTGCGATTTTGTTTTGCAGTCACCTGTAGCTCTGGGAAGTGGTAGACGATTTGTCCATCCGGGCTAACCTCTGGGCGACCGTTGAAGCGGCTCAGCACAGGCAACATGTAATCTTCGTATTCTCGGTTGTAGCCAGTGCCCAGGTCATCCAGGTAAGGCGCAACCTGTTCGGCAGCAACAGCACCGCTATTATTACGAATGACTGTGGCGATCGACTGCCAGCGGCGTTCATCCAGGTCGGCGTTGGGATTGCCATCACCAAACAGGAAGGAGAAAACCGCTTCCAAAAAATTCATCTCATTGTTTGGCTCAATCCCCCGACGAGAAGTGGTCTGACGCTGGCGATAATATGACCGGCGATCGTAATAGTCGGGGTAAAAAATCCAGAATAGGTCAGGCCCAAACCAAAACCGGGGAAGGAAGATGAATCCACCACCGCCGCTATCTCGGCGCTCGTCACCGCCCTCTCGGCTAGCGTTCGTCGCAGTGATCAGAACAAAAATCGAGACTGCAATCAAGACCAGCGATGCGATTAGCAGAATGCCAAAGGATATGCGGATCAGGTAAAACAAAATCTTCCAGAGCTTGTTCCACCATTCCTGTAGGCGCAGCCTTAAGTATTTGTTTCGTAAGACCCCCCTAAAGTTACGGGGAAAGAGATAGGCAATTTCTCCTGAGTCTGAGACTTGAAGATGTCCTCCGGCTTCAGATGCTAGCGCCAGCAGATCTTGCTCGGCCAGCTTAATGTCCAAGCCTGACTGAGAGGCTACGTCGCCAGTGGTGACGCGATAATCTAGCTTCTCAATCGCCTGCATGACGATAGGGTTTAGAGCCATGCCAATTTCTCGGTGAAAACTACGGGGTATACCTCCAGTATAGGATTCAGATTTTCCAATCTACCCCGTAGCAGGTTGATCCAATTTAATTCATTGGCTAGCGCGGTACTCGTTGAAACGATAGGATTTGCTGTTTGATAATTCGTTTAATCAAAGCAACAGCAGCAGATGGGTGGTAATTGCGGTTTTGAAAATAGCTTTGGTCGGGTCGATGGTTCAAGTAGGGTAACGCTACCTCGCATGACCTGCCATCATTCCCCATCACATCACTGTCTGGCACCCACATCACCGAGCCGTCTGGAAAAACAGCTACACCGTCTAAAAGTGAGCTTGAAGGCTTCTGCGGTTTCAGCTTGGCAGGATTCTCTTTGACAGAGTTGCTTTTTGCAAAGTTATTGTCTAATTCGTTGTTTAAAGAACTGTTTGAAAACTGCTGTTTTGAGTCGGACATCATCACGATTAGCTCCGTAGTTCTACAAAATGGTGAGGGGCAGGTTTACCACCTCAATGTGTGACGGAACACCCGTGAAGGTTATTTTTCAGGAACATCCAACCCATCAACAGCTGACTACTCTCTAGCAGCGCAGCTACTGTACGTCGCAGGAACTTTTGATTTCAAACTAATTCGCAGCACCCGCTCAAACTCAACTGCTGCACCCCAGACCTGGATTTTAAGCATCGTCGTTCAGCCCGGCATCAATTTGGAGAGGTAGTTCGCTTAGCAGGGACTCTATCTCAATGGCTAGAACGTTGTTGGACTTGAGAATAGTATGTGGGACTTGCATGAAACCGTTGGTGATCGTCCTGGGGAAAAGGTGTGACAATTTCTTAGAATTAGAGTGACTCCTATAGAGGGTAGACGTGACCTGGTTAGACAAGTTGAGTGATGACAGTCACGCGATCGCCCACAACCGTCTAGTATTGGAATTTGACCGGTCAGGCTCAGCATTAAGTTAGTTGGTAAGTGGGCGATCGCCTCATATAAATCAGCTACTCTAAACAATAAATCAGCTACTCTAAGCAGTTAGTTCTCCTATCACAAGCAGCTATGCCCAGATCTCAACGAAACGACAATTTCATTGATAAAAGCTTTACGGTCATGGCAGACCTGATTCTTAAAGTTCTGCCAGCCAGCAAAAGCGCGAAAGAAGCTTTTGCCTATTACCGAGACGGCATGTCCGCCCAAGCAGATGGTGAATATGCCGAAGCACTGGCAAACTACGAAGAAGCATTGGGGCTTGAAGAAGACCCCTACGACCGCAGCTACATTCTCTATAACGTAGGACTGATTCATGCCAGCAACGGCGAGCACGAGCGAGCGCTAGGACACTACAGGGAAGCACTGGAGCTAAACCCCCGAATGCCTCAGGCTCTCAACAACGTTGCGGTAATTTATCACTATCTGGGCGAACGCCAGGAAGAAGCAGGCAACTCTGAAGCGGCCGAAGAATATTATGATCAGGCTGCTGAATATTGGCAGCGCGCCATCCGAATGGCTCCCAACAACTACATCGAAGCTCAAAACTGGCTGAAAACCACTGGGCGGTCAAAAATGGACGTGTATTTTTAGTAAGGATAAAGCATGATTGACCGCGAACAAGTTCAAAAAGTCGCCCATTTAGCCCGACTGAATCTAACTTCTGAAGAGGAAACTCAGTTTACTGGACAGCTCAGCGATATTTTGGAATATTTTGAGCAACTGAGTGAGCTAGATACGAGTGAAGTGGCACCAACCACACGGGCGATCGATATGAGCAATGTCTCTCGCCCTGATCAGCTACAGCCTTGTGAAGACCGAGAGATTATTCTCGAAAGTGCCCCTGATCGGGATGGTGAGTTCTTCAAAGTGCCGAAAATTGTCAATGCTGAGTAAAACCCAGCTAGTGCAAACCACCTAGCCTATTCATCAGTGAAAGGGGCTTCAGCCCCTTTGTGGCTAGCGGCATTAGTTGCGGTGATTGTTGCTGTAACGTACTAGGGCTCCAGCCCATTGCAGCTTTTCGCGCAGCGTTTGGTAATAGGAATAGTTCTCTCGCAGAACAATGAAGTTGGCAGAGCAATCTGCCATGCGAATATCAACTCGCTGCCCTGGCCAAATTGAAGTTGCCAAAACGCCATCCATCCATAGCTTCGTCGTCAGCTCTCGGTCTGCCAAAGGCCAGATACTGACGACTGAGCGAGGAGGCAGCACAATTGGGCGACTGGAAAGACTCAGAGGGCAGATAGGAGTAACGGCGATCGCCTCCATACCAGGATGCAAAATCGGCCCATTTGCAGCAACGGTATAGCAGGTTGAGCCAGTAGGAGTTGCCACGATCAGTCCATCCCCCTGGTACTGGTCAACGACTTCTCCGTCGATTTCCATTTCCAGGATGGAGGTAATCATGCGATCGGCGGAACCAGGTTTAACGCACATCTCGTTCAGAGCGTAGTAGCGATCGCTCATGGGCTCCTGGTTTTCACGCCCGCCTTCAAAAGTGCAGGCTTGCAACATCATTCGTCGCTGCACTGCAAACCGATCTTCTAGCAGTCGATCCCAAAGCTGCTCAGGGTTTTTCAGGTGAGCTGAAGACTCGGTTAAAAAGCCTAAATGTCCGCCAATATTGATGGCGAGAATTGGAATGCCTTCGGGCGCGAGGTGTCTAGCGGCTGCCAGAGTCGTTCCATCCCCACCAAACACCAGACCCAGATCTATCTTCTGCTGTACCGATGCCAGAAAAACCGGATAGGGGTTGTCCTTGGCACCGCTTGGGCCGACCAGGACGCGACACTTCCGGTTTTCCAACTGCTCAGCACACTGCTCTGCCCGGCGTTGGCTGAAGGAGTCTCCTGCTTTATAGGCAATAATGACCTGATTTAGCTCCAAACCTTCACCACACTAAAAGCACTACCACTTGAGCAAATTAAACTGCTCCATATCTACCGTATCGCGGTTGCGATAGATCGAAAGCACAATCGCCAAACCGACAGCCGCCTCAGCAGCGGCGATCGTAATTACAAATACCGTGAACACCTGTCCTTTGATTCCACTGGGGTCAAGGTAGTTAGAAAACGCCATTAAGTTGATATTAACGGCATTTAGCAGTAGCTCAATTGACATCAGCACCCGAATCGCATTGCGGCTGGTGACCAGACCATAGATTCCGATACAAAACAGGGCAGCTGCCAGGAGAAGAAAGTATTGAAGTTCCATAGAGTTTTGTCAATCTCAAATTTGCAGCAATTTCCAGGGAGCTACCTAAACATTGCGTTGTGTTGGAGAAGTTCCAAGGGTTCTGTCGGGGCTACCGGGTGCCGCTGAAGCCAGTTCACGAGGACGTTCGGGCAATGTCAACACAGGTTGTTGAGTCTCCTCTCGCTCAAGCGCATCGGGCAGAAACTCACGTCGTGCTAGAACGATCGCTCCAATCAGCGCCATCAGCAGCAACACCGAAGCTAGCTCAAACGGCAGCAAAAAGTCGCTAAAGAAATGCATACCAATCACAACAGTAGAGGTATCTCCTGCCACCGGAGCCGTAGAAATTGCCCAGGGAGTTGCCAGCACCATCGTTCCTAGTAGGGCAAACAAACCTAGGCAAACGGCTGCTGTTGTAATTTTGCCAACCCAGGCATTCCGCAGCGGCACAAAATTCTGACGCTTGTTAACCAGCATGATTCCGAACAGAATCAGTACGTTAACGGCTCCAACATAGATAAGTACCTGAGCCGCAGCAACAAAGCCCGCATTCAGCAGAATGTAAAGCCCTGCAATGCTAATAAACACGCCGCCCAGCAGGAACGCCGAGTAGACGATATTTTCTAATAGCACCACACCCAGTGCCGCACCCAGCATCATCAGCGCCAGCACGCCAAATGAAACAATTTGAACTCCATCCGCTAAGTTCACGTTCGCTAATCTCCATCAAGTTTTTACCACCAGTGGAGTAGGCAGAAAAAGCTGAGATCTGCCTACTCCAACCTCTGAGCCTCACTTTGCGCCATTTTCTTCGGCTTCTTCCAAAATTTCTTCTGGTAGCTTACCAGCCCGACGGGAACCAGCAGGTAGCCCATGAGGATAAAGCACGCCTTTGGGCAAGTACGCTAACTCGCGCATAGGTTGCACCATCGGGTCTTGCGTAACTTTGTAAGGGAGACGGCCCAACGCCACATTATCAAAGTTTAGTTCGTGGCGATCGTAGGTACACAGATCATATTCCTCAGTCATGGAGAGGCAGTTGGTCGGGCAGTATTCGACGCAGTTACCGCAGAAAATGCAAACGCCAAAGTCAATGCTGTAGTGGTTTAGCTTTTTCTTCTTGGTTTCTTTGTTAAATTCCCAATCCACCACAGGGAGGTTAATCGGGCACACCCGAACGCAGACCTCACAGGCAATGCACTTGTCAAACTCAAAGTGAATCCGACCACGGAACCGCTCTGAGGGAATCAGCTTCTCGTAGGGATATTGAACAGTAATCGGGCGACGCTGCATGTGGTCAAAGGTGACAGACAGCCCTTGTCCGATATATCGGGCAGCTTGGACTGCCTCTTTGGTATAGTCAGTAACTTGCTTAAGGAACTTCAACATAGTGTCACCTAACAAGGATCAGGAATGAGGGTTGAAAAGGGAGGATAAGGGGTGGGAACTTTTTGCGGATGAAGAGGTGGCTACAAGTGCATTCATTCTTGATTCTCATCCTTGATTCTCATCTTCCAAAAGTCACCCGCCGAAGGCAAAGGGGAAGGTGAGCTTGAGAGCGGCGGTGAGCAGAAGATTTACTAGGGAAACAGGCAATAGGAATTTCCAACCCAGGTCTAGCAGTTGGTCAATGCGAACGCGGGGAAGCGTCCAGCGCAGCAAGATTGCCAGGAAAACAAGCAGATAGGCTTTGAGCAGAGTCATGATGATGCCCAGCGACCCGGTAAGTACCTGGAGCCAAGGGGTAGACTCACTTATGCTTAACCAACTTGCTAAGGATTCGATAGGAATGATGAAATTCCAACCGCCCAGATAGAGGACGGAGACAAATAGAGACGAAAGCACCAGGTTGACGTAGGAGCCAAGGTAAAACAAGCCAAATTTGATGCCCGCGTACTCAGTTTGGTAGCCTGCGACCAATTCTTCTTCTGCCTCTGGGAGGTCAAAGGGGAGACGTTCGCATTCTGCAAGAGCCGCAATCCAAAAAATCAAGAAGCCAATGGGTTGCCGCCAAACGTTCCAGCCGAGGATTCCATAACCAGACTGCTGCTGAACGATGTCGATGGTGCTGAGGGAGTTTGACATCATGACGATCGCCACCACCGACAGCGCCAGCGGAATCTCGTAGCTAATCGATTGTGCAGCAGCTCGCAGCCCACCTAACAGAGAATACTTGTTGTTTGAAGCGTAGCCAGCCATTAGCAAACCGATGGGTGCAATGCTGGAGAGCGAAATCCAGAGAAAAACACCAATACCCAAATCGGTAATCAACAGATTTTGTCCGAAGGGCACGATCAGGAATGACAGGAATACGGGAATGACGACGATCGCTGGTCCGAGCGTAAACAGCAAAGAATCAGCTTTTGCAGGAATAATGTCTTCCTTGACTAGCAGTTTCAGACCGTCGGCGATCGGAATGAGCATCCCTAGGGGTCCAGCGAATTCAGGACCAATTCGCTGTTGGGCTGCGGCTGAAATTTTTCGCTCTAACCAAGTTGTGACCAACACCCCTAGAGTCGCGCCAACGAGTACTAACAGCATGGGGAGGGGCAACCAGGCGACCCTAGCCACCTCAACAGGCAGCCCCAGATCAACGAGGAGCTGAATAAAACTTCCTTGTAAATCAATTCCTGAGTTCATGTTTCCTATTACGGGCAACGATTAGGACAACTTATCTAGCCGTCAAATTACCTTAATTCACTGAACCATTAAGCCAATTTAGCTGCTAGATCAACCGTCAGACTACCGCACAACGTAGTACAACGTCCGTCAGCTTGCAGGCTAAAAAGCCTCGTTAAATTTGTGAAGATTCTTCACGCACTCTATTGCATAGTATATCGCTGCCCGGTTTGCAGAACGGGGCGTATAGCATTCAAATCTGGGGTAAATCATGAGAAGTTCTACTGAACTGGATAAATTGTGCTTAAGTCAGTTCAGAATTTCTTGAAAGCCTCGACTGCTTACTATTTGAACCATAGAGGCTGGGCTATAGCAGCTCTGTCAGGGCAAATAATATAGCGACCGGAGTTATCCGAATGCCGGACCCACATGGCTTGATTCACCTCAAGAACAATTTTGAAAAAATGCCTCAGTTGGGCGTAACAGTTGGGTATAGTGGGAGCTATTCCTGGGAACGCGCTTACCAACCGATAGATTTTCAAATGTTATTCTTTACCAGGTGTATTTTTAGCCCTCTGTAAATCATTAGCCGTGCTAGTTCCAAATTTTCCTGAATGTAGTCACCCTCTCGTGAAATCGCTGTTTCACTACAGCGACCAGGAATTGCTGACGCTGTTTCAACGGCATCCCGATGCAGGGCAGTATTTTACAGCGATCTTTTGCCGCTATAGTCCGATTGTGTACACGCTAATTCGGCATTCGGCGCGATCGCCCGTTCAGGCAGACTACCTGTTTGCAATCACTTGGAAGCACATCTATCACGAGTTGGGTGGATTGGATCTGCACGCCGCTGCCGCTCCGAGTGCAGCATCCCGATCAGGGCTGTCTTTGCAGAGTTGGCTGATTAATGTCACCGCTGTCTGTATTAATGGAGCTGATTTGCCAGCGGTTGAGTCGATTCACTATTCTCTCAAAGCTGCTTCACCACCGCTGTGGTGCTACATCGAGCAAGCGCTGGATCAGCTTCCGCCTGTTCAACGGTTGATGATTGTAATGGCGCAAACCTTTCACTGGAGCGAAACCCGAATTGCAGCCTACTTGCAGGCAGAAGGCGAGGCAATTTCGGCGGCTGAGGTCAAGACACAGCTTCAAGATGGCTATCAAAAGCTAGAGGCTACCCTACCCGCTGATATCCGCGCTATTTATTTAGAAGGCAAAGGGCTGGCTCAGCCACAGGCAAAACCAGATACTGACCCTGTGCCAATGGAATCAGGGCTGGAATAAGGTTGCTGCAATTAGAGATGTTTAAGACGAAAAGGCACCCACTTCGCGGGGTGTCTTTTCATCTGTGACCCCAATTTATGTAAGAAGCGATCGCTTCTCTGCGAAACCGGCGATCGCTTCATCGTGTCGTGGTCAAGATTCGAGTGAATCCAAAGAACTCAGGGGCAACTCCGTTTAGCTACAGTGTTTAGCTACAGTGCTGACGAAGATTCAGCCAAATGTGGCTTCACTCAATTCCCTAAACGATGCTTCTATAACGGTTTTCAAAACGACCTCAGCAATTCAGACCTGCTATCAAGTACGAAGTAACCAACGACGACAGCACTGGCTATGGATTGCTGTGGGACGGGGAAGGGGTCATGTATGCAGTCTTTTCCTCCACTGGAACACAGGGCAAATCCACTCAGGACTTTCGCCGCTTTGCCACTCGCCTCGTCATTACGGCAGATGCCTGGTTTTCTCCTCGTCATGCCAATGCATTGCCCATGACCTGTAGCGGTTCGTCGCCCTTTAGCTATCAGCTCAGATTCACTCCCAACTTACAGCCAGTCGATGTTCTTAATGCTGCTTCAGCCAAGCTATTTTAGATAGTCTTGAGAAAACTTGAGTAATCTTTGGAGAAGTCCATTCGGAAGGCATAATTCCAAACAACACTCCCAGAAACCTTACGGGTAGTGATGTTAATGTCATGAATTTTGGCAGAGCGGTCCAAGGCTGCATTCTCAGAAATCATGACAAATAGAGGCTACCGACTCGTGAAATACTTTTTTCTCTCAGACGGTTGGACAGTTGGACGGGTATGGGAAATGGGTGGGCTGTGGAATGAGGTCGCCTGGCGACGCAAACCCGACATCCGCCGGATGAATCTTTGTATCGCTGAAAAGGGCGAGAAGCTGTGGCTCTACCGGGTTGAAGATGAAGTGATAATGGTAGAAGTCAAACCCGAAGCAGAATTTAATACTGAGGCTGCTAGTGCGATCGGTCAGGTGGTGCTGAAGCGATTGATCAGTGCTGATCAGGCGATCGAATTACTCTGTGCAGCAGAAGCCTTTTTTGAGCCTGCGTCCTTCGAAGGAGTATAGCCCAGTTATCTGAACCCTTATTCCTGAGAGTTTTAAGGCAACATGGAAAAGTGGATGCAGTACTTAATTCGATGACCCCGAATTTAACTCCGATCGCTTCTCAGTTTAGTTCACTAGAGCAGGCGCTCAAGCACTTTTTTGGCTACGATCGCTTCCGACTGGGGCAACAGCAAATCATTGAGGCGGCACTACAAGATCAAGATTTGCTAGTGATCATGCCCACTGGAGGCGGCAAATCTCTGTGTTTCCAGCTTCCGGCGCTGCTCAAACCAGGGCTGACGGTCGTGGTTTCGCCGCTGATTGCGCTAATGCAAGATCAGGTCGAGGCACTGCAAGATAACGGCATTGGAGCAACCTTCCTCAACAGCAGTGTAGGTTTAACGGAGGTGCGTCAGCGCGAGGCGGACATTCTCAATGGGCGGATTAAGCTACTCTATGTGGCTCCAGAGCGTTTGTTGGGAGAACGTTTTTTAGCGCTGCTTGACCAGATTCAAGCAAAAGTCGGGATTGCGGCATTTGCGATCGACGAAGCGCACTGCGTTTCAGAATGGGGGCATGACTTTCGCCCAGAATATCGGCAGCTTCGCAGTTTGCGCGATCGCTACCCAGATGTGCCCGTGCTGGCACTGACAGCAACAGCAACAGAACGGGTGCGGCAAGACATTGTGCGGCAGTTGGAGTTGCGATCGCCCAACATCCACATCGCTAGTTTCAACCGTCAAAACCTTTACTACGAAGTTCGTCCAAAGCAAAGACATGCCTACGGAGAACTGCTGGAACAGGTGCGACAAACCTCCGGCTCTGGAATTATTTACTGCCTCAGTCGGCGCAAGGTGGATGAACTCACCTATCGACTTCAGCGTGATGGCGTTGAAGTGCTCCCTTACCACGCCGGACTCGGCGATAAGGAGCGATCGCAAAATCAGACCCGCTTCATTCGGGATGACGTGCGCGTTATGGTTGCAACAATCGCCTTTGGTATGGGAATCAACAAGCCAGACGTGCGGTTTGTGGTTCACTATGACTTGCCCCGCAACCTGGAAGGCTATTATCAGGAGTCGGGACGCGCTGGACGAGATGGCGAAGCGGCACAATGCACCCTCTACTTCAGCTACGGCGACATCAAAACGGTTGACTTTCTGATTGAACAGAAGTCTGACCCTGATGAGCAGCAAATTGCCCGCCAGCAGTTGCGCCAGGTGATCGACTATGCGGAGGGAACAGATTGCCGCCGCCGGATTCAACTGGCTTACTTTGGCGAGAGCTTTATTGGCAACTGCGGCAACTGTGACAATTGCTTGCATCCCCGTCCGACGGAAGATTGGACCGTTGAGGCGCAAAAGTTTTTGTCCTGCGTAGCTCGCTGTCGAGAGAGCTTTGGGATGAAGTACATCATCGACGTACTGCGCGGGTCCAAAGACAAGCGAATTCTGAAGAACGGACACGACAAGCTTTCGACTTATGGCATTGGGCGCGATCGCAGTGCCGATGCCTGGAAAGTGTTGGGGCGATCGCTCTTGCATCAAGGCTTGCTGGAAGAAAGCTCGGACGGTTACTCAGTCCTGAAGCTGAATGCCGCCAGTTGGGACGTGATGCGGAGCCAACGCACGGTCGAGATTGTGTTGCCGCCACGTCTAGAAAGCCAGGCTGAGGAATCTCAACCCAGAGCAGATTCAGAAATGCTGTTTGAGCGGCTGCGAGTGTTGCGCAAGGCGATCGCCGATGAGCAATCTGTGCCGCCCTACGTCGTCTTTGCTGACTCCAGCTTGCGGCTAATGTCCCAGAAACAGCCCCAAACTCTAAAAGAATTCGCCAAAATTTCAGGGGTGGGTAGCCACAAGCGCGATCGCTACGGCGCTCGATTTACTGCTGAAATTCGGGCTTTTTGTGAGGAGCAGGGAATTCCC
The DNA here is from genome assembly GCA_014695345.1 of Cyanobacteria bacterium FACHB-471. Lineage (GTDB taxonomy): Bacteria > Cyanobacteriota > Cyanobacteriia > Elainellales > Elainellaceae > JAAUTN01. The sequence goes on from JACJOC010000085.1 coordinate 105,813, forward strand.
ACTCGCTCAGAAGACGATAATTTCGGTTCAGAACAGACCGAACCCACTCCCTCTCCCTCACCCGAGGGAATGCTGTCCACCACTCACCTGCACACGCTAGATTTGCACCAGCAGGGCCTGTCTCCAGCCGAAATTGCCGAACAGCGCAACTTTCGCCTCAGTACGATCATTGACCACCTGGGAGTGCTGATGGAAGCCGGACAACGGGTCGATTTAGATTCGCTCGTTCCACCAGAGCGGCAGGCAACGATTGAGCAGGCGATCGCCATTACCGGCGCAGATTCCCTACGGATGATTCGGGATCACTTAGGAGAAACCTACAGCTACCCTGAAATTCGCCTGGTCAGAGCAGCCTGGAAGCGATCGCACTCCGATGACGAATGACTGAGTGGCTAAACGCTATTCGCCCTTCCGGTCAGGTTTGCAATCACTGCCATAAATTCCGCCGCATCGACGGGTTTGGGGATGTGAATCTGGAATCCTGCTAATAAAAGCTGGGTGCGATCTTCTGGCCCAGCACAGGCGGTTAGTGCGACTGCGGGCAAAATCAGATTGCGATCGCGGGCGATCGCCCGAACTTGTCGAATCAAAGCATATCCATCTTCTTCTGGCATGTGAATATCGCTGACCAATAAATCGGGGGGTTGGGCGATCGCTCCCGTTAGAAAATCAACCGCCATTCGAGTAGATTCCAAAGCAATTACCGTTGCACCACACTGTTCCAAAAGCGTCGTGAGGAAGTCGCGGGTGTCCGCCTCATCATCCACAACTAAAATACGTAATCCGGCTAGCTGATTTGGCTGGTGAATTGTTTTTTGTCCCAAAACGGTTGGTGAGGTGAGTTCCGCTGCTTCTGCAGCTTCGGGTGGGGCAACCAGCGGCAGGGTAACGGTAAAGGTTGCACCCTGTCCCTCTCCCTCGCTCTCTGCCAACACTGTGCCACCGTGCAACTCTACCAGGTGCCGCACAATCGCCAACCCTAACCCCAACCCACCGTGAGAACGGGTAATAGAGCTGTCTGCCTGCCGAAATCGATCAAACACATGCGGCAGGAATTTGGGGTTAATGCCTCTACCTGTATCGCTGACTCGAATGCTAACGGTACGATTGCTCTGCAATAGCTGCACTTCGACCCTGCCATTTTGCGGCGTAAACTTAATGGCATTAGACAGCAAATTCCAGATAACCTGCTGGATTCGTTCTGGATCGCCAGAAATCGCCTGAGTTCTGGGGTCGTAAAACGCCTCTAAGTCAATCATTTTGGCTTCAGCCGCCGGACGAACTGAGTCTAGCGCTGCTTCAATCAGAGAAATGAGGGTGACGGATCGAATGTTAAGCCGCACCTTGCCGCGAATGATCCGCGAAACATCTAAGATATCTCCAACCAGTTGGGTTTGCGATCGCGCGTTTCGCTCAATCGTTTCGAGTGCCCGATTAACCGTATCCAGGTCAAACTTGCGAGTACGCAACAGTTGTGCCCACCCCAAAATGGCATTGAGCGGCGTTCGCAGTTCGTGAGAAAGCGTTGCCAGAAACTCATCCTTCATCCGGTTGGCGGCCTCGGCCTCGGCACGGGCAGCCTGTTCGCGCACCAGCAATTCGTCCTTAGCTCGGTTGGCGGCTTCTAGCTGAGCAGTGCGTTCAATCACCCGCTGTTCCAGTTCAGCATTGAGCGCACGAATTTGAGCTTCAGCCTGTTTACGCTGGGTGATGTCGTGCATCACGACCACGGCTCCCAGCTTTGTCCCCTGAGGATCGGCGATCGCCTGCCCGCTAGCTAATACCGTTCGGGCACTTCCCTGTTTCGGCACAATCATCATTTCCCGATTGTGGACATGCTCGCCTTGCAGGGCCCGAAACATCGGAATCTGCTCTTTGGTCAAAGGGGTTTGTCCGTCAGGTGAATACAGACTGTAATATTCTGCCCACTGCTCTAGCGCTAGGGCTTGTTCTGGTAGCCCGTGAAATTCTCGGGTTGCCCGGTTGAACAAAGTCAACGTGCCATCAGAATCACAAGCGACAATCCCAGCATTCACATTGTCCAGCACGGCTTTGAGAAATTCTTGCTCGCGCACCAGGGCAACTTTAGCGTTAGAAAGTTCTGCTGTGCGTTGCTCTACTCGTAGCTCTAACTCATTATGAGCCTGCTTTAGCGCAGCCTCCGCCCGTTTCCGCTCGGTGATGTCCAGCACAAAGGAAACTCCGCACTGGTTAGATTCTTCTAGAAACGCTCCACCAATCAAAACCGGCACCCGGCTACCGTCTTTGCGAAAATACTCTTTCTCGAAGGGCGCAAACCTACCGGAATGACGCAACTCAGCGACGGTTTTTTGATCCAGATCATAGAACTCGGCCGGTGTCATATTTTTCCAGCTAATTCTGCCTGCCTGCAAATCCTCTTTGGTGTAGCCGACAGTCTGGAGAAAAGTGTGATTGGCTTCGGTGATGTTGCCCTCTAAATCCCAAAACATGATGCCGATCATGTTCGATTCGGCGACTCGTCTAAACCGGGCTTCGCTCTGCCGCAAAGCGATCAGCGCAGCCTGCAATTCTTGCTGACGGCTCGCAACACTTTCTGACAGCGTGAGTGTATCCTTACTCTGAACGGCAAGCTCATGTTCCAATACATCTCGAAATTGCTTGACAGCCACCTGGTTAGAAACTCTTGCCCGCAGTTCGTCTACTGAAAAGGGCTTCATTAGATAGTCCTGTGCGCCATGTCGCAACAGATCGATTCTCAGATTGTCATCTGCTTTGGCACTCAACAAAATGATTGGCGTGCTGTTTAACTCTGGATAGGTTCGTAGGGTTTGCACCAGTTGATCGCCACTGATTTGAGGCATCATCAGGTCGGTCAAAATCAGGTCGGGCTGAAGGGCGATCGCCTGTTCTAACCCAGCTTGACCATCGGGAGCCGTGGCAATGCGATATTCCTGCTGTAGGGTTTCGCAGATGAACTGGCTCATATCAGGATTGTCTTCTACAACCAACACAAGCGGACGGGCTGCTTCTTCTGGAGAGTGGGTGAATGAGTCAGGAGTCTTATGACCATTGCCAACTTCTAAGGTTGCTAGCGTTTGTCGGGCGATCGCCTCATCTATCTCTTGGATGGCATCTGCATAGTTAGAAGAATTTTCACCATTACTGCCAGCATTGCTATCAACTAACGGCAGGGTAACGATAAAAGAGGCTCCACCTCCTGGCGCATCTTCTACTGCAATCGTGCCTTTGTGTAACTCGACAAACTCCTTGGCGATCGCTAACCCTAACCCCGTTCCGCCGTGCTGATTGGACTGGCGATCGCCCTGCTGATAGCGCTCAAAAATGATTTGCCGCAGTTCTGGTGACACTCCCGGTCCGCTATCTTGAACCGTTACGCTAACCTGTCTAGCAACCTCATCTACCCATGTTTCAGCAAAGCTTCCATTGCTCTGAAGCTGCAAAGTACAGCGTACCTCACCCCCCACTGGCACAAACTTAAACGCATTAGCCAGCAAATTTAAGAAAACCCGCTGTAGTTTCTCGGCATCTCCTTGAACCAGCAGCGCAGATGGCGTTTCAACAACAAAGTTAACCTGACGTTCTTCTGCCAATGCGCTGAATTGCGAAGCACTCAGCCGCAAGAGCTGTGCCAGGTCAAGCCGCACACAGCGTAACTCCATCCGATTTGCTTCTAGCTTCGAGATATCCAACAAATCGTTGACATATTTCAGCAGGGTACGAGCGTTGCGGTTGATGCTCTCCAGGCTGTGGCGAAAGGGTTGAGCTGCTGCTTCCCGCAGCAAACGCTCCGTTGGTCCCAGTACCAGCGTCAGCGGCGTTCGCAGTTCATGGCTAACATTGGTGAAAAACTGGGTTTTAGCCTGATCCATCTGCTTAAGCTGATCGTAGAGCGTGGCTAACTCCTGGTTGGCCATCTCCAGTTGCAGTCTACGCTCTTCCGCTAGTTTTGCACTGCGAACCAACCTTTGAACCTGGGGAATTAAAGGGGGCAGGGCAAGGGCTGTGATCACGGAGGCGATCGCCGTTACCAGCTTCACTCCCCCTGACAACCAGTAAGTGGGGTGCCAGAGCGTCCATACCTCAATAAAATGGGTCGCCCCGCAGGCGGCAATAAACAGCCCAAACGCTAAAAAAATTCCGTGAAAGGGAAGCTGAATTTTACGAACTAGGTGAACCAGCGTTACCGAAATTGCAAAATAGGCGAGCCCAATTGATAGGTCAGAACCCACATGCAGCCCGACCAGTTCTGGCTTCCATAAATAGCAATGTCCGTGTGGAATAAAGCCATTGGAAGCAAACAAACTATTCAAAAATTCAGACATACCGAATCAACCAGGAAGGTTAGAAGTCGCCCGTATTAATACACACTAGGAGGGTTTCTCCCCCGAACCCTATTCCCTTCATTATATTTTCGAGAAACCCTATAAACCTCTTGCTACTGAGGCAACTTGTCATCAGGACTGTAACAATTTATGCCTGAACAAAAAATTTAGCGTAAAGGCAATGCCCTCACGCTAATAAAGTTGTTTGAAAAGTAGCAGACATCTCCGTAGAGGCGTAAATTTGGCAAGTAGACGCTGAAATAAACCGAGAATTTTTGCCCAAATGCCATGCCCCTACAGGCACTTGATATTAGTTAGACTGCACTACTTGTACTCCTATCGCTGAGACTTGTGAATTGGAGTACCACAAGGGTAGGTGGCAATAGGCTCACGCTTTTCGGAGGTTGGTATACTTGCAACGGACGACACAAGCTCTCGGTCTGCCTGTTGCGCGGTTATGTAATCTTGCCGCAGTTGCTCCAACAGTTCTTCACGGCGATCGTAGAGCCGCTTCAGCGGACGGGGAGGACACTGGTTGGTCACATAAGCAGTCAGAATCGGCAGTGCGATCGTGCTGTCGGTGTAGCAGACCACTGTGCTGGGTAGCTCATTCGGGTCAATTTTGCCCCAACTTACCGCTTCGGTAGGTGTTGCACCAGAAAGCCCACCCGTATCAGGACGAGCATCGGTAATCTGAATAAAGTAGTCATGACCGCGCTCTTCTAGACCCAACACCTCATGAATTTGGGGCTGAGTTTGCAGCAGGAAATTTTTGGGGCTACCACCACCAATGATCACCGCAGCGCTCTTGCCCTCTACACCGGGAAGGTCTGAATTGCGAGCACCATAGGCGATCGCCGCTGTCTCATTCACATCGAGGGAGGGGTCAAGCACCAGTTTCGATCCTTCCAATGCCAGTGCAGCTACATTCATTCCAATCGAACTGTCTCCAGGCGAAGAGGTGTAAATCGGTACGCCACATTCGTAAGCAGTAGAAAGCAGGCAGGGATGCTGCACACCGCGTCTTTTCTCAACTTCACTCACGTATTTACCTAAAAGATAATGAAACTCAGCAGTTCCCATACGTTTTTGGAAGGGTTCAGAACGCAACAACTCACGGATGAAGGCATCGGTTTCTAGCAGCACATCGTAGTCAAATACGATGTCATAAATCCGAATCCGGCCTTCCTGGCGGAGCTTCACATCATCTACGAAAGGATTGCTGGCAAACAGGTCTAGCCCCAAACCGTAATGCATATCGTGATACAGATTTGCCCCGGTGCTGATGATGTAATCGATCATGCCGTTGCGAATCAGCGGTGCCAAAACCGATACGCCAAATCCAGCAGGGGTCATCGCGCCTGATAGGGTCAGTCCAACCGTAACGCCCTCACGCATCACTTCGCGGCTAAGCAAGTGACAAATTTCTCTCAAACGCGCAGAGTTGTAGGCAGTGAAGTAGCTGTCGATCAAATCGACCACGCTAATTTCTTTGGGCATCGGAGCAGGTGCGATCTTGTGGCTGAGCGATTTAGACATTGGTACACTCCCAATTGTTAAGCATCAAGTGTGAAACGGTGAGGGTGCGCCTTTGGAGGATGAACCGCGTCTCTGCAAACTGCGGACTTGGGTTAAGTCAAAATTCAGCCTGATCTTGCAGGAGCTTACGGCTTAGACATGTTGCTCACGCCAAGCTAGGAATCTAACCTGCAAGAAGTCTGAATGAGTTTTGATGAGTACACGAATGCGATCGCCCCTACTGATTCAACCCGCGGTAGGGCTGAAACTCCGGCAGCAACCATAGCATTCCCAACAATCGCCCTAGCTCAAAGCCTTAGCGATAGCCAACTCAAAGCAGGAATAGACATTTCCTGCCTCAAGCTCAAAACTGAATTAACCCAAATTCTTCAAATCTACAGATATCCTGATCGACCCAGTTTGCGAATATGCCAGAGACGGCGCTATATCGTCATGGCTTGTGCAGACATGTACTCCGCAAACCTCTAGTTACAGGTCGATCAGCTCATACTGGGCCCCTCACAGCGGTCTGCCCAAGAGAGAGCTGGGTCACATCGCCGTCTCCGCTTTAGTTTCATTTCTAGATACCACAGGGGCATCCATGGATCCCCGGTGAAAGCAAGGAGTTTCAACGCTCTGTGCAACCTTTCTCAATACAAGATAACTCTACTTTAACACTTGTAGGCCCTCGCGCTATCCCATCAAAGGGGTACTTGGAAGTACATAGAAGTCTTACCTAGACAAGTTGCTGTAGCATGAATCTAACCAAGCTTTTTTCCCAAGCTTATTTACTATGATCTTTGCTCGGCTCTTGTAAGGTTCAGTCTAGTAAATCCTGATTCAGGAGCTACTCACTTATGCCAGATTACATCTCCTCATCCACACTGAGCTATGTGCCAAGCTCGACTCAAACTCAAGAGTCAACCTGGCAAACCTTTGAAGGCATCTTGCAACGACTTCACCAGGAAGGAATTTATATTGATGCTGAGCAACTCGCAGTTTTTTTCCTCTCTCACGGTTTACCGGTGCATTTGCGCTATGTACCCGATCGCCTAAAGCAAAGGGCGATCGCGATCAACCAAAATTACCAGGGCGACATGGCGCAACTCGTTGACGAAGTAGAATCTCACACACAAGATTGATGGAAACTAACGCTCCCGATCTCGATCAAAGCCTGTCCACAGAAACCGCACCCAACCAGTTATCTGATCAGCCCCCCACAGAACTGACGGCTGAGCAATATCAGCGCAAGATGCAGCGACGCAAACAGGTTCAGGAGCAGCGGTTAGCCGACAAAACAAACCAGAAAGGTCTGGTCATTGTGCATACGGGCAACGGCAAAGGCAAGACAACGGCTGCCCTGGGAATGGTGTTGCGATCGTTAGGACACGGCTATCGAGTGGCGATCGTCCAGTTCATCAAAGGAGCCTGGGAGCCTGCCGAAAAAGCAGTCCTTGCCCCCTGGACAGAGCCAAAAGACGGCAGTTTACCTCAGCTAGAATTTCATGCAATGGGAGAAGGGTTTACCTGGGAAACCCAAGACCGCCAGCGAGATATCGAAAAAGCCCAGGCTGCATGGCAAAAAGCCCTGTCATTCATCCATAACTCAGACTTTAGAACCGTACTGTTAGACGAAGTAAACATTGCTCTCAAGCTGGGCTACTTGCAAGTTGAACAAGTATTGACAGGTCTAGAGCAAAAGCCTGAAAACTCTCATGTCATCCTAACTGGACGAGGCGCACCCCCAGCGTTAATTGAACGGGCTGACCTAGTTACTGAGATGACGCTCATCAAGCATCCCTTCAAAGAGCAAGGCGTTAAAGCACAAGCTGGAATTGAGTTCTAGCTCAAGGAGCAGGATTCTTACTCATCATCTGGCTAGGGCTACATATCTTAGTAAAGTTCTCTGCGCCTTATAGAACTGAAGTGTAATTCTTATTTGAAGACTCAGTGCTGGTACTGGGCAGTACCAAACAAGAGCGGATAGCCTAGCTTTAACCGAGCTTAAAAACTTTTTGCGAACACCAGGAAGCCCAGGGTGTGCAGCCATCTCTGCAATGCAGAGTAATTTGTGCTGCCTTGAAATCTATCTGCATCATTTCTTTGCACATGAGCAGGGCAAAATCAGTATGTATAGAAAGAGACTCAGCATTCGGACTCGTTCACTTTTTGTGACGACTTCTCTTATCCTGACCCTAGTTTGGCTGCTTGGAGTATTTGCTTCAGCAGTGCTAGCAGCCCAAGAATATGTTCCTCCTGACGTTGGGCTGCCAGACCGTCGAGAATCAGGCGGCGCTCGCTTCTTGATAGAGCGTCAACCCGCCGATTTCTTGCAAGGCACTTTAGAAAGCTTCTACTAATCTGGATCTTGAGTATCGCCACGAACAGATTGAATCAACGGTATCGCTTCGGGTAACTGGCTGTAGCCTAGCCAAAGGGTACTACCCCCCAAAATCGTAATTGCCCCAATCAACAAACCAGTCAGCAACTTAACTTGAGAACGAAGCAGCTTGACTTCCTGTCTACGAGTCTCGGCATCTAGCAAAACAGCTTTAACATCTACAACTTCAGCTTCTAGCTTTTTAACGGCATTGGTTGGCGATCGCCGAAATGAAGCCTTTGAATATAGCCATTTCGTGATCAATTCAGGACAGTTTTTCTTAATCCAACGCATTGCAAAGAATCTGAATGCTGGCTTGGACATTGTTGAAATCCGCCTCATCAAGCCATTCAGAGAACGAGAGCGAAATTTCTGGTTGATCAAGTTTGCTGAACCCACGTCATAAAGACAGCTCAGAATTGCCTTAATCGTTACATCCTCTCGTCGAATCAGGTTATCCAACAACAGCAACACATCGCGCATCCGCTCTGCCTGCAAACGCTCTTCTTCTGCAGATGGCATATTCCGTATCGTGTTTTGGCGAGGAGGGCGCATGAGAAAGCTTTAGAGGCAGTAATTCTATTATTGATTAGGCATAAAGAAAGATGAAACCCACTTTCAGACAGAGATAACGATGTAACTAAGCTTACGTCTTCTAGCAAATTGTACTGCTGCAGAATGCAGCCTCTTAATCAGCGTCTTAATCGCAAACAGTGATTACTAAACTTCTACTTGTGTTGCTAACTCTTACTCACTCCCTAAGCTCACGCTCTGAGAGACTTTGAGGGGTTTGCAAGCTCCTCAAAATATTTTTTGGGGCTTTAGAGTACGCCCTAAGCCCCCTACAAACTCCTTATTGGCTTAGCAAAGCCGTTTACCCTGCTGGGTTAAATTCCATTGTTCACCTCAATGCCAGGTAGGCTGTTGAGTTGAGCGTCGGTGAGCGGATTGCCGCCAAAGTTGCTATACATCCGAGCTAAAACACCCGTAAAGGCGGCATTGTAATCGAGCGCAACTTCGTTAGAAATGTAATCGGTGCGGGCATCGGTATAGGCATTGTCATTGGGGGCAGACGGACCACCTACCAGTGCACCATAAAGAATATTGCGGTTGGCAGTAGGGTCGCTGATGTTGGTTGTGCCAGAGGCTCCACGATGATGAGGATTCTTAGGTGACTTGTCCCCAAACCCAACCATGTAGCTCATTTGGTTGGGGTTAACGCCCAAAATGTAATCGACCTGGTCTTCTGTGAAGTTAGAATAGCGCCCTCCTCCGTTGTTGACCGTATCGCTGTAAATTCCTGATAGGAAAGCAGTATTAGCGCTGTAGCGCAGGGAACCCCACTGGTCGAGCCATGCCATGCCGCCTTCTGTATGTTTGACGCTGCCGGTTTTGCTGCTCCAGTTGTTGAGCCAGCCTTCTACATCATTGCGGTATTTAACATTACCTGTTTCCTGAGCCAGCAGAATGGCTGCACCGTGAGATTTGTTGTCCCAGTTGTGGGTCCAGCCTGCATTCACGCCCTGATAGTAGCTTTCAGCTTTGTTGAGGTAGTTTTTGTCGCCTGTAGCTTTGTAAAGCCAGGTCGCGCCCCAAACCAGTTCGTCGTTGTAACCGCTCCAGGAGTTATAGTAATTCGCAGCATCGGGAATGGAGTCGGAATACTTGCCCCGATAGGTGTCTGCGAACTGGAATAGCTGAACGGCGTTCTTGAGCAAGCGATCGGCGTAGGCAGGGTCAGATGAGCGGAAGACGATAGAAGCTGAGGCGAGGGCAGCAGCAGCTTCACCCGCCAGGTCAGAACCGGGATTTTGGCGATCGATTTTATAGGCAGGGCGTTGCATTGTCATGTTTTCAGCAGATCCCCAATAGGCATGATCGAGGTCACCTCGTCCGACTTGCCCCCAAAATGCTTTAGTGCCATTGCTGTCGGTGACGTGTGCTTTGAGGATGTAGTCTGTCCCCCAACGGATAGAATCGAGTGCCTCATCAAGCTGCCCACTTTTTTGGTAAGCCTCGCGGTATTCAATCACACCCCAACTGAGCAGCGTCATTGAACCCGCCATAGGGAAGCCAAATTTGACGTGATCGCCTGCATCATAGTAACCACCCGCGAGATCAACGCCGACATCAGCTCCGTCTTTGAGTCCAGAGTTGCCACGCCATTCAATTCGATTGTCATTAGGAAGCGCACCGGAGCGCTGAGCTTCGTAAAAAAGCAGGGATTTTTGCAGCGCTTCTCCGTAATTGGGGACTCCGGAAGCGGGTGGGGGAAGAGGCGCGGGAGTCGGGGTGGGAGCCGGAGTCGGGGTGGGAACTGTGGATACGTCGTCGTTGAGGAGAGTGGCGAGCGCCTGTCCATCTCGAATCGTAGCTTTTGTGGAGCTAGCCAGGTTGAGCTTAAAGGTTTCGTTTGCCTCGACCGTATTGTCGCCCTTAATGGTGACAGCAATCTTTTTGGAAGTTTCACCAGGCGCGAAAGTCAGGGTGCCAGAAGTAGCACCGTAATCAGAACCAGAGCTAGCGGTTCCATTGGCGGTGGAGTAATTGACCGACACAGAACTGGTGCTGGCTTGAGAGAGCTTAACGGTGAATGCGGCGTTGGTGTTGGTATTGAGAGTGCCTTCCTTAACGGAGAAGTCGTCGACCGAGAGTGTGGGTAGGGCGATCGGAGCAGGTGCAGGGGTAGGTGTCGGAGCAGGGATAGGGGTAGGTGTGGGGGGAGGTGTGGACGAACCCAACGACTGCCCATTCAAAATGTAGTTAGTTGGCTTAATGGTCGTTCCACTTGACTTATTGCCATTAAATCCAAAGGAAATATTTTGACCCGGAGAAATGCTGCCATTCCAGCTACCATTTCGGACTACATACCGATTTCCTGTTTTGCTGACGATTTCAGCATTCCAAATATTGGTAATTTCAAAAGGAGCCTCAAACTCTAGTGTCCATTGTTTCAGAGAACTGGTGCCACCGTTCGTGATGGACATTCCCCCAGTGAAGCCGCTACCCCAGTCATTGTTTACGGAAAAGGCGACAGTATTCATTCGTTGTCAATTTCCTTCTGTGAGTAAACAGCAAAAGCTTGGCTATTTTTTTGCTCAAAAAAAATAGTAGGTACTTCATTTCTGCGAGAGAAAATAGAAGCACCTACTGTGTTAATCGCTTTGTATATTTCGGGACCAAATCTGTTTAAAGATTGTTCCCAGTTGCTTAAAGATTAGTCTTTTAGTTCATCTCGAGCAAGTGTTTTAGGAGTAATAAACAGCTTCCTAAAGAACTGGAATCATCCGATGTAAGCTACTTCATCGAATTTGAGGAACAGCATTTTTCCTCACTGCCACTCGTGCACCTATAAACACCTCCTTTTCGAGCGGGCTGTTCTCGATTAGCTGAACAGTAATCGCTGAAATCTGCGGCTAATTTATCCAGCTTTTCTGGCGCAAACTCGTAGCGCTCGGGAAGGCTATAGGGTTTGCCGTTTTGGTCTTTGATGGCAATGTTTAATCTCATAAGAAATCTCCTGCTCTGCTTAAAATGCCTACAATTTCGTATCCTACTAAGGAATCACAAAGTAATAGCATCGCAATTGTTGATAGGGGTGAAGCTAGCAGTTGGCAGGTCTTGTGGTGCAATCCATCGTCCTGGCTTTGCCAAATTTGTCAGAATAGTGAGTCAGTGGCATCCAGGTAAAATAGGGCTGCATGGAAATTCTCTCGGTTACGTTAAAAAACTTCAAGTCGCACAGCGACCGCCACTTCCAGTTTCAGCCTGGCACCAATGCCATTTGTGGTGAAAACGGGGCGGGGAAAACGAGCATTTTAGAGGCGATCGCCTGGACGCTGTTTAACTACAGAGGTTCGTACAAAAATGAAGACCTGATTCGCAATGGGGCAAATAGTGCTCAAGCGACAGTTGCTTTTGTGTCGAGCCGCGACACCCGCACCTACGAGGTACAGCGCTGCACGACCAAGGGCTACACCTTGTACGATCCACAACTGGGTCAGCGGCTGGACTACAAGCACATCGAAGAGGAAGTGATGCCCTGGATGCGGCAGCATTTGGGAGTCGCTCCAGGAACCGATTTGGGGCGACTGTTTGCTAACACGATTGGCGTACCGCAAGGAACTTTCACGGCAGACTTTTTGCAAACAGCAGAAAAACGCAAGCCGATTTTTGACGCAATCCTCAAAGTAGAGGAATATCGGCAGACCAATCAACAAATGCTGTCGCTGGAAAAGTACGGCAAAGCAGAAGTTGAGCGGTTGGAGGGGGCGATCGCCCAGTACGAAGACTCGCTTAAAGACTGGGAAGCTTTGTGGCAGAGGCAACAGGAACTCAGCCAGGAGATTGCCGCAGCAGAGACAGCACTTGAGCAGTTGCAGGCAGATTTAGCAAAGCTGCAAGTTGAAAAAGACGCTTTGGCTGCTCAGGCGCGACAAGTGCAGCAGCTAGAAGGCCAGTTGCACAAGCTAGACGCACAGCTTGAAAGTAAGCAGCAAGCAAACTGGCTGTTGCAGCAGTCTGTCGAGCGATCGCAGCAAGCAGTCCGGACCTGTGAATCGAGTCGCGAGGGCTATCAAACATTCCTGCAAGCCGAGATCGCCTTGAGAGAATTGGATCAGCAGGGGCGAAACCGTCAGAATTTAATCAAACAGCGGGATGCTCAGCAAAAGATGCTGCTCGATCAGCAAACGGAGTTAACCCGGCTCACCGTGCAGCTCGAAAACTTGAAACAGGCTGAGCTGGAAGCTGAACAACTACAGCCGTTAATCCAACAACAGCAAGACCTGGAGCAACAGCAAACCACAACCGTTGAACTACTCCAGCGGCTTCAAGCTTCTGAAACGGAAGCTAAAAACCTGACGAAGCAGTGGACAAAAATCCAATCCAGTTTGGAGCGGCTGACCCAAGAGATTGCTCAGATTCAGGCATTAGAAACAGCAATCAGGCAAATTCCAGAACTGGAGCAGCGGCGCGATCGCCTTCAGGAAAGACTCAGCCGCATTGCTGCCGCAAAACAGTTTGAAGCAGACTTGCGGCAGTTGATAACAGTTGGGACAGAGAAGGGCGATCGCCACCAGCTTCAGGCAGAAGAAGCATTGTCTACACTGGCGCAAATGCAGCAGATAGTACCGCTGTTGGCAACAGCTTCTGTGGATGCAGCTCTAGATGCAATTCGGGCAGGAGTTGAGCTAAACGACGAACTGTTGGATGCGCTGCAACGCATTTTGGCGGATCTGGAACAGCAAACTTCTTTGCCGCAGCTTGAGCAGCAGCTACGCGATGTGAGAAAGCAGCTCGATGAGGTTTACAGACGGCAAGCAGAGTTTGCCACATTGGAAGCTCGTTTGGCGCAGCAGAGTCAATGGCAGGAGGAAGCTGAGCAAATTCACAGCCGCATCAGCCAGCTTCAAACTCAACTCACAGCAGAACCAGCTTTAAAACAACAGCGATCGCAGCTTGCAGCCAAGTTGGAGCAGTTGGGCGATCCGCGTGGACGCAGTCAGCTTCTAGCCCGACAGCTTCAACAGCAGTCCCAGATTCAATCTGCCTATGCTCAGCTTCAACAGGCACAGGCAGGCATTCAACAAAAAATTGCCGATTTAGAGGTGACTATCAACCAGTTTGCTGAGCTAGATGAGCAGATCGATCAGCAGAAACAGTTGCGTCAAACCCACCAACCTGATTACCTAGCCTATCTGCAGCACCAAAAAGATGCTGAAACTCTACCAAATTTGCAAGCTGAACTGGAGGGGGCGATCGCCCAACTGCAAACGTTAGAAACCGAGCAGGTTGCCCTCAAAACTAACTACGATCAAACCATTCAAACCTACGATCCAGAACAGTGGCAGCAGGTTGAAGCCGTTTACAACACGACTCGCAGTCAGGCTGACCAAATCATGGGTGGACTGCCTCAGCAGCGCAAACTGTTGGACGAGCTAGATCACCAACTGGCTACACTTCAGGCGTTAGCCGAAAAGCGCGATCGCGCCCAAATTGATTTGAAACAGCGAGAGCGAATTCGCCGCTTTATCACCTTTGCCCGCAAAGTTTACAAAGAAGCTGGGCCGCGCATTACCGAACGCTATGTGCAAAGCGTTTCCCAGGAAGCCGACAAACTGTTTCGAGAATTGATGAACCGCCAAAACGTGGCACTGGAGTGGACGCGAGACTACGAAATCATGGTGCAGGAAGGCGCATTTTCTCGTCGCTTTATCAATCTCTCTGGAGGTGAGCAGATGTGTGCTGCGCTGGCAGTGCGTCTGGCATTATTGCGAGTCCTAGCAGACATCGATATCGCCTTTTTTGACGAACCCACAACCAACATGGATCGTCCTCGGAGAGCAAGTTTGGCAGAGGCAATCGCCAATATCAAAACTTTTCGACAGCTTTTTGTCATTAGCCACGACGACACCTTTGAGCAAGTCACCGAAAATGTCATCCTGGTCGAGCGAGAATAATTGTCGTCTTAGAGCAGGAAGAGCGCACCCTGCAGTGCCGGGTGCGCTCTTCCTAATTTTTAAACGGGAGTCCAGTTTCCCTAACTCCCGTTTGCCGAAGGGGCAGAATCTTGTCTGCCTGGTAGATGCAAGCTCGTTACAACCGCCACCTCATGCTTAGGTTCTTTACTGCAGGTCGGCTTGGCAGGTTGCTAAAATTCGCTCGTCATTTTCGCTCATTTGCTCAATCTGGTGATAGCCCTCTAAACCGACGGGGGCGATCGCATTTCCCGTCGTCGCGACTGAGGAATTCTCGTTCAGTGCCACAACGTAGGGATGAGCTGTTTGTTCGTAGCTGTTAATTACAGTTAACTCTAGCTGATTCCCGCCAAACTGACCATTAAAACAGTCAAAGGAGGAATAGGGCATATAAAACGCACCCTCAACCTGGCTGTCGTTTACCTCAAAAACCATGTAAGCAGCACCCACCTGATCGGGTTCTGGAGACTGACCAAATAGATAAACTCCATCCGGTAAAGCGCGAAGACTTCCGACATCGGCTGCTGCAGTAGCGACTGAGACGCGGCCCTCGCGGGCAGTTTCTGGAGCCTCTGTTGCCACTACAGCACCAGAACTACTAACTGCCAATCCGAGAGCGAGAAACAACCCAGCTAACGGCTGATTGATAACGTGTGTGAGAGTACGCAACGGCGAGAATGCGCGAAGAGATGAATTAAACACCGTAGTTTCCTCCCAAAAAAACTAAAAACCGAAGATCAGGCTGTTGTCAAATTTACTGGAGAAGCTATGTACAGCTATTCAACTAAGGAAAGACTTTGAACAACCGTTGGATAACCGTTAGGATGATTTGGCTTCCTGAGAACAAAGCTCTTGGTGCATAGCTGCAACCGTTACATTGAGCTACAACGGCAAATTTCTTGATTCCAGAAATTAATGTGGCAAATTCTTGGAATTGTCTGGGCGATCGCCCCTCTTCTGTAGCTTGCCCTTAATTTACGCCGAAATGCTGCTTCTTCGCCTCATCCGATTGATTCACCCGATTGATTCATCCAACTAATTCATGTGATGGACTGATCGGCTAGGATTCAACTAAAACAGCACCCGCAAAAGGTACCTTCAGATCGCAAGGACAAGCCTTTGGGGTGCTGCGGAAGCTATTTGTCATAACTAAAATCGCCTCTTGTCAGGGGCACCGGGGATCAGCAAGCCAGAAGCCTGCTGCAACCTCGGTTAGCTTGCCAGGTAGCCTCCCACGCTGGCTTTGCGGCGACGCAGATGGTCAAGTGCCTGACGCTCAAGCTGGCGTACCCGCTCTCGGCTAATGTTCATCCGTTGACCGACTTTGGCGAGAGATAGCTCATTGCCATCTTCCAAACCAAAGCGCAGGACAAGAACTTCGCGCTGTTGGGGTGTGAGTTCAGCTAGCAGACCTTCCAGGTCTTGACGCAGGGACTTCTGAGCAGCATAGGTTTCAGGCGACGCACCTTCGTCTTCTAGCAGATCCTGTAGCTCGGTGTCTTGGTTATCTCCAACCTTAAGGTCGAGAGAGACAGGTTGCCGCGCCATGATCAGGTATTCCCGAATTTGAGCAGGCTCCAGCTCCAATGCTTTGGCAATCTCGGCTGGGCTAGGACTATGTCCCAGTTCTTGAGTTAGCTCGCGCTGAACTTTTTTGATCTTGTTCAGCTTTTCGGTGATGTGAATGGGCAGACGAATGGTACGAGCTTGTTGAGCGATCGCCCGCGTGATGGCTTGACGAATCCACCAGTAAGCATAAGTGGAAAACTTATAGCCCCGCATGGGATCAAACTTCTCGACGCCGCGCTCTAACCCTAGCGTTCCTTCTTGAATCAGATCCAGGAACTCTAGATTTCGCTTTTGGTACTTTTTGGCGATCGCCACCACCAAGCGCAGGTTTGCTTCGATCATCTTCTGCTTGGCTCGTTGTCCCTGACGGACGACCTGATGCAGCTCAGACTCGCTCAGATTGACCCGATTCGACCACTCTGTATCAGTGGGATCACGGTCTAGCTCCTGAGCTAGCGCTTCCTTAGAATCTAGAAGCGCCATCATTTGCTGCACTTGCTTACCGTAAACAATCTCTTGCTCGTGAGTCAGCAGGGGCACACGACCGATCTCATGCAAATATGTGCGTACCATATCTGCGGTAAACATGGGCTTAGCAGCAGCCTTGGTTTTAGTGTTTGCAGTTGGCATGGGTGATACGGTAAACTCCGTCAGATGAAACGTGGAACACAATCTAAAGAAAATAGAAAGAGGGTTAGGCTTTCAAAGGAAAGACTGTTTGGGAAATGGGCTAGATGAACCCAGATGCTCTAGCAAAAATCAAGCCTTCGGAATGCCTATCCCAAATGAGGAGCAGAGGACAGGTAAATAGCCAGGTTAGCTGAGGCTTTAACTTTCCTCAGCCAACACCAGAATCAATCACAAACCCAACTAAGCGACGTACTTTGAGGACGCAGACTCAATCTCAACAACAAGCAAACAATTAGAATCGACCAGCTTTGGATCAACTAACAACTTCTACCGGCACTCAAACTCCCGAATTAAACTCGGAGTCATTATGAGTTTGACTTAATTAAATAGTAGTACAAGTTTAGACTCCAGTAAATAGATGGCGATTCATCCTTTTGGATGAAATTGAAGACGGCTTTTGTAAACGCCGTACACCTGCTAGGTAGACGATGTTTACAGTTAGACTAGATTTGTAAGCAGTTCAGGGAAGGGCATACAGACGTTCTCTACTTCTATAAGCATGGACTAAATTCCTGTGGCAGAGGTAGTGAGAACCCAGAGTAATAACCGAACTGAGAACTAAGCTTAAGACTTTTTTAATGTCTTGCTCAGATCAAGCTCAGCTAAAACCCTAAATCTGCCTTTGCAGACTCAGCAGCCTTAAAAACACTCGCACTCGGCATTTCTTCCCAGGGAGTATCCCCGATCTCGGCGTAGAAGGTTTCGTCATAGGGGCGGGTGCGAACCACGACAGGCATGGGTACGGCATGACCCAAAATCAGCGCTTGCTGCTTGGAATCTAGCTTTGCCAACACCGATCGCAGGCTTTGCCCACCAGAAACCCCCGTAAAGATGGCATCAATATCCTTCTCATCATTGAGCAGGGCAGTGATGCGGGTACCGACCTGAGACATGACTTCATTGTCAATACCAGAGGGGCGCTGATCGACTACCAATAGGGTGACAAAATACTTTCGCATTTCGCGAGCAATCGTCCCAAAGATGGTTTGACGTACTGTACTAGGGTCGAGGAATCGATGGGCTTCTTCGATCGTGATCACGAGTTGGTGGGGGCGATCGCTTACATTCTTGGTCTGCAAAAACTTTTCCGCTTTATGCACATAGCTAGCGTGGATGCGGCGAGCAATGACGTTGGTTGCCAGCATGTAAGACAGCAGATTGGACTGAGAGCCAAACTCTACTACCACATGCTTTCCCGCTTCTAAAGACTCCAAAATTTGTCCAACATAGTTATGAGGGCAACTATTGCGGATGTATTTCAGCTCGTCCAAGCGGGTCAGCTTTCGCTGTAATGCCATGATTGACGACTTGCTGCCCATCTTGGTTTCGCAAAATTCCTGGATCTCCTCATTGGTCATTGCCAACAAGCGAGTAATCCAGGCTTTGCCAAACTCGTTGCGAAGAATAATCGCGTTTTCCAAACTGGCTTCTGAAAGGTTTAGCTCTCCTCTCACCAGCATCAAATCTTCTACGTCAATCTGATCGTAGCCAATGTAAAGTTCCTGCGCGTCTCGCACGCCTCGTCGTTTCGTCGATTCAGGATCAAGCGTGTAGATCTGCACCTGTCCGGGGAAAAGCTGGCGCAGTCCTTTCACGGTGCTGAAGCGTTTGCCCTCACTGGCTGCCTCCCAGCCATACTCAGAGTGCATGTCAAAAATCAGGTTAACGGCTGCTCGTTTGCGAATGATCCCAGACAGTAGCAGTCGCGTCAAAAAGGATTTGCCCGTACCAGATTTGCCAAAGATGCCGTTACTGCGTTCAACGAAGCGATCGAGGTCAAGGCAAATCGGCACATCCATGTCGATCGGTTGCCCAATCGCAAAGTTGCGCCGATGTGGGTCGTCTTCCCAACCAAACACGGCGCGAAAGTCCCGTTCGCTGGCATCAAATACCTGACTGAAGTGGCTGGGGATCGTTTTAACGGGCAGCAGTTCAATGTTGGCACTGCTTTGAGCTTGATGAGAGGCGATCGCCCTTCCTCCGCCGTTCCCCTCTAAGCTAACCCCATAGCTACCAGACTGCTTGGATTTACCTCTGCCATTCTCATCCTGCATTACCTCTTCTGGGGTAAACATCAGCATCGGGGTTAGGTTAATCGTGCCGTAAGTTCCAGTTCCAGCCAGCACTTCTTGCAAAAACGTGTTGCCAGGATCAGGGGGGTTCGCCATAATCCGCTGGCTGGCAGTTCCCAGAGCTACATCCGTCAACATGCAGAAAAAGCGCGATCGCACCCCCTGCACCACCAAAAATTTGCCAACCCGCATGTCTTCTACCAACACATCGGGATGCAGCCGCACTTCTAATCCTTGGCTGAGAGAACCCTGAATGACTGAACCCAAAGGTTTCTCTGTCATGATACCTATTCCACAATCGCTCAATCCTTTGAGCTATCGTAACTTGAATATCCCTTAATTAATACATTCGTTCTCAATACATTCGTTCTGCTAACAGTTCTGAACTGAATTAGAGAAAAGTCACAGTGCATTTATCACACCTAATAATTGATAGATAATTGATAGTCAATGACTTTTAACCGAATGTTGACTTCTGATATTGTCTCAACAAAATGGTTTAGAGATGGAAAGGCACTCCGCGACGCGGAGTGCCTTTCCATCTCTAACTCAAACTCTTGGAGTTGGTGTTACTCAATGTTGATTGAGGTTGGGGCAGACGAAGAAGGAGGAACCGTTGAAACCGAAGATTTACGGTAGTCAGCATAGAGGCGATCGCGCCACTTAAAGAACGGCTCAAAGGTGCCAACATCGGCAATGCCGGGAACCCCTTTGCCCTTCAGATTCTCAGGAATATCAAGATAAGAACCCGAAGGAAACTTGACGTACATTGTTAATCCAGCAACAGCAAAATCTGCCAGGGTAGGAGAATCACCCAGTAAATAAGGCTGATCCATCAGAATGAAACAGAGCGAGGCTAGATCCCGCTTCATGGCATCCTGAGCAGTTTTGAGAGCCTCTGGGCCTAAACCTACACCCAAACCTAAAACACTAAAAATTTCATTGGGCACTGAACCGACTAACCCTCTGAGCAAATCAGGAGTCGTTGCAGGCAGAAAGGCTTTACGGAAAGACTGGTCTTGCCCCAATGCTCCTAACATTACTTTGCGGGCGTTCAAACCAATTGATTCATCTGCCCACTGCTCCATTAGCAGGCACAACCCTCGCTGCTTGGAATCGGCTGGAATGATGGGGCGATTGGGATATTTACGGTCGAGGTATTCGGCGATCGCTGTTGAGTCTGCAATGACCTCACTGCCATCCTTCAACACAGGCACCTGGCGCTGCCCCGACAACCTGAATAGCTCTAGCTGTCCAATTCCTGGCGTAACTTCAATCTTGCGGTAGGCTAGCCCCTTGTAGTCCAGGATTAGCCGCACCTTTTCAACGTAATGCGATAGCTCAAATTGGTACAGTTCCAGCATGATTTACCTCCTGTAATGACTTTAATATCAGCGATGTTTACCTAGAGGACAATTGCACGATGGTTCTAATCAATAGACAGGCTAATGCCTATTTCCATCAGAAATGCTTCGCCACATAACTTAACGCTTCTTATATCTACCGAAGGGTGGAAAGTAATCGGCTCAATTTTGCTATTTCTGACCGAAATCATCCTCACCCATCCACAATTCTGATAATTGCGCCTGGAACCGGGACTTTAAGAAAACGTCATATTACTCAATAATGCTTTACAAAAACTTGGCATAAAGGAGAATAGTTTCCATGAGTACACGGGTCTCAGTCAAAAAAATCCTCGGCTTTGCAGGCATCAGTGCTGCTAGTGTCCTGGTTGCGCTGCCCGCACTGGCGCAGACGGCTAATCCACGTCCTAGCATCTTTAACGAAGCACCTTATAACCAGACTGGGGCAACCCCCACTGCACCTGCTGATCTTAGCCAACCTGCTCCGACAGAAATGGAAGCTCCAGCAGGAATGGAGACAGAAGCTCCGGCAGGAATGGAAACGCCCGCAGAACCGACCGCAGCGGCTGAAGCTGGCACTATCGTTGATGTAGCTACTGCCAACGGTTCTTTTGGAACGCTAATTGCTGCCCTAACTGCGGCTGAGTTGGATCAGGTGCTTCAAGGCGAAGGTCCTTTCACCGTGTTTGCGCCTACCGATGAAGCGTTTGCGGCTTTGCCTGAAGGAACTGTAGAACAGTTGCTACTGCCTGAGAATCGGGACTTGCTAGTACAAATTCTCTCTTACCACGTCGTTCCTGGTGAACTCACTTCTAGCGAGCTCACGTCAGGAGAAGTGCAAACCGTAGCAAATGAGCCTGTGACTGTTGAAGTTAGTGCAGATGGCGTAACGGTGAACGAAGTAACGGTCGTTCAGCCGGATGTAACCGCTAGCAATGGTGTGATCCACGTGGTCGATCAGGTGATCCTGCCTCCAAGCCTGTAGGACTTTTGCCCCTCCTAGTTCACGTTTCCTTGGACATTTCCCCGTGCCGACTTACTACGATACGGGGTTTTCTTTATACAGACCAGCGCTGTAATACTGGTTAGGTTGAGTTCTATCTTTTGCTTGTGAGTGAATTGGTGCAAACGATCAACTCAAGTCTGTTGCGGTTGGTTGCTCAGGCGGTTGAGTTTTTGCCTTCATTTATTCTGGCGATCGCCATTCTAATCATTACTCGATACGCGGTGAGACCGATTCGCGCAATCACCCAAACTGCCACAGATAAAGTCGTTAAAAGCCCTTCGTTGCGGTCGCTGATTCTTCAAATCGCCTACGTCACCACCTGGATCGCCGGAATTTTGTTGGCTTGCGTTATTGCCTTCCCCGATTTGGGACTGGGTGACATTATCGGGCTACTCGGTTTGGGTTCTGTGGCGATCGGTTTTGCCTTTCAGGATATCTTTAAGAATTTTCTAGCAGGGGTTTTGCTGCTACTCAACGAGCCATTTAGGTTGAACGATCAAATTGTGGTGAACGACTACGAAGGAACTGTAGAGCAAATCAATATTCGTTCAACAGAAATTCGCACCTACCAAGGGGAGCGGGTTGTCATTCCCAATGCGACCGTATTTACCAGTTCCATCCGAGTTTTGACCGATCGCCCCTATCGACGCACTGATTTGGCGATCGGTTTGGATTACAACACGCCGCTTCCTAGAGCCGTGCAGGTTTTGCTGATGGCACTCACCGATGTAGAAGGTGTACTGTCTAATCCCTCAGCCGAGGTAGATGTGGTGAGCTTTGGCGATAGCTCAATTGATTTTGTCGTGCGTTATTGGACATTGCCCCAAAAGTTGCATGTGCGCCAAACTCAAACTCGCGTGATGATGGCTCTAAAGGAAGCCTGTGACCAGGCAAATTTCAGTATCCCTTATCCCATTCGCTCGGTTTACCTGTTTGATCAGCAGTTTAATGACTCTGTTCCGACGGCAAGTAGCACAACGCCGAATTAGGGATGAGGGATGGAGGAAAATTACCTTCAGCCCTCATTCTTTAATTTGCCTGATGCCGCTGCTGATGCCACTGCCAAGCATGGGATAGGATTTTGCTCAGGTCAGCATACTGGGGTTGCCATCCTAATATCTTGCTGGCTTTCTCACCACTGCCAACCAGAGCAGGCGGATCTCCTGGACGGCGATCGCCCTCCACCACCTTAAAGTCTCGCCCCGTCACCTGCTTTGCCGTTTCGATCACCTGCTTGACTGAAAAACCGTTGCCGTTCCCCAGGTTAAACACGTCTGTGTCGCCTCCTTTCAGCAGATATTCCAGCCCCAACACATGAGCGCTAGCCAGGTCAGCAACGTGAATGTAGTCTCGAATGCAAGTTCCATCGGGGGTTGGGTAATCGGTTCCCAAAATTGAAATAGACTCTCGCTGACCCAAAGCCGCCAGCAGTACCAGGGGAATCAGGTGAGTTTCAGGATTGTGGTCCTCACCTAGCCGCCCCGCCGGATCAGCTCCCGCTGCATTAAAGTAACGGAAGCAAACCGACTTGAGCCCATAGGCTACACCAAAATCAGCTAGCACCCGCTCAACCATCAACTTAGTTGCCCCATACGGATTGATCGGATCTTGGGGATGATCTTCTGGAATTGGGACTGTTTTAGGTACGCCGTAGGTGGCACAGGTCGAGGAAAACACAAACTTGTTGACCGAAGCAGCCACCATTGCCTCTAAAAGAGTCAGCGTACCGATGAAATTGTTGCGGTAATACTTTGCTGGGTCAGTTACTGACTCACCTACATAGGCATAAGCTGCAAAGTGCATCACAGCAGCAATGTTGCGACTGGCAAAAAGCTGATCTAAAAGGGCGCGATCGCAGGTATCGCCAACGACAAGTTCTACCTGCAACACTTTCTCTACCAAGTCTCGATGTCCGTATACCAAATTATCGAGAACAACCACCTCATAGTCTGCTTGCTGAAGTGCCAGCACTGCATGAGAGCCGATGTATCCTGCACCCCCCGTGACTAAAATAGTTGGTCGAACTGGCGACATGTTGGACTCCTCAGTTGTGTTTTGTTGCTCCAGACTAACATCGCTTTAAAAGTAGACATCAACCCCAAGCCCCAGTCAGCCGAGAGTGCGTTTATATTACAATTAGTAAAGTTTCTTAGGCGATCGCTCTACCCATGCTGACCGAACTTTTTCCCTTCCGGTTTGGACTGGATGCGACAACGCTAGCAGGCGTTGGTCTATGGTCATTAGCGCTGTACTTGGGCTTTTCGCCCATCAGCGAATGGGTAATGGAGCAGCTAAACCGCTGGTTCAACTTTGCTGAACGGTTTCTCTACACTTCAGCAGAAGAGTTTGAGCGTACTCGCAAAGGCAGGGAATCTTTAAACGCCCTCTATGCTTCCCTGTTCAGCATCGTGCCGTTTTTGCTGGTGGGTGGATTGTTCAACTACGGCGTGGAAGTTGGGTTAGGACAAAGCTGGGCAATTAGCGTAGGCATTCTTGCGGCGATCGGTGGTGGCGTATATGAGTTGGGCCGCCGCGACGGTCGTGCGTCCCGCGAAGAAGATTAATATCGATTCAGATAGAATTTGGTGAAGCGCAACAACGGTAGGGGCGGTTCGTGAACCGCCCCTACGGGGGCAAAGGCAGGTTTACGGGGTTTCCCGCAGTTTGTCTAGAACGCCCATATCCTCTAACGTAGAAGTGTCGCCAGAGACGGATTCACCGCTGGCAATTGTTCGCAGCAAACGACGCATAATTTTGCCGGAGCGAGTTTTGGGCAGGGCATCGGCAAAGCGGATCTCACCAGGGCGGGCGATCGCCCCAATCTCCTGCACCACATGCTTTTTCAACTCACTCTTGAGGTCATTGCTGGCGGTATAGCTGCCTTCCAGCGTGACAAAGGCAAATACGTCTTGCCCTTTCACCTCATCGGGCTTGCCAACGACTGCCGCCTCAGCCACAGCAGGGTGGGAAACCAGCGCTGACTCAATTTCCATTGTGCCAAGGCGATGTCCCGCGACGTTGATCACGTCATCGACCCGACCCATTACCCAGTAATAGCCATCTTCGTCGCGACGCGCGCCATCTCCAGCGAAGTAAAAGTATTTCCCGTCTTTAGGCGGAATGTGTTCCCAGTAGGTACGTCGGAAGCGATCGGGGTCACCGTACACAGTTCGCATCATGCCGGGCCAGGGATGCTTCACCGCCAGGTAGCCGCCCTCATTTTCCTTGACCGAATTGCCCTCTAGATTCACTACGTCTGCCAAAATTCCAGGGAAAGGACGGGTTGCAGAACCAGGTTTAGTAGGAATGGCTCCTGGTAGTGGCGTAATCATAATACCGCCAGTCTCGGTCTGCCACCAGGTATCAACAATCGGGCAGCGTTCGCCTCCGATTACACGGTGATACCACATCCAGGCTTCTGGATTAATGGGTTCGCCAACCGTGCCCAACAGCCGCAGCGAAGACAGATCCCTCGCTTTAGGCAAGTCTTCACCCATTTTTATAAAAGCGCGAATAGCGGTCGGTGCGGTGTAAAACACATTTACGCCGTACTTCTCGATCACGTCCCACATACAGCCAGGGTTTGAAGGACGAGGCGCACCTTCGTACATCAAACTGGTTGCCCCGTTGGACAGTGGACCGTAGACGATATAGCTGTGTCCGGTGATCCAGCCTACATCAGCGGTACACCAATACACGTCGTCATCGTGCAGGTCAAAAACCCACTTGGTGGTCATGTGGGTGTAGAGGTTATAGCCACCCGTGGTATGCACCACACCTTTGGGTTTGCCTGTACTGCCAGAAGTGTAGAGAATGAACAGCACGTCTTCGCTGTCCATCGGCTCTGCGGGACAATTGGCTGACATCTGCGGCTGGAGTTCATGCCACCAATGGTCACGGGCACCTAGCTGCATCGGAACTTCTTGTCCCGTCCGACGTACGACTAACACATTTTCGACGCTGGGTGCATTGCCATCTGCTAACGCTTTATCAACCTGAGTTTTCAGCGGCACGATCGCGTCTTTGCGCCAACCCCCGTCTGCTGTCACGACTAATTTCACTTGCCCATCGACGAGGCGATCGCGCAATGCTTCAGCGCTGAATCCGCCAAAGACGACCGTGTGGGGTGCACCGATGCGGGCACAGGCAAGCATGGCGATCGCCGCTTCTGGAATCATCGGCATATAGATACCGACGCGATCGCCCTTCTGCACTCCTAAATGCTTTAGCGCATTGGCAAACTGACAAACCTCTCGGTGAAGCTGAGCATAGGTGAGGGTACGCGAATCGCCGGGTTCGCCTTCCCAAATTAGTGCTGCCTTGTTGCGTCGCCAGGTTGTCAGGTGGCGATCGAGGCAGTTGTAGGAAATGTTGGTTTTGCCGTTGACAAACCACTTAGCAAAGGGCGGCTGCCAATCTAGCACCGTGTCCCACTTTTCAAACCAGTGCAGTTCCTTTTGCGCTAGTTCTGCCCAAAACTTTTCTGGGTCAGCCTCAGCCCGTTTATAAAGCTGCTCATATTCTTCCAGGCTTTTGATATGGGCCTGCTGAGAAAAAGCAGCAGGGGGATTAAATAATCGCTTTTCTTGAAGAATTGATTCAATCGTAGATTCTGACATAGTGCTTTGCTGTGTGTCTGCGGCGGCAACTTTCCGATGGGTAATGGGGGCTACCTTCTCCAAACCATACTTTTTTTAGCTACTAATTTGCACAGCAAGTATGTTTTCTTTAACTTTTACAAGACTTGGGAGGATGGAAGGCAGTGCTGATTAGGGTGTACCAATTCAAAAAATAATGGAAAGGCACCCCATTTGCAGGATGCCTTTCCATCTATAAAGTGAAAAACCTCTGCAAGGGCGTAGCATTCGGGCAAGGATTCTCTTTAGAACCCAGAATTGCTGCCGAATGCTGCGCCCCTACCCGTCCGGTGAATTGCTTCAGGTTGAGGTGTGTTGTCAGGCTGCATTTAAGCAGGACAGGGTAGAAGTAAAAGTTTAGGCGATCCCTAGCCTCCAACCCCTAGCCCCATTCCTATGCCCAACCTGCTCTATCCATAATTTGAAGCGCTTCTGGATTATTGCGTCCAAATACAGACGCATTGATACTGTCTTCTCTAAACTCACCCAGAGCTGCAACTACAGGATCAAGCTCAACTCCTTGCAAGACAGGATACTCACTGTTTCCTTGGGCAAAGATTGCCTGAGCTTCGGGACTAACCAAATGCTCTAGGAATTGGATGGCTGCTTCTCTGTTGGGAGAGTTGACTAGTACGCCGCCACCGCTGATATTGACGTGGGTACCGCGATCGCGCTGGTTGGGGAAGAAGATTGCAGTTTGCTCAGCAGCTTCCCGCTCTTCGGGGTTCTCAGAATTGAGCAAGCGCAAATAGTAGTAGTGATTGGAGATCGCTACATCTCCGACTCCTGCCGCAACCGCTTGAATTTGAGGGGTGTCGCCGCCTTCAGGGGGACGGGCAAAGTTGGCAACAATTCCCCGCGCCCATTCCTCTGTAAACTGCGGGCCGTGTGCTTCCAACAGTGCGCCAACCAGGGATTGGTTGTAGACGTTGGAGGATGACCTGACCAGAAGCCGTCCACGCCACTTTTCGTCTGCCAAATCTTCGTAGCTAGATAGCTCGGCTGGGTTAACGCGTGATTTGTTATAGACGATCACCCGCGCCCGCTTAGAAAGACCAAACCACAAGCCCTCTGGATGCCGCAGATTTTCTGGTACGGCTTGCTCCAGCACAGAGGAAGAGACTGGTTGTAAGATGCCTTCCTCTTCTGCCCGCCAGAGACGACCTGCATCCACCGTGATGAACACATCAGCCGGACTGTTTGCCCCTTCGCTCTTGATCCGTTCAATCAGTTGGTCAGCTTCAGCCTCGACCAAGTTGACTTGAACTCCAGTCCGGTTCGTAAAGCTTTGGTATAAGTCGTTATCAGTGTCATAGTGACGGGCTGAGTAAAGATTGACGACTCCGCCAGCTTGGGCAAGTCGGGTTGAGCGATCGCCACGGGGAGCAATTTGAGCCTGACCAGGGGCAGTTCTCCCCAGTTGCCCAGCCGCCACCGCAGCCATTGCTGCACCTGCGCCCATAAAGACGCGCCTTGTCATCTTCATAATCTGTGGTTTACTCCTGTGAGTTATTAAGTCAACAGATAGCTACACGCCATCCGTCTGTTCATGAGTTGGGTCAAGGCTGTATTGTACTATTAATGCAAGTAATTCCTAACTAGCAAGCTAGTTTTTTCAGCTATATGACTTTTTTGGTTTGCGAAGAATACAGAATTAGCTAAATTACTTGTTCTGAAAGGCAGATCTGGTAAGCTTTTTAGAGCAGGAAAGATATTTTGATTGGGGCTGACGCTCCTATCAGGCTTTCAAATCTTTTGCAATACTCTCTGTGCTAGAGCCGTTTCTTTTGCAAAAG
Organism: Cyanobacteria bacterium FACHB-471; assembly: GCA_014695345.1. GTDB lineage: Bacteria > Cyanobacteriota > Cyanobacteriia > Elainellales > Elainellaceae > JAAUTN01. The sequence continues at coordinate 133,649 of JACJOC010000085.1, forward strand.
TTTTTAGAGCAGTTGCGTGTGTTGAATTGGCGATTAGCGCTCCGCGCAACTCCGCAGGAACCGCTCCACTTTCACATAGCCCTCATTTCCTTGATTTCTTCCCAACTTTTTGCGTTAAGTCCATGACCCAGCCGCGCCTTTGGAAAAGATTGCCCGCACCTCTACGTTTGCTGCTGCGACCCTGGTTTATCGTTTCAGTCGGGTTACATACTGTGGTGTTGCTGCTGCCGCTGCCTAATCACTCCACGTCTGAACTGCCCATCTCTGAAGAGCCAGTTCGAATTACCCAGCTTCCTGCTTCGCCTTCGCCTACAGTCCCTTCACCTGTAGCGGTTCCATCACCACCCATATCACCATCACCAACTGTTCAAGCTGCGCCTGTGGCTCCTCGCCCCACTGCACCTGTGGCTGCGCGTCCGACTGCGCCTGCGCCCGCTTCGCCAACTCCTTCACCCCAAGCATCACCCAGCCCCGCTCCTCAGTCCAATTTGTCTGCTCCAAGCCCAACCCCTTCACCTCAGGGCACCCTAGACTCTACGCAGCCTTCTCCAACCGCTTCCCCCGCATCTTCCCCTACTCCTTCGCCAGAAATCACGGGTTCGTTTTCAGCAGAAATTCCCCACGCGGCGATTGGTGGGGAACCGGGCTGTGGCGGTCAGGAAAACTGCTGGCAAACTCAGGACACGCAGTGGCGAGCAGTCGCCAGGACACTAGAACAAGAATTAGAAAACAAAGGCTACGAGGTTGAGTCGCAGACGGATGACGAAGTTCCCGGCTTTAGAGTGTACGAAGTTTCCAAGGACGGCGAAACAGAATACCTCAATCTGCTCTCTACATTGCAGGGAACCTTCTATGTTCTAGCTGACCAGCCGATGACCCGTGACGAGTTAGAGCAGCTAACGGAAGCGCCTAACTCGTAAACTGGGTTGGGAGGCGGCTCCTGCGGAGTTGCGCGGAGCGCTAATCGCTACCCCACCTTTGCCGCATCCGCAAAGCGAATCTTCAGGTAATCTTCTTCCATTTTTGCCCCGGCAGGCTGAAGTGCTGCCAGCGCTTGAGGCAGAACCAGATTGCGCCGATGATTGCCAATTCGAATGTTTAGCTCATCTCCCGTTTTGGTCAGCTCAACTTGATCCTTGGGAATTCCCGGTAGGTAAACTTCTAGGCTGTATTGATTCTGGTCTTGCACTACCCGCAACGTTGTTTCTTTGTAGTAAACCTGCGTTGGGTCTTCATCGGCGTACAGCGTTTCCTTCAGCCGATTAAGTGCTTCCATGCCGCACATTTCCTCTGAGTAGAGCGGCACTTCTTTCACAGGCAGAGGGTGGAAGTTTTCGTGGATCTCGTGGCGATACTGCTGCTGATTTTCCTTCCACCGCTGGAAAAATGGATCAGTCACCTCGTCAGGAATGATTCGATTTGCCACAACCATATCAGTTGCCACGTTATAAAGGCTGAGGTAAGCATGGGCACGGAGCGATTCTTTAATCACCATCTTTTCAGGGTTGGTGACTAGCCGCACTGAGGTTTGAGTATTGTCAGTCAAGACTTTCTCTAACGCTTCAATCTGTTCATAAAACTCGAAGGGCGCATCCATTACTTCTTTGTTGGGCAATGAGAATCCGGCGATCGGGCGAAACAGTGGCTCTACCAGCGGACGCAACGCTACAGACATTGCCTGCAACGGCTTGTAAAACCTCCGCATATACCAACCCGCTACTTCCGGCAAGCTCAATAGCCGCAGTGCAGTTCCAGTCGGGGCAGAGTCAATAATGAGTACGTCAAATTCGCCCTCGTCATAGTGCCGCTTCATCCGCACCAGGCTAAAAATCTCGTCCATGCCAGGGAGAATGGCTAACTCTTCAGCCTCTATGCCTTCTAGCCCTCTCGCCTGCAGCACTTGAGTAATGTAACGTTTGACAGCGCCCCAGTTTCCTTCTAGCTCCATCAACGCATCTAGCTCTGCACCCCACAGGTTAGGAGTCACCTCGCGGGGAGCGTGTTCTAGCTCTATGTCAAAGCTGTCTGCTAGGGAATGTGCCGGATCGGTACTGAGGACGAGGGTGCGATAACCCAATTCTGCGCTACGCAGACCCGTCGCAGCTGCGACTGAGGTCTTGCCCACCCCTCCCTTACCCGTCATCAAGATTACGCGCATGGATAATCGAACCCACCTAAGAAACGACTCAAATATTTACGTTCTTTTAATCTATCGGTTTTTCTTCGGTGCGGTTCGCGCTGGGGGATTTGTCTTTGGGAAAAAAGTGTTGCTTCACGACATCCAGTCGGGAGCAGTGCCAGTAATCGATGTGAGCACAGATTAAGCCGTCCTGGTTAAGCTCTAGTTCACTCCAGCCGGCGATCGCAATTCTCGGCTTCCAGGGCAAAGGCGTATTCCAACTCAGCGTCCACTCAGTTCTAATCTGATTTCCCATTTGCTGAATCTGATGCAAATCCATTTTGGGATTGATAAACCAGGTGTCGATGAAACCAATCATTAGTTTGTAGCGATCGCACCCCCGAAACTGATTCATCGGGTCTTTGAAGTAAACATCTCCCGCATAAAGACTATAGGTTTGGTCTTTAGGAAACCTGCTGTAGTCATCTTTAAGCGTTTCAACAATATTCATCACTACTACTGTCCCTACTCCTGTTACAGCAAAACTTTGTTTTATGCATAGTTGTCCGTCTACTCCACCAAATCAACCAAAACCTCAATTACAAACGGATTCCCTTGAGTGATCACTGGATAAGCTGAGCAATTTCTTAAAACAACTCTCCCTTCCGTAGTAACTTGCGCCTGGATTGCGTAGAGATGATCAGAGCGAATTTGGTCGGAATTGTAGGGTACTTCAAATGCAATGGGAAGTTGATCAGGGTCGGTAATAGTTTGTCGAGCGATGATGCTGGATTCTACATCTTGTCGAGGCGATACGTCTAAGAGCGTGATGTAGGCGATCGCTCCTTCAGGAAGTGCAACGCCTGGAGCAGAAATCAGGGTTCCACTCACTTTGTTAAGTTCTAATGGAAGTGAGTTTGAAGTTAATCCAATTAGCACTAAAAGACTTAGCGTAGTAGCACAAACTACTCCTAAACTCTGCATATCTAGCCCTTCATATACAACAATTTATACCTGGAAATCAAAAATCAGGAGCTTACTTTTTACTGGATCAAAACATAGCAATTTTATAGCACTCCTCTAAGTTCGAATGCTAAACCTTTGACTTTTCAAAGAAGTCAGAGATCTGATTTCTGAAGGTAAATCGTAATTGCTATGCGCCCCTATATAAACTTTTCATGAACTGTAGTAGAAGTTACGAAAGTATCTGCGAATGGAACTTAACTTCAAGCTACAGAGCATTTTTCTCCATCCAAGCTAATCTCTTCTCCTTAACTTTAACTGAATCTATCTTTAGAGGTACTCTTAAAAACTTCATTTATGATCGGCGTAAAATACCGTCCTAAAAATGTTTTCTGGAAGACTTCTAAAGAAGATCAAGATATTGCCTTTGAGCAATTGTTTTGTCATGGAAAAGTTGAGTTTAACCGAGTTAAACAGATTCAACTTGCTCACGTTACCTCAATTAATTCTTATCAGCCCCCGTTAAATCTGTAGTAATCAAGTAAGGATGTGATACTTAATGACTAGATGCTTTCAGAAAGCCGTTTTGGTGGCAACTCCATCTCTATTACTAGGACTCATTTCAATAGCCGCAGAAGCAGCAACGTTCTCGGTTCCGCTGGATGAAGCAACGATTCTGGATGTGAGTGCCGCATTTAGTGAAGGAACGCTGACGAGCAGCGAACTGACGCAGATGTACCTTGACCGCATTGCTGAGTTTGACCAGGCTGGCCCCACTATCAACTCAGTTGCGTATCTGAATCCTGATGCCCTTGAAGATGCAGCAGCGTTAGATGAGTTGCGATCGCAAGGAACCGTATTAGGTCCACTGCACGGCATTCCTGTTCTGATCAAAGATTCCTATGACGTAGAAGGACTGCCTACTACTAATGGGGTCGAAGTTTTCAAATCGCTCATTGCCCCAGATGATGCTTTTTCGGTGAGCAAACTGCGCGAAGCTGGAGCAGTCATTCTGGGTAAAGCAAACATGAGCACCTGGGCCTTTTCCTACGACGGCATCAGCGAAGCATATGGCCCAGTGATCAATCCCTATGCTCCCGATCGCACTCCAGGTGGTTCTAGTAGCGGATCGGGGGCAGCGATCGCCGCTGGCTTTGCCATGTTTGCAATGGGCGGTGAAACGGGCGGCTCAATTCGAGTACCCAGCGCTCACAATTCACTGGTGGGACTCAAGCCCAGCGCCGGACTCATCTCAGTAGATGGCACATGGCCCTTGGTCGCAGAGCGAGACGCAGTTGGGCCAATGGCAAAATCGGTTGCAGATGTAGCCTTCGCAATGGAAGCACTGGTTGATTTTGACCCCAACAATATTTGGAACCCATACATTCCAGAAATTCCTGAATCCCCCGATTACAGCAGGGCTCTAGATGATACTTCCCTGGAAGGGATAGTGTTGGGTTTGCCCCGTTCTTATATTGGCAAGGGTGATCCGGCTAAGGGTGAAAGTTTCCCGCTAGACCCCCAAATTTCTGAGGCATTTGAGCAAGCCAAACGGGACTTGAGAGCACAAGGCGCAACTTTAGTTGAGGTTGATATTCCGGCTCACGAAACCTGGTTTATTGACTACTTGGTGAATGGCAATCCACCTTACGACTATCCCACCGACAGTTCGCGTAACCTTCAAAGTCGAGCCTATTACTATGAGCAACTAATCAAGAGTTACGACGACGATGAGATTAACTCCTTTGTTGATTTGCTCGACATTTTGCCAGAGGACTATGAATTCTACGATTACGTCAAACAGGTTGCCGATACGATCGCTGCAGGAGATGCTAAACCCTGGGAAGATTTGCCGCTTGTAGATCAGGCGTTGGAGGCGATCGCCAAACTACGAACTTTAGAATACGAAGACTTTATGGAAGCAAAGGGAATTGACGCATTCGTCTTCCCGACCCTCAACTATCTTGCACCGCCGCAAGGAGAAGAGGCAAACGAAGTTTATGCAACCTATGGCAGCCTTCCTGCGCGGTTCGAAGCCAACATTTTAGGCTTACCAGGAATTACCGTGCCAATGGGCTATTCCAAAGAAGGAATTCCCATGTCGCTAGAGTTTATGGGCAATTATTTTGGCGAGGCAGAAATTATTGGCTATGCCTACGACTACGAGCAAGCCACGATGCTGCGCCGTCCGCCCGTCCTTGTGCCAGAGCCAGCTACGGTGTCTGCTTTGGTGGTAGTTGGGCTGAGTGCTTTTGGCTTGAAGCGTAAACGCAGTCAGAATAATTTGGGAGTAAGAAAGAACATCCTCTAATCCTTTGTTGTAGAAGATTTCTCGCAAACAAGATACCTGTAAGGGCAGGTTTAGCATTAAAGCTGTCGCTCAACTGCAGAGATTTTGGCAAAACCTGCCCCTACCTGAGGGTAAACTTTTTCTTAGCGATCTCCTTACGGCTCAATCCTTTACTGCGATCGCCAAACCCATCAACTACGAATTCTCACGAACTAGCAACACCGACTTAACCGATCGCACGACGGGATCGCCTGCTTCATCGACCTTGCCATAAACCGCTTCACCACCGAAATAAAAGGATGCTGATCCGCCACCATCCAGGTTCATCGCCTGCTCAGCACCTAGATTTTTAAGGCAATCGGCTAGCTCTGACAAAGACATTCCAGAATTAGCGGGTGCTTCAGGTTGTTGAGCTACCATTGCAAGAATAATGTTGCCTTCACGGGTGATTCCCACCGCAGATCTGGCATTGGGGCGTTCTATTCCTAATGGATCGCGCAAAATTTGACCATCAACCATGTGCCAAAATCCTTCCTGCACGGAAGTGAGTTCTGGCAACAAGCGAGGTCCACCTCCCAATGCACTCAGTAATTCACAATCCGGTGGCGCAGCTTGTTCGTGTAAGGCAATGTCGTAGCGAATCGTTTGCCTACAGCGATATTGACGCAATTCAGTTCGGTTAAAAATTTTGTCTAAGTAAGGAATGAGTTGAGGATTGCTGACTAGCAGCTCGTCATCTCGCGGATCGGCAACCTGTTCGCCATTTAGCACAACATATGAAGTCGATTTCAGATTTTCAGGGTCAAAAAAGCCGCCATTGATGGCAGCGATCGCCCCATATTCCACCGCAAATTCTTCGATCGTATTGGCAGAAGGAGCGATCGCCGGAACAACCGTAAACCGCTCCCCCGTAGGAATCAGCAGTGTATGCACAATGCTCTGGGGCAGCGTATACACCTCGTACTGCAGTTCACTCACCGGAACGGTAGAAGGTACAGGTTCCGACTGGGCAGGGAGTTCTGGCACAACAGGTTGAGATGCCCACAGGTTTAGCGAAACAACCACAAACAGCAGAAACCCAAAACCTGCCAGCGCTATTGCAGTCAGCCACTTTTTTCTCACATCCAACTCTAAAAATTATTCTTGAGCTAATTGTTCTTTATTGCTCTCCTCCCAACCGGAGGAACCCATGAAGGTATGCCAATCCTTCACCATAGAAGCTATAGAGCGGTTTTATCCTTCATCTTTACTCTCACCTTTCCACTGCGGGTTGGGTGGCTCTGTATGAGCTAACAGTTTTCCTCGGGAAATGACATAGCGGACGGTAGCACGACGACGGATAGCATCATAGCGATCGCCCGCATCCAGCACAATTAAGTTTGCGGGTTTGCCCACCTCAACGCCGTACTGATCTTCAATGTGCAATGTCTTTGCACCGTGCCAGGTAATCATGTTGTAGCAAGCATCAATTTCTGGAGTGCCCGTCATCTGACAAACGTGAACTGCCATGCTTGCCACATCTAGCATGTTGCCTGTACCTAAGCTATACCAGGGATCTTGAACACAATCGTGACCCAAGCTAACGTTTTGTCCCTGCTGCCAGAGTTCCTTGACTCGCGTTACGCCACGTCGTTTGGGGTAGGTGTCTGCCCGTCCCTGCAATGTGATGTTAATCAACGGATTAGCGATGAAGTTGATTGGTGTGCGCTGCAAAAAGCCCAATAGCTTGAAGGCATAGGCGTTGTTGTAAGAGCCAAAAGCAGTGGTGTGGCTGGCAGTTACCCGTGACCCCATATCTGTCCGCAGGGCACAAGCAGCGACGACTTCCAAAAAGCGAGACTGATCGTCATCAATCTCGTCACAGTGAATGTCAATAAGGCGATCGTACTTTTGCGCTAGTTCAAAGATGCGGTGAATTGATCGCACCCCATCTTCACGGGTTAGTTCGTAGTGGGGAATGCCACCGACTACATCAACGCCCAATCTCAGCGCTTCTTCCATCAGTTCTTCGTTCTTAGCCCCGCCGTACACGCCATCTTGCGGAAAGGCGACCACTTGCAGCGTGATCCAGTCTTTCACTTCTTCACGGACTTCTAGCAAACCTTTGAGCGCAATTAGGTTTTGTTCGCTTACGTCAGCATGGCTGCGGACAAATAGCACTCCCTGCATCGCCTGCTGCTTGAGGGTGGCGATCGCCCGTTGCTTCACGTCTTCTATCGTTAATGATTGCTTGCGATCGCGCCAAATCTCAATGCCTTCAAACAACGTGCCGCTTTGATTCCAGCGAGGCTCCCCCGCTGTCAGGGCAGAATCCAGGTGAATATGCGACTCTACAAATGGCGGACTGACCATTTGCTCCTGAATATCTAGCTCTAGCTGAGCCGACTGGTCAAGGTGAGGGGCGATCGCCACAATCCTTCCAGCCTGAATGGCAATATCAACCGTTTCAGTAGGCTGATCAAGATGAATTAACCGACAGCGACGCAGCAGCAGATCAAGGACTTGTGAAGACATAATTTCCCAGCTTCCAATCAGCCTGGTCAACAGTCAGACCAACCTCTTCACTTTAATCCACAACCTTCAAAAGTCCGCTGCGCAGTCCATCAAAAACTCGGTTCACCTGAATTTGATCATCATGGCTGAGCCGTACTTTAGACAAAGCTGTAGACATAAAGCGGCGCTGGTCAGCCCGGGTGATCTTACGAGAGGAGAGAATCTTCTCAACCAATTGAGCAATGTCCGATTGAGGCTTAATTTGAGCAGACATAGGAGTTAGGGGAATCAATATGAGAAGCATTAAGGTATGTAACTAATATGTGATGTTGTGCAAGATGACGAGGTGAGTCGACAGACAGAGATTGGGGGTAGCAGCGCTTAACCCTGATGGCAGACTGCTGAAAACGAGTGACTAATCTCAGCAAGAAGAGTGATCCTGGTCACTCTCTAAATTTTTGAATAAAGTTAAGTAAGCTACTGAATTTGTCTACCAGAAGCTAGATGCTCAATAAGCAATGATGTATATCAGGTTTTAGTGCGTTGGCTAGAGATTGGTGCAGTCTACCTCCGTTGTTTCTGCTTAAAGTGCGGTTAATGTTAGCTTCAAGCAATATGTTTGGGTGATTTGCGTCAGATCTTCGCTAGCTTTTTTCTTGTGCGCCCCTTTTTTTACCGAATTCACAAGCTATTGACACGCAGATTTCAAGATCCGATTCAGCAGAATGCACTCCTGCGTCGGATTGTCGATCGCATTCGCAATTCCCTAGAGCTTAAAGTTGTCCTCCAAACTGCTGTAGACGAGGTGGCAACGTTATTAAGCTTGGAGCGGTGCATCTTTTTCTGGTATGTCAAAGACACCCAGCGAGTTCACGTCGTCTGTGAACGAATGGTTGATGGTTATGCCTCTCAGTTAGGAAACTATCCACTCTCCCGATTTAGCTCTGTTGCACCGCTAATTGAAGCTGGAGAACTAATTGTCAGTGCTAGAAGTACCTCCGCGCCTCTGGGCTTAGCTTCAATTGCGAATTGGTTCTCACCTGGGCACCATCATTTCGCTCAGTCAAAACTGCAAATCTTAGGAGCACACGCTAACCTGCTGGTACCCGTGCAGGGACGAGAAAATTCAACTGGGTTTATCGCCTGCCTTGCCGATCGCCCTCGTCGCTGGTCCAAGTCCGAGGTTGACTTTATGCAGTCGATCGCCCAGCAGCTTGAGATTGCCATCCGTCAGGCGCAGCTTTACGAAAAAACCCAAAAGCAGGCACGGCGAGAACAGCTCGTTAATCAAATCACAACACAAACACGCCAGAGCCTTGAGCTAGAAACAATTCTGACCGAGGCGATCGCCCAACTGCTCGACGTTTTAGAAATCGATCGCTGCCTGGTACATCGGGTTGAAGACCTGGAGGAAGACCATAAACAGTCCGTCACCTCTCCTTCCTCTCCTTTAGAGTCAGATGCGACTGTTTTTAGACGCAAGCACCTGTTTGAGGTTTGCCGCTCACCTTTGCCTGCCTCTCTAGACGATTTTGATACGAACGGTCCCATTACCCAGTGGGTCATTCAACATCGTCAGCAGGTCGTCATCTCAGATATCACCCAAGATACTCGGATTGGCGCTGAAAACCAGGAATATCAGCTTGCTCAAATCAAGTCGTCGCTGGTAGTTCCAGTCCAGGCAAATGGCACCCTCCAGGCCATTCTTTACCTCAATCAGTGTTCCCACATTCGCTACTGGTCAAGGGATGACCAAAAGCTGGCCCAGGCTGTTGCAGATCAGTTAGCAATTTCAATTCAGCAAGGGCACCTCTATGCCCAAACCCAACAGCAGGCGATCGCCAGCGCCGCCCAAGCCGAACATCTCGCCTCACTGCTCCATGACTTACAGCAAACCCAGGCGCAGTTAATCCAAAGCGAGAAAATGTCTAGCCTGGGACAACTAGTGGCAGGTGTTGCCCACGAAATCAACAATCCGGTCAGCTTTATCTACGGCAACATTCCCTACATCGAGCGCTACATCAAAGATTTGCTGCGGCTATTGAGCCACTACCAAACCCGCTATCCCGAAGCAGACTCCTCACTTCAGGACTTAGCGCGAGAAATTGAACTAGACTTCCTATTGCAAGATATGCCCCGCATTCTTGGCTCAATTAGAGCAGGAGCCACTCGTATTCGCGAAGTAGTTCTGTCACTCCGAAGCTTTTCTCGTCTAGATGAAGCCCACTGTAAAATAGCAGACCTCCAGGCAGGTCTAGACAGCACCCTTTTTGTGTTGCAAAACCACATCAGGTCTGACATTCAGGTAGTTCGACAGTATGGCGATGTCCCTGCGGTTGAGTGCTACCCCAGATTGCTCAATCAGGTATTCATGAACTTGTTGATCAATGCGGTCGAGGCACTGCACCACGATCAGGCAGAGCCTAAAACCATCGTGATTAGAATAGAGTCCTTTTTGGATGATTTAACGGGCGAATGGGTACGAATAGCGATCACAGATAACGGCTGCGGCATCCCCTACGAATTTCAGCCCAGAATCTTTGACCCTTTCTTCACCACCAAACAAATCGGTCACGGTGTTGGGCTTGGTTTGACGGTCAGCTATCAAACTGTAGTCAACCAACACCAAGGACACCTAAGATTTCACTCGCAGCCAGACAACGGCTCTGAATTTATCATCGAGATTCCAGTCAAGCACTCTGCCTCACTGGTACGCACCCGCAATCTTTATCTCCCCACTCAATCTGATCAGTCAAATACTGGGGAAAGGTTAACTTCCGCAATTCGGAACACACACTAATCTTCAGTCATGTGGGGCAACGTGATGACATAGCGATAGCCTGCTTCTGCAGAACCCTGAAGCACAATTTGCCCACCGTGTAGCTCAGCGAGTTGACGAGTCAGCATTAATCCCAGGCTATGACGACTGCTAGTTCGATGGGACTGGTCGAATGCTGATTTTAAATCGCTGGCTCGATCGCCAACTACCTTGGGATTTGCAGAATCAAGAATTTCTTCCATCCCATCATTAGGAAGGCGATCGCCTTTCACCAATTTTGGCTCTTCTCCCTCTAGAGAAATTAACTCATTAAAATACAATTCCGTCTGGGGCAGTCCATCTCCCAGCCACGGATGAGAAGTCCAAATTTTGATCACCAGTTGGTTTAACTTGCGGGAAACGTGAATCCGCAAGATGCTTTCAGTACTAGCAGACTGAATAATGCCAAATATCAAGTGATAGAGCATTTGGCGCACTTTGTCTTTGTCTAGCAACCAGATGCGATGTCCAGGCTCTACCGTTAATCGAAGCTGTTGGTCGCGGCGCTGCGCAACCTGCTTTAAAGTGTTAATGACTTGCTGACACAGCATTTCGATATCTACGGATGTAAGACTCAAGCCCTGATTGGTGTCATCTAGAGCACCTAATTCTAAAATCTCGTTAACTAGCGACAAAAGGTACTGTCCACTGTGATGGACAATATCCATATATTCCTTTTGCTTGTCTGTCAAAGGTCCGTAAATTTCTCGATTAAGAACGCTGGCCATTCCCAAGATTGAAGTCAGAGGGGTACAAAGCTCCTGCGTCATTTGAGCAATCAGGTTGACTTTAACCGAATTTGCCAAAGGGTTAGTCGCCACTGAAGATTTAGGAATCGCACTTGCAATGGGCTGCTCAAGTTGTGCCCCAACAGAGGGCCGAGCCAGTTGCATTTGTTTCAGCAAATGATTTCGCTCAAACTCACTCACACTCCAACGAGCAATCAACTCCAAAAATTCAATTTCTTTAGTTGTAAAGTGACGGGGCGCTAACTCCATAACTGCGAGCGTCCCTAAGCAGTACCCCGTAGACATCAGCAACGGCACCCCCAAGTAGGCTCGAATGCCGTACTGCTGAGCGAGTAGGCTATTAGCAAAAGCAGAATGGGTTAGGGTATCGTGAATGACTAATATTTGATGGCTGTCTACAACATGGGTACAGAAAGCCTCTTCGCGAGGAAGCTGGCGAGAAGATGCCAGACTATTCATCAAGCCAATTCTAGACAGTCCAATAGCTGACTTAAACCACTGGCGATCGCGATCTATCAATCCTAAAATGCAAATCGGTGCGTTCAAAGAATGCGCCGCTGTTTGGGTAGCTTCCTCAAAAATTGGCACACTTTCAGCTTCTAGCAAACCCATCTCCGTCAGAATAGCGAGACGCTGCTGCTCTCTTTCGGACCCTGGTGTGCTGTCCAGACGACAAGACAATCTATTTTCAGGGTTTGTCATGCCAACCCCTTCCCTCGCAGGCATTATGTGAACCATCTATTTAACAAGCGGCTGTTCCATATAGACATCATTCCCTAACTTTTGTAGCAGCGAACGTTGTCTAAAAAAGATTCTTCAATGCCTGAACCGTACAGTTTGCGAGGAAGCAAGCTAGCCAGAGAGAATTGGTAGATACACTGATACTCCCTATCTAATCGATTTTTTATTAACTTTTTGAAACAACACTCTTGCTATCATAATTGCTTGAAGCAAGCTTAAAGTGACTGCAACAAAATAGTTATAGATGCATTTTTTGGAGCGCAATTTTCTACAGGATTTCTCTTCAAAAAGTAGGTAAATTGTTTGTTTCTAGTTCTGTGCTGAATTTCACACTGCATTAAGAAACTGCAAATAACTATTGCTTAGCTCCTTGACTGCCAATTCGTAAAATTGTTTGCCGTGTTCTGGGGTTGCCAGATTAGGGTTAGAACCCATACGCCCATCGGGGTAATGCTGTCGAAAATTAGCAGCTCCATAAATGGGATGTCCAGAGGCAACTTCGGGTGACAGTTCAACTTGCTTGATTGCTTCAGGGTAAACGTATTGGGTCAATGCAACTTCGCTAGGAGTAGCGTGAGAGCCCTCCTGTGAACCATATAGCTCTCTGGCCAAGTGCTGCACTGAGCTACAAGTAAACCAGTTAGTAAGGCGGCACTGCACCTGATCGGCATTTGGCAAATTCAAGTCTGTCAAGACGGCATAGCTTTCAGAAAAAGCTGCCTTAAGCGTAACAATATTGCCACCGTGTCCATTGATGAAGAAGAACTTGGTAAAGCCTGCTTTGGTCAAGCTAACCAAGTAGTCCCGAATCACTAAAATCAGGGTGCTAGGCCGTAGACTGATGCTACCGGGAAAGGAAATGTGATGAAGTGCCATGCCCACGTTGATGGTTGGTCCAACTATCGCTCCAGTAGAGTCTCCTACGCCATGAGCGATCGCCTCAGCACAAATTGCGTCCGTGCCAATCAGTCCACTTGGTCCATGCTGTTCCGTTGAGCCAATCGGCAGAATGATGCCTTGAGCTTGGGTCAAGTAGGCTTCTACTTCAGTCCAGGTGCTGAGATGCAATAACATGTTTTTTTCGGTCCGTTGTCTTCAATCAAACAAATGAGCTAATCCTAATTTCTCAGAGCTTCAAAGTTTGCAGCTTTATATAGGAATATGAACGGTCTAAACCTGCAACGCAAAAATTTCAAATAATGTCTCAAAAATTTCACTAAATCTTGACTCAGCTAGTTCTATGCTAGCGTTGTAGCTTCTAGCCCAGATTCTGGTCGATTGATCCCCAAACTTTGCTCAACAGTCGCTAGAATGATGGGTAAAGTTAGATGTTTTAAACTTAGCCATTAGGCGTAAACTCTAGCAAATCGGCTTAACCGTGTTCTAAGCGCCTAACTCTGAAAGCTAGCACATCTGGCAATTTGTCCTCATATTATCCCTAGAATGCAAACTTGCCCCCTTCACAAGTCATCCAACTCAAGCTTTAATTGCCTTAAATTCGGTTGCGATCGCCTTGAGTTGAGTTCCCTAAAATTTTACTAGCTCTATGATGATCACTTTAACGGCTGCTTGTGATTCTGGAAGAAGCCCTGAGAGCGTTTCCTACCGCTTGATCCAAGCTCGGCTTCCCGACCCAACCAGCACGCTATCTGTGAGCGACACCTCGTTATTGAGTGCTACCTCATAACACTATTTCGTTGAAAACAGGTTGTTAGCAGCCTACCTGTTTAGAAATTTCTATTTCTGGTCAAAATTTCATTAAGCCCCATTTGACATGGCCAAATAGACCAGATTTGCTGCAAGACTTGAAAGCTACATTCAGTAGTTTAAGAGTCGCGGCTTGGTCAAGTATTTGAAAGTTACCTGCTCAGGAGGAGCGATATATGCTACACCGCAAGATCTACCAACTCTGTTGTGATGGTCGCGAGGTCTGGATTTTCTTGCGGGATCAGCAACGCTGGATTGAACGTGCCCGTATCCTTGATATTGAAGGAGATCTGGTCACGCTGCGCTACGAGACGGAAGAAGAGGATGAAAGCTGCTCTTGGGAAGAAATGGTTCGACTAGAGAGCATTGGAGCAGTCACCCAAAAACTAGCCACTGTTCCCAGAGGTGATGTTGAACCAATGGTTTCTGATGATTGTCCTGAAGCCGAACAGATCCGCAATCGTCATCCAGAATCCAACCCAGAATAACCAAGATTGAGTCATCTTTCGGGGTATAAAGCCCTGTGTTCTTCTAAGTCAAGTTTGCTGTTCTCGTACAAATAAGGAATGGGGTAAGGTTTAGCCTTACCCCATTCCTTTTGCTTTGGCGTAAGCAAAGATTCTCAGGCTTCAAGCTTAGTTTTAGTTTTCTGCGTCGTCGAGCATTCCTTCTATGGCTGAGGGGCTAAATTCGAAGGCAGGACAGTAGCCTTCTGGTGTGACTTTAAAGCCAAACAAGGGAGAAGCTTGATTCCAGCAACGCTGTCCCCGATAGTGGAGGCAATTTTGACAGCACTCGATGCTGACGGAGACTTTTGTTTCGCTATCTCGGCTAAGTAGCTCTCGCTGGGATAGCCCACGTAAAACCAGTTCTTCGCCTTGCCAGCGGGCTTCTACTAAACCTGTATCAGCAAAATTTTGCCAGCGTGGATCAGAAGTTAAAGCATCGGGCAGCGTTACCATGATTGCCGTTTCAAGTTCAGTTAACTCTCCTTCGTAGTGGGTTTCTGGTGCAGCAGGTTGCAGGAAGGTTTCACCCACTGGCAACTCGACTCGCACTCCAGCAGCAGGAGAGTGCAGATGATAGCGATTTTGTAGCTCCTCCAAACTAGTCAGATCTGACAGATAGGTTGGAGAACCATGAACAAAAACAATATGTTGAGGGCGCAGGTTGTGAATTAGCTGAGTTGTGCCGGGACCATCACAGTGATCGCCCAGTAAGTAGGTATCTACGAGCAGTTGTCCTGCCTGAATTTGAGATTGCAGAGATTTGGAGGTTTGCAGCTTCTGCACGATGAAAGATTCCACTGAATCCACGCGACCTGGGTATTGGGGCAGCAGCAGCAGCCAGGGTCCAGTGTCGGGGTGGCAATATTGGCTGAAATTTGCTGACTTGTGAGTGAGGATGATACAGGGATGATTGAGTTGAGGTGCCGTTTTGCCATTATTTGGTTCATGGCTCAGCCGTCGAACCCGAGGACGAATGCGCTCGTCCCAAAAGAGCGGTTGATGGCGAGCAAAGTTCTGAACAGCGCTAGGGAAATAGGACAGAAGGTCGAGGTAAGCATCACAGCCTGCTGCGACAGTGTTATCGACCCAGATATCAAGATTGCGACCGGTAAAGTGGTGGTGGCTTCGCAACAGCATCAGCAATTCTTGTCCTAACCCCAAAGTTGGAGTGGGCAGCAAAACAGATTGCTGCTCGGCGATCGCCCGATTAATCCTCTCAGCAAGCTGGTTTTCTTGCTGACGGCGATGAGGGTGGCGGGCTGTGCCATAGGTGCCTTCAACAATTAGAGCGTCGGGTTTAAGCCCGCGCAATTCTTCTAGGGGCAGTCCCTCAACCAGGCGGGAGCTAGAGAGCAAGAAATCTCCCGTGTAAAACAGGGTATAGGCGCGTTCAGAGGTGGTGTAGGTGAGCAGCAGCGCAGCAGCCCCGGGTAGGTGACCGGCGGGGTAAAGTTCCGCACTTAGCCCATCTAGAAACTCGACGGGCGCTCGCCAGGGTAAGGCATGGCAAAACATCGGCACGTCTTCACCCAACCAGTTGAGCGAAAGCAGTTGGGCCGTGACCTCACTGGCATAAATCGGTAGTTTTGGGAAAGCCCGATGCAGCGCTAAAAGCCCTCTGGCATGATCGGGATGAGCATGGGTGCAAAGAACCAAATCTGCTGGAGGTGCCTGCTTAGAGCTATCTTTAAACAAAGACAGATCTTCTAACCCACAATCTAGCAGGACTCGATAGGGTCCCATTTGCACCAACAAGCAAACCCCTTCATCTGCATGACCAACTGCATAGGGCAAGCATTCTAGTTCTGTCACGGTAAAGCCTCCCTGCCATTGTCAGGGCACCAAACGTGAAGCTGTCCTCGCCGTCTAAAGACTAGTGAGCGGAGCCGTTGCCGTGATAGTTGTCGGTATCGTAAAAACCGTTGCGTGTGCCAAAAAACAGACAGGACAAAATGAAGATAGGGGTCAGCGCCAATAAAATTAGTTTGACATCCATGTTTTTCTTTTGCGTCTCGCTTATACAAGGGGTTACACAAAAAGCTGAGTGACACTCAGTCAGCGTGAGCTAACGGAGCAGCAAAATCGAGCAATAGCCAAATTTATGAGAATTTGAGCAATTAAAGAATTTGAGTTAGATGTTTAAACGGTCTGATTAGACCTGTTCCAATCCTATCAAGTTAAAGCGCGATCGCAAAATTTGTGAATTCAATTCTGCCACAGCCATCCTCTGAAAATTCGGCTCAAAATGCTCGTCAACCCATTACCCCTGAGTGGTTGTCCCGTCCCTCGACGGAAGTTGCTCCAGATTTACTGGGCTGTACTCTAGTTCGTCAGGTTGAATCTGGTCAGATTTATCGGGGACTGATTGTTGAAACAGAGGCATACGCCCCTGGCGATCCAGCTTGCCATGCTTACCGACGACCGACCAAGCGCAATCAGGTCATGTTTGGGGCTGCTGGCATGACTTACGTTTACCTGATCTATGGCATGTATCACTGCCTGAATGTAGTGACCGATTTGGATGGGGTACCCAGTGCGGTATTGATTCGGGCGCTGGAATTGGAAACGGTGCCGCCCTGGAGCGGACAAAAAGAACGCAAACTCAACCGGATTGCAGCCGGTCCTGGTAAACTGTGCCGTGCCTTCAACATTGACTTAAGCCTGAGTGCTCAGGCGCTTCTACCTGAACAACCGCTTTGGCTAGAGCATCGCAGCCCGACCTTTGAGCACAAGTTGGAGCAGGGGGCGATCGCCTTTGTCCAGACAACTCGCATTGGGCTAACCCAAGGTACAGATATTCCCTGGCGGTGGTATATCAAAGACTGTCCAGCAGTCTCCAAGCTTTAGCAAAGCTACTACAGGGCTGACCTCCTACATGAATCACTCTTTATTTAAAGCATGAATGGCAGCGCGGCTTCGCCGTGCTGCCATTCACCCCAGAAATCCGTTGTCAGGCAGGCAATAGGCGTAGAATTTTTGCTACGACTGCCAAGCTTTCCTCATACAGCATGTCTCGCCCCCAGCGCTGTAGCTGCTGGCTGAGTAAAGACTCTGCCCGTTGGTCAGACATCGGAGTTACCTGCTCGGTGCGACAGGCTTGAGCGCTTCCTCCAGCCTCCATTCGCATACAGCCCGTTGTTTCAGAGCAGAGAATGGTGCAGCAATCAGCATTTAGGTTGGTCGAAGTCAAACGCAGTCCAACCATATCACCGGGAATCTCTCCCCAATCAGCCGTAGGAATAGCCGCCAATTCTGCTTCTATCTGCCGACCGTTAGAACCGTTGAACTTGACGTGTTTCAGGTCGTAGTCGCCTCCCTCTTCAGTGAAGGCAACGGGTTCCCACTCTAGCCGACTAGCAAGCCAACCTAAGAACATCAACGCCTGAGCCGCGTTTCCTTTTTCGTAGTCAATGGTGACTCGATCGACTTCTCCCAGGGCAGCTCGTCGCTCTGGGGGGTCAAATGCAGCAGCCGTGAGTTCTTGCCAGGAAGCAAGCCGATGCCAGTTCAAGTCAGCAATATAGGTTCTTGCTTCAATCAGCTCCTGCATCTTGAGAAATTCGGATTCTGGATCGCTGAAATAACAGGAATCAAGAATGAGGCACTGGCAGGACGTTGACAGCCGTTTGAAAAGTTCCTGCTCAGGATTGGGCGTTGCTTTCCACCAGACAAACTTGGGCAGGTCGGGGATCATCAGAGAAGCAACGAGATCAGTGACCCGTTCCAGTGCTGCTTTAGTGCCGCGCAGGGTAATGTACTCACAGCAAATCAGATTGCTAGCGCTACTTTTTTGAATTGGACAGTAGGCAGACACTTGAGCAGTCACACCCTCATCTTCTCCTAGTACCGGAGAGAGAGTAATGATGCGACAAGGGTTTTGAGCAGCGATCGCATCACTAATGCTAAATCCTCTAGCGTTAATATTTGGAATCTCTATCCGCTCGGCAGGCTGCTTGGCAAATTCTTCGCGTAGCCGTGCCAAGGTTTCAGAATCAACCCGTCCAGTTACCCGTAGCCCATAGATTTTCTGAGCTTCTGTAATTGCAGTTTTGGTGAGTGGTCCATGAATGCCATCAATGGGCCCATCATAAAAGCCAAGAGCTGCCAAGAGCTGCTGAAATTCTTCTGGTTCATAGACGACCATGCTAAACGTAGCGGCACGAGTGGCACCACCACCACTCTGGCTACGCCAAATTTTGCCAAGCTCTGCCTCAATCTCGTCGAGGGAGATATCCTTCGGTTTTTGTAGGGCGACGATTGGGGTTGTCATTTGTCTCGTTTAGGTTAGTGATGAGTTGTAATAAATTGAAATACTGAACTGGAACTGTTGACAAAAGCAAAATCAGAGATAGAGCCAGTGAGATCAAAATCCTCTAACTTTCCCCCAGCCTCTCACCTAAAGCCTACGCCAGTTTCGCCCGTCCCGGTTCAGCAGCATTTCAGCTTCAACGGGTTCCCAGGTGCCAGCCTCATAAAGGGGAATCACTTCTGCAGGAGCAGGAGCATCCCAGACTTCTAGCAGCGGCGTGAGAATACGCCAGGATGCTTCTACTTCGTCACCCCGAGTAAATAGGGTTTGATCCCCTAACATACAGTCAATCAGCAACCGCCCGTAAGCGTCTGCATTTGCCTGACCAAATGCCGTGTCGTAGCGGAAGTCCATATCGACAGAGCGAGTTCTGAGTGAGTTGCCCGGAGTCTTCACCTCAAACCGCATTGAAATTCCTTCATCAGGTTGAATACGCAGAGCTAGCACGTTGCGATTCACCTGCTTTGAGGCAGACTGAAACATCAGGTAAGGAACCTCCTTGTACTGGATGGCTATTTCAGTCACCTTTTTAGGCATCCGTTTACCCGTTCGCAGGTAGAAAGGCACTCCCTTCCAGCGCCAATTATCAACGTAGAGCTTGAGAGCAGCATAGGTTGGAGTTGTGGATTTAGGATCAGCACCTTCCTCATCCCGATAGCCAGGGACAGATTTTCCTCCCATCCAGCCTGCGGTATATTGCCCTCGAATAGCTGAAAGTTCCAGATTTTCTAAATCTGCCAGGTGGGTCGCTTGCAGCACTTTCACTTTCTCATTGCGAACACTGTCAGCATCGAGAGAGTTAGGAGGCTCCATTGCTGTCAAGCAGAAAAGCTGCATCAGGTGGTTTTGCACCATGTCTCGCAATGCACCTGCTGATTCGTAGTAGCCTGCTCGTCCTTCTAAGCCAACGGTTTCAGCAACAGTAATCTGGACATGGTCGACAAATTGACGGTTCCACAATGGCTCAAAAATCGCGTTAGCGAAGCGAAAGACCATCAGGTTTTGAACCGTTTCCTTACCTAAATAATGATCAATCCGGTAAATCTGTTCTTCTGAACAAACCTGACGTACCACTCGATTAAGGACCTGAGCCGAACCCAAATCTCGACCAAATGGCTTTTCGATCACCAAACGCTGCTTGTGGGGCTCGCTTAACATCCCTGCATTACCAAGCTGTTGGGCCGCTTCTGCAAAGAACCGGGGCGCGACCGACAGGTAAAAGACCCGATTTCCTCGGGTGCCTCGTTTTTCGTCTAACTCACTTAAAAAGGCTTTGAGCTTCTGATAGCCTGCCGGATTGTCAATGTCAGAGGCACAGTAATACAGCCCTTTGGCAAAGTCTTCCCAGGCTGCCTCTGCGCCGAGTCCACCGCCGAATTGTTCGACCCCTTCTCGAAGATGTTCTCGAAAGAAGTCGTGGCTCCACTCTCGTCGGGCAACTCCTACGATGGTTAACTCGGGGGGTAGCTTACGCTCCAGCTTCATCTGGTAGATAGCAGGAACAAGCTTACGCTGAGTCAAATCGCCAGATGCACCAAAGATCACGAGAATTTGGGGTTCCGGAATCCGGTCTTGCTGTAAGCCAACGCGAAGGGGGTTTTCGAGCAGAGTAACCATAGAAGGAGGGGAAGTAGGAGTTTGGAGATTTGAAGTAGAAGTTTAGAGGCTTGAAGTATGAGTTTTGAATAAAGAGCACTTAGCTCAAGATTCAAAACTCATACCTTAACTAACCTTTCTATGAGACGGGAGCGAGGTGATCGACTTTCTCCTGAAGAGATTTCATCAGGGACTCAAAGGGCTTGACGAATTTGTCGATTCCTTCGGTTAGCAGTTCGTCCATCACTTCGTCGAGGTTGATGTCGATGTCTGGGTCTTTGAGGCTTTCGATCAGGTTGTAAGCTTTGTCAACGTCAGTTTCAATGCGGCTAGCGACATCGCAATGATCTGCACAGGCCTCAATTGTAGCGGGAGGTAGAGTATTGACTGTTTCGGGCCCTACCAATTCGTCTACATACATGACATCGCTGTAGTCGGGATTCTTGGTGCTAGTGCTGGCCCACAGGAGCCGCTGTACTTTTGCGCCCTTGGCGGCTAGTGCCTGCCAGCGATCGCCCCCAAAAATCTTTTTGTATTCCTGGTAAGCAATTTTGGCATTGGCGATCGCCACTTTACCCATGACCTGTCTCAGCTTGGCTTCTTTCTCCAGGCGATCGGTGCCTTCCTTCAGCTTTTGCTCAATCCGCTCGTCGATGTTGATATCAATGCGGCTGAGGAAGAAACTGGCGACGGAGGCAATTTTGCTGATGTCTTCGCCTTTAGCAGCCCGTGCTTCTAGCCCTTCAATGTAAGCCCATGCCGTGTTGATATAGCTTTGAACTGAGAACAGCAGCGTGATGTTGACGTTGATCCCCTCGGCAATAGTGGCTTTTACTGCAGGCAGACCGGACTCAGTGCCGGGGATTTTGATCATCACGTTTTCTTTGCCGATCGCCTCGTAATAGCGCTTGGCTTCACTGGTGGTCATCTCAGAGTCGTGAGCAATTGAAGGCGGCACTTCAATGCTGACGTAGCCATCTAAGCCATTAGACGATTCGTAGACCGGACGCAGGATATCGCAAGCATTACGAATGTCATCAAAAATTAGTGACTCGTAGATCTCCTGCACCGACTTACCCGCCCGGATGCCTGCTTCAATGTCGCCGTCATAGACCGCGTTTCCGGCGATCGCCTTTTCAAAAATTGCTGGGTTAGAGGTAATTCCAGAAATTCCTTTTGTCTCAACGAGCTGCTTCAATTCGCCCGATTGAATCAAGTCACGGCTTAAGTTGTCCATCCAGATACTTTGACCGTACTGCTTGATCTCAAGTAGATGATTTGTTTCTGTCATTACAAATTCGCTCCTAATTAGATTCTTTGTATCAAACGTGATTCACTTACCCAGCGGCTCTGTTCAACGGTTTCCTTCAGTTATCACAATCGAGCAGCAGCCATTTGGTCTTGCTGATCTCTTGCGCGTTCCTGAATGAAAGATTCAACCAGCGCAACGTCTTCCTTGCTGCCAATAAACAGCGGGGTGCGATCGTGAAGCTGCTTGGGGATCACATCCAGAATGTCCTGAGTACCAGTGCTGGCGCGTCCGCCTGCCTGCTCCACTAGAAAAGCTAACGGCGCAGACTCATACAGCAGCCGCAGCTTTCCTTCTGGCTTTTTCACTGTCCCTGGATAGAGAAACACCCCACCCTGAAACAAAATCCGATGAAAATCTCCCACTAGCGCTCCGCCATAGCGAGCTGTATAGCCCTCATGCCGATGCACGTAGCGAATATAATCTCGAATCGACTCATCCCACTGCCAGAAATTGCCCTCGTTCACGCTATAAACAGGGCCGTGCTCAGGAATACGAATGTCTTCACTGGAAAGAATAAATTCGCCCAAACTGGGGTCTAAGGTAAAAGCGTGAACTCCTTTGCCAATGGAGTAGACCAACATGGTGCTGGGACCGAACAGCACATAGCCTGCGGCGATTTGTCCACGTCCATCTTGCAGCAAATCTTGAGCCATTTCGTCAAGATCCTCGCCTTCCTGCCTGCGAATCGCAAAAATTGCTCCCACATTCAGATTGATATCTACGTTGGAAGAACCATCAATCGGGTCATAAAGCAGAGTGTAGCGACCAACGGGACAGTTTTCAGGGATGTAGTAAGGCTTTTCCATCTCTTCAGAGGCTAGACGGCAAACCAAACCGCTCTGCTCAAAGACCGAAATGAAGACCTGATTAGCATAAACGTCCATCTTTTTGACGGACTCTCCTTGCACATTTACCCGTCCAGTAAAACCCAACGCATCTTCAACTAGCCCTGCTCTGGTCAGGCGACGGGCGATTAACTTAGCGGCAAGCGCAACCCGAGTCATCAATGCACTTAAATCCTGAGCTTCGGATGAAAAACTCTGAAGCTGCTGCAAAACGTGACGAGATAGAGTGGTGCAATCGCGATCGAGAGAGCGGTCTTGGGTCGGGGCCTGAGCTAACGGTTGTTCCGCATCAGCCATAAAATTCCTTCCTCCGCGTCTGCATTTGTAGTTCAAGCTGCAATCAGGCAACCAGTTGAATGCCTTCAATATTGCAATGCCTGAGTGCCCTTATCTTCTATCTTAGGAAGGCATCTCTAGAACGGGGCTGAACTTTAGACGAACTATAGAAACTTGGGGGAAAACTTACGGTTTTGCGAGATTGGGCAAGAACTTAAAAGCCTGATCGGATGAAATCTGTGATTTTTAGTAGCAATATCTACCGTTTTGATCGGGGCGAGGGTGCCCACGTCCGTCTCTTACTGCTCCTAATAGGGTAGAGACGACGGCACATCGTTTGATTTTGCCGCCGCTCGTCACAGTAGACAAGGTTAAGCGCCCTAAAATATTTGCGTGACCTTTGTGATTAAATTGAGTTCTGTAAATTCCGCTAGATGGCACGAAGGTTGTGGCGTCCACATCAATTCGTACACCCGTGTTTAAATTCTGCCAGTTTGCCAAGGCTGGAAGCGTTGTAACAGGATGGATAGCCCACTGTACTGTACCGTTAACGTCTCGAAAGCTTGCTTGCCAACTGACACGATGTCGAATCGCTTCACGCTGCGCTTGACGGATGATTTGGTGAACTTGACTGCGGGCTGTGTTGACCTGGGAAGTGTGATAGAGGGCGAGGCCGGAAGGTGCGGCGATCGCTGCCAAGATTCCCATTATTGCAACCACTACTAAAAGCTCTTGCAAGGTGTGCCCTCTAGTCAGCTTCCGAGTTTGTTTTCTAGAAGCAACAGCTTCAGTTCTTTGCAGGAAACAAAGCGCAGCGCGGCGACCAACTTTCATGACAACACCCTGGTGACTGTAAGACTGCAAGCTTTACTTGCGAATCACCCCCAGCATTCCCATTTATTCTTTTTTGTAACGATGTAATTCCTACGAATCCATGACAATGGATGGCTACAGCTTTGTTAACGCCGCACTAGGGAATCGATACAGAACGCAATAGCCGCTCAACTACCGCTTTTGCCTTGCGTCCCCCGGTTGGGATTAACCGATGCGACAGAACATGAGGCGCGAGAAACTTAACATCATCCGGTATTGCGTAATCTCGCCCCTCCAGAAAAGCCAATGCCTGAGTGGTTCGGTGTAGAGCGACTGCGCCACGCGGACTCACTCCCAGCATGACTTCCTCATCCTGACGAGTTGAGCGCACCAGATCAAGAATGTATTGCTGCAAATGGGTTTCAACTTTCACTTGAATGCAAAGATGGCGAAGGGCTTTCATATCTTCCAGAGAAACGCAAGGCTGCAATTCTTGAGGAGTGACATCATGGCTGAGCCGTTGCAGCATCTGCAATTCTTCAACCTCACTGGGATAGCCCAACGAGAGAGAGATTGCAAAGCGATCCATTTGGGCCTCGGGCAATGGGAAAGTGCCCTGATACTCAATTGGGTTTTGGGTTGCAATCACAAAAAAAGGAGCAGGCACAGCACGAGAAACGCCATCTACTGTTACCTGCTGTTCTTCCATTACCTCTAATAAGGCTGACTGAGTACGGGGCGTTGCCCGATTAATTTCGTCTGCCAGCAGTATATTTGCAAACACTGGACCTGGCAAAAATTCAAATTCACCGCGACTTGGGTTCCAAATGTTGGTACCTGTCACGTCAGTTGGCAAAAGGTCAGGAGTACATTGAATGCGCTGAAACTTGCCGTCAATTGAGCGAGCCAGAGACTTTGCCAATAGGGTCTTACCGACCCCAGGCACGTCTTCGAGTAGAGCATGTCCTCCCGATAAGAGAGCAACCATCACCAGCCGAATTGCATCCGTTTTTCCAACGATAGTGCGCCCCAGATTTTGCGTTAGTCGCTCGATGCTCTCTCTCATAAACCTGTTAGATACCCTACAATCCAAATTCCATCTATGCCTAACCTAAACGACTACTCTCTGTCCAGGATTTTTGTAATAGGTATTACTTTCGAGGAGATTGTAATTGATCAAACTCCTGAAGAGGCAGCTGGAGCGGCAGCAAGGATAGAGCGAGCGCTTATGGAATCGGACTGAATTTGTGCCTTTAATTCTTCCAGGGAAGCAAATTTTTGTTCTGGACGCAAAAATTCTGCAAGGCTTACGGTTAACGTTTGCCCATACAGGTCGCCTGACCAGTCCAGCAGGTGGACTTCCACGGTTTGCTGAACTCCGCCTACGGTAGGGCGATGACCGAGATTCATCACACCAGGTAGCGCCTGTGCCAAGTGATTGGATGCAGAAGGGTCAGTCGGTTTAGACAAGTAAACCCAAACGCAGTAGACTCCCTGACGCGGTAAAAACTTCTCAGCAGGAAGTTTTAGGTTAGCTGTAGGAAAACCAATCGTTCTGCCTAGCTGCTGCCCTTCAACGACTTGACCAACCAGGCTGTACGGTCTGCCTAGAAGCTGATTGGCTTTGGCGAGGTTCCCTTCTTGAAGCGCCTGACGAATTGCAGAACTGCTAATTCGCTCCCCCTCCGCAGTGTGAAGGGGAACGACTTGTACCTGAATGTTGAAGGGGGTAGCGATCGCCTGCAAATCTGTTGCTGTTCCTGATCGCTTGCGTCCAAAACAAAAATCCTCCCCAACACTAACCTGCCGAGCCTGCAAATGCTGTACTAGAACCGTTTCAACAAATTGCTCAGGAGTCAAATCAGCCAGCGCTCGATCAAAAGGCAGCAAAACTAGCTGCTCAACCCCTAACTTGCTTAGATAGGATGCCTTTTCGTCCAGAGGAGTGAGCAGAGGACGGCTTTGTCCCGAAAAAAACTCTTGAGGGTGGGGGCGAAAGGTGACGACCGTAGGACGCCCCGTCTCGGGTGCAGCTAAGGCAGCAGACAAGATAGGTTGGATAACCTGCTGGTGCCCTCGGTGCACACCATCAAAATTTCCCAGAGCAACGAGAGTTGGAGATTTAGCTGTAGTCAGAGAAGAAGTGATCCACACGCTTTACATTCTGACATACATCTACTTGTTGCCCAACTTTTGAAGCAATTTTTGAAGCGAAAATGAGGCTTAGATTTGGGCAGAAACTTGCTTTTCGGGTCTAGCGATCGCCCCTGCCTCAATCGAACTATTGCTCGAACCATTGGTATGATGAGCCTCAGAGCCATTTGAATTTGCATTAGCCCCGTCCCCATTTGCATCAGTCGCAACTGCTGGAGGCGTAAGCGACAGCTCTAGACCTTCCCAGGCGACAACGCTATTTGGAAATTGCTCAGCCGTTTGCTCTTTCACCCGATCCATAAAGTCATCGCTATGCAAAGGATCGTGGTGGAAGATTACCAGCTTTTTAACGTTCGCGGCCTTCGCCACTTTGACAGCTTCTTGCCAGGTTGAATGGCCCCAGCCAACCTTACTCGACTTCTCAGAGTAATATTCCTCATCGGTGTAGGTTGCGTCGTAAATCAAAATGTCGGCTTCGTGCGCCAGCCACAGGACATTCGGATCGAGGCGATCGGGGAAATGTTCAGTATCGGTAACATAAGCTGCCACACAGCCCCGCCAGTTCACTCGATAGCCGACTGCCTCACCGGGGTGATTGAGCAGTGCGTTTTCGACGAGAATATCGTCAATCTGGACGGGCTCGCCCACCGCAATATCGTTAAATTCCAGCTCAGCCCCCATTATTTGCAGCGGCACCGGAAAGTTGGGGTGAAGCATCTGGTCGTTTAACCGCTGCTCAATCGTGGAACCATTGGGAGCGACCGCTCCATAGATGTGAAAGCGATTGCCCCTAATAAAAGCTGGGACGCAGAACGGGAACCCCTGAATGTGATCCCAATGCGAGTGGGTGAAGAACATGTACGCTTCAAGCGGCATTTCTCGGAGAAGGGTTTGCCCTAACACTCGCAGACCCGTTCCGCCGTCAAAAATGAGGCGATGACCACCAACCCGCATCTCTACACAAGACGTGTTGCCGCCATAGCGTACCGTCTCTGCCCCTGGGCAGGCAATGCTTCCTCTCACACCCCAGAAATGAACTGTAAATTGGTCTTGCATGTTAGACATGAGTATCTCTTTCTGGATTCCACCGAGTCTCAAAAGATGAGTTTCGATTCCAAGCGTCCACAACCTTAAATCCTAGTTAACCCAGATCTTGTAGACACTGCCCTGGGAACATAACCTCTGTTGCAGATTGGTAGAAAACTTTACGAAGCACCCACGCCCAAGGTTTCTAAACCAGCAGACAGGTACTTTAACCCGGTCGGACTGCTGCCTACTGCTTCTAGTTTAGACTGTTTTCTCACTATCAATCTTGAGAACTCATAATATCTACTAAATCAATCACCCGATTCAGGGATTTTTGAAAAAATTTAGCTGCCAATCCTTCAAATTTGCTAGTCCTAGCTTACACGTTAAGTTGTACTGGAGTGGTGTGACTGTGATGTAATTTTGACGAATTGCCTGTACATCAGTCATGGTTTGATTTGCCCACTCTAGATTAAGGTCAGGTACACCCGCCATTGTAGTTATCTGATCCGGTTCAGAAATTTCTTCGATTAGCTCTCCAGCCAGCCAGTAATAGGTTTTGCCTCTAGGATCGATCCGCTTTTCAAACGTATCGAAATAGCGGCGGATTCCTTGACGAGTCAGTGCAACCCCGATAATGTCTTGCTGACGAACTGCTGGAATATTGACATTGAGCAGCATAGCGGAAGGCAAGGGTTGTCTGGAGATGCGATCGACTAGGGTTTGAGCAAAATTCGCAGCAGGCTGAAAGTCTTGAGTAGAAGAACTAGCTAGACTAAAAGCGATGCTGGGAATCCCCTCTATCAGTCCTTCCATTGCAGCAGAGACTGTACCGGAATAAAGCACATCCGTTCCTAAGTTAGAGCCATGATTGATCCCTGACAAAACGATCTCAGGGGGGCTGTCCATTAGTCCTCCCAGGGCTAGCTTGACGCAGTCAGAGGGGGTGCCTGAACAAGCCCAGGCTCTCACGGTTGAGTGAAAAATTGAATCAATTGCCTCTACCCGAATGGGGTCATGAATGGTCAAGCCGTGCCCAGTGGCTGAGCGTTCGCGATCGGGACAAACGACTGTAACTTGATGCCCAGCGGCTGCTAGGGTATTTGCGAGGGTACGAATGCCTTGGGCAAAGATGCCGTCGTCATTACTAATCAGCAGGTTCATGCAGTCACTTGTGATAATTAAAGAGATAGACTGAGGTATGCTGGCATCGTATCCCAGCCCTTGTCTGCATGACTATTTTGACGATTACCTTAGACCATTACGAGCATGACCACACAGCTTAGCGAGCTTGAGTCTCAACTAGCAACTTTGCGCCAAGAAGCTCAGCAGGCGATCGCCACTGCCGAAACCCTGGAGCAACTTGAGCCACTGCGGATTAAATATCTGGGCAAAAAGGGACAGCTTCCTCAGGTATTGGGCAATATGGGCAGACTGGATGCGGCGGAGCGTCCCCGCATTGGGGCTCTGGCGAACGAAGTCAAGGAAGCGCTGCAAGCAGCCCTTGAGCAGAGACGGACAGCCCTGCAAGCAGCTCAAATTGAAGCCCAACTGGAAACTGAAACCCTGGATGTAACGATGCCAGGGGTGTATATACCGCAGGGACATATCCATCCCTTGACTAGTACGATTGAGCGATCGCTAGATGTGCTGGTGGGTTTGGGCTATACCGTAGCCCAAGGCCCGGAAATGGAAACCGACTACTATAACTTTGAAGCGCTGAACACTCCTGCTGACCATCCTGCCCGTGACATGCAGGATACCTTTTACCTACCCGATGGCAATCTGCTACGAACCCATACCTCATCGGTGCAAATTCGCTATATGGAAGCCAATGATCCGCCCATTCGGGTGGCGGCTCCGGGGCGTGTTTATCGGCGAGATACGGTTGATGCCACTCATTCTGCCGTGTTTCATCAGCTCGAGATTTTGGCTGTTGACGAAGGGCTAACTTTCACTGACCTGAAGGGCACGATCAAAATCTTCCTGGAGTCGATGTTTGGTGATGTAGAGATTCGCTTTCGCCCTAGCTTTTTCCCATTCACAGAGCCATCTGCTGAGGTGGACGTGCGGTGGCGGGGTCGCTGGCTAGAGGTGTTGGGCTGCGGCATGGTCGACCCAAACGTGCTGAAGGCTGTGGGCTACGACCCCGAAGTTTATACAGGGTTTGCGGCAGGCTTTGGCGTTGAGCGGTTTGCAATGGTGCTGCACCAGTTAGATGACATTCGCCGTCTGTACACCAGCGACCTGAGATTTTTGCGACAGTTCTAGGGCGACAGTTCTAGGGCGCAGTTTGCAGGTGCGTTTGGAGGAATTGGGTGGCAGCTTGAGCATCTAGGGGTGGACTGAGCCAATAGCCTTGCATCTCCTGACAGTGGAGCGATCGCAAGCAGTTCATCTGGCTCTCAGTCTCCACCCCTTCCGCCACGACTGACAGCTTGAGTCCTTGCCCTAACGCAATGACCGCCGTGATGATGGCAACATCTTCGGGATTGTCTGTCAGATCTTGAATGAAAGAGCGATCGATTTTGAGTGCATCGAGCGGAAATTTCTTCAGGTAGCTAAGCGACGAATAGCCTGTGCCGAAATCATCCATTGAGATGCGAACTCCCATTGCCCTCAGCTCATGCAGCATACCGATACTGAAGTCGATATTTCCCATAGCTGCAGTTTCAGTAATTTCTAGCTCAAGCAGTGCAGGACTGAGTTCGCTAGTCTGGAGAACCTGCATGATTTTCTCTGTCAGTTGAGGCTGTTGAAACTGGCGTACCGAAAGGTTAACAGCCATCCGAACTGGGGCTAAATTCATTGTCTGCCAAATTTTACACTGAGCACAGGCAACTTGCAGCACCCATTCTCCAATCGGAATAATCAAGCCATTTTCTTCTGCCAAGCCAATAAATTTTTGAGGAGGAATAATGCCTAAATCCGGATGCTGCCACCGCAGCAGCGCTTCCATTTGGGTGATTTGGCCTGTGCAAACATTGATCTGAGGCTGGTAGTAGATGACAAACTCTTGCCGCTCAAGCGCACGATGCAGGCTGTTGTCTAGAATCAGCAGCTCAGACACCTCAGAGCTAATCGCCGCCGTATAAAACTGGTAATTGTTGCGTCCCTGATCTTTGGCGCGATACAGCGCAGCATCCGCGTTTTTGAGTAGCGATTGGGCATCTGTACCATCTTGGGGAGAAATCGCAATGCCAATACTGCTAGTCACATAAAGTTCGTGTCCTTCCAGGTTAAAAGCTGGCTGCATCACCTCAAGAATGCGCTGAGCAATCTGAGCAGCATCTTCAGCACAGGTCACTTGGGGCAACAGCAGAGTGAACTCATCACCTCCCCACCGGGCAACAGTATCGCTTTCCCTGATACAACTAATCAAACGCTGGGAAGAGTTTTGGAGAAGCTGGTCACCGATCGCATGTCCCAGGGTGTCATTGATGGTTTTGAACCGATCTAGATCGAGAAACATCACCGCGATCATGCTTTGATGCAGTTGTGCCTGGGTAATCGCTTGCTCCAGGCGATCGCCAAATAAAATGCGGTTGGGCAAGCCCGTCAGCAAGTCATGAAACGCTTGATAGCGAATCATATCTTCTGTCCAACGGCGCTGCAAAACGGCTCCAATGCTGGCAGCGATCGCCATCAAGATCGACTCTTCATTCTTTGACCATTCTCGCTCTGAGTGGCAATCATCTAGCCCGATGTAGCCCCAAAACTTTTCCTCCACAAAGATCGGCACCATCAGCATAGATAGAATCTTCTCCCGGCTCAGCAGCTTTTGCTCTGCTGGGGGGAGAAAGCGGACGATTCCGGCGATTGACTGACCCGCTGCCAGGGTTCGATACCAGCGACCTAGCCCAGAACTGATGTAGGGCAAATTTTGCCAGCGTGACTGATGCAAAATTGGAGGAATCTCTGAGCGAGTCCACTCAAACCGAGTACTTATAGCAGTTTCACCCGTTTGAGGATGAGCATGATTCTCAAAAATATAAACCCGGTCAACCTGAGCCGCAGTGCCCAAAGCAGTGAGAGATTGGGCGATCGCCTGTTCACAGTCTGAGTTGGTCAGCAAATAGTGCGTTGCATCTGCAACACCTTGAAGCAAACTATCGCGCCGATGCAGCGCAACCTCAGCCCGTTTGCGCTCGGTAATATCCTCTACGGTGCCTTCACAGCCCAGCAGTTGTCCTTCCGCATCTCGAATCGCCCGTGCGTTCTCTAAGATCCAAATTTTGTTGCCGTCTCGTCGATATATTTCAGATTCAAACCCGCGCACAACATCCTGCTCTTGCAACAACCGGATAAATTCAGTGCGGCGATCAGGATTGACATAGAGTTGATGCTGAATATCCGTAAGGCTATTGGTTAACTGCTCCACCGAGTCATAACCGTAGAGCCGAGCCAGCATTGGGTTAACCGTCAGATACTGACCATCAATCGAAGATTGAAAAATTCCTTCAACGGCATTTTCAAAAATACTGCGATATTTTTGCTCAGCCTGTTTCAATGCCTCCTCAACTCTGCAACGCTCGGTGATGTCTTCGATCGTTCCCAGTAGCCCGATCACTTCACCTGCCGCATTGCGAATTGGAATTTTGCTGACCTCTTGCCAAATTTGCTGTCCGTCCAGACAAATTTCAGATTCAACCAGACGCAATATTGGGGTGCCTGTTTCTATCACCTGACGGTCTTCCTCAACGTAGCTTGCTGCTTCCGTCAAGGAGGGAAAATCGTAATCCGTTAAGCCCACAACATCTTTGGGGTCGCTTATTCCTCGTGCCTCCGCCCATTTACGATTACAGCCCTGATAAACAAAGTTTCGATCTTTCCAGAAAATTTTTGGAAAAATATTGTCCAACAGCAAACGCAAAAATTCTTCTTTCTCTTGAAGATTCTTTTCGGTTTGCTTGAGCTGCATCAACATTCCCAGAGGAGCCGCGATCGCCCGCACCAGCTTCACTAACTGCCAGTCTTCCTGCCGAGAATCTTGCATAAAAAACACCAGCACAGCAAGAACTCGTCCATCTGCAACGACTGGAATTCCTAAACCTGACCTTAAGCCAGCGGCGATCGCCAACTCCACCCGTGGAAAAGCAGTTTCAGTCTGCCAGGAAACATCAGAATCCCACTCTGGCTGCTGGCTACTCCAAACCCGACCTGGTAACCCTACTCCTGATGGAAAAGTCAGCGTTTCGCTAAACTCCCGAAACTGGAGGATTGCCTGAGACGTGTTGCTGCTATGCCAAATTGGGCTACAGGTCAGCACCTCTGCTTTAACATCAGGAATCCAGGCTTCTGCAAAGGCCCAATCTGTGAGCCGACAAACCTGCTGCAAAACAACTTCGAGTGCTGTTTCAAAATCGGGAGAAGCCCCAATCGAAAGCGTTAATGTTTGCAGCAAATGGGCAGTCGTAGCACCCAGATCAATCGTTCGCCTCCTTTCTTTCGCGGTCATTATCTCAACAATGAATTAGTGGCAAGGTAAGCACGAAATAGCCAAATCGATCTAACGAGAACCGTTTGGCATGGGGAAACAATATGAATCTCAGTAGGTGAATGTCAGGAAATGAAGGAAGTGAATAAGTAAGGAGGATAGAGTGCAACAGATGTAACTTAAAGCGCTCAACCTACCCAATTTAGAGTTATAAAAGACTTCCCAGCCTCCTAAAGGTAGGTCTAGATAGAAAAGGACTGTAAGTCTCAATGTGTTGCTCTGATAGATTGCCCAGATACACGTCTAGACAAAACTGGCACAACGCAGAGCCCTTCTCCGAATCCGGACTATTCAGAAAATAATATTTCTAAAAAGTACTCTTAAAAGTACTCCACGGACACAAACAACTCCTAACGCTGTAGGGCCCATTTGAATACAGCATTTTCTGCCTCTCTTCCAGAAAATCTCTGAACGAGGACTGTTTTGAACTGGTTAGAGGGAGTTAGAGCCACTGCCGCTTCGCATATTGCCCAAATATTTCGCTAGATAGGGCGAAAAAACTTCGTAAATTAGCGTTAGTGGCTGCCCATGATGCCAAAACAGGTAGTAACGACCCCAAAAAGGACCTTTCTGCTCAAAAGCGAGTTCTAGAGCAGTTGAGTAACCATAATGAATTCCCTGCACATCGCGATGTAGCTCTGTTCGCAGGCGAGTTAGGCTTGCCCAAATGGGTAGCGATCGATTTTGCAAATATTCATCTACGTGGCTTGCTTCCCACCAGGAAGTGGCATAGGCTAACCGCTGCCCAGATGCCGTTCGTAGCCAAACCTGACGGCGCAAGCGTGGACCCGGAACTCTTTGAATTAAGTCAGGGGCCTGATCTAAGTCGTTGCCAATCAGAGACATGTCAATCACGTCTACCTCGGTTGGCTCACCCGTCAACAACTGTAGGTGCCGAGTTGGTGAACCGTCACCCAAAAGCAACATTTGCCAGGCGGGTGCCAGTTGTTCATGGGGAAGTCCTCGCTGCACGACCACTTCATCTCCTTGCCATGAAGAGTCGAGCTTGTGCCACGCGGTAGAAACCGCTGTACCTCTGGTCGGTTGAAAGGCTTGAGTCAATTTTGTTTACAAAACTTTATCTTCCTATTCATCATAAATCCTCTCGCGGAGAACTTACAGATCGAAATCACAATCCGATGATCTAGCTTCCCAGTTTGCTGGCCCTGATCTTCGGAGACGTATTGAAAGTTTTGGTAATGCGGATGGCGAGACTCGAACTCGCAAGGCAAAGCCACACGCCCCTCAAACGTGCGCGTATACCAATTCCGCCACATCCGCAGGTCTGAATACCACCAGCTAACTTTTCGAATTGCTCTGACAAGCTAGCTACCGGTTCCAGCTTCTAAGCATAAACCATAAAGCTACCTCTTGTATATCGTGTCTCGCATCTATTGCTCATATTGCTCAAAAAAGTCTGTCCCGCCTTGCGATAGCTTTGGCAATAGCTGCTGAAAAGCTAGCCCTCTGTGGCTGATCGCGTGTTTGGTTTGAGGCGGCATCTCGGCAAAGGTCATTTGCTGCCCTGGCACGTAAAAGATTGGATCGTAGCCAAACCCGCCCGTGCCACGAGGGGCATGAAGAATTTCTCCGGGACAAATGCCTTCGGTTTGCACGGCAATTGAGCCATCAGGACGGGCGATCGCCACTACACAAATAAACTGAGCCTGTCGACTTTGCGTATCCCCTAATTCAGATAACAATCGCTCAATCCGATCGGAGTCAGAGTTGCCATAGCGAGCAGAATATAACCCCGGTGCGCCATTCAAAGCATCGACCGCTAAACCAGAATCGTCGGCGATCGCCCATTCTCCCACCGCCTTTGCAACTTGTGATGCTTTCAGACAGGCATTTTCAGCAAATGTCTCCCCCGTTTCTTCGATGTCTAATTCTGCTGGCTTTAGGACTAGCTCCAAATCGAGCCCAGTCAGGTATGCCTGCATTTCCTTGAGCTTGCCAGGATTACCCGTCGCTACAACTAGTCGTGTCATAAACCTACAAAATTTTTGAATGAAGGTTGGGTGTGGGTCACTGGTCATCAGTCCTGGGTGCTCGGTTATATTCCAGCCCTACACACAACCAGCGACGAATGACAGCTTATAAAATGTATCTCACCCCACCCTAAAAGCCTATATTCTCACCATGCTTTTCCATCTCGGTGAAGTGTGATTAAAATGACAGCATATTCTTGGCTCTACCTATGGCAAACGTTACAAC
Source organism: Cyanobacteria bacterium FACHB-471 (assembly GCA_014695345.1). Taxonomy (GTDB): domain Bacteria; phylum Cyanobacteriota; class Cyanobacteriia; order Elainellales; family Elainellaceae; genus JAAUTN01. The sequence continues at coordinate 168,083 of JACJOC010000085.1, forward strand.
TCCTCTGGTCCTTAGAATCACCCGTCCAACTGTGTTAAAACGCCGCATTGCTCCGTTGGATCAGCTTACGGTTAGTGAGACGGTTGACAAGGGACCCTGCCGAATTCCGCTGGAATCCTACGCGGAGTCTGTACCAGGGGAAAACCTGCAAAATCACTTCAAAATCTTTCTCGCAGGTCCATACAAAGGTTCTAGCGTTTGGTACGTGCCGAAGGAGCATTCCTTGATCGAAGGAACTGAGAATAGTCCTGCTCCGGTGCCTGAAAAGCCACCCCTGGTGCTTAGAATTACTAAACCGACCTTGTTAAAGCGGCGTCCAGTGCTCGCAGAAGCGCTAGCTGCCAACGAAAAAGTTGCCAAACCACCCTGTCGAATTTTCTTACACTCTTACGCCTACGAGGTGCCGGGGGAGAACCTTCAGGGACATATCAAGGTTTGCTTTGAAGGTCCAATTTTAAACAATGCTAGCGTCTGGTATGTCTACAAAGGGCATTGTTTGATTGAAGGGGTTGAGCCACCCCAACCTCCCCCACCAACTTCTGGCACTTCTGGCAAAATCAACCGGGCTGGGTTGGATATGATTAAGCATTTTGAGGGGTTCAGACCCCAAGCTTATATTTGTCCGGCGGGGGTGCCGACGATTGGCTATGGGTCTACGTTGGGAGTGAGAATGGGCGATCGCATCACCCAACAAGGCGGCGAAGACCTATTGCAGCGCGATCTAGTGCGGTTTGAGAGGGCAGTCAGTGACATGGTCAAAGTGCCTCTTACGTCAAATCAATTCAGTGCTTTAGTTTGCTTTGCTTTCAACGTAGGCATTGGCGCATTTCAGCGATCGACTCTGCTCAAGCTGCTTAACCAACGCAACTATCAGGGCGCAGCGGATCAACTGCTGCTTTGGAATAAAGGCGGTGGTAGGGTACTGCAAGGATTGGTGCGGCGCAGAGAGGCGGAGCGTGCCCTATTTTTGAAGAGAAATTGAAGGCATAGAAAGAGTACGTCGGCCGCCAAACTAACGGGGGAGAATATCGTCTAGCCGTAGCTGAAGATTGGGTAAAAGGGGAGAGTGAATAAGTTGACCGAGGCGATATTGCGTCTGCTGGTACTCTTCACCGATGAGCTGACAAACCGTAAAGGTGGGTTGCTTGGGCTTGCCAATGAACGCAACACCACCACCTAAACCGCGATAGTCTACAATCCAATATTCAGGAATTCCTAGAAGCGCGTACTCTTCAACTTTTCGGGCATAATCCGTTTCCCAGTTTGTGCTGACAATTTCAGCGACGAGCTTGATCGAGCGCCCATAGCGTAATCACAGGTTCTTGTTCCCACAGAAGCTCATTGGTCAAAACAGTTTCGTCGAGTACCACAATGTCAGGGCGACGAGCAGTGGCGATATCAGAAAAAGGGCGAATCAGGCAAGTACGAGGAATGAACCAGGGAAATCGTGCAGCCGTGATAGCAATGCCAATTTGGGTTGCTAGTTTACCGCCAACGGTTTCGTGAGGACCAGTTGGTTCCATGTCAATAATTCTCCGTCAGCGAGTTCGTAGCGAGGGTTGTCGCCATATTGAGCGAGGAAGTCCTCAAACGTAATCGTTTTGGAGGAGGTGTAAGCCATGTGAAACCCCTGCAATCAGTAAAATTCTGTAGAGTGCGTTTTAGCGCCAGCGTAACCCACTAGATCTACATTTTGTTGCATTGAATATGTAGCAGCACCAGGATTTGCTGTCGTCATAAATGAACAAGCTGTTGTCACGACAAAAGTTTAGCGTGGCAAAGGGAGCCATGAACGTTGGCGACACCCTTTGCTTAGAAAAACGTTGACAATCCCAGGGAAGGATGGAGACGATGTACCACTCTATCTGGAAAAACAACTAGAACAGTTACTTGCTGCATTAGAAGAGTTGAGGGAGGAGGACAGGGATTCATGAGTCGATACAGCATGATTATTCAATAGTCTGATGAGGATCAGCTTTTCCTAGTTACAATTCCAGAATTTTCCGATCTTGTTGTGATGCCTTGCACTCACGGTAAAACTCGTGAGGAAGTCATTCATAAGGGTGAAGAAGTTATTGAGATGTACTTGGAAGATTGGCAAGCAGAAGGTGAATCTATCCCTGAACCGAGAACCCTTCAAATCGCTTGAAGGCGTTACATTCCAGCAGCATAATACCTGCTGGAGCAGCCTAACAAAACTTGATCAGCTTGAACTCAACAGCTAGAGCGATCGCCTCTGCATCCTGTGCGGCTTTGCTCAGCCTGGGTAAATGGCTATACTCAGTAATTCCGACAATCAGTGCATATCGCGCCATGCAGTCAAACTTAGAGTGTCTGTGCTTCTAATGCTGATGTTTTCTTGTACAGGGAGAATTGGTTCTTGCGATCGCTAACACACTTCTTTGTATCGTAATACGGTTAAGAATTCCTGCTTTGTCCGTGGTGACTCAAGAGGCTAATCTGGAGTCGAGTCTTCGTTATAGGAAGTAGAAGTATGGGACTTTTTGATCAGATTGTGAGTGCGATCGATAATCCTAATCAACAGGCTAATCCGTCACAGCTTGGCAGCATTATCAATACAGTGCAGCAACTGTCGAATAATCAGGGCGTTGATTCATCGCAGACTCAAACCTTGTTGTCTACTGTGGGCGGGTATGTCCGTTCAGCACTCCAACAGCAGCAGGCAGCAGGCGGACGGTCAAATGCTGAAGCGATTGTGAATCAATATAGCGGCACTTCTCCCAATGCAGCAGCGGTTCAAGCACTGTTTTCACCGGCCCAACAGCAGCAGGTAGCTCAAGCTATTTCCCAAAAAACAGGGATTAACGCTGAGACAATTTTGGCAATGCTGCCGACGCTGATTCCGATTGTGCTTCAGCTTCTGCAAAGTGGAGCGAATAAGCAGGGTTCCCAGGCAAGTGGCGGAGGTTCTAACTCGGTTTTGAGTACGTTTTTAGATAGTGATGGCGATCGCGACGTAGACATTGGCGATGCTATCTCATTAGCAAGCCGATTTCTCAATCGCCGTTGAAGAAGCGGGTTTGGGATGAAGCATCTAGTCAGCCAATGGAAAAGGTTTCCAGGGAATCCATTTTGACCAGAGGCTAGCCAGAGTGCCGTCGTGGAGCAGAGTTGTCAGGGTTTGGGCGATCGCCCCATGCAGTTCGGGTTGTCCTGGACGAACGGCAATCCCAAACGGTACTTGGGTTGGAATGCTAAAGGCAATTCGCAGCGTTGGGTCTTCTTCGACAGCGACGAGTAGCACCAGTTCATCATCGATCAGGGCATCAATTTTGCCCTGACGTAATGCCTCTAGCATTTCGGGCAGAACTTTGTCGCTGCCAGGAAATGGGACAATCTGAACATTGGGGAAGGTTTCGGCTAGAGCCAAATTTGTGCTGTCTGCCAAACCGCCAACACGCAGCCCAGTCAGAGCTGTTGGAGAAGTGGCGGTACTGTCGGCTCTGACAATCACTGCTTCGTCAAAGATGCCGTAGGGCTGAGTGAAATCTGCCCAAGCTTTGCGTTCTGGCGTGATTGCCTGGTTAAACCAGACAACATCGTATTTTCCGGTTTGCAGGCTGGGGTAAAAGTCTGCCATTGGTAAATTAAACCAGACGGGTTCTAGTCCGAGCTTTTGACAAACGGCACGAGCGACATCCGGTTCATAGCCTAAGCGCCGATCGCCATCTATATAGCTCATTGGACGAGCATCAAAATCACTGGCGGCGATCGCCAACTGCCCCGGTCGAACCGTACTGAAACCCATCTGCTCACCCCACTGCTTACTAGATCAGAATTCTTGCCTGTTGCTCTGAAGGGAAGCGTGACTGAAGCTACAATCCCTCAATCTGCATCTTGTTATAACAGGCTTCTGAAGATTTTCATCCAGGGGTAGCGCTAATGAGCCGTGAACCGATTCAGATTAGTCAGGAGCAAATCGATCGCTTTCAAGAAGACGGTTTTTTGGTGGTCGAAAATCTAATTGACGCGGATTTGGTCAAGCGGCTGGGCGATCGCCTTGATCCTCTATTTCATGGCAACTTTGAGACGGGTATTTATCCCGATGAGTGGCACTGGCGACCGGGACTGAGCCTACCTGACGTGACCCGCGAAATCTGTAATGCCTGGAAGAGCGATTTAGCGATCGCCAGCGTTGCCCTCTCTGGCGAAATTGGGCGACTCGCCGCAACTTTAGCGGGTTGGCCCGGTGCCCGCATCGGTCAAGATAGCATCTGGGTCAAGCCTCCCGGAGCCAAAGAAGTTTCTCTGCATCAAGACGCGACTTACATCAGCTACATCGAGCCAACCGAGATGATCACCTGCTGGATTGCGCTAGACGACACCAGCGCCGATATTGGCACGATTGAGTACGTGCCCGGTTCTCACAAATGGGGCTTAATGACTGAGCTAGGAGAATTTCACGCACCCACAAGTCACTATCGCTCGGCAATGGAACGAGCAGCGGCAGCGGTAGGGGTGAGCAATCCTCAAGTTGTGCCGATTGAAATTTCAGCAGGAAGCTGCGTGATTCATCACGGCAAAATCTGGCACGGGTCTGGCAAAAACTATCGCAGCGATCGCGTCAGACGCAGCTTGGGCGTTCACACGCTTAGCTCTGAGGCACGGTTTCAGCCGACGGGTGCGGGCTACATTTACGGACGCTACAAGCGAGTCGGGGAAACCACGATGGATGAAAACTTCTTCCCTATTCTTTGGACGCGTGACGGTTACCGCACTGCTTTCTTATCTGACTACTGCGAAGATGCGATCGCCGCTTCTAGAACTCCCTCAGTTGTCGGTGCCCTCTTGTAGAACATCGATCAGAGGGGGAAAGAGTTCACTCCGCAAGCTGAGGGCAGTGATGCTGGGGCTACGGAGGCTAACCCAGACACTACAGTCTGCATCCGATGCGGTGACGATAACTGCATCGTGACGCGCTAACCTGCAAGCGTAATGGTATAGTCGCGCTCGATGCTCAATCCCTACGGTGTGCAGCCGATAAAACAATTCGCTCCGGAAGTACATCCCGTGCTGAATCTTGTCGTTAAACCAAAACTTGAAGGGAGAGATAGCTCCTTCGTCTAAAACTGGAGGCAACACAATAGAGATTTTCTGTTTTTTCTAGCGGTGTAATCTGTGAAAGCAAAACCCGACGAGACAGTCAACAGGTGAAATACTCTGACTTATGCTTGAGCAAATCCGATAGAACACAGCTTTTGCAATGAATTATTCTTATTAGTAAATGATTGTTAACGGATCTACATGTTCAGTATAAATGCCTAGTTAGGGTTTTGGGTGAAATTTTCAAATAGCTAGAAGGGATTCCTTTAAAGTTGTCGCTGTTGCCAAAGCTGATCAACGGTAACAAAGCGATAACCTGCTTGCAATAAGCGAGGAATAATTTGAGCGGCGATCGCTGCCACATCCACTCCTCCATGATGCCCATCGTGCAGCACGATTACCGATCCGTTGCAAGTTTGTTGTAACACTCGCTGAATCACAACTTCAACTCCGGGCTGCACCCAATCTTCTGGCACAACGCTCCACATCACGGGGCGGTAGTTCCATTGCCGCAGGTATGTCAGCGTTTGGGGGGTAAACAGCCCATTCGGCGGGCGAACATCTCGAATCTGCCGCTGTACGTAGGACATTTCCAGCTGGCAGGCATGGGCGATCGCCATCTGGGTTTGTTCCAGGCTTTGTTTCAGTTCAAGCGCAGATAAGCGGGGAAAGGAACGATGCGTATAGCCATGCAGACCGAGCCAGTGACCGCGCTGATAAGTGGCTCGTGCAATCTCAGGGGAATGATTGACACAAACCCCTAACCAAAAGAAACTTGCAGGAATTTGATAATGATCCAACACCTCAAGCAGTTGTGGTGTGTGTTGAGGGTGAGGGCCATCGTCAAAACTGAGGGCGATCGCTGGAGAGGTCGCGCTTCCAGCCCACAGACAACCTGGAAAAGTTGGACTTAAAACCTGATAGATAAAGGGTAAGAATGGGGCAAGAGGCATAAACCTTAGCTTACACCGCCTCAGCTTGCATAGCTGGTAGAACAGTAAGTCTGACGTGCCCAAGCAGATTGAACAAGTGAAGTCAAAACATCTCTGCTGATCGGCTTGACTAGAAACCCATCGACTCCCGGATTTTCTTCTTGGTGCACCCAGCTTGGCGCATTGCAGTCTGTCAGCGCCACAATGGTAGTTTCGCAAGTGTTGGCGGCATCTCGCAGGTCTTTCACCAAAGCCTGTGACCAGTTTTGTCCATCTCCTGCCAAAATGACCAGGTAAGGAGACATCTGGCTAACTTTTGCGACAACCTGATCTATAGAACTTGCAAAGACCATAGGACAACTTAGATGCTCCAGTAACGCCTGTAGCATCTGAAGATCATCAGAGGGCCGACCTAATATTAGGACATAATTTTGTGATGATTTCATACTAAATCCGGTACGCTACAAAAAATATAGCTGGCAGTCCGGTCATCGATTTCCTTCTAGTAAATGCATAGAAATCCCTCGGTTAATCTGTTATAGCCAAATATTCCATACTTCACAGCTTTTGTTTTTTTTAGCTATTGAGAAGATCATTTTCAAGCTATTTTTCAAAATATTTCAACGAAGAAATATTTTTTAGAATTTAGTTCAGATAAATACATCAATTGCCACATATCAGGAGTTTGAAAGTATCGAATGTTTCTGTGAGGACGCAGTATTTGAGCAAAACCTCCGGTCCATTCGGACCTATCTGCTGAATGTTAGCCTCCTGAAACTGTTGGGGCGACAATTTGAACTTTTCATACCTCTTCATAACCGCCACGTTACAAAAATTCTGCTTGGCGTTTAAGAAACTCTTCAAAGGATAAAATCCAAACCTGCAACTATCTATTAGGGTTATCAGGATTTCATTAAATTTACCTTTTGGAACTCATCCCATTATTAGAAATTAGAAGTTACATAAATATAGCGATGAATTTCCCGTATTTCCTCCTAAAGGCATACGCGATAATTAGGATTGCTGATGTTTTATTTGGAGCGAAACTACTGCCATCAGAACCAATATTCCTCCCCAAATTTGCAAGACTGATAGCGTTTGCCCTAGTCCAATCCAGGCAAAAATAGCAGCGGCTAGAGGCTCCAGGGTAGCAGCGATCGCCCCTCGCTCTGACTGCACCTGTTCAATTCCCCAGCAGTAGAGGGAAAAGGGAATTAGGGTGCCACCAATGCCAACGAATAAAACACTCCATAAATGGTCTGGGACAAAAAGCGCTTCTGGCACTCCTTGGGTGAACTGAAACGCAATCCAAAATAGGCTCGAAACCGTGAAGGCTCGAAACATCACGCCTACAGCACCGTAGGTGGCAACAACAGATTCGCTCAGCAGAGTGTAGGAAGCAAAGAACAGCGCACTCAGACAAGCCATGAATAGCCCCAATCCGTCTAGCTCAAAGTCTCCGGCTGGCAGTTCTGAAATTAGGACAACCCCGGCGATCGCTGCAATCAACGCGATTGTCACAGATAGAGCAGGCGCTTTTCGGTTCTTAAGCATTGCCCAAACTACAATCAGCGCTGGGGCCGTGTATTGAATCACCACGGCGATCGCCACTGCTAAGCGCTCAATTGCAATGTAATAAGCAAGCGTAACCAAAGCTAACGATATCCCTAACGCCAAAATCTGCCAGTTGCCTAACTTGGGTCGAGGTTGCCATTGATGGACAATTCCCAAACCGATAGCGGCGATGACAGACCGCAACATGGCTAGCTCAAGCGGGCTGACTCCTGCTTGAAACAAACTACTAGCAACAGTTGCAGCGATCGCCCAAAGCACTGCCGCCAAAGCAATTGCCGCGAAACCAACCGTAGCCTGAGACAGCTTAAAAGCGAGAGAAGATTTTGGCATGAGCCCTAGAAGTAACAGAGAAATAACCGAGTGAACCAGAATCACTCTGGTGGGTGATACAGCGGTGGGAGGTGCGATCGCCCCTTGGCACACTAGGCTGAAGCAAATTAAAGAACAGTCAGGAATCCGCCCCTATGAAGAGCGATCGGTAAATCTCCTGGCAAATAGCCCCGTGTCAAGGAATTTCTGCAATGACCTATTCAATCAGTCAGTTCAAGACGATGCTCCACAATCTTGGCTATAGCCTCGGTCCAGACGGGCTTAGCGGCAATCATGGCAATCTGCTTGATTTGTATACCGAAGCAGCCGTTCGAGAATTTCAGGCTCAGTTTGGCTTACCGATTACCGGAAAGGTCGATCAGCCAACCTGTGAAAGAGCCAGACAACTGATCCGCAACTTACAGCACAGCCTTAATCTGACCATCAATGCCCAACTTCCAATCAACGAATTTTATGGTCCCCGAATGATTCGAGCAGTGATGCAATTTCAGCAGTCACATGATATGCCGATGACAGGTATTGCTGGGTCAACGGTTCGCCAAAAGCTAAACGAAGAGGTGAAGAAACTGCTGCGACAACGAGTCTGTGTTGTAGAGGGGTGGGTGAGTGAAGGGGTAACAGGGTAAGTAGCTCTTGTAGGCTGGGTTAGAAAAGTGTAACCCGTGCTGCTAGCAAGTCTTAGCCTCTGGAGCTAACCCAGAAACTAAGCTGTACCTTCCGCCAGCTTTGCCAGCGTTTCTAAATTCGGTACTTCTAAATCTGGTTGACTGCTAGCTGGCAGCGTTGCACCAAACCCTGCTTGGTCATGGCGACGATTAACCCAGACAGTTGATAATCCCAACGCTTTGGCAGGCACGATATCGTGATAAATGCTTTGCGCGACGTGCAAAATCTTGTCACGCGGAATGCCTGTTTTCTCAAACGCAAATTCAAAATTGTGCGTTGAAGGCTTATAGCTTTTGGCTTGAAAAGCCGTAATCACAAAATCAAACGGGACGCCTAAACGTTTTGTCGTGAAAGCAAACAGATCGTCATCAATATTAGAAATAATTACCAATTTAAACTGTTGCTTTAGACGTTTTAGTGCATCAATGCTATCTGGAAAAGGCTGCCAGTTTTGAATAGAATTAGCCAGACAATCAAGCTGGTCTGAAGTCGGAACAAAGCCCAACTTCTCGCCAAACTGCTGCATCACCTGTCCAAGAACACTGCGGTAGGACTGATATTCTCCTGCTTCAATTTCTCCTTCTAACTGAGCAAAAAGCTCCAGAATTTGAGAGTCATCTATCTCAAGTTGGTATGCAGCTAGAACAGGCTTGATTGCCTCCAAAATTCCCTGTTCCCAATTAATAATAGTTCCGTAGCAATCAAACGTTAATGCTTCATACTGGCTAAAATCCAGCATCGTGACACCCCCATTATTTTGAATTCTTGGCTTCCAGTTCTTGCAGGTATTTAACTAAAGTTTCGCCATCAGCAGTACTGTGATCTTGAGCAATCTGCTGGGCCAAAGTCGCATCTCCACAACAAATTGCTTTCACCATCGATTGATGCTGGTCAGCGATTTCTGACAGATCAAACTCCAGAAGCGTATTACAGGCGGTAATGTAGAGCCGGATCTGCTGCTCAATAATTTTGTATTGCTCTTGCAAACGTCGATGTTCTGTTAACTGAATGATGGTTTTGTGAATTGCAAAATCAAATTCATTAACTGCGTTGCGATCGCCCCGTTGAGCCGCATCCACTAACTGTTGAAAAGACCGATTGAGCAAAATTGCTTTCTCTGGTGTGATCGCCAGAGCCGCCAGACGCGCCGCCAACCCTTCTAGCCCGCTCCGTAGGGTGTAAAGCTCCCAAGCATCTTGCGATCGCAGTGGTGGCACCAGCCAACCCTTGTAAGGCAGCTGTACCACCAAATTTTCGTAAGTAAGCTGCTGTAGCGCCGATCGCACCGTTCCTCGACTCAGGTCAAGCGCTTCAGCTAGTTGAGTTTCGATCAGCCGATGCCCGGGTGGAAAGGAACCACTGAGAATCTGCTGACGAATCACATCCGCAGCCTGGTGATCAAGGCTGCGTGGAGTCACGGTCAAGGAGGACGATTTGGCTTCCACAAGCAAAGTCTTAAATGCGTTCATCACAGCATAAAAGACTAATTGCTGACTGACAATTGTAGATTGTTAACAATTTGCAAGTAGAGGAGTAAATAACGTCAGTTCGGGTTAAGCAAAAGCAGGCAAAGCGTTGTCAATGAGCAGAGAGGGCTTTTGGGGTTGGTGGCAGTACGCGATCAAGCCGCAGACTAAGTTGACTA